>NZ_LN831025.1:600000-1200000 GCF_001457695.1 Campylobacter jejuni | reverse complement strand
TACTAATGCTGATTTCATTTTGACAAAAAATAATAGCTTGGTCAAGCAAGGTTAAAGTATCTCTTAAAGATCCATTGCCGCTTCTTGCTATAAATTTTAAAGCTTCTTCTTCAAATTTAACATTTTCTTTAAGTAAAATTTCTTTAAGATGATTTAAAATTTCACTCTGTGGAATTTGTTTAAAGCGAAAATGTTGTGTTCTTGAAAGCACAGTAGCTGGAAGTTTTAAAGGATCTGTGGTTGCAAGTATAAATTTAACATAACTTGGGGGTTCTTCTAAGGTTTTTAAAAGCGCATTTGCAGCCTGTGGGGTAAGCATATGTACTTCATCAATGATGAAAATTTTAAATCTTGCCATAGAAGGGGTGTATTTGGTTTGTTCGATTAAGGCTTGTATATCTTCAAGCCCACGGTTGCTTGCAGCATCCATTTCTATAATGTCTATATGTTTGCCTTCAAGTGCTGCAAGACAGTGTTTGCAAGTGCCACATGGAGTATCACTTGGTCCTTGTTCGCAAACTAAAGCACGAGAAAAAATTCTAGCACTTGAAGTTTTTCCACTTCCTCTAAGTCCTGAAAAAAGATAAGCATGAGCTAAGCGATTATGATTTAGGGCGTATTTTAAACTTACGCTAACTGTCTTTTGTCCTATAAGTTCATCAAAAGTTTTTGGTCTGTATTTAATCGCTAAAGCTTGAAGCATTTTTTACTCGTTCATTATAGATAAAAGTTCTACATTGTCTTTGGTTTTAAGCATTTTAGAATATAAAAATTTCAACGCTTCAACATCATCCATTTGAGAAATCGCTGAACGGATCGCCCAAATTTTTTGAAGATTTGCTACGCCTTGGAGTAATTCTTCTTTTCTTGTTCCTGATTTGATGATATTAATCGCAGGATAAATTCTTCTATCGGCGATATTTCTATCAAGAACTATTTCGCTATTTCCTGTGCCTTTAAATTCTTCAAAAATCACATCATCCATTCTTGAACCTGTATCAATTAAAGCTGTAGCAACTATAGTTAAAGAGCCTCCATTTTCTATATTTCTAGCTGCACCAAAGAAGCGTTTTGGTTTGTGTAGGGCATTAGCATCCACCCCGCCGCTTAGGACTTTTCCGCTGCTTGGAGTTGCGGTGTTATAAGCACGTGCCAGTCTTGTGATACTATCAAGCAAGATGATAACATCTTTGCCTGTTTCTACCATTCTTTTGGCTTTTTCTATCACGAGTTCAGCTACACGCACATGATTATAAGCAGGTAAATCAAAAGTAGAACTAAAAACTTCGCCTTTTACACATCTTTGCATATCGGTAACTTCTTCAGGCCTTTCATCGACTAAAAGTACGATTAAATGCATTTCTGGGTGGTTTTTTGCAATAGCAGTAGCAAGTTCTTTCATAAGTTCTGTTTTACCTGTGCGTGGTGGAGCAACGATAAGCCCGCGTTGTCCTTTTCCTATAGGAGTAAAAAGATCCAAAACACGACCTGTAAGCTTCATCGCATCGTATTCGAGTTTGATTTTTTCTGTTGGAAAAATAGGGGTTAAGTTATCAAACAAAGGTCTTTCTTTGGCTTCTTGTAAAGGCAGATAATTGATCGCTTCGATTTTTAAAAGAGCGTAGTATTTTTCTTGATCTTTTGGTTCTCTAACTTGTCCTGTAACGATATCGCCTACACGCAGAGCAAATTTTTTAATTTGTGAGTTTGAAACATAAGCGTCATTAACGCTATCACTAAGATTGGAGTCCATGCCTCTTAAAAAGCCATAACCTTCAGAAGAAATTTCTAAAATCCCTGTAAAAAGTATGAAACCACCTTTTTTTGTTTGTGCTTTTAAAATTTCAAAAATAAGTTCTTGGCGGCGAAATTCTCTTGGGTTTTCGATTTCACATTCATTGGCGATTTTAACTAGATTTTCTAAATCTAATAATTTTAATTCTTCAATTTTATAACCTTCCACTGGAACGTGGGTTCTTTGATGTTGTTTTTTTTCTTTTTCCATAAGTCCTCGTAAGATTTAGCAGAATATTTTTTGTAAAGTGTGATTTTAGTAAAAAAATACACTTTTTGTCAAATTTGTCTATAATTATAAAAAATATTTTTTTAAAGAATGATTATGAAATGTGAACATTGCAGACTTGATTATAAACAAGCCCAAATGATAGAGTATAAGGGTAAATTTTTTTGTTGCAAGGGTTGTGAGAGCGTTTGGGAAATTTTACATGAAAGTGGATTAGATGAGTTTTATGAAAAGCTTGGAAATCAAACCTTAAGCCCTGTAAATTTTCAAAATGAAATGAAAAATTATGATGAGTTTATCACTAAAACCAAAGAAGGATTTAGTGAAATTTATCTCATGATACACGGTATAGAATGTGCAGCTTGTGTGTGGCTTAATGAGAAAATTTTAACCAAGCAAGAAGGAATTTTAGAACTTGATATTAATCATTTAAACCATAAAGCACGCATTGTTTTTGATGAACAAAGCATTTCTTTGGTGCAAATTTTAAGACTTATTGAAAGCATAGGTTATAAAGCGAGTGCTTATGATGCGAGCAAGGCTTCAAAAAAAGCGGATTTATTAAAAAGGGAATTTTATTCTAAGCTTGTTGTGGCTATAGCTTGTGTGATGAATATCATGTGGATAGCAGTGGCAAAATACGCAGGATTTTTTAGCGGTATGGATAAGGACACTAAGGATATTTTAAATTTTGCTGAATTTATCCTTTGTTCTCCTGTGCTTTTTTATACGGGATCTCATTTTTATAAAAGTGCTTTTAAAACTTTAAAAATGCATAGTTTAAATATGGATGTATTGGTGATTAGCGGAGCGAGTTTGGCTTATGTTTATTCTTTATGGGCCATGTTTTTTAGGGTAGGGGAAGTGTATTTTGACTCTGTGGCGATGATAATTTGCTTTGTTTTTATAGGTAAATATCTTGAGATGTTTAGCAAAAAGCGTGCTTTAGATACTATAGATGGGCTTAATGATTTTTTGCAAAATGAAGTTTTAGTTTTCAATGGTAAAGAATTTGTCTCTAAAGAAGTGCAAAAGGTTTGTTTGGGGGATAGAATTTTGCTTAAAACTGGAGATAAAATTTTAATCGATGGGATTTGTAAAAGTGGTGAAATGAGCGTAGATACTTCTTCTTTAAATGGAGAAAATACCCCAAAACTCATACAAAAAGAAAATGAAATTTTTTCAGCTTGTATAGTGCTTGATGGAAGTGTGGAGTATGAAGCAACAAAGCTTTACAAAGATTCAAAACTCAGTCAAATTATCCAGCTTTTAGAACTTGCAAGTTCTAAAAAAGCAAAACTTGAAAGTTTGGTCAATAGTCTTTCGGCTTATTTTTCTAGAACGGTTTTATTGATCGCTTTTATTTGTTTTGCTTTTTGGTTTTTTTATAAAGATGCAAGTTTTGAAATTTCTTTAGTCAATGCGATTGCAGTTTTGATTATCGCTTGTCCTTGTGCTTTGGCTTTAGCAACGCCAGTGAGCAATCTTGTAGCTTTAGGTAGGGCTTTAAAAAAACATATTTTGTTTAAAAGTTCTAGTGTGATAGAAGATTTAAGCAAATGTGATTGTGTGGTGTTTGATAAAACGGGTATTTTGACTAAAATAGAGCTTGAACTTAAAGAGGTTTTTTTGGATAAAGTGCTTGATTTAAACGTGCTTTATAATTTTGTAAAACTTTCTAAACATCCTATATCTCAAAATATTGCGTCGTATTTAAAGCAAAAAGGAGCTAAGGATTTAAATTTGGATTTTAAAAAGCATTCAAGCATTCAAGCTAAAGGTTTAAGTGCTGAGTTAAATGAAGGGTTGCTTTTAGGCGGAAGTTCTAAATTTTTGCAAGAAAAGGGTATTGTGGCTAAAGAATTTGATAATACGCATTTTATTTTTGCCAAGGAAGGTAAAATTTTAGCTTTTTTTGAGTTTGATAGTGTTTTAAGAGAAGGTGCAAAAGAGCTTATCACTTATCTTAAAAAAGAAAAAAAAGAATTAATGATACTAAGTGGCGATCATCAAAAAGCAGTGGAAAAAATAGCTAGAAAATTAGAAATTCAAAATTATCAAGCTTCTTGTTTACCAGAAGATAAGATGAAAACTATAGAAAATTTAAGCAAAAATTACAAAGTTTTATTTGTAGGTGATGGGGTAAATGACGCACTAGCTTTAAAATATGCAAGTGTTTCGATGACTTTAAGAGAAGGAAGTGATCTAGCCATCGAGAGTAGCGATGTCTTGCTTTTAAAAAATGACTTGCTTTCTTTAAAAAAAGCCATCAAATTATCTAAAAATACCTTTAAAATTATCAAGCAAAATCTTGCTTTTTCTTTGTTTTATAATGCTTGTACCATACCTTTGGCTTTTTTGGGTATGATAAATCCTTTATTTGCTGCTATTTCTATGTCTTTTAGTAGTATAATAGTCGTTTTAAATGCTTTAAGGATCAAAGAATGAATAGTATAATCATGATGATGATAGGAGTTTCTATCTTAGCGTTTTTTATCATTTTGGCAACTTTGCTTTGGGGGATTAAAAATAAGCAATTTGATGATGATTATAAATTTACTACTTTAAATGATGATGAGGATTCTTTACGTGATGCTATAGAATTAGAAAGACGTAAAAAAGAAGCTTTGGATAAAAAAAGGCTTTCTTAAAAAGAAAAGCCTTTTTTAGAAATTATTTTAAAGTTTCAATATGAGCTTCGATAGCTTTAAAATCTTCTTCAGTTAAACCTTTAAGGTTAAGTTTCATGATCGCACCTTGACCATAAGCATTTCTTTTACCTTCTGAATATTCTTTCATGTATTGAAGTCTTTCAGCAGAAGAAAGAGTTTTTAAAGCTGGAACTTTGTTTAAGTAAACTTTGTCAGCATTTGCACCATGGCATACTGCGCATTTTTTAAAAAGTGTAGCACCATCTGCAGCAAAAGCAGAAACACCAAGACATGCCAAAGCAGAAACTACTAATAATTTTTTCATTTGTTTTCTCCTTAGTAAAAATTAGATTGCTAGGTATTATATATCTTTATTTTTAATAAAAATCTTAAGAAATTAAAGATAATGTTTATTTTCTTTTTAAAAAAGCTATATTATAATGTTTTTATGAAAACAAAAGCATTATTTTTAGATAGAGACGGTGTGATTAATATAGATAAAAAATATGTTTATAAAATAGAAGATTTCGAATTTTGTGATGGAATTTTTGAACTTTGTAGATATTTTTTAGCTAGAAATTATTTGCTTTTTATAGCGACAAACCAATCAGGCATTGCAAGAGGATATTATAAAGAAAGTGATTTTTTTAAGCTTTGTGATTATATGCTTAAAGAATTTGCCAAGCAAGATATAAAAATTGATAAAATTTATCATTGTCCGCATTTAGAAGGTTGTGAGTGTCGCAAACCTAAAGCAGGCATGCTTTTAAAAGCAAAAGATGAGTTTGATTTAGATATGAAAAATTCTATCTTTATCGGAGATAATCTAAGCGATATGCAAGCAGGGTTAAATGCTAATATTGGCACTTTGGTTTTAGTAAATGAAGAAAAAAAAGAAGGTGATTTTTTTAGACAATTTAAAAATTTAAAAGAAATTTTGAGTTTTTTTAAAGAAAAGGACATTTAAATGAGAGTAGTAATCACAGGTGGTGCAGGATTTATAGGTTCGCAACTGGCTTTAAATTTGCAAGAAAAACATGAAATTTTAATCATAGATAAAATGCGTAGTAGTGCGACTTTTGAAAATGGAAATTTACAAAGTTTTGGGCATTTTAAAAATTTACTTGAATTTGATGGAGAGCTTTTTGCAGGCGATATTAACGATGAAAAAGTTTTAAAAAAGATTGAAGATTTTAAACCAGAGATTATTTTTCATCAAGCAGCAATTTCAGACACTACGGTTTTTGATCAAACTAAGGTTTTACAAACCAATTTAAATACTTTTAAAGACTTTATAGAACTTAGCATAGATCTTAATGCAAAGCTTATTTATGCAAGTTCAGCTTCGGTTTATGGTGATGCAAAAAGTCCACAAACCGTAGGTAAAGATGAAGAACCAAAAAATCCTTATGCTTTTTCAAAATTGATGATGGATAAGCTAGCGAAAAAATACTATGATAAAGCCCATTTAGTAGGACTTAGATATTTTAATGTTTATGGAAAAGGCGAATTTTATAAAAACAAAACCGCTTCTATGGTTTTGCAATTTGGCCATCAAATTTTAGCAGGAAAAAATCCACGCTTGTTTGAAGGAAGTGATCAAATTTATAGAGATTTTACTTATATTAAAGATGTTATTAGTGCCAATTTAATCGCCCTTGATTCAAAATGCGGGGTTTATAATGTAGGCAGTGGTAAAGCAAGAACCTTTCAAGATATAGTTGATATTTTGCAAAAAGAGTTAAAGACTGATTTGCCTTGCGAATATATCCCAAATCCTTATGTAAAATCTTATCAATTCCACACTGAAGCAAAGCTAGATCAAACTTGGGATTATCAGCCAAAATTTAGTCTTGAAGAGGGGATAAAAGATTATTTAGGCGAGATAAAAAGACTTTTTGAAAAGGAAGTAAATGCTTGAGTTTTTAAGTCAGCAAAAACCTAAAATTTTAATTATAGGGGATTTTATGGTGGATAATTACACTTGGTGTGATTGTTCACGTATCAGCCCTGAAGCCCCTGTTTTGGTAGCTAAAACTCTTAAAGAAGATAAAAGATTAGGCGGGGCTGCGAATGTTTATGCAAATTTAAAAAGCTTGGGAGCTGATGTTTTTGCGCTTGGTGTTGTGGGTGATGATAAGAGTGGGAAATTTTTACAAGAAAATTTAAAAGGAGAATTTTTGATCCAAAAAGGACGCAAAACCCCTTTTAAAAATCGCATTATGGCGCACAATCAGCAGGTTTTAAGACTAGATGAAGAAGATACAAGTGCAATTTTGCTCGAAAATGAGCTTATTGCTTTGTTTGATGAAAAGATTAAAGACTTTAAGGCTGTGGTTTTAAGCGATTATGCTAAAGGTGTTTTAACCCCTAAAGTTTGTAAGGCTGTGATAGAAAAGGCTAAGGCTTTAAATATCCCTGTTTTGGTTGATCCTAAGGGGAGTGATTTTAGTAAATATAGTGGTGCAACCCTACTCACGCCTAATAAAAAAGAAGCTTTAGAGGCTTTGAAATTTGAAAATTTAGAGGGTAAAAATTTAGAAAAAGGGATTAAAAAATTAAAAGAAGATTTTGCTTTGCGTTATTCTATCATCACTCTTTCAGAAGCGGGGATTGCACTTTTTGATGAGAATTTAAAAATCGCACCTGCTAAAGCTTTAGAAGTTTATGATGTAACAGGGGCGGGCGATAGTGTGATTGCCGTTTTGGCTTTTTGTTTGGCAAATGAAATTGAAATTTTTAAAGCTTGCGAACTTGCCAATGAAGCCGCAGCTGTTGTGGTAAGTAAAATAGGTAGTGTGAGTGTGAGTTTTGATGAGATTAAAAGTTTTAAGCACGTGGATTTTGAGAAAAAAATCAAAAGCAAAGAAGAACTTTTGGCACTTTTAAAACAAAATGATAAAAAGATCGTTTTTACAAATGGTTGTTTTGATATAGTGCATTTTGGACATATAAAATATCTTGAGAAAGCTAAAAGATTGGGCGATGTTTTGGTTGTGGGCTTAAACTCAGATGCGAGTGTGAAAAGCCTCAAAGGCGAGAGTCGTCCTGTAAATTCAGAGTTTCAAAGAGCTTGTATGTTGGCAGCTTTTTATTTTGTAGATTTTGTAGTAGTTTTTGATGAAGATACGCCTTTGGAACTTATAAGCTTTTTAAAGCCTGATATTTTGGTTAAAGGAGCTGATTATAAAGATAAAATTGTTGTGGGTGCGGATATTGTTTCAAAGGTTGAATTAATCGACTTTGAAGAAGGATTTAGTACAAGCAAGATCATAGAAAAAATAAAGGATAAAAAATGATAAGTTTAGTAGAAAAAGAATGGCAAGAACATCAAAAAATAGCTCAAGCCAGTGAAATTTTAAAAGGACAAATCGCTAAAGTAGGCGAACTTTTGTGCGAATGTCTTAAAAAAGGCGGCAAGATTTTGATTTGCGGA
This sequence comes from Campylobacter jejuni, assembly GCF_001457695.1. Lineage (NCBI taxonomy): Bacteria > Pseudomonadati > Campylobacterota > Epsilonproteobacteria > Campylobacterales > Campylobacteraceae > Campylobacter > Campylobacter jejuni. The sequence goes on along the minus strand of NZ_LN831025.1, from coordinate 1,191,890 downwards.
AATGGTGGAAGCGCAGCTGATGCTCAGCATTTTGCGGCTGAACTTAGCGGGCGTTATAAAAAAGAACGCAAGGCTTTAGCAGGTATAGCGCTTACAACCGATACTTCAGCACTTAGTGCTATAGGAAATGACTATGGTTTTGAGTTTGTTTTTTCAAGACAAGTGGAAGCTTTAGGAAATGAAAATGATGTTTTAATCGGTATTTCAACCAGTGGAAAAAGCCCTAATGTTTTAGAAGCTTTTAAAAAAGCAAAAGAACTTAATATGCTTTGTCTAGGGCTTAGTGGAAAGGGTGGTGGAATGATGAATAAGCTTTGCGATCACAATCTTGTCGTGCCAAGTGATGATACGGCTAGAATTCAAGAAATGCACATTTTGATCATACACACACTTTGTCAGATCATAGATGAGGGTTTTTAATGAAAGTTTTTATCATCAACTTAGAGCGTTCTTTAGATAGAAAAGAGCATATACAAAAACAAATTCAAAAGCTTTTTGAAAAAAATCTTAGTTTAAAAAATAAATTAGAATTTATTTTCTTTAAGGCTATTGATGCTAAAAATAAAGAACATTTGGAATTTAAAGATCATTTTCCTTGGTGGGGTTCTTGGGTGCTGGGCAGAGAGCTTTCTGATGGAGAAAAAGCTTGTTTTGCTAGTCATTATAAACTTTGGCAAGAATGTGTGAAGCTTGATGAGCCTATAATCATCCTAGAAGATGATGTGGAATTTAGCGATGAATTTTTAAATAATGGGGCAGAATATATAGATGAATTGTTAAAGAGTAAGTATGAATATATAAGACTTTGTTATTTAACACAAGGTAAAATGTTGAAGCTTAATGATAATTTTTTGTTTACTTTGGATAGTATTGGCGGAACACAAGGGTATCTTATAAAACCTATTTCGGCTTTAAAATTTATTGATAATTTAAAATTTTGGATTAAACCAGTGGATAATGTTATGGATATGTATTATTATAGTAAAGTTTTTACTATAACTTACACTCCTCTTTTACTAAAGACAACAGATATTAATTCCACTATTGAAGAGAGAAAAAAAGACAAAAGACCTATTTTTAAAAGAATAATTAAAGAAATTTGTAGGTTGTATTTTATTTATTTAAAATTTACATATAAACAAAAGGCAATAAAATTTTTAAGACGTGAAGTATAATTTTAATTAATTTAGAAATAGCAATTGTTTACTTACTTCTATGATGATTTCTGGTTTTAAATCTTTCATGCATTTGTGGTGTTTTAAAGGGCAGGTTTTTTGCATACAAGGCATACAAGCTAGATTTAAATGCACCCATCTTGCATTTTCATTTTGCCAAGGTGAAGTTTGAGTAAATTTCGTAGGGCCAAAAATAGCCACGGTTTTTACCTTATAAACCGCACTTATGTGCATAGGTCCACTGTCATTTGTGATGAAAAGATCGCAAAAAGCGATATTTTGACAAAGGGTTTTGATGGTAGTTTTATTGCAAAGATTTTTTACTTTTATGTTTTGTTCTTTTAAAATTTGATAAATTTCATTACAAAGTTCTTGTTCGGCTTTTCCTGCACCAAAGATTAAAATCTCATGACTTTGGCTGAAATTTAAAGCCACTTTAGCAAAATAACTCACATCCCATCTTTTTGCACTTCCAAAGCTTGCACCAGGGTTGAGTCCTAGAATTTTTTTACCATTTTTTAAGACAAGAGGGTTTTGAAATTTTAGCTTAAAGGGAAGCTTTAAGTCTTTAAAATGAGCTTTTATACTAAGTGAGTTTTCTATAAAATAAAGGTATTTTAAAACTTGATGTTCTTCTTTGTGCTTGTTTTTGTCAAAAAAATATCTTTGTTTCGTTTTAAGAATATGCAAGATAATCTTAGAAGAAAACGCAGACCTAAAAGCAAAGCTAAAATCGATTTTGCCAAGTTCTTTGCGTAAAGATAGGGCTTGTTTATAGCGAGATTGTTTATTTTCTATGATGATTTTAGAATTAGGAAATTCTTTAAAAAGTGCTGTGGAAACCAAAGAGCCATAAAGGATAAATTGGGCATTTTTAAAATGTTCTTTTATAGCGTATAAAGCAGGCGAAGCCATCACTGCATCGCCTAGCCAAGTGGGAAGATGTATAAAAATTTTCATAAATTTCCTAAACTTTGATAGAATTGTTTTTATTATTTTAACAAAATTTAGGAAAAATATGCCACAACTTTCGATCATAATCCCGCTTTTTAATTCTTGTGATTTTATCTTAAGAGCTTTGCAAAGTTGTATAAATCAGACTTTAAAAGATATTGAAATTTTGATTATCGATGATAAAAGTAAAGATAATAGTTTAAATATGGTTTTAGAATTTGCTAAAAAAGATCCAAGGATAAAAATCTTTCAAAATGAAGAAAATTTAGGCACTTTTGCAAGTAGAAATTTAGGAGTTTTGCATTCTAGTTCTGATTTTATAATGTTTTTAGATAGTGATGATTTTTTGACACCTGGTGCTTGTGAAATAGCGTTTAAAGAGATGAAAAAAGGTTTTGATTTGCTTTGTTTTGATGCCTTTGTACATAGGGTAAAAACCAAACAATTTTATCGTTTTAAACAAGATGGAGTTTTTAATCAAAAAGAATTTTTAGAATTCTTAAGCAAACAAAGGCATTTTTGCTGGTCAGTTTGGGCGAAGTGTTTTAGAAAAGATATCATCTTAAAAAATTTTGAAAAGGTTAAATTTGAAAAGGTTAAAATCGATGAGCGTTTGAGTTACGGCGAAGATGTGCTTTTTTGTTATATTTATTTTATGTTTTGCGAGAAAATAGCTGTTTTTAAAACTTGCATTTATCATTACGAATTTAATCCAAATGGAAGATATGAGAATAAAAATAAAGAAATTTTAAATCAAAATTATTATGATAAAAAGAAAAGTAATGAAATCATAAAAAGACTCTCCAAAGAGTTTTTACATGATGAATTTCATCAGAAATTATTTGAAGTTTTGGAGAGAGAGGAAGTAGGGGTGAAAAATAGATTAAAATAGATTAAAAATTTTTTTTGATTTTAGTTCTAAAATATCTCTAAAATAAAGTTTATTTGGATTATAGTAGGAAATTGATTTTTTTATGATTTTTTCTTCTAGTAGGTCAAGATATTGGTTTATTTTTAAATTAAGATCAATATCATAAAAATCAGCAAAATGATATCTCCACCATTGAATTTTTAATAATCTTTCTATTGTTTTTTCATCAAATCTATATTTGATAATTTTGGCTGGAATTCCTGCAACTATAGCATAAGGTGGTACATCTTTAGTAACTACAGCTCTTTGTCCTATGACACATCCAGTCCCAAGTGTGATACCCTGTTTAAGCAAAACATCTTTTCCTATCCAAACATCATCTTGTATAATTAAATGCGTTATTGATGAGCTTGGATTATGGTTAACTATAGGAAATGTTTTGTTGATGTGATTTTGGCAAGCATCGTTAATAAAACTATGATTTGTTTCATAGGTAAAACTTGCAGTGCTGATTCTATCTATAGGGTGTTGAAAGTTAAACATAGAAACCCCATCAGCAATTGAACAATACCTTCCAACTTTTGCATAATGAGGTAGAAAAGATCCGCTAAAAGAAAATGAACCCATTTCATGTAAGATATTGCTAAATTTAAAAGCACAATATTCTTCTATCCCCAGCCCCGCCGCACTCTCTAATTGATTGTTTTTCAATGGAATGGTTATAAAATCTTTGGTTTTTAGTCTTGAAAATCTTCTAGGATTTTCTATGTAAGTTTTTGTATAAATATTATATTGCTTTAATAAATTTAATATATTTTTATTGCATTTTAAGGTTATTTTTTCCATATCTGTTCAACCTTTTTTAAATCCTCTAAACAGTCAATATCTAAACTTGAGCTTTCATCCATTAAAAAATGCTTGGTTTTGTTTTGCAAAAAGCTAGGATTGTTTAAAAATTCTTTTATCTTTAAAATATAAATTGCACCATTGCTCATATAAGTTTTAGGCAATTTTTGCCTTGGCATAAAAGGATATTCATCATTACAAATCCCTGCTAAATCGCCATAATCATTACAAACAAAGGCTTTTAGAATTTTATTATCACATTCGCTTACGCTAATTAGGGCATTTGCATTGCTATTTTTATAAAGATTAAAAGCTTTATCAATATGAATATTTGTTCTTAGCGGCGAAGTGGGTTGTAAAAAAACTACATCTTCATAATCTTTGTAAAATTTTAGAGCATGTAAAAGCACTTTATCGCTTGTAGTATCATCTTGTGCAAGGCTAATTGGGCGTTTTAAAATATCAACATTTTGGCTTTTTGCATAATTTAAAATTTCATCACTATCACTGCTTACAACAACTTTACTAATGCTTTTAGCATTTAGTGCAGCTTTAATGGTGTAATAAATTAAAGGTTTATTATTTAATAAAACCAAATTTTTATTTTTAATACCCTTTGAGCCACCACGAGCAGGGATTATTGCTAAGCTCATTTTATCTCTCCTTGAAATTTCTTTAATATTTGCTCGATTACAGGGCGTTTTAGCATGGCAAAGTCTATTTTTTTAGCCTCTTTGCTCTTACGATGAAAGGTCTGAAATTCTTCTAAACTCAAGATATCTAAATATTGTTGGTAATCGTTTCGGCGGTATTTTAAGGCAGGAAAATGCCACTGAAGTAGGGGAGCTTGTAGTATTTTCACTCCTTGAGATAAGACTTGTTGCTCGGAGTAGAGTTCTTCTATAAGTCCCTTAGGATCTATCCATTGGCTTTTTTTTGAAACCCTTCTTTCTATAAAGCTACTATTTCTTCTTTTAATCAAGAGTTGATCCCCCCCCCTATGAATCCATAATTTCCACTATTTTGCACATAAATATTTCCATTTAAGATTATAAAATTAATTCTTGGGTAGCATAAGGCTTTATTTTCTTGATCAATCCTATAAAAACTCTTATAAAGCTTCTTGGCATCGTAGTAATGATCCACATCGATTTTTATAAACCACTCATCTAAGGGTATAAAAGATGCTGCCCAATTGTAATAAGAGTAAAGTTTATTTTCTTCATTTTTAGGATTTTCTAGATCTACTTTATAAGGATATTTTTTAGCAATGAAGTTGGGATATTGCTTGCAAAATTCTAAAATAAGCTCTTCACTCCCATCATCACAGTCGTTGTAAGCTATAATTCCTCTTTGTAAAGCAGGTAGTATACTTTCTAAAGAAACTCTTAGGGTTAAAGCTTCATTTTTAACCCTGATAAATCCCCAAGGATTAAGGGGTGATTTCACATCCTTAGCCTTTTCATCAAAGTCAAAAAAGCCCTTATGTTTTTTTCCATAGATGTTTTTATTTTCCTTAATGAAATGCTCATTATCTAAAACCAATTTTTTAGAAATCGAGTATCTTTTATATAAAGAAATGATTTTTTTAAGCATGTTTTATATCCTTAAAAACTTTTTGTGTGCTGAGTTTAAAAAATTCTCCGCTTAATAAATATTCAAAAAATAATTTTGAGCTATCTAAAATCTCTAACTTAGTGCTAAATAAATCTTGTTTTTTATGAATGGTGTTAATAGCTTTTAGTATTTCATCACTATTTGCATTAACTTTTAGTGTATTTTCATTGCCAAGTCTTCCATTTTGTCTTGAGCCAACTAAAATCCCTGCTGTTTTTAAGTATAAGGCCTCTTTTAAAATACAACTTGAATTACCTATTATAAAATCAGCATTTTTTAACAAAGTTATAAAATACTCAAATCTAAGCGATGGAAAAAGCTTAAATCTAGGATTGTTTTTAAGCTCTTCATAGCTTTGCAAGATTAATTCAAAACCTAAATCATTATTTGGATAAATAACAATATAATTTTTATTACTTTGTATCAGTGCTTTTACTAAATTATCTGCTTGATTTTTAATGCTAGTAATTTCAGTTGTAACAGGATGAAACATAAGCAAAGCGTAGTTTTCATAATTTATATCATAATATTTTTTTGCTTCATTAAGTGAAATTTTATTATTGTTTAAAAGTTCTAAATCAGGCGAACCTATGATAAAAATAGATTTTCCATCTTCTCCAAGCTGCATTAAACGCCTTTTTGCAAACTCATCATTTACTAAATGAATATGAGCTAGTTTTGATATAGCGTGGCGTAAGCTATCATCAATAGTTCCTGAAATCTCTCCACCTTCAATATGTGCTACTAAGATATTATTTAATACTCCAACAATAGCTGCTGCTAAAGGCTCGATTCTATCTCCATGCACTACGATTAAATCAGGTTTTAGCTCATTTACATACCTTGAAAATCCATCAATTGTAGTAGCTAAAGCCTTATCAGTTTGATAATATTTATCATAATTTATAAATTCATAAATATTTTTAAAGCCATTTTTATAAAGCTCTTTAACTGTATAGCCAAAATTTTTGCTTAAGTGCATTCCTGTTGCAAAGATGTAAAGCTCAAATTCGCTTGAGTTTTGCACCCTATACATTAAAGATTTAATCTTAGAATAATCAGCCCTAGTACCTGTTATAAAAAGGATTTTTTTCACGCAAAATCCTCATAGCTTAACTGAGTATCATTTTCTATATCTCTTAATGCTTTTTTGCCTAAAATATTTTCAAATTCAGCCGCACTAATTCCACCAAGTCCAGGTCTTTTAACCCAGATATTGTCCATAGATAAAACTTCGCCTTTTTTAATATCTTTAATACTAACTACGCTTGCAAAGGCAAAATCAATTGTAACTTGTTCTTGCTTAGCTGCTTTTTTGCTTTCATTATTTCCTCTCATTATAGCCATTTGCTCACTTTGTATAATAAGCTCTTTTAAAGCCTGTGTATCCATAGAACAAACTATATCAGGGCCACTTCTATGCATACTATCAGTAAAATGTCTTTCAAGTACGCAAGCTCTAAGTGCAACTGCACCTAAACACGCAAGATTATCTGTTGTGTGGTCGCTTAAGCCTACCATACAAGAAAATTCTTTTTTTAATTCAAGCATAGCGTTTAATCTTACAAGATTATGCGGGGTTGGGTAAAGATTGGTCGTGTGCATTAAAACAAAGGGAATTTCATTGTCTAATAAGATTTTTACAGTTGGTTTTATACTTTCAATACTATTCATTCCTGTGCTAACTATCATAGGCTTTTTAAAGGCTGCTATGTGTTTAATAAGTGGATAATTATTACACTCACCTGAACCAATCTTAAAAGCACTAACTCCCATATCTTCTAAGCGGTTTGCACCTGCACGAGAAAAAGGTGTGCTAAGATAAACAAGACCTAATTTTTCTGTGTATTCTTTAAGTGCTAGCTCATCTTTATAATCCAAAGCGCATTTTTGCATAATCTCATAAATGCTTATTTTTGCATTACCAGGAATTACTTTTTTAGCGGCCTTACTCATCTCATCTTCAACGATATGGGTTTGATGCTTTATAATCTTAGCACCTGCGCTAAAGGCTGCATCTACCATAATTTTAGCTAGTTCTAAACTGCCATTGTGATTAATGCCTATTTCAGGTACGACTAAGGGTGCTTTTTCTTCACTTATGATTATATTTTGTATTTTTATTTCTTTCATTTATTTTCCTTTGAAATAATGCTTTATATCGCTAGGTAATTTTAATAAATCTTTTATCAACTTGTAATAAATATTTTCTTTAATTTTTATTTTTTTAAAATTAATATTTTTTGTAAATTTTCCATAAGCCTCACTAGAAGGTATGAGTATATCTTTAGTATAGTTATTTTTTTCTTGTATGATAAAATTTGAATTTAAATTTGGTGCTAGTTCTATAAAATTTGCTAAAAGACTGTTAGGACATAAACAATATAGCTTTATTTCGTAAGTTTTTTCTAGAAATTCTAAAGCTTTTATATCTGTATTTTTACTATGTCCGATATAGTGTGAATTATCATTTTTAAAATTAGGAGCCAATTTTAAAAGATTTTTTTGTTTGGTATCAAAAGCATACCCCCCCCCATTATCATAAAAATCAATTCCAGAAAGATAAATTTCTTTGTATCCTAGGGCTATGGCTACTGTGCACATATAGACCCCTGAGGTAATTCTTTGATTGAAATAAATTTCGTGAAATTTAAAATAAGCATTGAATTCTTTAAGTTGTTTGAAAAAATCATATCCCAAATGAGCATCAGGAAAATAATCGTAAAAAGTTTTTACAAAATTTTCATTTTCTAGATGAGCTTGGTTGTAATTAGAACACATAATTAGTTCGATCTTATATTCTTGATTTTGGATTAAATGTTTTAAAGTGTAGTATTGTTCAAAAAAAAGACTAGGATTGTAAAATACTGCTTTGCATTTTTTACCAAGATAGTATTTATCTTCAAAATAAAATTGATTACATCTAAATACATCAAAATCATTTGGTAGTCTTGAATAATCAATTTCTTTTAAACTTGGTCCATTTCCAGAAATAATAACTTTTTTCATGATTATTTTCCATCAAGATTTATTTTTAACGATTTTATCAAAATAGATTTTATGTTATAATTAAATTATAATAAAATAAGGAATAAATATGTTTAAAATTTCAATCATCTTACCAACTTATAATGTGGAACAATATATAGCAAGGGCAATAGAAAGTTGTATCAATCAGACTTTTAAAAATATAGAAATAATTGTAGTTGATGATTGTGGGAGTGATGAAAGTATAGATATAGCTAAAGAATATGCCAAAAAAGATGAAAGAATAAAAATAATTCACAATGAAGAAAATTTAGGTCTTTTAAGAGCTAGATATGAAGGAGTTAAGGCAGCTGGGGGGGGGATATATTATGTTTTTAGACCCTGATGATTATTTAGAACTTAATGCTTGTGAAGAATGTATGAAAATTTTAAAAAACAATGAAATAGATTTATTATTTTTTTAATGCATTTGTATTGGAAAATAATAATAAAATAGAAAGAAAGTTGAATTTTCAAGAAAAATGTTATGCAAAAAAAGATTTTTTAAAAGAACTATTAAAAACTAAAAATTTATTTTGGACAGTGTGGGCAAAAGTTATAAAAAAAGAATTATATCTCAAGGCTGTTGGTTTAATATCGCTAGAAAATGCTAAAATAAATATGGCTGAAGATGTTTTATTATACTACCCTTTGATAAATATTTCAAATACTATATTTCACTTGAGTAAAAATTTATACAATTATCAAATAAATAATTTCTCTATAACCAAAACATTAACATTGCAAAATATAAAAACAAATATACAAGAACAAGATAATGTTCTATATCTTCTAAAGAAGATGCAATATAATTACAATTTTAACTTAACTTTGCTTAAATTAATTGAGTATTTTTTATTAATTGAAAAATACTCATTATCAAGCAAGCGAAATGTTCTTTGTTTTAAAATCAATATTTTTTTTAAAAAAATCCAATTTAAATTTTATCGCTTGCTGAAGATGTAAGCTTTTCGTACACTTTTTTTAATGTTTTGTATTCTAGCATTTTAAAATCTATTTGATTTTTTAATTTTTCTTTATAATTTTTAATAAAATCATCTAAGCTAACCCAATTTAACTGCTTATAATCATTTTTTCTATAATTTTTTATAAATGGAAAATGATAATTATTAAGTTCTGTAGTAAAATAAATTCTATTTCTAACTTTTAAAATTTCATATGATTTTGCATTCTCTATATTATTTTTTGCAGTATTCCACTTAAATGTATCATCTTCAATAAGTATTTCTTTCCAAAATAAGTTAGTGTTTTGTATTGCTAAACAATCTCCAGGAGCTTTTAAAATCTCCCCCTCCTTATTCCGATAAACATAAAATTTTTCTTCATTAAATATAAAATCTATCCTAGAGTAACTAATTACATGATAATTTTTTCTAGGTATATAAAAACTCTTATATAATTTTTTTGCATCATAATAATGATCCACATCTATTTTTATAAGCCACTCATCTTTTGGTATAAAACTTGCAACATAATTATAATAGCTATAGAGTTTATTTTCTTCTGATTTTGGGTTTTGAATTTGAATTTCATAAGGATATTTTATTGGTATAAATGAAGGATATTGTTTGCAAAATTCTAGAATTATTTCTTCACTTCCATCGGTACAATCATTATATCCTATAACACCTCTTTGGATAGCAGGCAATATACTTTCAAGAGAAGCTTTTAAGGTAATAGCTTCATTTTTTACTCGTATAAAAGCCCAAGGATTCAAAGGAGATTTTGGATCTTTAGATTTTTCATCATAATTAAAATATCCTTTATGCCCCCCCCCTCCTGTAATAGCTTTATTAAGTTTAATTAAATCTTCATTGTTGTATTTATTAATTTGTATAAGAATTTTTTTTGGTAGATAAGAATCGATTTTATCTCGTTGTATGTTTTTTAGTAAAAATGTTTTTTTTATTTTATGTCTAATTTTTCTAAAAGGAATGAATAAGCAAATTATTTTCACAAAGTATGATTGAAATAGCATATAAAATATTTTCTCCTATAATTATAGTGATTATACCTAAAAATTAATTAATTTTTTTTATTTTTTGCCAAAATTTCCAAATATCGTAAGGAAGTTTTGTTTGAATAAAAGGCTTAATTAAAACTAATTGTTCCTTTAAATTTAAAGGATCTTTTTTAAATTTTTTAATCATTAAAGCTTTTTTGGCATAGCAAGGTAAAAATGTTTCTTTTATAGCAAGTGCATTTTCGCTTTTTTGATCTTTAAAAAATTCTATCAATTTTAAAGCAGTTGTAACCCTGCTTGCTGCTTTTAAATAATTTTTTGCTTCCTTAGCGTTTTCCCCGAAAGTTTCATATATATCTTTAAAATACTCTGACACATTTGCTTTTGTAATCTTCTTATCATGATTTGATATACTGTTTGCTCTTAAACGGCATAAATACAACTTTTGTGATAAAACATAAATTTTATTAGCACTAGCAAACAAAATTATCCCAAAGTGTATATCTTCATTGATAATAAAATTTATAAATTTAAGTTTAATTTTCTTTAAAAAATTAAAATCAATCATTCCATTCCATCCAAAAGAAATATCTCTAGATCCTACACTTAATGCTCGATTTGCATATTCTTTTGGAGTGATTATACATTCTTTTTTAAAATCAAAAATTTCCATCCTTGTTTTTTTGTGCTTATTTTTTATATTGTCTTCATAGGTGCAATCATGGTCAAACCACAATACATCCACATTTTTCATTCTTATAACACATTCTTCTATGCAGTTTAACTCCCAATAATCATCACTATCTAAAAATATAATATAATCTATATTAGGATAAGTAAAATTAGTTAAATCTTTTTCATTATTAAAAGCTTGAGAGCTTTTATATGCTTTATATATATTATAAGGATTATTACCATCCAATTGAAATTCTATTAAAGAATTTTCTTTTATATGTTGAGTTTTGTTTTTTAATTTATACTCCCCACTAAAGTATTCTATACCTACATTTCTAGCTGAACTTAAACCCCCATTTTTCTTATCAAAAAGTATAAATCTTTCATCTTTTAAAGTATATTCTTTGGCTATATTGAGTGAGTTTTCATCTGTACTACCATCATTTACAAGTATGATTTCTAAGTTAGTATAAGTTTGATTGATGACGCTGTCTAAACATTCTCTCAAATATTCTTCTACGTTGTATATTGGTATAACTACACCTATTTTCTTCATGTTTTATCTCCAAGAAATTTTTTTATTTTTGATGGTATCTAAATAAGTTTGATGATTGCTTTCGAGCATTTTTTTGCTATTTTCTTCATGATAAATATGATAAGCAATAGCTTTAAATTTTAAGCGTCTAAAAATGCCTTTATTAAATAAAAATCTAGCCACAAATTCACTATCTTCTCTACCCCAACCAATAAAATTTTCATTAAAACCATCAAGTTCATCAAAATCGGCTTTAAAAAAACTCATATTGCAGGTTTTACTTCCCTTTATTATTTCTTTGGTATTAAAAAATTTTTGATCTATTTTTGAAATTTTATAGATAATTTTGGCTAAAAAAGAATTTTTATAGCTTTTAAAATCTTTTTTACTAAAAGCTAAACTATAATCATCATTTTTTAAGATTTCTTCGCTTTCATTTTTATTTAAAATTACTCTTGAACCTTGTAAAATTACTTTGCGTTTCGCAAATTCGAAATGATTTTTTATAAAGTCTTTTTCTAAAATCATATCACCGTCAATTAAAATTATATATTCACTTTTAGAAACTCTAATGGCATTATTTCTATTTTTTGCAGCGCGAAAACCCTCATCTTCTTGCCAAATGTGTTTTAAAGAGCAAGGAAAATCTTTTTGATATTCTTCAATAAGCCTTGCTGTATCTTCTTTGCTACCATCATCTGCGATTAAAACTTCATTGGGTAAAAAGGTTAGATTTTTAACACTATCAAGCACTAATTTAAGGCGTTCTTTTTGATTATAGGTTGTTATTATTAAAGCACAAGTTTTTGGCTTTTGCTTTTGAAGTTCATATAATTTCATATATTTAAAAAAAGTCCCTAAGGCATTGCAAACGCTGATCGTAAAGCCTTGATAACCATACAAAAAGCCATTTTTTAAAAAATAATTTCTAAAAAAAGTCCAAAAAGCTCTTAAATTTGCTTTTAAAACACCACTTTTTTTATGTATATTTTGTTTTGCCCAAAGGCTTGAGTAGTACTGCATTTTATTGATTAAGTGAGAAATATCTCTAAAAGCATAATGCCTTAATCCATTTTTAAGATGAATTTTTTTAACATTACTTGGTAAAACAAGGCTTTCATGCACTAAATTATCATTAAAACGAGTGAAATTTTTATTAAAAATTCTTAAAACATAATCAGGCGACCAACCACAAGCCTTTATCCATTCGCCTTTATAGAGATTTTTCCGACTAAGTGCGATGATATTATCTTCTTGAAGTTCTAAATTTTTAAGCTCTTTAATACACTCATTTTCAAGTACTTCATCAGCATCAATGCTTAAAATCCAATCATTTTTTGCATAGCTTAAAGCAAGATTTTTTAAAGCTCCAAAACCTATAAAAGCACTGTGGTAAATGTACAAATTAGCAAAATCTTTTTTAAATTCATTAGCTATATTTAGGGTATTATCACTACTTTCATTGTTAAGTAAAATAATTTCATCAAAATCTTTTAAAGAATTTAAACACTCAAGCAAGGTTTGCTCTGCATTTTTTACGATGATAATAACGCTTATTTGCTTTAGATTCATTTTGCATCCTTGTAAATTTCCTCATTATAACTTGCAAAGCGTCTATGGAAAAAAAAGTATTCCCAAGGTCTTTTTTTAATCATTTCTTCGCAACTTTGTGCTTGATAAAGTGTCAGTTCTTCTAAACTTGCATTTTGAGAATCTTTTGCTTTAAAAAACTCTATGCAAAATTTACCATCTTCTTTATAGGCATAAACAGGGATGATCAAAGCATTGCTTCTTTGTGCGATAAGGCTTGCTCCCATTTGATAATTCACTTCTTTGTTAAAAAATTTTAATCTTACGCTTTCGTTTTCTACGCAGTCTTGATCGGTTAAAATTCCCAAAGCTCGCTCTTTTTTTAGAGCACTTAGCATTTGTCTTATACCGCCTTTTTTGTCGATAAGTTCTATGTCAAATTGGGTGCGACTTTGGCTTAAAATTTCATACATAACTTCACTTTTTAACTTTTTTCCCACTATGGAGATCGCACCATATTTAGCTGCATAAGCAAGGCTTAAAATTTCCCAGTTTCCATAGTGTGCAGTTGTGAAGATAATAGGACGCTTTAAAGCTAGAGCGTCTGTAAGAAAATTTTCATTGATAAAATTTACTTTATTGAGAATTTTTTCCTTGGTGGTGTTTTGATTTTGCAAACAATCAATTCCAAATTGAGCAAAATTTTCATAAATTTTCAAAGACAATTTATCTCGTTCTTTTTGAGTGTATTGAGGGAAGCAGATTTGCAAATTTGTATCGATGATTTTGCGATGTTTTTTGTTAAGATAAAAAGTGATTCTTGCTACAATCAAAGCTAAAAAATGCAAGATACACTCAGGCATAAAAGTAACAAAAAATTTCAAAATATAATAAAGACTAAGATATATTCTATCGCTATTTTTCATTAAGTAAGCCTTTGGCAAGTTTGAAGATATCTCCTTCTTCTATACGCGTGATACAAAAATCACTTTTATCGATATGCTTGGCATTTTGGATTTTTTTACCTGCATCAATGATTTTATTGATATGGGTTTGAAAAGCATTGCGGTAGCTTGGTGTTGCACCAAAAATCGTAATAGATGCTTTGTTTAAAGCAAAAGCTAAATGTGTTGGACCACTATCATTTCCTATGATAAGATCCACCATTTTTGTAAAAGCCATTAACTCTTCAAGGCTAAATTTTGGCGCTAATTCTATATGTGTTTCATCAATACCACTAAGATTTAAAACCTCTTTGGCAAATTCATATTCTTTTACATTTCCCCAAGCGAGCCAAATTTTTGCTTGTTGAAATTCATTGATTAAAAGTTTGCAAAGTATAGCAAGTTTGGTTTTAGGGTAGATTTTATTTTCTACACTTGAACCCACATGTATAAGTATGTTTTTTTCGTTTTTACCGAGCTTGAGTTTATTGTTTAAGAGTTGTTTTAAATTTTCATCTACATTGAAAACATCTTGTTTAAAGGCTAAATTTTTGACATTAAAATCAGTATTTAACATAAAGGAGGTAAGACTTAAGTATCTTACAAATACATTTTCATTGTAATCTAACTCAAGTTTTTGGTTGTAAAAATTATGAGCAAAACTTTCTTTAAGGCTATTTTTATCAAAACCAAAATTATTTCTACTTAAAATTCGACTTATAATAGCAGATTTTATAAGCCCTTGTAGATCTATTACTGCATTATAGTTGTTTTTTTTTGCTTTAAGAAGAATTTTTAGGCTTTTCAAAATTTTTTTGTCTTTTAAGGGCAGGGCATAGAGTTTGTTTATTAAAGGATGGTTTTTAAGTATGCCTTCAAATTTTTCATCTACAAACCAATGAATTTCTATATCTTTTTTAAAATTTTTGATAAATTGCAAAACCACGGCACTTTGGATAATATCACCAAGTGCTGATAAACGAACAATTGCTATTTTCATTAAAAGCCTAATATTTTAAAATTTTTGCTATGATTTTAGCGAAATTATTTAAAAAAAGGTTAAAAATGGCAAAAAATGAAGGTTATATTTGTGTTTTTGATTGTGAGAGTGTGCCAGATGTTGAGCTTATCCGTAAAACTTTAGGTTTTGAAGGAAGTGATTTGGAGGTAAGTTTAAAAGCACTTCAGTGGCAAAAAGAACAAAGCGGGAGTGAGTTTTTGCCTTTGCCTTATCATAAAATCATCAGTATTTGTGCGGTTTTAAGTGATAATTTTGGAAAATTTATCAAAGTAAATAAAATTGATGGGCAAAATGAAAAAGAAATGATTGAGAATTTTTTCAATTTTATAGAAAATTATGAGCCAAAATTAGTCAGCTTTAATGGTAAAAATTTCGATATGCCTGTTCTTGTTTTAAGGGCTTTAAAATACAATTTAAAAGCAGCAACTTATTTGGATACTCAAAGCGATAAATGGAATAATTATAAAACAAGATTTTCAGAATTAAAACATTGCGATTTGTTGGAATCCTTAGGATCTAATGGGCGTGGAATAAAGCTTGATACACTTTGCTCTATGGTGGGTTTGCCAGGAAAATATGATGTGCATGGCGATGAGGTGATGAAACTTTTTTATGAAAATGAACTTGAAAAAATCCACGAATATTGTGAAAGTGATGTTTTAAACACCTATATGCTTTTTTTAAAATATGAACTTATTAAAGCTAATGTTAGTGAAGAAGATTATGTTGATTTTCTTTCTTATATGAGAGATTTTTTGCGTTCAAAAAAATCAGATCGTTCTTATACAGAAGTTTTTGCAAAAGCTTGTGAGAGTGAAATTTCAAAAGTTCGATCTTAAGTATTTAAGAAAATATATTAAAATTTATTTTTGACATTTTTAAAAAAAGGAATGATGGTGAAAATTCTTATTAGCGGTGGTGCAGGTTATATAGGTTCTCATACTTTAAGACAATTTTTAAAAACAGATCATGAAATTTGTGTTTTAGATAATCTTTCTAAGGGTTCTAAAATCGCAATAGAAGATTTGCAAAAAATAAGAGCTTTTAAATTTTTTGAACAAGATTTAAGTGATTTTCAAGGCGTAAAAGCATTGTTTGAGAGAGAAAAATTTGACGCTATTGTGCATTTTGCAGCAAGCATTGAAGTTTTTGAAAGTATGCAAAACCCTTTAAAATATTATATGAACAACACTGTTAATACGACAAATCTTATCGAAACTTGTTTACAAACTGGAGTAAATAAATTTATATTTTCTTCAACGGCAGCCACTTATGGCGAACCACAAACTCCCGTTGTGAGCGAAACAAGTCCTTTAGCACCTATTAATCCTTATGGGCGTAGTAAGCTTATGAGCGAAGAGGTTTTGCGTGATGCAAGTATGGCAAACCCTGAATTTAAGCATTGTATTTTAAGATATTTTAATGTTGCAGGCGCTTGTATGGATTATACTTTAGGACAACGCTATCCAAAAGCGACTTTGCTTATAAAAGTTGCAGCCGAATGTGCCGCAGGAAAACGTGATAAACTTTTCATATTTGGCGATGATTATGATACAAAAGATGGTACTTGTATAAGAGATTTTATCCATGTAGATGATATTTCAAGTGCGCATTTAGCGGCTTTGGATTATTTAAAAGGGAATGAAAGCAATGTTTTTAATGTAGGTTATGGATATGGTTTTAGTGTAAAAGAAGTGATTGAAGCGATGAAAAAAGTTAGCGGAGTGGATTTTAAAGTAGAGCTTGCCCCACGCCGTTCGGGTGATCCTAGTGTGTTGATTTCTGATGCAAGTAAAATCAGAAATCTTACTTCTTGGCAGCCTAAATATGATGATTTAGAGCTTATTTGTAAATCTGCTTTTGATTGGGAAAAACAGTGCTAAAAAAACTTTTTTTTATTTTAAGCAAGGAAGATAAAAATTTTTTATTTTTCTTGCTTGTTTTTTCAGTATTTGTTTCTTTTATAGAAACTTTTGCGATTTCTTTGGTAATGCCTTTTATCACTTTGGCTAGTGATTTTTCTTATTTTGATCGCAATAAATATTTAATCAGCTTAAAAGAATATCTTAATATCCCTGTTTTTGAAATTATTGTTTATTTTGGAGTGGGGCTTATTGTTTTTTATGTATTTAGAGCTTTGTTAAATGCGTATTATTTTCATCTTTTGGCAAGATTTTCTAAAGGACGTTATCATGCGATCGCTTATAAGGTTTTTTCTAAATTTTTAAATATTAATTATGAAAAATTTACTCAAAAAAATCAATCTGAAATTTTAAAGTCCATTACAGGGGAAGTTTATAATCTAAGCACTATGATTTCATCATTTTTACTTTTGATGAGTGAAATTTTTGTAGTGCTTTTGCTTTATGCTTTAATGCTTTTGATTAATTATAAAATCACTTTATTTTTAAGTATTTTTATGGTGTTAAATGCCTTTATTTTAGTGAAAATTTTAAGCCCTATCATTAAAAAAGCAGGAGTAAGACGCGAAGAAGCGATGAAAAATTTCTTTGAAATTTTAAATACAAATTTAAATAATTTCAAATTTATTAAGCTTAAAACCAAAGAAGATGGAGTATTAAGTCTTTTTAAAGCGCAAAGTGAAGCTTTTTCTAAAGCAAATATTACCAATGAAAGCGTAGCTGCGGTACCTAGAATTTATCTTGAAGGAATAGGCTTTTGCGTACTTGTTTTTATCGTGGTATTTTTGGTTTTGAAAAATGAAAGTGATATTTCAGGTATTTTATCCACGATTTCTATTTTTGTTTTAGCGCTTTATCGCTTAATGCCAAGTGTAAATCGTATTATTACAAGTTATCATGATTTGCTTTATTATCATTCTTCTTTGGATATTATTTATCAAAATTTAAGACAAGAAGAAGAAAATTTGGGCGAGGAAAAATTAAGCTTTAATCAAGAGCTTAAAATTTGCAATCTTAGCTTTGGTTATGAGGGAAAAAAATATTTATTTAAAAATCTTAACTTAAATATTAAAAAAGGCGAAAAAATCGCTTTTATAGGGGAGAGTGGTTGTGGAAAAAGTACCTTAGTAGATCTTATCATAGGACTTTTAAAACCAAAAGAAGGGCAAATTTTAATTGATGAGCAAGAATTAAATGCAAATAATACAAAAAATTATCGCCAAAAAATAGGCTATATCCCGCAAAATATCTATCTTTTTAATGACAGTATAGCTAAAAATATCACTTTTGGAGATGCGGTTGATGAAGAAAAACTTAATAGGGTTATCAAACAAGCAAATTTAGAGCATTTTATAAAAAATTTACCTCAAGGAGTGCAAACAAAAGTGGGCGATGGGGGGAGTAATTTAAGCGGGGGACAAAAACAACGCATAGCTATAGCAAGAGCTTTATATTTAGAGCCTGAAATTTTAGTGCTTGATGAAGCAACTTCTGCGCTTGATACTCAAAGTGAAGCAAAAATTATGGATGAAATTTATAAAATTTCTAAAGATAAAACCATGATTATTATCGCACATCGCCTTTCTACGATAACACAATGTGATAAGGTTTATCGTTTAGAACACGGTAAGCTTAAAGAGGAGAAATGATGAAAATAAGCTTTATTATCGCAACTTTAAATTCAGGAGGCGCTGAGCGTGTTTTAGTAACCTTAGCTAATGCACTTTGCAAAGAGCATGAAGTAAGTATTATTAAATTTCATGCAGGAGAATCTTTTTATAAGCTTGAAAATGAAGTTAAAGTTACAAGTTTGGAACAATTTAGATTTGACACACTTTATCATAAAATCGCAAGTCGTTTTAAGAAATTTTTTGCTTTAAGAAAGGCTTTGAAAGAAAGCAAGGCTGATGTTTTTATTTCTTTTTTGGATACGACTAATATTGCTTGTATTGCTGCGAAAATAGGGCTTAAAGCTCCACTCATTATAAGTGAGCATAGTAATGAAGCGTATTTAAAACCTAAAATTTGGCGTTTTTTAAGAAGGGTAAGCTATCCTTTTTGTGATGCTTTAAGTGTGCTTGGAAGCAGTGATAAGGTGTATTATGAAAGATTTGTAAAAAGGGTTAAGCTTTTATTAAACCCTTGTCATTTTAGCGATGAAATTCCTTTTGATTCTAGTTTTGAAAAGGAAAATTTGGTTCTTTTTATAGGGCGTTTAGATCACAACAAAAACCCTGTAATGTTTTTAAAAGCTATAGCGCATTTGGATAAAAATTTACAAGAAAATTATAAATTTGTTATAGCAGGAGATGGAGAGTTAAGGCAAGAACTTGAATACAAGGTAAAATCTTTAGGAATAAAAGTTGATTTTTTAGGACGCGTTGAAAATGTCAAGGCTCTTTATGAAAAAGCAAAAGTGCTTTGCCTTTGTTCTTTTGTAGAGGGTTTGCCAACGGTTTTAATTGAAAGTTTGTATTTTGAGGTTTGTAGAATTTCAAGTTCTTATTATAATGGTGCTAAGGATTTAATCAAAGATAATCATGATGGGCTTTTGGTAGGTTGTGATGATGAAATAGCACTTGCTAAAAAACTTGAACTTGTTTTAAATGATGAAAATTTTAGAAAAGAACTTGTAAATAATGCCAAACAAAGGTGTAAAGACTTTGAAATTTCTCATATCAAAGAAGAATGGCTTAAGCTTATAGCCGAGGTTAAAAATGCCTAAACTTTCTGTTATAGTACCAACTTTTAATCGTCAAGTTTTGTTAGAAAAGGCTATTAAAAGCATACAAAATCAAGATTTTAAAGATTTAGAAATTATTGTAAGCGATGATAATTCTAGCGATGATACTAAAAGTGTGGTGCAAAATTTACAAAAAGATGATGATCGCATTAAGTATTTTTTAAATCAAAATTACAAACAAGGTCCAAATGGCAATAAAAACAATGGCTTAGATCAAGCAAGTGGCGAGTTTGTAACTTTTTTAGATGATGATGATGAGCTTTTATCTGGGGCTTTAAGTACCTTGATGCAAAAAGCAAATGAGGGTTATGCTCATGTTTTTGGAAATTGTTTGATAGAAAAAGAAGGAAATTTAAGCAAGGAATTTAGCGGCAAGGGCTTGGAAAAAGATAGTGAAATTTCTAAAAAAGATTTTTTAATGGCTAAATTTAGCGGAGAGTTTTTTTCTGTTTTTAAAAAATCCCTACTTGAAAATAAGCGTTTTAATGAAGAATTTTATGGCAATGAAGCCACGCTTTGGGTAAATTTATACAAGGAAAAAAGTTTTTATATCCATAAGGCTTTTAGGATTTATAGAATTTTTAGGCAAGATAGCGTGACTTTAGGGGCGAGTAAAAATGCTTATAGGGTGTATTTGGGATATTTAGAGCTTGCTAAAAATTTAGAAAATGAACTTAGAATGAGTAAGGATAAAGATTATAAAAAAACTTGTGCGAGTTATTATAAAATGGCAGCTTATTATGCAAAACTTGCAAAAAATTATAAAGCCCTTTACAAATGTTTGTTTAAAAGCCTAAGTATAAAAATCAACGCTCCTGCTTTGATATTACTCATTTTAAGTATAATTCCAAATAATATGATTGAAAAATTATCAAAAATTCGGGTGGCTTTATGCAAAAATTAGGCATTTTTATTTATTCTTTAGGAAGTGGTGGTGCTGAAAGAGTTGTGGCGACTTTATTGCCTATTTTAAGTTTGAAATTTGAAGTGCATTTGATCTTGATGAATGATAAAATTTCTTATGAAATTCCAGAGTGTCAAATTCATTTTTTAGAATGTTCAAAACCTAGTGAAAATCCTATTTTGAAATTTTTAAAACTACCTTTTTTGGCTTTAAAATACAAAAAACTTTGCAGAAATTTAGGTATTGATACAGAATTTGTTTTTTTAAATCGACCTAATTATATAGCTTTAATGGCAAGAATGTTTGGAAACAAAACTCGCCTTGTGATCAATGAATGCACTACGCCAAGTGTGATGTATATGAAAAATAATTTTAATTCTTTGGTAAATAAATTTTTAATTTCTTTGCTTTACCCAAAAGCTGATTTAATCTTGCCTAATTCTAAGGGAAATTTAGAAGATTTGGTGCAAAATTTTAGTATAAATCCAAAAAAATGTGAAATTTTATACAATGCCATCGATTTAGAAAACATAGGGCAAAAAGCCCTTGAAGACATAGCTTTAAAAGATAAATTTATTTTAAGTGTAGGCAGGCTTGATAAAGGTAAAAATCATGCTTTGTTAATTCGTGCTTATGCGAGATTGAAAATAGATTTAAAGCTTGTGATTTTAGGTGAAGGTGTGCTTAAAGATGAGCTTTTAGCTTTGATTAAAGAGTTAAATTTAGAAGAAAAGGTTTTGCTTTTAGGATTTGATAATAATCCTTATAAATACATGGCTAAATGCGAATTTTTTGCTTTTGCTTCTGTATTTGAAGGCTTTTCAAATGTTTTAATTGAAAGCTTAGCTTGTTCTTGTGCGGTGGTTTGCACTGATCATAAAAGTGGTGCAAGAGAGCTTTTTGGCGATGATGAATTTGGACTTTTAGTAGAAGTAGATAATGAAAACTCCATGTTTCAGGGTTTAAAGACTATGCTTGAAGACGATAAATTAAGAAAAGCGTATAAAAATAAGGCTAAAACTAGGGCTAAGGCCTTTGATAAAGTAAAAATTGCACGCGATGCTTTGAAATATTTATTAGGATAAAAGATGTTGAAAAAAGAGTATTTAAAAAACCCTTATTTAGTTTTGTTTGCGATGATTATATTAGCTTATGTTTTTAGTGTATTTTGCAGGTTTTATTGGGTTTGGTGGGCAAGTGAGTTTAATGAGTATTTTTTCAATAATCAATTAATGATCATTTCAAATGATGGCTATGCTTTTGCTGAGGGTGCAAGAGATATGATAGCAGGTTTTCATCAGCCTAATGATTTGAGTTACTATGGATCTTCTTTATCTACGCTTACTTATTGGCTTTATAAAATCACACCTTTTTCTTTTGAAAGTATCATTTTATATATGAGTACTTTTTTATCTTCTTTGGTGGTGATTCCTATTATTTTGCTAGCTAATGAATACAAACGTCCTTTAATGGGCTTTGTAGCTGCTCTTTTAGCAAGTATAGCAAACAGTTATTATAATCGCACTATGAGCGGGTATTATGATACGGATATGCTGGTAATTGTTTTACCTATGTTTATTTTATTTTTTATGGTAAGAATGATTTTAAAAAAAGACTTTTTTTCATTGATTGCCTTGCCGTTATTTATAGGAATTTATCTTTGGTGGTATCCTTCAAGTTATACTTTAAATGTAGCTTTAATTGGACTTTTTTTAATTTATACACTTATTTTTCATAGAAAAGAAAAGATTTTTTATATAGCTGTGATTTTGTCTTCTCTTACTCTTTCAAATATAGCATGGTTTTATCAAAGTGCCATTATAGTAATACTTTTTGCTTTATTCGCCTTAGAGCAAAAACGCTTAAATTTTATGATTATAGGAATTTTAGGTAGTGTAACCTTGATATTTTTGATTTTAAGTGGTGGGGTTGATCCTATACTTTATCAGCTTAAATTTTATATTTTTAGAAGTGATGAAAGTGCGAATTTAACACAGGGTTTTATGTATTTTAATGTCAATCAAACCATACAAGAAGTTGAAAATGTAGATCTTAGCGAATTTATGCGAAGAATTAGTGGTAGTGAAATTGTTTTTTTGTTTTCTTTGTTTGGTTTTGTATGGCTTTTGAGAAAACATAAAAGTATGATTATAGCTTTACCTATATTGGTGCTTGGGTTTTTAGCCTTAAAAGGGGGGCTTAGATTTACCATTTATTCTGTACCTGTAATGGCTTTAGGATTTGGTTTTTTATTGAGCGAGTTTAAGGCTATATTGGTTAAAAAATATAGCCAATTAACTTCAAATATTTGTATTGTTTTTACAACTGTTTTGAATTTAACTCCAGTATTTATCCATATTTACAACTATAAAGCGCCAACAGTTTTTTCTCAAAATGAAGCATCATTATTAAATCAATTAAAAAATATAGCCAATAGAGAAGATTATGTGGTAACTTGGTGGGATTATGGTTATCCTGTGCGTTATTATAGCGATGTGAAAACTTTAGTAGATGGTGGAAAGCATTTAGGTAAGGATAATTTTTTCCCTTCTTTTGCTTTAAGCAAAGATGAACAAGCTGCAGCTAATATGGCAAGACTTAGTGTAGAATATACAGAAAAAAGCTTTTATGCTCCGCAAAATGATATTTTAAAAACAGACATTTTACAAGCCATGATGAAAGATTATAATCAAAGCAATGTGGATTTGTTTCTAGCTTCATTATCAAAACCTGATTTTAAAATCGATACGCCAAAAACTCGTGATATTTATCTTTATATGCCCGCTAGAATGTCTTTGATTTTTTCTACGGTGGCTAGTTTTTCTTTTATTAATTTAGATACAGGAGTTTTGGATAAACCTTTTACCTTTAGCACAGCTTATCCACTTGATGTTAAAAATGGAGAAATTTATCTTAGCAACGGAGTGGTTTTAAGCGATGATTTTAGAAGTTTTAAAATAGGCGATAATGTGGTTTCTGTAAATAGTATCGTAGAGATTAATTCTATTAAACAAGGTGAATACAAAATCACTCCAATCGATGATAAGGCTCAGTTTTATATTTTTTATTTAAAGGATAGTGCTATTCCTTACGCACAATTTATTTTAATGGATAAAACCATGTTTAATAGTGCTTATGTGCAAATGTTTTTTTTAGGAAATTATGATAAGAATTTATTTGACTTAGTGATTAATTCTAGAGATGCTAAGGTTTTTAAACTTAAAATTTAAGGGTTGAAAATGAGAATAGGATTTTTATCACATGCAGGAGCAAGTATTTATCATTTTAGAATGCCTATTATAAAAGCATTAAAAGATAGAAAAGATGAAGTTTTTGTTATAGTGCCACAAGATGAATACACGCAAAAACTTAGAGATATTGGCTTGAAAGTAATTGTTTACGAGCTTTCAAGAGCTAGTTTAAATCCTTTTGTGGTTTTAAAGAATTTTTTTTATCTTGCTAAGGTTTTGAAAAATTTAAATCTTGATCTTATTCAAAGTGCGGCACACAAAAGCAATACCTTTGGAATTTTAGCAGCAAAATGGGCAAAAATTCCTTATCGTTTTGCTTTGGTAGAAGGCTTGGGATCTTTTTATATAGATCAAGGTTTTAAGGCAAATTTAGTGCGTTTTTTTATTAATAATCTTTATAAATTAAGTTTTAAATTTGCACACCAATTTATTTTTGTCAATGAAAGTAATGCTGAGTTTATGCGGAATTTAGGACTTAAGGAAAGTAAAATTTGTGTGATAAAATCTGTAGGTATCAATTTAAAAAAATTTTTTCCTATTTATGTAGAATCGGAAAAAAAAGAGCTTTTTTGGAAAAATTTAAACATAGATAAAAAACCCATTGTGCTTATGATAGCAAGAGCTTTATGGCATAAAGGTGTAAAAGAATTTTATGAAAGTGCTACTATGCTAAAAGACAAAGCAAATTTTGTTTTAGTTGGTGGAAGAGATGAAAATCCTTCTTGTGCGAGTTTGGAGTTTTTAAACTCGGGTGTGGTGCATTATTTGGGTGCTAGAAGTGATATAGTCGAGCTTTTGCAAAATTGTGATATTTTTGTTTTACCAAGCTATAAAGAAGGCTTTCCTGTAAGTGTTTTGGAGGCAAAAGCTTGTGGTAAGGCTATAGTGGTAAGTGACTGCGAAGGTTGTGTAGAGGCTATTTCTAATGCTTATGATGGACTTTGGGCAAAAACAAAAAATGCTAAGGATTTAAGCGAAAAAATTTCACTTTTATTAGAAGATGAAAAATTAAGATTAAATTTAGCTAAAAATGCCGCCCAAGATGCTTTACAATACGATGAAAATAATATCACACAGCGTTATTTAAAACTTTATGATAGGGTAATTAAGAATGTATGAAAAAGTTTTTAAAAGAATTTTTGATTTTATTTTAGCTTTAGTGCTTTTAGTACTTTTTTCTCCGGTGATTTTAATCACTGCTTTACTTTTAAAAATCACTCAAGGAGGTGTGATTTTTACCCAAAATCGTCCCGGGTTAGATGAAAAAATTTTTAAAATTTATAAATTTAAAACCATGAGTGATGAAAGAGATGAAAAGGGTGAGTTATTGAGCGATGAATTGCGTTTGAAAGCCTTTGGAAAAATTGTTAGAAGCTTAAGTTTGGATGAGCTTTTGCAACTTTTTAATGTTTTAAAAGGGGATATGAGTTTTGTGGGGCCTAGACCTCTTTTGGTTGAGTATTTATCCCTTTATAATGGAGAGCAAAAATTGCGTCATAAAGTGCGTCCAGGTATAACAGGGTGGGCACAGGTAAATGGTAGAAATGCTATTTCTTGGCAGAAAAAATTCGAACTCGATGTGTATTATGTGAAAAATATTTCTTTTTTGCTTGATTTAAAAATCATGTTTTTAACAGCTTTAAAGGTTTTAAAACGAAGTGGGGTAAGCAAAGAAGGCCATGTTACAACAGAGAAATTTAATGGCAAGAACTGAAAAAATTTATATTTATGGTGCTAGTGGTCATGGGCTTGTTTGTGAAGATGTGGCTAAAAATATGGGTTATAAAGAATGTATTTTTTTAGATGATTTTAAAGGAATGAAATTTGAAAACACCTTACCTAAATATGATTTTTTTATAGCCATAGGAAACAATGAAATTCGAAAAAAGATTTATCAAAAAATTTCAGAAAATGGCTTTAAAATTGTCAATCTTATCCATAAAAGTGCACTTATAAGTCCTAGCGCAATCGTGGAAGAAAATGCAGGAATTTTAATCATGCCTTATGTAGTGATTAACGCTAAAGCTAAAATAGAAAAAGGTGTGATTTTAAATACTTCAAGCGTAATTGAGCATGAATGTGTGATAGGGGAATTTTCTCATGTGAGTGTGGGAGCTAAATGTGC
Organism: Campylobacter jejuni; assembly: GCF_001457695.1. Classification (NCBI taxonomy): domain Bacteria; kingdom Pseudomonadati; phylum Campylobacterota; class Epsilonproteobacteria; order Campylobacterales; family Campylobacteraceae; genus Campylobacter; species Campylobacter jejuni. The sequence goes on along the minus strand of NZ_LN831025.1, from coordinate 1,165,766 downwards.
GGGTAATGTAAAAATTGGTAAAAATTGTTTTTTAGGGATTAATTCTTGTGTTTTGCCTAATTTAAGCTTAGCAGATGATAGTATTTTAGGTGGTGGAGCAACTTTGGTTAAAAGTCAAGATGAAAAAGGTGTTTTTGTGGGAGTGCCTGCAAAAAGAAAAATATGAAATGATTATAAAAAGATTTTTGTTTGATTCTTTGTAAATTTTTTTAGGTAAAATAGAGTTAATTTATAAAAATTTTGTTTTATACAAAGGATAAATCATGAGATTTTTTCTTTCTCCTCCGCATATGGGCGGTAATGAATTAAAATACATAGAAGAAGTTTTTAAAAGCAATTATATAGCACCTTTGGGTGAATTTGTAAATCGCTTTGAACAAAGTGTAAAAGATTATAGCAAAAGTGAAAATGCCTTAGCTTTAAATTCAGCCACAGCGGCTTTGCATTTAGCTTTAAGGGTGGCAGGGGTAAAACAAGATGATATTGTTTTGGCTTCTTCTTTTACTTTTATTGCTTCAGTGGCGCCTATTTGTTATCTTAAAGCAAAACCTGTATTTATAGATTGTGATGAAACTTATAATATCGATGTAGATTTGTTAAAACTTGCCATTAAAGAATGCGAAAAAAAACCAAAAGCATTGATTTTAACTCATCTTTATGGCAATGCGGCTAAAATGGATGAAATTGTTGAAATTTGCAAAGAAAATGACATTGTTTTAATTGAAGATGCTGCTGAAGCTTTAGGAAGTTTTTATAAGAATAAAGCCTTAGGAACTTTTGGAGAATTTGGAGTTTATTCTTATAATGGTAATAAAATTATTACCACTTCAGGTGGAGGTATGCTTATAGGAAAAAATAAAGAAAAGATTGAAAAAGCAAGATTTTATAGCACTCAAGCTAGGGAAAATTGTTTGCATTATGAACATTTAGATTATGGTTATAATTACCGTTTAAGCAATGTTTTAGGAGCTATTGGCGTAGCGCAAATGGAGGTTTTAGAACAAAGAGTGCTTAAAAAAAGAGAAATTTATGAGTGGTATAAAGAATTTTTAGGAGAGTATTTTAGCTTTTTAGATGAATTGGAAAATTCAAGAAGCAATCGCTGGTTAAGTACAGCTTTGATTAATTTTGATAAAAATGAACTTAATGCTTGTCAAAAAGATATAAATATCAGTCAAAAAAATATTACTTTGCATCCAAAAATTTCAAAACTCATAGAAGATTTGAAAAATAAACAAATAGAAACAAGACCATTATGGAAAGCTATGCACACTCAAGAAGTATTTAAAGGAGCTAAGGCTTATCTTAATGGCAATAGTGAGTTATTTTTCCAAAAAGGAATTTGTTTGCCAAGTGGCACGGCGATGAGTAAAGATGATGTTTATGAAATTTCAAAACTGATCTTAAAGAGCATAAAGGCTTAAAATGATTTTTTATAAAAGCAAAAGATTAGCATTTTTTTTAACTTCAGATATTGTTTTAATTTTACTTAGCGTTTATCTGGCTTTTTCTTTGAGATTTAGTGGAGATATTCCGAGTATTTTTTATCATGGTATGATGGTTTCTGCTATTATTTTGCTTGTTTTAAAACTTTCATTTTTGTTTGTTTTTAGAATTTATAAAGTAGCTTGGAGATTTTTTTCTCTCAATGAAGCAAGAAAAATTTTTATCGCTTTGCTTTTAGCTGAGTTTTGTTTTTTTCTTATTTTTTATTTTTTTAGTGATTTTTTTAATCCTTTTCCAAGAAGTGCTATTGTGATAGATTTTGTTCTTTCTTATATGTTTATAGGTACTTTAAGAATTAGCAAAAGAATGCTTGTGGATTTTAAACCTTCTAGAATGAAAGAAGAAGAAACTCCTTGTATTGTAGTAGGGGCAACTTCTAAGGCTTTGCATTTGTTAAAAGGTGCAAAAGAAGGTTCTTTAGGGCTTTTTCCTGTAGGCGTAGTTGATGCGAGAAAAGAGCTTATAGGGACTTATTGTGATAAATTTATTGTAGAAGAAAAAGAAAAAATAAAATCTTATGTAGAACAAGGGGTAAAAACTGCCATTATTGCTTTAAGACTTGAACAAGAAGAGCTTAAAAAACTTTTTGAAGAACTTGTAGCTTATGGTATTTGCGATGTAAAAATATTTTCTTTTACAAGAAACGAAGCAAGAGATATCAGTATAGAAGACTTGCTTGCTAGAAAACCAAAAGATTTAGATGATAGTGCTGTGGCGGCTTTTTTAAAAGACAAGGTAGTTTTGGTAAGTGGAGCAGGTGGAACTATAGGCAGTGAACTTTGTAAGCAATGTATTAAATTTGGTGCTAAGCATCTTATCATGGTTGATCATAGTGAGTATAATCTTTATAAGATCAATGATGATTTAAATTTATATAAAGAAAAAATTACTCCTATTTTACTGAGTATTTTAGATAAGCAAAGTTTAGATGAGGTATTAAAAACTTATAAACCCGATCTTATTTTACATGCAGCCGCTTATAAACATGTGCCTCTTTGCGAACAAAATCCACATTCAGCAGTAATCAATAATATTTTAGGAACTAAAATTTTATGCGATAGTGCTAAAGAAAACAAAGTAGCTAAATTTGTGATGATAAGTACAGATAAAGCAGTGCGACCAACAAATATTATGGGTTGCACTAAGAGAGTTTGCGAGCTTTATACTTTAAGTATGAGTGATGAAAATTTTGAAGTTGCTTGTGTGCGTTTTGGTAATGTTTTAGGTTCTAGTGGTAGTGTGATACCGAAATTTAAAGCACAAATTGCCAATAATGAGCCTTTAACTTTAACGCACCCTGATATAGTGCGTTATTTTATGCTTGTGGCTGAGGCAGTGCAACTTGTTTTACAAGCTGGAGCTATCGCAAAAGGGGGAGAACTTTTTGTTTTGGATATGGGTAAGCCTGTGAAAATCATAGATTTAGCTAAAAAAATGCTTTTACTTTCTAATCGCAATGATTTAGAAATTAAAATCACAGGCTTAAGAAAAGGTGAGAAGCTTTATGAAGAGCTTTTGATTGATGAAAATGATGCTAAAACACATTATGAGAGTATTTTTGTAGCAAAGAATGAGAAGGTTGATCTTAATTGGCTTAATAAAGAGATAGAAAATTTACAAATATGTGAAGATATTTCAGAGGCTTTATTAAAGATTGTACCTGAATTTAAACACAATAAAGAAGGTGTATAATGTATATAAAAGATATACAAAGATTTGAAGATAACCGCTATCGTGCTAGAGCTTATATGAGTTATATTTTAACAAGAAATCTGCCCAATAAACTTCCTGACATTCACCTTGAAACGATTAAAACAGCTTTGGATAAAATAGCTCATGAAGTTGTTGTTTTTGATGCTTTGTATATTTTAGATATTTCAGGCATGCAAATAGAAAATGCGATTTCCTTAAATAAAGCTCATGAAATAGGGCAGGGTGAGGATAGAAGTACTCGTTCTTATTTTTATAGAGCTGTAAAATTAAGACGATGTGTTTTGAGCGATCCTTATCCTTCGGTTTTAAATAATGAGCTTTGCGTGACAGCTTCTATGCCAATTTACGATGATAAAAATAACTTGCTTTTTGTTGTTTGTATTGATATCAAGCTTGAAGATATTTTAAAGATTATTCAAGCAGGAAAATTTGAGTTTGTTTTTACTCAGTTTAGTCGTTTGGTATATTTTTGCTTCGCACTGGTTTTATTTGTGATTACTTGTTTTTTATTTCAAAAAGGTTTTTTTAGTCTTTTTGATAATCAAGCTATAGGTATAGAACATATGTTTGAAAGTACCATCGCTATAACTTTGGCTTTAGCTATTTTTGATTTGGCAAAAACTTTGATCGAACAAGAAGTATTAGGAAGGACGAAAAAAGAAGAAGGTGGAATTCAAAAAACTATGGTGAGATTTTTGGGTTCTATTATCATTGCTTTAGCTATAGAAGCTTTGATGTTGGTATTTAAACTTGCTATTGGTGATCTTTCTCAGATGATTTATGCGATTTATCTTATCGGTGGAGTGAGCTTGCTTCTTTTAGGTTTAAGTGTATATTTATTTACGGTTAAGTATAAAAATAATAATATTTGAGTAAAAATTTAAGTAAAAGATGATATAATGCTGTTTTTTAAAATTTTTTAGCTTGATTAATAAGGCTAAAAAGGGTAAAATAAAACTATAAAAACTTTGAAAGGACGAAATTGTGAAATTGTTAGTTGTTGATGACAGTTCTACTATGAGAAGGATTATTAAAAATACCCTAACAAGACTTGGACACGATGATGTTTTAGAAGCTGAGCATGGCGTTGAAGCTTGGGATTTATTAACTAAAAATGAAGATGTAAAAGTTTTAATTACAGATTGGAATATGCCAGAAATGAATGGCTTGGAGTTGGTAAAAAAAGTAAGAGCAGAGAAAAAATATGAAGATATGCCTATCATCATGGTTACAACTGAGGGCGGAAAAGCTGAAGTGATTACTGCTTTAAAAGCTGGCGTAAATAACTATATTGTAAAACCTTTTACTCCACAAGTTTTAAAGGAAAAACTTGAAGATGTTTTAGGAACAGGAAGTGGAGAAGGTGCAGCTGAGTAAAGGCTGATTTTTAAAATTCTAAATGCAAAAAAAATATTATGAATTGTTCTTTATCGTAGAAGAGCAGTATAAAAATTTATTTCTTGATTTTGCTTTTGATTTAGGTATAGAAGCCATAGAAGAGAAAGATAATGGTGTTTACATTAGATCCCATGAGAGTTTAGAAGAGTTTTCATGGGCACTTGAAATATTTGCTCAAAAACTTACAACTACTTTCAATTTAAATCATAAAATTATTTCTAATTTAAGTCTTGTAGAGAAAGAAAACAAGGACTGGATACAAGAATATAAAAAAGGCATAAAACCTATCTTAGTGGATAATGTTTACATCCATACAACTTGGCAAGAAGAAAAGAAGAATTGTATAAATATAAAGATTAATCCAGCCTTAGCCTTTGGCTCAGGACATCACGAAAGCACATATTCTTGTGTAAAATTTTTACAAAAATTTTCTAAAAGTAAATTAAGAGCCTTAGATCTTGGTTGTGGTAGTGGAATTTTGGGTATTATTATGGCAAAGTTTGGCTGTAATGTTGAAATTTGTGATACTGATGAGTTGGCTATTGATAGTTCTTTAGAAAATGCAAGATTAAATGGTGTCGATTTTCACAAGGCTTGGTGTGGATCTATAGATAAAGCAAATGGTTTATATAATCTAATTGTTGCAAATATCATTGCAGATGTGATTTTAATTTTAGAAAAAGATATTAAAAACCATTTAGAAGATAATGCTATACTTATTTTGTCAGGAATTTTAGATAAATATTCAACAAGAATTAAAGAAAAATTTCAAGATTTGGAACTCATTGATGAAATGCAAATCAATGAGTGGTGTAGTTTTGTATATAAAAATAATAAAAAAGGATAAGTAATGAATAATAATACCCCAAATAATAAGGGTAATCCGCAGGGTAATAATTTTTTTAACAAAAATCCCATTTTTATTTTTGCGATTTTTGCAATTGTAATGATAATTATTTTTAAGGGATTTTTTGATGGCAATGGTTCTTTTGGCGGGGCATTGAATGGCAATGAAGTAAATAAAAATGTCCCTTATTCTGAGTTAAAAAAGCTTATTGAAAGTGGACAAATCAATCAAGTTAGCATAGGACAAACAACAATCAAAGCGATTTCAAGCTCTCACAATACTGTTTATACAGCAAAAAAAGTTAATGATCCTGAGCTTGTGAGTTTACTAGATAGTAAAAATATCGCTTATGGTGCGTATTCTGAAACAAATTGGTTTACGGATATACTTTTTTCATGGGTTTTGCCAGTATTTATTTTCTTTGGTATTTGGATGTTTTTGGCAAGTCGTATGCAAAAAAATATGGGAAGTTCTATATTGGGTATAGGAAGTTCTAAGAAGCTTGTAAATTCAGAAAAACCTAAAGTAAAATTTAGCGATGTAGCTGGTGTTGAAGAAGCTAAAGAAGAAGTAAAAGAAATTGTAGATTTTTTAAAGTATCCTGAAAGATATATTAAATTGGGAGCTAAAATTCCAAAAGGGCTTTTACTTGTTGGGCCTCCAGGTACAGGAAAAACTTTGCTTGCAAAAGCAGTTGCAGGTGAAGCTGATGTGCCGTTTTTTAGTGTTTCAGGTTCATCTTTTATAGAAATGTTTGTGGGTGTAGGTGCTTCTCGTGTGAGAGATTTGTTTGAAAATGCAAAAAAAGAAGCTCCTGCTATTGTTTTTATAGATGAAATAGATGCTATTGGTAAAAGTCGTGCAGCAAGTGGCATGATGGGTGGAAACGATGAAAGAGAGCAAACTTTAAATCAGCTTTTGGCTGAAATGGATGGCTTTGGGACAGAAAGTTCCCCAGTCATTGTTTTAGCAGCAACAAATCGCCCAGAAGTTTTAGATGCAGCGCTTTTAAGACCAGGAAGGTTTGATAGACAAGTTTTAGTTGATAAACCTGATTTTAAAGGTAGGTGTGATATTTTAAAAGTACACATGAAAGATGTCAAAATATCCCCAAAAGTTAAAGTAGAAGATATAGCACGTTTAACCGCAGGACTTGCAGGAGCTGATCTTGCAAATATTATTAATGAAGCAGCGCTTTTAGCGGGTAGGGATTCTAAAAAATATGTAGAACAAAATGATTTAGTTGAAGCTGTTGAAAGAGCTATAGCAGGACTTGAGAAGAAATCACGTCGTATTAATGAAAAAGAAAAGAAAATTGTTACTTATCATGAATGTGGTCATGCCTTGATTGCTGAAACTACCAAAGGTGCAAAGCGTGTAAGTAAAGTTTCTGTGATTCCACGTGGTCTTGCGGCTTTAGGATACACATTAAACACCCCTGAAGAAAATAAATTTTTAATGCAAAAACATGAACTTATCGCTGAAGTAGATGTACTTTTGGGTGGTCGTGCGGCTGAAGAAGTATTTATAGGTGAAATTTCAACGGGTGCAAGTAATGATTTAGAAAGAGCAACCGATATCATAAAAGCTATGATTTCTATGTATGGTATGAGTGAAATTGCAGGACTTATGGTGCTTGAAAAACAAAGAAATACTTTCTTAAGTGGTGGGCAAACTATAAAAGACTATTCTGAAAAGATGGCAGAATCTTTAGATGATTATGTAAAGAAAACCTTAGATGAACGCTATAAAGATGTTAAAGATACTTTAAATACTTATAAGGGAGCGATTGAGACTATGGTTGCAGCCCTTTATGAAGAAGAAACTATTGAAGGTAATAAAGTGCGTGAGATTATTAAAGAGTTTGAGGATCAAAATGGTTTACCAACTCGTTTACAAGAACTCGAAGAAGTTAAAACTGAAGTTAAAGTAGAAGAATGAAAGATTTTATTGCAAAAGATGGATATTTAAGTCTTATTATTTTAAGCTTAATTTTTATTTTTGTGTGGATTTTTTATTCTTTTTCCATCTTGCTATTAGCATTAATTGTAATTTGTATTTTTCTTTTTAGAGCGCCCAAAAGAGAACTTGTTTGTAGTGATGAAAAAGCTATTTTTGCACCTATGGATGGTAGGGTTACTAAAATAGAAAATATTCATCATAAAGATTTGGGTGAATGTGTTGAAATTACTATTAAAAATGCTCTTTATGATGCTGGGAATTTTAATACACCTTTTGCAATGTCTATAATAGATATTCGTTTACGACATGGGCTTTTTTTGTGCAGTGAATTAAAATCTGCAAAAATGATGAATGAAAGAGCTTTTATTTTGGCAAAAGTTAAAGAGAATAAAACGATAGCCTTGCGAATCTATGCAGGTTCTTTTGATAGAAAATTAAAGCTTGATAATATTTCTCATGATTTAAAAGCAGGAGATAGAATGGGTTTTTTAATCAATGGCTCCATAAGTTTACTTTTACCAAAAGATACTAGAATTCATATAGGCTTAAATGATGAAATTAAAGCAGGCTCATTGCTAGGCTATTTTGCGTAAGGAAAAATAATGAATAACAGACCGCAACTAATTTATATTTTACCCAATCTTTTTACAGCTGCTTCAGCTTTTTTAGGGGTTATTTCTATTATAGCTTCAATACATGGAAATTATTATACAGCTTTGATTTATATTATTTTATCTTTGATTTGCGATGGGCTTGATGGCCGCGTTGCAAGACTTACAAATTCTACTTCAAAATTTGGAGTAGAATTTGATTCTTTAGCTGATCTAGTAGCTTTTGGAGTTGCTCCAGCGGTTCTTTTTTATATGGCTATAGGTTATGATTTTGGAAAGCTTGGATCTTTGATTACAGCTTTTTTTGTGGTTTTTGGAGCTATTCGTTTGGCGAGATTTAATGTCACCACAGGCACTTATGAACCCTCCGTTTTTATAGGTCTTCCTATACCTACTGCAGCAGTTGTGAGTGCTATATGGACTTATGCATTTATCAGTTATGATTTTTTAAAGCCTTATGGTGTAGTTTTTTTGGTGCTTCAAGCAATTTTAGGGCTTTTAATGGTAAGTAATATACGCTATCCTAGCTTTAAAAAGCTTGATTTTAATCGTTCTAGTGTTTTAAAAGTTTTGATTATTTTAATTATAATATTTTCATTTTTATATCTTTACCCTCTTGAAAGTTTAGTAATTTTAGCAAGCTTGTATGTGCTTTATGGAATTATTCGAGTTTTATATACTATTATCGTTTCAAAATTTAAGACAAGAAATCAAGAGTAAAATTTTTCAATGACTTCGCATTCTTCTTGAGTGAAGCCAGCTTTGATTCTTGCTTGAATGTTAAGTTTTTTTCCTGCAAGAGAGAATTGTTTAAATGTTTTGCAAAGCTCGATAAAATTATACTTGTTTTGGTTTGCAAATTTCCACCAAGTATCTCCTTTTTTAACGTGTTTTATTTCATCATTAAGTATAATTTCAAGATATTCCATTAAAAGATTTTTAATGGAATGATTGGAACTTTGAAGTTTTTGAACAACAAAGGGGTTGGCATCAAGCCCTTTAGCTTCTAAACCTCTATGAACTATTCCCATTCTAAAGCTTAAAGAGTCTTTTGTAGCTTCTAGAGCAGATTCTAAATTATCATGCACTGGAAAATCTCCATATTTGTAACCAAGTTCTTCAAGTGCTGAATTTAAAAGTTTGAAATGTTTAATTTCCTCATCTGCCACCTCCAGCCAATCGTAATAAAATTGCAAAGGTAGATTTTTAAAGCGATAACTCGCATCTAAAGCCAGGTTAATTGCATTAAATTCTATATGAGCGACTGAATGAATTATTTTAGCAAGCGCATGAGTTGAATTGAGAAATTTAGGCCTTCTTATACGCGTAGGATGAAGCAAGGTAATTTGTTGCGATGTATTTTTTTTGAAAATGCTTTGATGCTCGTGATTAAAAATAAATTTGTGGCTTTTAAAGTCTTCATAAAAATTTTGAAAAGAGTGAAATTTTATAGTTATATTTTTTTCATATAAAATATCTTGAAGTTCTTGAAAAAATTCTTTTTGCATTTAAAACTTTCTTGAAAATTATAAAAATTTATCATTTAAAATTGAAATTTTAATTATATAATATAAAAATTATTTTACAAGGGCAGATCATGAAAGAATTAAATGAAGAAGAAAAAAAAGTAATTTTAAATAAAGGAACAGAAGCTCCTTTTAGTGGGAAATATAATGATTTTTATGAAAAAGGAATCTATCAATGCAAGCAATGTGGAGCTTCGCTTTATAAATCCGAAGATAAATTTAAATCAGGTTGCGGATGGCCTAGCTTTGATGATGAAATAAAAGGGGCTATTAAAAGAATTCCTGATAAAGATGGGATTAGAACCGAGATTGTATGTGCAAACTGCAATGGACATTTAGGTCATGTTTTTGAAGGAGAAGGATTTTCTGCTAAAAATGTAAGACATTGTGTAAATTCTATTTCTTTGGAATTTGTAAAAACTAAGGATTGATAGTGTTTTTTAGTATGGGTTCTGAGCTTTATTTGATGTTTTTTGCTGCAATTACTTTGCTTGCCATATTAAATCCTTTTGGTAATTTAACTCAATTTTTGGCTATGAGTGATGGATTGCCTTTAATGCTTCGAAAAAAACTTTTTAGAACTATTCTCTATACAGCTTTTACTATAGTTTTGGTATTTTTATTATCAGGACCTTTGTTTATGAACTATATTTTTAGGGTGTCATTAGATGATTTAAGGGTTTCTGGTGGTTTGGTTCTTATTATAATGGCTATTAAAAATTTACTTTTTTCAACAAAAATTGCAACTAAGGATTTTAGTTCTTATCAGGATATGGATGATAAGGAAATTTTAAGACAGAGTTTAATACCTATGGCATTTCCTATGCTTGTTGGGCCTGGAACTTTAGCTAGTGTTATCGTTATAGCCGAAGATGGTGGGCTTGATGTTGCTCTTGGTGGGGTGATGATAGCTTTTATTTTTATGTTTATACTTTTTCATTTTGCAGCTACTATAGAAAAAATAGTTGGAAAACTGATTTTACATGTTTTTTCTCGTATAGCACAAGTATTTATTGCTGCTATGGGGTTTAAGATGATTATTATAGGTTTAAAGGATATATTTAACTTATAAATTAATATAATTTTAAGTAAATAATACTATATAAACTATGATATAATTTTAAAATAATTTATTATTAAAAAGGTGAGTTTTATGTTTGGTGCTAAGAAAAATAATACTGAAATAATTGAACAACTTGAAAAAAAGTGTAATGGTTTAGAAGATATTTTAAGATCTATTGGGAATACTATGGCGGTAATTGAATTTACCACCGATGGCGTTATTTTAGAGGCAAATCAAAATTTTTTAACAACTATGAAATACTCCCTTTCAGAGATCAAGGGTAAGCATCATAGTATGTTTTGTTTGCCTGAAGTTGTTAATTCTTCAGCATATAATGATTTTTGGAAAGATTTAAGAGATGGAAAAGCTAGAAGTGGTCTTTTTAGACGTATAGCTAAGGGAGGGATAGATGTTTATTTAGAAGCAAATTATCTCCCAATTAGTGATAATAATGGTTATGTTTATAAAATTATTAAATTTGCCAATGATATAACTCAAAGACATTATGAAATGCTTGATCTTAGAAATACTATTGCTGCTGCTAATCGTTCTATGGCTATTATTGAATTTAAACCTGATGGGACTATTATTACGGCTAATGAAAATTTTTTAAGAACTATGGATTTTAATATTGATGAGATTAAAGGAAAGCATCATAGCATGTTCTGTGATTCTAATTATAGACACTCTAAGGACTATGTTCAATTTTGGGAAGATTTAAGAGAGGGCAAATTTCAATCAGGTAAATATATAAGATACGGAAGAAATAATAAAAAAGTATACCTTGAAGCAAGTTATAATCCGGTTAAAAATGATGATGGAAAAATTTACAAGGTTATTAAATTTGCTACAGATATAAGCGAACAAGTTAAAAAAGATCAAGAAAAACTTTGCCTCATAAGCGAACTTGCAGAAAAAAATGATAATCTTACTCAAGATGGAGATCGTGTAATTGAAAACACTGTTTCAAATGTTCAGAATATTGCTGATATGATGTCTCAAAGTTCAAATCTTGTTTCCTCATTAAATCAACAATCAGATGAAATTAAATCTATTATTCAGACTATTAGTGATATCGCTGATCAAACTAATCTGCTTGCTTTAAATGCTGCTATTGAGGCAGCACGTGCTGGTGAACATGGTAGAGGCTTTGCTGTTGTTGCTGATGAAGTAAGAAATTTAGCTGAAAGAACAGGGCATTCGGTTAATGAAATTACCACTACGATTAATTCTATTCGTAATGTTACATCACAAGTGGTTGAGAGTATTAAAAGCGGTTTAGAGGATGTTAATCAGAGTGTTGAACTTGCAAAAGAAGCAAGAGAGTGTATGGAGAAAATTCGTGAAAGCTCTGCTGAAGTTGCTAAAGCGATGTCATAAGCGTGATTTTCACGCTTATTTTTTAAGTAATTAAATCTTTAAAATTTTTAAAACCACTTTCTTGGTTGCATTTTTCTTTTAAAATATTTAAAAATTCTTTCCTAGAAATATTATGAGCGCCCATAAATTCTAAATGTTGGTTATAAACTTGACAATCTATGATAAAATCATAAGGTTTTAATAAATCACAAAGTTTAATCATAGCAATTTTAGATGCATTTTTTTTAATGCTTACCATGCTTTCACCAAAGAAAACCTTGCCTAAAATTAAACCATAAATTCCACCTATAAGTTCATTATTTTCATAAAGTTCAAGGCTATGTGCATAGCCTTGGGTAAATAACTTATAATAAGTGGTAATAAATTCATCATCTATCCAGCTTTGAGAGCGTGTATCGCGACATAATGTAATTAATTTTAAAAAATCATAATCAAGTTTAATTTGATAGAGATTAATAAATTTTTTCATATTTTTTTGGATGTGAATTTGATTTGGAATTAAAATGCATCTAGGATCTGGACACCACCAAGTTACAGGTTTACTTGTCCATGGGAATAGACCAAAAGTATAAGCTTTTACAATAAAATCAGCTTCTAAATTTTGACTTAAAAATACAGGAGCATTTTTAGGTGCATTGAGTAATTTAGAATATAAATTCGAGCTTTCCATTTTTACCAAGTTTGATTTTAGCTATACCGCCTTTTTTAAGCTTTCCGAATAAAATTTCATCACTGATTTTTTCTCCTATCTCCTCAGAGATTATGCGTTTTAAAAGCCTTACTCCAAATTCTTTATTATAGGCTTTTTTAGCTAAATAAATTTTAGCTTTATCATCCACTGATAACTTTATATTATTTAAATTTTTAGAAATTTCATCAAGTTCTTTTTCGATAATTTTAACAAGTATAGCATCGTTTAAATCATTAAAATGTAAAATTTTATCAATACGATTAATAAATTCTGGAGCAAAAAAGTCTTTGATAGCACGATTACTTTTTTCTTCATTTTTACTTAAAAAACCAAGCTCATTGCTTTCTTTAAGTCCTAGATTAGATGTCATAATAATGATTGTATTTTTAAAATCTACTTTAAGACCGCTATTGTCGGTGAGTTCAGCATTGTCAAAAATCTGTAAAAAGGTATTGCTTAAATCAGGATGAGCCTTTTCTATTTCGTCAAAAAGAACAAGACTGAAAGGATTTTTGCGAATAGCATTGCTTAAAAGTCCACCCTCTTCAAAACCTATATATCCAGCTGGAGATCCTATTAGTTTACTTATAGCATGTTTTTCTGCATATTCACTCATATCAAAGCGTTCTAAATTTAAACCTAAAAATTCAGCTAAAGATTTGCAAAGTTCTGTTTTTCCAACTCCACTTGATCCAGTAAACAAAAACACTCCGCGTGGTGTATTGGAATTTTTAAATCCTGCGAAACTTTGCTTAAGTGATGAAACAAGGCTATCTATAACTTCATCTTGGCCAAAAATTTTTGCTTTTAAATTTGTTTTTAAATTCATTAAAGCTTTGTTTTGATCGAATTCAAACATTTTATGATGGTGGGTCATTTTTACTAAAACATTTTCTAAATCTTTTAAATTGGCATTTTTTTTAGCTTTTGGATTTAAAGCAAAAGAAGCCCCAAGTTCATCGATCAGATCTATAGCACAATCAGGTAAAAATTTATCATTAAAAAATTTTTTACCCCAAATTACAGCATATTGAAGAATTTCATCGTTTAATTTTATATGATGAAATTCTTCATATTTGTTTTTTAATCCTTTCAGAATTTGCAAGCTTTCTTCTTGGCTTGGTTCATCTACATTTATTTTAGCAAAACGGCGACTTAGGGGTTTATTTTTATCAAAAGTATTTTTATATTCCATAAAAGTTGTTGCACCTATGCATTTTAAAGTTCCATTACTTAGAGCTGGTTTTAAAAGATTGGAAAAATCAGTATGAGATTCTCCTGTACTTCCAGCTCCTACTATAGTGTGAATTTCATCAATAAATAAAATAGCATTAGGTATTTTCTCAAGTTCATTTAAAATTTCTTTAATTCTTTTCTCAAAATCTCCACGGTATTTTGTTCCCGCAAGTATACTAGCCATATCAAGGCTAAAAATTTTTGCATTTTGTAAGTTTTTAGGCACCTTTTTTTTCGCAATAGCCAATGCTAATCCTTCCACAATGGCCGTTTTGCCAACTCCTGCTTCTCCTACTAAAATAGGATTATTTTTCTTGCGACGTGAAAGAATTTGCATCATTCTTTCAAGTTCAAATTTTCTTCCTATTAAAGGATCAATCGTGCCATTTTGAGCTAAAAGTGTTAAATCACTTGTGTGGTTGCTTAAATTTTGTATATTTTCATGATTTTGAAGTTCTTGAATTTTGTTAAGATTTATGTTGTGTTTTTTTAAGAGATAGCTAGAATAACTTCTTGAATCGTGTATGAGCTTTTCTAAAAAATCTATAATTTTAATTTCATTATTTTTATTTTTAGATGAAAGTAAGATTTCATCTAAAACAACAGATATTGTAGGTTCTATTTCTTGTTTAATAACTTGATTGTTTTGAGAAATGTAATTTTTTAATTCAGTTTCTAGAAGTTCAAGATCTCCATCTGAAAATTCTTCAAATATATCCTTAAAATCAGTGCTTAGTTTTAGTAATGCAAACAGTACATGCTCACAGGTAACAAATTCATGGTGGTTTATTAAGCTTAGATTTTTGGCATTATCAAGATATTTTTGTAAATTTTCTTGGTATTTCATTCTTCTTCTACCTTTGCTTGTAGCGGAAAATTGGCAAGTTTAGCCGAATCTATAACTTTTTTTTGTTTTGAAAGAGCTATTTCCTGGGTGTAAATGCCACAAATTCCAGAACCATTGTGGTGAATTTCTAACATTGTTTGACTTGCTTTCTCAAGGTTTTGATGAAAAATATTCATCAAAATTTCTATAACAAAATCCATGGTTGTTACATCATCATTTAAGAGTATAACTTTATACATTTTTGGTTCACTAAGTTTTGTTTGCTCTAGAGTTTGGGTTTTTGGCATTATTTTCCTTTGTAGATTTTATTTAAATCTTCTTGCATGAGTTCTGTTGGAATTTTACCAAGATAAAAATTTGTTGGAGTATTATTATTCCAGTAATCGCTTATTTTTTGATAAATTCCATTTTTTAAAACAACTTTAAAAGGAAGTTGCTCCATATTTTGATAGTCTATATCTTTTAAAATTTGAGCAATAATACGATCATTAGAGCTGCCATTGCTTAGAAAATAGTAAGCACCATAATCATCCGCGAATTTTTTAACTGTTTCATCGCTAACATCTTCAAAATGTGTAAGTCCTATAATGATAAATTTGCTAGAATTATTTTTCCAAAGTTTGCTAAGATCTAAAGCTTCTTCTTTACATGGGGTGCAAAAAGTGCCAAAAAAATCAAACATTAGAACTTTTCCTTCCTCTCCTTCTACCACAAAACCTTTATCTGTTCTTATTAAAGTTTTGCTTCCACCATTTACACTATTTAAGACTATTTTATCTCCTTTGTGATACTCTTCAAACATAAAATCATTTTGAATTTCTTCTTCCTTGGAGCAAGCATTAAGAAAAAATGCTAAACTTATTAAAATTAGGGCTAAAATTTTTTTCATTTATTTTCCTTTATTTGTAATTTTTCATAGCAGCTTTAGCTTCTAAATCGGCTTGCTTTTTCTTTAAAGTTTCACGCTTGTCGTGCAAATTTTTCCCTTTAGCTAAAGCAAGGGTAGCTTTTACTTTATTTTTTGTGTTAAAATAAAGATCTAATGCAACGATAGTATATCCTTCTATACTTACTTTACCTAATAATTTATCAATTTGCTTTCTATGCATTAAAAGCTTTC
The DNA here is from genome assembly GCF_001457695.1 of Campylobacter jejuni. NCBI lineage: Bacteria > Pseudomonadati > Campylobacterota > Epsilonproteobacteria > Campylobacterales > Campylobacteraceae > Campylobacter > Campylobacter jejuni. The sequence continues at coordinate 1,149,866 of NZ_LN831025.1, read as the reverse complement.
TAGCACCTCTTTCTTCGTGTTTATAGAAAGAATGTGTAGTATGAAGCAATGAAATATGAGAATTAAGTAAAAAAATCTCATTTTTTATAATGCGAACAAAAGAGTCTTTAAGATTTGCTCTTCCTGCTCTTAAGGCTACAACTTCACTTCCTTTAAGGACAATTCCGGCTTCAAAGCGTTCTATGATGCTATAATCAAATAAAGCTTTTTTATTTCTCGCAATAATTTTCATTGATCAACCTTAAAAACACTACTACCGCTACCGCTTAGAAAAAAATCTTCTTGCAAGTAAGACTTCATTTTAGGATATAAAGTTGCACAAGGAGTAAATAAATCATTTAATTCTTTGTTTTTAAAGTTTTGTAACAACTCTTTTGTGCTGAGTTTTTTGTAGATTTGCGCTTGATTATTGTTTTTTTGAAAGTCAAATATTTCTCTATCAAATTCATCATAAACAGCTTTAGTTTGGCAAAATATTTGTGGAAAAGTCCATTTTAAATTAGGTATGTCATCTTCAAATTCTTTTATAATTTCACCACAGCCACTTACATTAGCAGAGTGAAAGCCACTTAAAAAAAAAGCAATATCACTTCCTAGTTGCATGCTTAAATTTATAAGTTCTTGTAGGTTTAATTTTAAATTTAGGGTTTCATTCATTAGCAGTAAAAAACTCGCACAATCGCTACTTCCACCGCCAAGTCCAGCACATACTGGGATATTTTTTGTGAGTTTTAGGCTTTTTTTGCTAAATAATTCTTTTAATTCGTTATTATATCTTTTAGAAAGTAGCAAATAAGCCTTTTGAATAATATTATTTTCGCATTTAAAATTACTAATGATTTCAAATTCTTTTTTAGAGTCTGATTCTTTATCAACAAGCTCAAGCTCATCAAAAAGATCTTTTAAAAGTATAAATCGTGATTCTAAAAGATGATATTTTCTTGAGTCAAAACCGGTAAGTTTTAAAAAAATATTTGCTTTAGCGTAAGCTTTCATTTGATTAGTTTTTTGCTTAAGTCATCAAGTTTAATATCATTCTGAACAACAGAATGTAAATTTTCATCCTTTACTTGTTGAACAAGTTCTTTTCTAAGTATCATAAGGGATTTTGGAGCTTCTATGCCTATTTTGGCATATCCTTTCCCTGTTTGAACGACTTTGATTTCTATACCTTCTCCGATAATTATACTTTCATTTTCTTTTCTTGATAATATTAACATTTTTCAACCTTATTTAGAAGATATTTTACTGTATTTTCTTTAATATTAATTATGCTAAAATATTTCTCTGTTTCAATATAATAATCTCCTTCATCATGAAATTCTAATTCTTCGACAAAAATTTTAGCACCATTTTCTAGTTTATTTAAATCCTTGATAAAATTTGGTTTTAGGTCAATGTATTTTAACACATTTAAGCTTTTCTCATTATTATAAACAAATTTACCTTCTTTAATGCGCTCTAAAGAGCTTAAAGTCGCATTAATACCTAGTTTTCTAGCAAAAAGTTCACAATAAGATCTTATATAAGCACCTTCACTGACTGTGATTTCGATATTTAAAAAAGGATGATTATAGCTTAAAATCTTGCAATCAAATACTTCCATTTGACAAGGTTTTAAATTTACTTCTATACCTTTTTTTGCAAGTTCATAGGCGCGAGTTCCATTGATTCTTTTGGCGCTAAATTGCGGTGGTGTATAGGAGATAATTCCTTGCATTTGATTAATGATTTGTTTTAAATTTGTAAGATCAAATTCTTTTATATTTTGAATTTCTTTTATATTTTGATCATCAAGACTTAAAGAGTAAACTCCAAGCCATAAAGTAGCTTTATAGGTTTTTGGAGTTTTTTTTAAAAAACGGAAAAGTTTTGTGTATTGTCCAAATGCAACGATTAAAACCCCTTTGGCGAAAGGATCAAGAGTGCCAGAATATCCTGCTTTTTTATTTTTATATTTTTTCTTTAAAGTGCTTAAAAAGGCATTAGAGCTCAAACTCCTTGGTTTAAAGGCTGCAAAGATCTTGTTCATACTGCTTTTTCCACAAAGCTTGCCATGATTACACGCATTATGCCACCAAAATTAATATTAAGCTTTTCCTCTTTTCCGCTTTTATTAACTTCAACAACCCTGCCAATGCCAAAAATTTTATGTTTAACTAGATCTCCTTTGCAAAAACTAGTTTTTTGTATATTTTGATTTTTTGATTTTTCATTGATTAATTTACTTTCTTCTAAGAAGCGACTAGGATTGATATTTGCTCTTGAACCATGATAAAAACGAGAATTTGCAACACTTATTGTGAGAAATTTCTTGGCGCGAGTGATGGCAACATAAGCAAGACGGCGTTCTTCTTCGAGATTTTCTTCGCTATTTAAAGGAAAAAATCCTTCATCAAAGCCTATTATAAAAACATAATCAAATTCCAAACCTTTGCTAGCATGAATACTCATCAAGCAAACACATTCTTCATCTAAATTATCTTGATCACTTAATAAAGAAATTTCACTAAGTAGATCTTCTAAAGAAGCTTCGGGATCTTCTTTGAGTTTTTCTCTTAGATTAGCATAAAACTCATCAAGATTTCTGATTCTTTCATCTCCATCATCTTGCTCTGAAAAATAATCTTTGATTTTAAATAATTCTTCTATATTGTCAAAAACTTTTTTTGCATTATCGTAGCTTTTTAGAGTGTGAATATTTTGTATAAAAATATTTGCTTCATTTTGTGCTTTTTTTGTTGTTAAAATTCCTACACCACCATCGCTTTCACATAAGGCATCAAAAAGTGAAATTTGACGTTTTTTTGCATATTCTTCTAAATTTTTTAGGGTTTTTTCTCCTATGGATCTTTTGGGGCGATTAATAATGCGCCTAAACGACAAATCATCATTTGGATTTAAGATAAGTCTAAGATACGAGATTAAATCTTTTATTTCTAATCTTTCATAAAAACGCATACCACTAAGCAGTTTATAAGAAATTTTTTCCTTCATAAATGCTTCTTCTATTGCTCTTGATAGTGCATTAACTCGAAATAAAACGGCGATCTCTTTAGCTTCTACTCCAGAATTTAGCAATTTTTTTACTTCTTGAGCGATATATAAACCTTCATCTTTTTCGTTTTCGTTTTTTAATATTTTAATATTTTCCCCAGTATCTTTAGTGCAGATTAAAGTTTTTCCAAGTCGTTGTTCATTGTGAGATATGAGATTATTTGCTGCTTGTAAAATAGTCCCTACTGAACGATAATTTTGTTCAAGTTTTACAAGTTTAACATTTTTAAAATCGTTTTGAAAATTTAAAATATTTTCAATTTTTGCTCCACGCCAACTATAAATACTTTGATCATCATCACCAACAACTGTGATATTTTCATGCATACAACATAGATTTTTTAGAATTTTATATTGTAAGGTATTAGTATCTTGATACTCATCAACTGTAATGTAATTATAAAGTAAGCTTTGTTCTTTGGCAAAATTTATATCATTTTCCAAAATGAGATTGCTTAGCAATAAAAGATCATCAAAATCTACAAAATTTTGTTTTAATAAGTATTCTTCATAAGCACGGTAATAGTTGGCAAATTTGTATTCATTTTGATATTTTTCAAAATTATGTTCTTTTAGTAAATTTAAATCTTCAAAGACATTGCTTACTCTTTTGCCTTCATTTTTGCAATAAGATATGTATTTGATAATATCATAGACATTATCTTTGTTTTTATCATGGATTAAGTCTTTAATTATTTTTTTTGTATCATCTGTATCGATAACAATAAAACTATTTTTACGCTCCAATCTTTCAAAATGGAGTTTTAAAAATAAAAGTCCAAATTTATGAAAGGTGCAAAGCAAAGGATTGTGATTGCCTTGTAGAAAATTTAATGCTCTATGACGCATAACACTAGCTGCTTTATTTGTAAAAGTAAGAGTAAGAGTGTTATACGAGGGGATGCCTACTTCACCGATAAGATAAGCAAGACGAGTGGTGATAGTTTTGGTTTTTCCACTACCTGCACCTGCTAGGATAAGCATAGCTCCATCAATGTGGCTTACTGCTTGTTTTTGACTATCATTTAAATCTTCAAATAGATTCATTTTTTGAAAATATCTTTATTTTTTGGATTATTTAAAAATATATTTTTCGATTTTTGTAAATTTTTGCTATCTTCGCGTTTATAAAGGCTAAAATTAACAAATAAAATGCTATTTTCTATTTGAATTTGCGTGATAGCTCCTAAATCAACCTTTACAAAACTATCAAAATCATCATTGCCAAAACCTGCGTGAAATTGAATGAAATCTTTATTTAGTTGTATGGATTCAAAGGTGTATCCTCCAAGAGCAAAAAGAGCATAAGGATTTTGTTTAACATCAAGCTCTTTGGGAAGTTCAGGATTAAAATCTATGAAATTTGTATTTGCAACTATTGAAAATTCTATATTTTCTTCTATAAGATGTGAAATAATCTCATGGCAATGCTTTTGCATGGTATGGATAAAATTTTCATTTTTTAAAATTTTTTCTAGCATGATTGTAACTCCATAAATTCATTGATGAGTTTTTGAATTTCTTTTATGCCTATTTCCCAAAAATTTTCATCTTCTATATCAAAGCTAAACATTCCTACTAGTTCTTTTGGACTCACACTTCCGCCTAAAGAAAGCATTTTGATATAAAGTTCTTTAAAATTTTCACATTTTTTACTTTTGTAAAGTCCATAAAGAGCTAAAACTAAAAGTTGTGCATAAGCATAAGCATAGCAGTAGAAAGGAGAATGGATAAAATGAGGAATATAACTCCACCAAGAAGCATAATTTTTTGTAAGTTTTACGCTGTCTTGAAACATCTTTTGAGATTCTTCCATCCAAATTTTATTGATTTCTTCGGTGCTAAGTTCATTTTCTTGAGCATGTAAGCGTCTTTCAAAACAAGTAAAATTAATCTGTCTATAAAAAGTTGCAAAAATATCTTCGATTTTATTTGCATATAAAGATAAGAGTTCTTCTTTTTTTAACTTATCTTTAATAAAATCAAATACGAGCATTTCGGCAAAAACTGAAGCTGTTTCTGCGGTGGTTAAAGGCGTGTTTTGATTTAAATAGCTTACATTATAAGAAAGTTTTTGATGGATAGTGTGTCCTAATTCATGTGCAAGTGTAAAAAGATCGCGTCTTTTATTGGTGTAGTTTAATAAAACAAAAGGATGTGCATCAGAAGTTGCAGAATGCGAAAAAGCACCCCCTTGTTTATTTTCTTGCGGATAAACATCAATCCAACCTTGATCAAAAGCATTTTTTGCTATATCATAAAATTGAGGAGAAAAAGCTTGAAATGCCTCTAAAACAATATTTTTACTTGTTTTAAAATCAAAACTTGCTTCTTTTCCTATGGGTGCATATCTGTCATAGTCTTTAAGCTCATCATAGCCTAAAATTTGTTTTTTTCTTTTGTAAAATTGCGATACTAAGTTAAAATGTTTTTGCGCACTTGCTATCAAAGAATCAACGCTTTTTTGTGAAATTTGATTGCTGATATGTCTTGAAATTTCAGCATTTTCATAACCTCTTAATAAGCTTATGTTTTTTCTTTCTGTTTTTATCATATTGATAATAAAACTTAAAAGTCTGCTATTTTTTTGCAAAACTTTACTGAATTTTTTAGCAGCTTTTTTGCGTATTTTTCTATCTTCATCATACATTTTGCTTAGAACTTCTTCTTCGCTAAGTTTTTTACCTTCAAAAGGGATTTTTAAAGCACTCATACTTTCATCAAAAAGTCTACTAAAAGCATTTGCACCTGTATTGGAAAGATAGAGCATAATGCGTTCTTCGTTTTTGCTAAGATTATAGCGTTTGTTTTGCAATAAATTAGAAAGATAAAAATCATAATCTTTGCAAAAAGTTGTAAATTTTTGACTTTTCTCAGGAGCTAACTCGCAAAATTCAAGCTCGAAAAAGAGTAAATTTTCTTCTATTTTTTTGCATTCTTCTTCGTATTGTGCGTAAAAAGAACCATTTTGAGTGTTTTTAGCAAAAAGCAAATAAGTATAAGTCATGATTTTGCCAAGAGCTTGATTTAAAATTTCATAATCTTTTAAAGCTTGTAAAAACTCATTAGCATTTAATGTATAAAGTTTATTTTCATAGTTTTTTTTGAAATTTAAACTTTGTTGGATTTGATCTTGTGTAAAATTTTGCAACGCTTCTTTATCGTGAAATAAAGCACTTAAATCCCATTCTAACATTTTTTATCCTTCATTTTCTAATATGAGTTTTTTAAGAACAGCCATTCTAATGGCCACTCCATTTTTAACTTGTTTTAAAACTAAAGTCCTTTCATCGCTCATCATTTCATCGCTTATGTCAATATTGCGATTTACAGGGCCTGGATGTAGTAAAATAAGCTTTTTATCTTTTACTAAGCTTTTTTGAATGCAAAAATCATTTGCATAGTCTTTAAGTGAAGCATAAACGGTTTTATTATGTCTTTCTGTTTGTGTTCTAAGATTCATGATAATATCTGAATTTGCTATGATATTCTCATCAAGCTTATAATGTTTTTTAAGATGGGTATTAGGCATAAAATGTGGTGGAGCTACTAGGGTAATATCAAGATTAAATCTGCTTAAAAGTTCTATATTGGACGCTGCAACGCGGGAATTTTTGATATCACCTACGATGCAAATTTTCTTACCTTCGACATCGCCTTGAAAATGATTATAAATAGTGAATAAATCTAGCAAAGCTTGGGTAGGATGGGCGTGTTTTCCATCTCCTCCATTAACAACTGGACAATGCATATGCTTTGCTAATATCAAAGGAACTCCTGAGTTTGCGTGTCTTACAACAATAGCATTAGGACTCATGGCATCTAAATTAGCAGCAGTATCATAAAGAGTTTCTCCTTTGCTAGAGCTTGATCTTGAAATATCAAGGCGTAAAACCCTAGCACCTAATCTTCTTGCAGCGCTTTCAAAAGATGAAAGGGTGCGTGTAGAGTTTTCAAAAAAAATTGTCGTGATACTTTTTCCTTTAAGAAAAGTTCTAGGTTTTTCATCTAAGAAATCACTTGCTTCTTTAAAAAGCTCCATAATTTCGACTTTATTAAAATCCTTTGTAGTGATGAGATGACGCATGTTTTTACCTTATTTGATATTGTAATTTAATTCATTTTTAGAACAAATTGCTGTAAAAAGAACATCTGTAGAACTATTTAAAGCAGTTTCAACACTATCTTGAATAACCCCTATAATAAAACCTATGGCAACTACCTTCATAGCAATATCATAGTCTATATTAAATAAAGAACAAGCCAAAGGTATAAGCAGTAAAGATCCGCCCGCAACTCCGCTAGCCCCACAAGCTGCAAAGGTAGCAATAATGCTTAATAAAAAGGCTTGTAAAAGACTGATTTCTATACCAACGGTATTAGCCGCAGTAAGGCTTAAAATAGCTATAGTAACTGCCGCTCCTGCCATGTTGATAGTAGCTCCTAAGGGTATAGAAATGCCATAAAATTCTTTATCTATACCAAGTTTGGCGCAAAGTGCCATATTTACAGGAATATTTGCTGCTGAACTTCTTGTAAAAAAAGCAAAAAATGCACTGTGCCTTAAGCAGATAAAAATTAAAGGAAAAGGATTTTTTCTTGTATAAAAAAAGACTATTAAGGCATTGATAACAAAAGTAACAAAAAGCATAGTAGCTACAAGTAAAATTAAAAGTTTTACATAGCTTAGTAAACCTTGCGCTCCTGTTTGTGCTACAGAATTAGCTACAAGTCCAAAAATTCCAAAAGGAGCAAGTTTTACTATAAATTTAACAATTTTTAAAACCCCTTCATTGATATCTATAAAAACTTGTTTTGCTTCGTTAGAACAGTGTTTTAATGCTATACCTCCAGCTATTGCCCAAGTTAAAATTCCTAAATAATTTCCACTTGAAAGAGCATTTATAGGATTATCGACAATTTTAAATAAAAGATCTTTGAAAATCTCACTCATGTGGGTTGGAGATGAGTTTGTAGCGGTTTGAACTCCATCTAAAACAAGCTTTACAGGGAAGAAAAAATTAGCAAGAACCGCACAAGCTGAAGCAAGAAAGGTGCCTACTATATACAAAATAATAATATTTTTGATCTTAGCACCACTTTGAGAAAAATCTTTGGTGCAAATTGAGGTTAAAATTAAAATAAAAACAAGCATAGGAGCGATAGCTTTTAAGGCACTTGTAAAAAGTATTCCGAGTAAATTTGCAATTTCAGATATTTCTTTAGAACTAATGCCTATAAGCATTCCTAGTGCTATACCTATACAAATTTGAACTATGAGGTTGCCTTTAGCGTAGCTTTGAATGATTTTAGAAAACATAAAAACCTTTTAAATATTTTTTATATCAGAAGTTGATTTTAACTAACTTTTGCTTAATTTTAGAGAATTTTTAATTTATCAAGCTTTGATAAGTTTATTTGGATACAATTGTGGTTCATTTTAAATGAAAGGACTTTTTATGTATCTATTCACTTCAGAAGTCGTAAGTGCAGGTCATCCAGACAAGTGTGCTGATATAATCGCTGATACGATAGTGGATATACTCTTGAAAAATGACAAAAATTCAAGGGTGGCGAGCGAGGTTTTTGTCGCAGGAAATAAGGTTGTGATAGGAGGCGAAGTTAAGTCAAATCACAAACTTAGTAAAGCTGATTACGATAATTTAGTTAAAGATGTTTTAAAAAACATTGGTTATGACGGAGCAGGGCATTTTAGCAAAGAGCAGTGTTTGCATCCTGATGAAGTTGATGTTATGGTGTTTTTAAATGAACAAAGCCCTGATATCAATCAAGGTGTCGATCAAGAAGATGGCGAAACAGGAGCAGGTGATCAAGGTATTATGTTTGGTTTTGCAAGTTGCGAAGCTGAAGAATACATGCCAGCAGCTATTAGTTATGCAAGAATGCTATGCGATAGAGTTTATGCTTATGCAAAAGCAAATCCACATGAACTTGGAGTGGATATTAAAACTCAAGTAACTATTGATTATGGCACTAAGGCGAATTTTGAAAATTGCAAACCGCAAAGTATCCATACTATAGTAGTTTCTGCACCTTGTGTTGAAAGTATGAAAATAGAAGATTTAAGATCTTTAGTGATGAAACTTATCTTAGATAGTAATTTACCAAAAGAACTTTTTGATCCTAATAAAACTAGAATTTTAATCAATCCAACTGGTAAATATGTCAATCACTCTTCTTTACATGATAGTGGTTTAACAGGAAGAAAACTTATAGTAGATAGTTTTGGAGGTTATTCTCCAATAGGTGGTGGTGCGCAATCGAGCAAAGATTATACTAAGGTTGATAGAAGTGGGCTTTATGCAGGTAGATGGCTAGCTAAAAACATAGTTGCAGCAGGGCTTGCTAAAAAATGTATTGTTCAACTTAGCTATGCTATAGGTGTTGCAAAACCTACTTCGGTAAGTGTGGATTGCATGGGCACAAATACTAGTGTAAATGACGATGTTTTAAGTGATTTTGTTATGCAAAATTTCTCTTTAACACCAAATTGGATTCGTGATAAATTTCATCTGGATAAACCAAGTAAAGAAACTTTTCTTTATGCAGATGTAGCAGCTCGTGGGCAAGTAGGACAAAAGGACTATCCTTGGGAAAAACTTGATGCTCTAGAACAGTTTAAAAAGCTACTTTAAAAAATTAACAATATTATACAAGCTTAAACAAGGCTTGTATAATTATAAAGAATTAATAAAGTTATATTAATTTGTGACTTAGAGGGATATTTTTCAATATCCCTCATAAATATAAAAGTTAGGAAGGAAGCTAAATTAATTTAGCTTTGGGGTAAAAACCCCTCTAAGTCAAAATATTGTTTGACAGAATTATAATATAAAATAACTTAAATTACTTTAAAATTAAAATTTTAATATTATTTTTTATCATTAAATATTTCTTTGGATAAATTTTTCCAATCTTTGCTTAAAAGCTTTTTAGGGAGTATAACTATATTCTCTTTGCCATTTGTAGTATGATAAACACTAACCCCATATTTACTTGCATAAAATTTCATTAAGAGTTGCTGGAGTTTGTATTCGCTACTATTATTAAACCAAGCATTGTTGCTTAGGGCTATAATAATTTGTGAATTTTGATAGTTTTGTTCTTTGGTAGCTTCATAACAAATTGCATTTGTGATAATTTGATTATCTAATTTATATTTGCTTTGTATAGGACCTTTGGAAAATTCTTCAATATTTTTGAGAAAATATTTTTTTATTAAGCCTCTAAAAAATGGAATTTCTTCACCAAAGGGAACTAAAAAATGCTTATTTAAAATATAGACATTGCCTTTTTTAAAGATATAAGTGCTATTGTAAGTATGTTCTTTTTCAACATGAAATGCTCCCGTAATAATGGTAATTTTATAAGATAATTCTTTAAGCATAAGTTCATATTTGGTATTTTTTAAATCAAAAGCAAAAGCGGTTTCAGGCAAGATTACAAGTTCTTTTTTTTCATTTATAGCTTGAAGTATATCTTGAATTAAGATATCAGAATTTGATTTTAAATTTTCTTGTAAAAATTTTTGATCTTGAGAGATATTAGTATTGATGAGTTTGTAGTTTAAATTAAGAGTTTGAGCTTGTTTTTCATTATATTGAAATCCACTAAAGAATAAAATAAGAACAATTGCTATTTTATAATATCTTGATATATAACCCTCATAGATGAAATATGCTATTAAAAATATGCAAATAATGCCACGATAACTTGGGTCAAAAAAACCATAAACTGTAAAAATCCCCCAATTAAACCAATCAAATCCTAAAGGATGGATAAAACTTATGCAAAAAATTCCACAAAGCCTTAAAAAATCAAATTTTAATAAATAACATAATCTAAAAAGTAGCCCATAAATAAAACCAATGATAATTGGTATAATTGGTACTAAATAGTTTAGATTAAAATAAATTGAAGATAAACCAATCCACCAAAACCAAAGAATCCCTACAAAAAAACCTATCCAAAAATATTGTTTAGAAGTTTTACTTTTTAGAAGTAAAACTAACCCCCAAATAGCTAAAAATGGACTAATGGTTTGTGTAAAAATATTTTCAAAAAATGATAGATAAATAGAATTTGAAAGTAAAATTGCAATAAAAAAGACTTTTATTATTTTAAAAATGATAGAATTAGTGTTTAATTTTTTTGGAATAAAGGAAAAATATGGCAGAAAATTCAATTTTAACTTCATTGTTACCTCTTGTAGTGTTATTTGCAATTTTTTATTTCTTGGTAATTAGACCACAACAAAAACAAGCAAAAGCACATAAACAAATGCTTGAGTCTTTGCAAAAAGGAGATAAAATCATCACCAATGGCGGACTTATTTGTGAAGTCGTAAAACCAGAGGAGGATTTTATCAAAGTTAAGCTTAATGAAGACAATGTTACTGCAAAAATTTCAAGAGAATTTATAGCAAAGAAAATTGATGCGTAATTCTAAAATCAATTATCGCTTGATTATTTTTATAGCGGTATTTATTTTTGGAGTGGCTTTTTCACTCCCTTCTTTTTTGCAGTCAGAACGTGGTGCGAAGATTAATTTAGGGCTTGATTTGCAAGGTGGGCTTTATATGCTCTTAGGTGTAGATAATGAAGAAGCTGTAAAATCTAAAATAAAATCAATTGCATCTTCATTGAGTTATTCTTTTAATAAAGAAAATATTTTAAATGATGGCTTAAATACCCATGATGATATTTTAGAATTTACTTTGCTTGATAATGCAGATATTGCAAAAGTTGAAAATTTGCTTAAAGAAATAAAAGGAATTAATATACAAAGTGAAAATATGCACTATAAAATTTCTTTTACCTCAGAAGAAGTAAAAAATATAGAAAATTTTGCACTTTTGCAAGCAGTTGAAACCATAAGAAATAGGCTTGATCAATTTGGTTTAGCAGAGCCAACAGTTGCTAAACAAGGTGATGATAAGATTTTGGTTGAACTTGCAGGGATTAAAACCAAAGAAGATGAACTAAGAGCAAAAGAACGCATCACAAAAGCAGCACATTTGCAACTTATGGAAGTTGATGATTCTAAAATGGGTCAAGCTTCTACAATGAGCGATGCTGAGGCTGCGAGTTATGGACTGATTTTAGTGCCTGATTCTAGAAATCCAAATTTAAAATATACCTTAAAAAGTATACCTATTTTAGATGGATCTATGCTTACTGATGCTAGAGTAGGACTTAGCGATAAGAGTAATTATCCTGTGATTAATTTTACTTTAAATGCCGAGGGTTCTAAAAAATTTGCTGATTATACAGGAGCAAATGTTGGAAAGCGTCTTGCTATTGTACTTGATAATAAAGTATATTCTGCTCCATCTATCAATGAACGCATAGGCGGAGGTAGTGGGCAAATCAGTGGAGCTTTTACTCAAGAAGAAGCACGCGATGTGGCGGTAGCTTTAAGAAGTGGAGCTTTGCTTGCGCCTGTAAAATTACTTGAACAAAGAAGCATAGGACCATCTTTAGGTGCTGATAGTATTAAAATGAGTATGATAGCCTTAATTGGTGCATCGGCTTTTATTGTAATATTTATGATGATGTATTACGGTGTGGCAGGAATTTTTGCAAATATTGCAATGTTAGTTAATGTTTTGGTAGTAGTGGCTGTTATGGCTATGTTTGGAGCAACTTTAACTTTACCAGGGATGGCAGGACTTGTTTTAACTGTGGGTATGGCAGTAGATGCAAATGTGATTATCAATGAGCGCATACGAGAACTCTTGCGAGATGGAGTAAATATAAGAGCTAGTATAGAACAAGGTTATAAAAATGCTATGAGTGCGATTATAGATTCAAATATCACTTCTTTAGTTACTTCGGTAGCGCTTTATGCCTATGGAACAGGAGCAGTTAAAGGTTTTGCTGTGACTTTGGGAATTGGTATTGTTGTTTCTATGATTACAGCTATTTTAGGAACTCACGGAATGTTTGATTATTTTATGCAACGCATAGAAAAAAGTAATAATACAAGATTTTGGTTTGGTTACAGGAGAAGATAATGCAGTTTTTTAGCGAAAAGAAAATTTATGATTTTATGAGAATGCGTTTTGCTGCTATTTCTCTTTCTTTTATTTTGTTTTTTGGTTCTATTTATTTGCTTTGGGATAGGGGTTTGCAATATGGCATTGATTTTAGCGGAGGAACTTTAGTTCAGCTTAAATATGAAAATGCAGCTCCTATAACACAAATTCGAGAAATTTTAGAAAATCAAGGAACTTTTCAAAATTTATCTGTAACTGAATTTGGAAGCAATGAAGAAGTAATCATACGCTTTTTAGGAAGTAATGATAATGTAAGCAATGATATAGGTGAGCATATAAGCACTCTTTTAAAGGATACGGGAAAATTTGAAGTGCGTCGTGCTGATGTGGTAGGTCCAAAAGTAGGTGATGAACTTAGAAATAAAGGACTTATGGCTATAGCTGTATCTTTGATAGCAATTTTAATTTATATAGCGTTGCGTTTTGAGTGGCGTTTTGCTCTTGCGGCTATAATCAGTGAAATTCATGATGTTGTGATTACTTTAGGGGCAATTTCTTTATTTAAAATTGATGTCAATTTAGATACTTTGGCTGCTGTTTTAACTGTGCTTGGGTACTCTTTGAATGATACAATTATTATTTTTGATAGAATCAGAGAAGGCATTAAAACAAGTAAAAAAACCGAACTTGCACCTATTATCAATGAAAGTGTTTCAGCAACTTTATCAAGAACGGTTTTAACTTCAGGGTTAACTTTAGCAACCGTTGTGATACTTTATTTCTTTGGCGGGGAAATGATACAAGGATTTTCTTTGGCTTTAATTGTAGGTATTATAGCGGGAACTTTAAGCTCTATTTTTGTTGCAAGTCCGACATTATTATGGTTTAAATTTAGTGTGCTTGAGTTTAGAAATAAAGAAATTGAAAAAGCAAAAAGAAAACAAGATAAAGAACGCAATCGTGCAATGTATGAAAAAGGAACAGTGTAAGGAGAATTTATGGCTTATGAAGCAAGTTTAATAGAAAAAAAATGGCAAAAAATTTGGGATGAAAATGAATATTTTGAGCCAAAAGATGATTTAAATTTGCCTAAAAAATATATTTTATCGATGTTCCCTTATCCTAGCGGACGCATTCACATGGGGCATGTAAGAAATTATACTATAGGTGACGCTTTAGCAAGATATTATCGCAAGATAGGTTTTAATGTTTTACATCCTATAGGTTTTGATAGTTTTGGTATGCCTGCTGAAAATGCAGCTATTAAACATAAAATTCATCCTAAGTCATGGACTTATGAAAATATAGCTTATATGAAAAAAGAACTTTTTTCTTTAGGTTTTTCTTTTTCTAAAAAAAGAATGCTTGCTACTTCAGATCCACTTTATACAAAATTTGAGCAAGAATTTTTTATTAAGATGTTTGAAAAAGGTTTGATTTACACTAAAGAAGCAAATGTAAATTGGTGTGAGCAAGATCAAACGGTTTTGGCTAATGAGCAAGTTGAAGACGGAAAATGTTGGCGTTGTGGTCATGAAGTGGTGCAGAAAAAAATGCCAGGTTATTATGTAAAAATCACTGCTTATGCTGAGGAACTTTTAAAAGATTTAGAAGAATTAAAAGATAAATGGCCTAATCAAGTTTTAACTATGCAAGAAAATTGGATTGGTAAAAGCGAAGGTTTGGAATTTTCTTTAAATTTAGACGAAGAAAGCAAGCAAAAAACCAAAGAAAGTTCTTTAGAAGTTTTTACTACAAGAGCAGATACAATTTATGGAGTTTCGTATATCGCTTTAGCTCCAGAACATAAAATTGTTCAAAATTTGCTTTCGCAAAATTTATTAAATCAAGATGTATTAAATAAAATCAAAGTTATTCAAAATCAAAGCCCAAGAGAAAGACAAAGTTCTGAAAAAGAAGGTTATTTTTTAGGAATTTATGCCATTCATCCTTTAAGCGGAGAAAAAATTCCTTTATGGGTGGCTAATTTTGTCTTGGCTGATTATGGTAGCGGAGCGGTTATGGCTGTTCCAGCTCATGATGAAAGAGATTTTGAATTTGCAACAAAATATAATCTTGCCATCAAACAAGTTATTCAAACTCAAGAAAATTTACCTTATATGCAAAAATTAGGAAAATTAATTAATAGTCAAGAATTTGATAATCTTGATTGTAATGAAGCAAGATTAAAAATCATTTCTCAGTTTGAAGCTAAAAATATAGGAAAAAGGGTTGTAAATTTTAAAATTCGTGATTGGGGTGTTTCACGCCAAAGATATTGGGGTGCGCCTATTCCTATGATTAAATGTCAAATTTGTGGTATAGTGCCTCAAAAACTAGAAAATTTACCTATTACCCTACCTGAAGATGTGCAAATTACAGGTGAGGGTAATCCACTTGATAAACATCCAACTTGGAAAAATTGTATTTGTCCCAAATGTGGCAAAGAGGCTCAAAAAGAAAGTGATACTTTAGATACTTTTTTTGAAAGTTCTTGGTATTTTGCACGTTTTGCAAGTGATGAGAAAACTTGGCAGGAAAAAGCTTTAGATGAAAAAAGTGTAAAGTATTGGATGAGTGTGGATCAATATATAGGTGGTATTGAACATGCAATCTTGCATTTACTTTATGCGAGATTTTTCCAAAAAGCTTTAAGAGATTTGGGTTATTTAACACAAAATGAACCTTTTGATAGACTTTTAACTCAGGGTATGGTGTTAAAAGATGGTGCTAAAATGTCAAAATCAAAAGGCAATGTTGTAGATCCTGATAAGATTATAGAAAAATACGGTGCTGATACCGCAAGACTTTTTATACTTTTTGCTGCGCCTCCGGCTAAAGAGCTTGAATGGAATGATGATGCGGTTGAAGGGGCTTATAGATTTATTTGCAAACTCTATGATAGGGCGCAAAATGTTAAAAAAGGTGAGCTTGTAGAATTAAAACAAGAAAATTTAAACAAAGAAGAAAAATATGCAAGATTAAAGGTATATGAAGCTTTGAAAAAATCTTTTGAAGTTTATCATCAAAGTTTTGCTTTCAATACTTTAATTGCAGCTTGCATGGAAGCTTTAAATGCTTTAGCACTTTGTAAAAATGAAGCTTTGGAGCAAGAGGCTTTTTATATTATTTTAAATATCTTAGAGCCTATTATTCCTCATGTTTGTTTTGAGCTTAGCGAGGAGCTTTTTAAATGTAAAAATTTCAAAAAATTAGAACTCAAAGAAGAGGTTTTTGTAAAAGATACTTTAAATTTAGCTGTAAGTATTAATGGTAAAAAAAGGGCTGAATTTGAAATTTCAAGTAGTGCGAGTAAAGAAGAAATTTTAGCTTTTGCAAAAGAAAATACTGCTAAATGGCTTGAAGGTAAGAGTATAGTTAAAGAAATTTATGTGGAAGGAAAGCTAGTTAATCTAGTGATTAAATGAAAAAGATTTTAATTTTTTGTATAGGTTTATTTTTAGGCGCTTGTGGATATATTCCTATATCAAAAATCGCTAATAATATTTTCGATGAGAAGGTTTATGTTAATGTTGAATTAAGTCAACAAGACCCAAAAAATAGTATCTATGTTGCCGATACTTTAAAAGAAATGGTAATTTCAAAATTAGGGCGTAAACTTGCTTTAAAACACGAGGCAGATGATGTAATTAATGTTAAAATGAATAATTTAGAATTTATTCCTTTAGCTTATGATAAAAATGGCTATGTTATTAGTTATAAAGCTAAATTAAATTTAGATTTTAATGTTGTCTTTAAAGATGGTTCAAGTCAGGCTTTTAGTACAAGTGGAAGTTATAATTTTGAAATTTCTCCAAATAGTATTATTAGTGATTCTGCAAGGTATGAGGCTATTCGAGCAGCTTCAAGCGAGGCATTTGATGAGTTTATTTCCGTAATTGCTATTAAAGGGCAAAAACGTGATTCCAAATACTAATGAAATAGCAAAGCAAACTTTAATTGCATTAAAAGAAAGAAAACTAAAACCAACTCCTGAAAATTATACGGAAATTTTTGAAGAATTATCTTTAAAATATGGTATCACAAGCTCAAATAAAGCTAAACTTGACAAATACAAAACCTTGCTTTTGCCGATTTATCAACAAGAATTAAATTCTAAAACTATAAGAAGTTTAGAAGAACTAATTAGTTTTTTAATTTCTGTTTTAAATAGACAAAGCGGAAAACAATTTAGTGAATTTTTTGATTTTTTATATACCATATCTAAAACTTTGCAAATAAGTAAGGATAAAAAGATAAGAGATTTGGCTAAGGTGACTTCGATTAGAATTTCTAAAACTATGGATAGTGAAAGTATTTACTTGCTTACTAAAAAATGGAAAGAGCTTGAAAGAAATTATGATGAAAATGACTTAGAAGAACAAGCTCGTAAATATGGCATTAGTAAATATGATGATTATGATAGCGTGATTAAAAAACTCTTAGTCAAGCTTGAAGAGCGTAGTTATGAGCACTTTAGTGAATTATTATGCTTGGGTTTAAATCCTTCATTGGTAGAAGATTTAAAAATTCAAGGTTTTATACAAAATTTAACACAAAAGCCTTTTGTAATAGGCGAAGAAAATTTTAAAAATGAACTAATGGAATTTATAAATCATCGTATAATGGTTGATAATATGTATGTCCAAAAAAATTTAAATTTTTTTAATGATAATCTAAAAAAAATCTATGAATTGCTTGTCTTACTTAATAAATCGAATGAAAAAAATATGGATTTTATCAATACCTTAAAACCAGATGAAAATGGGGAAGTAAAACTTAGTTTTGAGGATTTAAAACTAAAATTTAAACAACTTGGAGAAAAAATTACATCTTTAAATAATCAAATTGAATTCACGCAAAGCTTAGAAGAGAGAGAGGCTTGGAGTGTTCTTAAAGAGCTTGATAAAATGGATGAAAATTTTAATAAGTATAAAGTTAATTATTCTTTAGCTTTATTTTCTATAGTAAATTACCGTTTCATTATGGAAAAATATGGTATGGGAAGTTTGAATGAAATTTTTGTTCGATTTAAAAAAATTTTAAAAGATTCTTGTAGTGAATTTGATGAACTGTGGATGATAGATGAAAAGAGTTATTTGATTGTTTCGCCAGGAAAAAGCAAAGATGAAATTACACAGCTTGTAAATACAAATCTTAAAACTATAGAAAATTTTAGATTTATTTATAAGCAAGATATTATAACTCCTAAAA
Source organism: Campylobacter jejuni (assembly GCF_001457695.1). Lineage (NCBI taxonomy): Bacteria > Pseudomonadati > Campylobacterota > Epsilonproteobacteria > Campylobacterales > Campylobacteraceae > Campylobacter > Campylobacter jejuni. Next base: position 1,131,577 of record NZ_LN831025.1, on the reverse strand, counting down.
TTCACGTGGCTTATCTTGATAAGCAAAGTAAGCCAAGTATTAATATTTTAGATGAGTTAATAAAGCAAATTGCAGCGGTTAATGAACAACATAATGAAAGTTGAGAATTTTTTAGCTCAAAAAAGTATAAATTACGATAAAATTGATCGTTTTTTGATGTTTAGAATGTATGAAAAATATAAGAAATATTTTAAAAATATTCCCATAATCCAACTTATAGGCACAAATGGTAAAGGTAGCACGGGTAGATATTTAACCCAACTTTTAGAAAATTTAAATTATAAAATAGGGCATTATACTAGCCCGCACATTTTCAGTTTTAATGAAAGATTTTATCTTGATGGTAAGATTGCGAATGATGAAGAATTAGAACAAGCTCATATAAGACTTGAAGAAATTTTTAAACAAGACTTGCAAAAATTAAGTTATTTCGAATATGCTACTTTTTTAGCTATGATTTTATTTCAAAAATGCGATTTCATTGTTTTAGAAGCAGGAGTGGGTGGAGAATATGATGCTACTTCTGTTTTTGAAAGAAGGATGAGTATTTTTACAAGAATTGGATTTGACCATATTCAAATTTTGGGCAATTCTTTAGAAGATATTGCAAGAACCAAGCTTAAAGTTATGGCACCTATAGCACTTATAAGTGATGAGCAAGAGCAAAATGTTTTAAATTTAGCAAAAAAAATTGCTTTTTTAAAAAAAGCTAATTTGCAAGTTTCCTCCTTAAATCCTTTTTTGAAAGAAAAATTTGAGATTTATTGTAAAAAGTTTGTTTTACCTTATTTTTTAAAGCATAATTTAAAGCTTGCATTAAAGGCTTGTGAAATTTTAACTTCGCAAGACAAAACCTTAGAAGCTTTAAAAAAGTTACAAGAGTTAAATTTACAAGGAAGATGCCAAGAAATTTCTCCAAATTTTTTTGTTGATGTGGGTCATAATCCCATGGCTGCTAAGGCCATGCTTGATAAATTTCAAGGAGAAAAAATAAATCTTATTTATAATGCTTATTTGGATAAGGATATTTTTCAAATTTTAAATACATTAAAGCCTATTATTGATACAATACAAATATATAAATATAAAAGTGCAGAACGAAAGCTGGCCGATGATGAAATTTATAGTATTGCATCAAAGCTAGGCATACAATGTAAAGAATTTGTAAAATTAGAAGAGAATAAAAAAAATCTAGTTTTTGGTTCTTTTATGCTGGTAGAAAATTTTTTAAAGGAGTGGTGTGGTAAAAAATAAATTCACTATTACCATTACAGATATTAACGGTTCAAGACATTTTTATTTAAATCAAATAATCAAAAAAATAGTTTTTTATATTATTGCTTTTATTGTTTTATTTTTAGTTTTTAGTGGTTTTTATATCAAATATCTCGATAGCAAACTTAGTGATATCAGTGAAAAGCGTGAGGAGCTTTTGAAAAAAAGCAAAGAATTGGAATTATCTAATTCGCAAATGCAAAAAAGCATAGAAGAAAAAACTCAGCAGTATGCAGCTATAGAAGATAAAATAGCTTCTTTTGAAGAGGCTTTGGGCTTAGAAGCAGAAAATAATCTTACAATTAGTGCAAGACTTGATAATCTTCAGCTTACCAATGAGCAGCAACTTGGAATTTTGGGGCAAATTCCTAATGGATGGCCTATTGAAAATAAAGGCATTACAGGAAATTTTGGCTGGAGAGAGCATCCGCTTTTAAAAAGAAGGGAATTTCATCCTGGTATTGATTTAAGAGCAGAAATTGGTACTCCTATTTATGCACCAGCAAGTGGAGTAGTGGAATTTTCAGGTTATAGCGATAATGGCTATGGCTATAATGTAATTTTATTGCATAATTTTGGTTTTAAAACAGTATTTGCTCATATGATGCGCAAAGAAGTGGTCAAAGCAGGTCAATTTGTTAATAAAGGGCAGTTGATAGGTTATAGTGGCAATACGGGTCTTTCTACGGGGCCGCATTTGCACTATGAGGTAAGGTTTATTAATAAAACTTTAGAACCTTTGTATTTTTTAAATTTGCAAAGAAAAAATATGAATGATTTTTTTAATCAAGAAAGGAGAGTTCCATGGCAATCTTTAATAAAGGCGGTATCAGCCCAACATCCAGCTCTAGCTCAGAAACAACAGTAATTTCTTCAGGTGCGAGAATTGAGGGTAAATTTTATTTTGCTTCTATGCTTCATGTTGATGGAGAGTTAAGTGGTATTATTCATTCTGAAAGCATTGTGGTTATCGGAAAAAATGGAAATTTAAAAGGTGAATTACAAGCAGATAAAATTGTAGTAAATGGGTGTTTTGAAGGGCAACTTGAGGCCAATAGTTTAGAAATTTTAGCGGGCGGAGTTGTTAATGGCGATATTTCAACGCAAAAAATTTCTATAGAAAATGGCGGTCGCTTTAATGGAACTAGTAAAATTAAAGAAGATACTATCAAACTTATTGAAAATAACAACGAAGAATAATGCAAGCTTCATTTTATGAATACTTACAAAATCCAAAAATTTGTGAACTTTTTCTTTGTAAAGATGAAAAACAAGCAGATTTACTCGCTCAAGTTTCACGATTTAAGGGTTTAAAAACCTTTGTTTTACCTGATTTTAGAGCGCAGTTTGGAGATGATTTAAGGGCTTTTTCTAAAGAACTTTTTGATCTTTGTAAGATTTTAAATGCTTATCATAAAGAAGAAGAAAAAAAAATCCTTATTTCTCCTTTAAATACTGTTTTAAAAAAACTTCCTTCAAAAAAACATTTGCAAAATTATCATATCGATAAAAAACAAAATTTTGATTTGAAATGTTTTGAAGATGAAATTTCAAGATTGGGATACGAATTTGTAGATATAGTTCAGGATAAAGGTGAAATTTCAATTCGTGCGGATATTATTGATATTTTTTGTATCAATGAAGAAAATCCTATTAGAATTTTGCTTTTTGGCGAAGAGATTGAAAGTATAAGATATTTTGATTTGCAAAGTCAAAAGTCTATTCCTAACGAACTAGAACATTTTGAAATTTGTCCTTTTTTAAAATATTTTGACAAAGAAAATTATGAAATTTTTAAGGACAAATTAGAAGATTTTCAAAGCGATACTTTAATACATGATATCAATTCTTTAGGGTTTTGGTGTATTGATGATTTTTTTGATTATTTAGAACTTGATTTTTTAGCTTGTGAAAAGTTTGATATTAATGAATATGAAAAAGATATAAGTTTTGTGAATGCAAAAATTTTACCTCAAGCTAAAAAATTTAAAGAATTACAAAGTTCTTATAATAAAGATTTTTTTGAATTTCATAAAAATAAAAAAATCACACTTTTAGCTAAAAACGAAGCTTTATTTAAAGCTTTAGAGCTTGAAGATACTCAAAATATCCATTTTGTAAAAAGTGATTTAAGGCTTAATCTTATTAGTCCTGAAGAGCTAATCATTTCTTTAAATCAAAACAAAAAACAAAAAACAAGAAAAAAAGCTAGTTTGATTATAGATGAGCTTAAAAATGGGGATTATATAGTACACGAAGATTATGGGGTAGGTAAATTTTTAGGTCTTGAGATGATAGTGATAAGCGGAGCAAAAAAAGAGTTTGTTGCTATAGAGTATCAAAATTCTGACAAGCTTTTATTACCAGTGGAAAATCTTTATTTGATTGATAAATATTTGGGCGTGAGTGGATCTATTCCAAGCTTAGATAAACTAGGTAAAACAAGCTTTATTAAACTTAAAGAAAAATTAAAGACTAAACTTTTAGCCATAGCTTCTGAAATTGTTATTATGGCGGCTAAAAGATCTTTGGTGCAAGCAAAAAAAATTACAGTGGATTTAAATAGACAGACTGATTTTATAGCTAGTGCGGGTTTTGTTTATACAAGTGATCAAGATAAAGCCTGTCATGAAATTTTGCAAGATTTTCAAAGTGGAAAAGTCATGGATAGGCTTTTAAGCGGTGATGTGGGTTTTGGAAAAACAGAAGTCGCTATGAATGCTATTTATCCAGTAGTTAAAAGTGGATTTTGTGCATTTTTATTTGCGCCTACAACTTTGCTTTCTCATCAGCATTATAAAACCTTAAAAAAGCGTTTTGATCCTTTTGATATAAAGGTTTTTAAACTTGATCGCTTTACAAGTAGTGCAGAAAAAAAACAAGTTTTACAAAATTTAAAAGAAAATAAAGCTTGTGTAGTTGTAGGAACTCATGTGCTTTTAAGTGTAGAATGTGAAAATTTAGCCCTTGTTATTATTGATGAAGAGCATAAATTTGGAGTGAAGCAAAAAGAAAAGCTTAAAGAAATCACTCAAAATTCACATATTTTATCCATGTCAGCAACCCCTATACCAAGAAGCTTAAATCAAGCTTTAAGTTCTATAAAATCTTATAGTGTTTTGCAAACTCCACCAGAAGATAGGATGGATGTAAGAACTTTTGTTAAAGAAAATGATGACGCGCTTTTAAAAGAAGCTATAGCAAGAGAGTTAAGACGCGGCGGACAAATTTTTTATATTCATAATCATATTGCAAGCATAGAGCAGTGTAAAAAGCATTTATTAGAACTTTTTTCTACTTTGCGTATTTTGATTTTACATTCTAAAATTGATGCTAAGGTGCAAGAAGAAGAAATGTTAAAATTTGAAAATAAAGAATATGATTTGCTTTTAAGTACTTCTATCGTAGAAAGTGGGATTGATTTGCCCAATGCAAATACTATTATAGTAGAAAAAAGCGATCGTTTTGGTATGGCTGATTTACACCAATTGCGTGGGCGTGTGGGAAGAAGTGATAAGCAAGGCTATTGTTATTTTTTAATCGAAGATAAAAATGCTATCACAAAAGATGCCTTAAAGCGTCTTGTTTCCTTAGAAAGTAATTCTTTTTTAGGTGCAGGTTCTATTTTGGCTTATCATGATCTTGAAATTCGTGGCGGTGGAAATTTATTAGGCGTGGATCAAAGTGGACATATCGAGCAAATTGGATATAGTTTATATCTTAAAATGTTAGAAGATGAACTTAATGCTTTAAGTAAAAATGAAGTGGATCAAAAAGAAAATAAACTTGATTTAAAACTCAATGTTAATGCCTTTTTAAACAGCGAACTTATCAGCGAAGATCGCTTAAGATTAGAACTTTATAGAAGACTTAGCAAGTGTGAGCAAGTTCATGAGGTTTATGAGATCGAAGGTGAAATTGAAGATCGCTTTGGAAAACTTGACATTTATACTAAGCAATTTTTATCTTTGATTACTATTAAAATTTTAGCTTTAAATAAATTTAAAAGTATTAGCAACTATGAGCAAAATATTCAATTTATTGCTTTAAATGATGAAAAAGAACTCATCAAGGCAAAAAGCAAAGATGATGATGATATTTTAGAGGCAATTTTAACGCATTTAAGAAAGGCTTAAAATGGATTGGAATAAAACTTATGCAGCAATTTATAGAGCAAGAAAAGATTATTTAAAGCCTATTTTTGAAATCGATCCTATCACTTTAAAAGATTTAGTAGCTATGGAAAGTCAAAAAAAAGCACTTTATGAAAATACTTTAAATTTTATTCAAAATAAAGGGGCAAATCACGCACTTTTATGGGGATCCAAGGGCACTGGAAAATCAAGTTTAATTAAAGCTATATTTAATGAATTTAAAGAACAGGGCTTAAGACTTGTCGAATTAAATAAAGAAGATTTATTTGCCTTGGCAGATATCATCGATGAAATCAGATTAGAAAATTTTAAATTTATACTTTTTTGTGATGATTTTTCTTTTGAGAAGGGAGATGATAGTTATAAATTTTTAAAACCTTTACTTGAAGGAAGCATAGAAAAAGCCCCAAATAATGTAATTATTTATGCGAGTTCAAATCGTAGGCATTTATTAAGTGAAAGCATTGCTGATAATCTTGATACGCAAATTGCACATACAGAACTTCATTTAAGTGATGCCGCTGAAGAAAGATTAAGCTTGAGTGATAGATTTGGTTTGTGGTTAAGTTTTTATCAGGGAAATTTAGAAGAGTATTTAAAGATGATAGATTTTTATTTTAAAGATTATTCTTGTGATAAAGAGCTTTTACACGCTAAAGCTAAAGAATTTGCTAATCTAAGAGCAAGTAGAAGTGGTCGTACTGCAAAGCAATTTTATTTGGCTTTTAAGGAGAATTTTAAATGACTGGAGCACAAATTTTTACCAAGTTTTTAAATTTAGATTTAAATTATCATGATTTTGATTGGCTTGAAAATCAAGGATTGAGTGAATTTGAGCTTTTAATTTCTGTGATTTTAACTCAAAATACAAATTGGAAAAATGTCTTAAAAGCTTTAGAAAATTTAAAAAAGGAAAATATTGCAAGTTTAGAACAAATTAATACTTTATCCAATTTAGAACTTGCAACTTTAATTAAGCCTAGCGGGTTTTATAATACCAAAGCCAAGCGTTTAAAAGGCTTAGTAGAAAGTATCATAAACACTTATGAAAATTTAGAAAATTTTAAAACAAATGTAAGCAGAAAATGGCTTTTAAATATCAAAGGTTTGGGTTTTGAAAGTGTTGATGGGATATTAAACTATCTTTGCAAAAGAGAGATTTTGGTTGTAGATAGTTATAGCTTGCGTTTGGCTTTTCACTTAGGTTATGAGTTTGAAAATTATGAAGAATTAAGAGAATTTTTTCAAAGTAGTATAGAGAGTGAGCAAGAAAATTTGTGTAAAATTTTAGGGAGAAAATGCGAACTTTATGAACTTTATCAAATTTTTCATGCTTTGATTGTAGCTTTTGCAAAACAGAGTTTTAAAGGACAAAAATTAAGCCCTAAGGGTGAAGAATGGATTAAAATTTTAAAGGAAGATTTATGAAAGCAAAAGGAAGCGAACTTATACCTGTTTTAACTATAGCAGGAAGCGATTGTAGTGGTGGAGCGGGGATACAAGCCGATCTTAAAACCTTTAGTGCGCACAATCTTTTTGGTATGAGTGTGGTTTTAAGTGTAGTAGCTGAAAATACCGCAAGGGTGATTTCTGTACACGATATACCTACTCAAAGCGTAGATGAACAAATGCTTGCCGTATTTGAAGATATAGTGCCAAAGGCAACTAAAATCGGAATGATAGGTTCTTGTGAATTAATGAGCTGTGTAGCTAAAAATTTAAGCGAGTTTAAACCTCAAAACATAGTGATCGATCCTGTAATGTTTGCTAAAAATGGCTATGCTTTAATGCCGCAAGAAAATTGTGATTTTTTCAAGCAAACCATAGTAAAATTTGCAGACATTCTTACGCCTAATATTCCTGAAGCAGAGTTTTTATGCGGTTTTAAGATCGCTAATGAAGAGCAGATGATAAAAGCAGCTAAGCATTTATGCAGCTTGGGGGCTAAGGCAGTTTTACTTAAAGGCGGACATAGTGAAATAAATGCCAATGATGTGCTTTATGATGGAAAAGAAATTTATATTTTAAAAGGCGAACGCATAGAAACTAAAAATACTCACGGTACAGGTTGTACGCTTTCTTCGGCTATTGCTAGTAATTTAGCTAAGGGCAAGGATTTATTTCATGCCGTTAGTGAAGCTAAAGAATATGTAAGAAATGCGATTTATTATTCACTCAATCTTGGAAAAGGTTGTGGTCCTACAAATCATTTTTTCAAGTTTTTAGATGAAAAATAAATTAGATCTTAGTCTTTATCTAGTTGCCTCTCAGGGAAATAAAAGCGAGGAGTGTTTTTTAAATACTTTAGAAAATGCTATAAAAGGCGGAGTAAGTATCATACAACTTCGTGAAAAAGAGCTTAATGCAAGAGAATTTTATAAACTAGGTTTAAAGGTGCAAAAACTTTGCAAGGCTTATAAAATACCTTTTTTGATTAACGATAGGGTGGATATAGCTTTAGCCTTAGATGCTGATGGGGTGCATTTAGGGCAGGAAGATTTAGAAGTAAAACTAGCTAGAAAGCTTTTAGGAGATGAAAAAATCATAGGCCTAAGCCTTAAAAAACTAGAACAACTTGAGTTCATACAAGGAGCAAATTATCTAGGTTGTGGAGCTATTAAGGCAACGCCTACTAAAGAAAGTTCGCTTTTAAGCCTTGAGCTTTTAAGTCAAATTTGTGATAAAAGTCCTATAGGGGTTGTAGCTATAGGAGGGGTTGATAAAGCAGTGCTTGATGAGTTAAAGGGTATAAATTTAAGCGGCGTGGCTGTGGTTAGGGCGATCATGGATGCTAAAGATGCTTTTTTGGCAGCTAAAGAGTTAAAGTGTAAAATCTATGAAAATTTATCTCTTAAATGAAACTCCTTTTAAAGGGGTGGAAAATCTTATTTTAAATGAGATTGTTTTTTATGATTTTAGTATAGATTTGAGTTTGTATGATGCTTTAATCTGTACTTCAAAAAATGCTTTAAAAGCTTTACAACATGCAAAAATCACTTTAAATTTCAAACTCAATTTATACGCTGTAGGACAAAGTACAGCTCAATACGCTAAAAATTTAGGTTTTAAAAAGATTAAAATTCCATCAAAGGCTTACGGAAAAGATCTTTTTTTTGAATTTAAAGAGGAATTAAAAACGCAAAAATGTTTGTATTTGAGGGCTAAAAATATTGTTTCAACTTTAAATTTGGATCTTAAAAATGCAGGTGTGGATTTAGATGAAGTGATTGTTTATGAAAATGTTTTTAAAAAAGGTGACAAAAAACTTACTTATCCTGCTATTTTTATATTTGTCTCTCCTTTAAGTGTGGAAAATTTTTTAAAATTTTATAGCTTAAAAGAAGAAGATAAGGTTGTGGTTATAGGGCAAAGTACAGCAAAGAAGCTTTTAAATTTTAAAAATCTTTATATATGCGAAAATCAAAGTCTTTTAGAGTGTGTTAAGCTTGCTAAGACTTTGGTTTAATTTTTTAAATTCCAAAAATTTTCTTTGGGATAAATAATAATGCTTTTTGTGAGTAAAATTTCATCATTGACATTTTTATCACGATTTAAAGCAATACTAATGTGGGCTATGATAACGCCATCTTTGCTTAAATTTGCATCGGGATTGAAGTTGGAAAATTTAAAATTAACACATTGTGCAATAGGATAAAAATATTTTATTTTAATCAAAGCTTTTGTGTAATTAAAATATATATTATCTAAACATTCTTTATTTTCTTGCTTTGCTTGATATAAAAAATATTTAGAAAATTGTGTTGCATTGTGACTTAAAATTTGAGCTTGAAGGTAGTAATAACTATCTTGGATTATTTTTGGAGTATAGCTGGATATGTTTAAGGTCAAGCTCATCCATAGACTTATTAGTAGTATTAAAAAAATTGTCCAAATTAAAACATAAGCTTTTTTCATAGTAAAATTCTTTTTTCAAGGCAATATTTTGTTTGTCTTTTTAGGCAAATTTTTAATTTATTGTTTTGCAGGTTAAATGAGCTTATGTTTTTAGAAATCAATCCTTGTTGGCTTAATTGTTCGTTAAATTTTGGCTTTATTTCATATATAAGTTCTCCATTTTGCAATTTGATAACTATTTGAGCTTGCAAAGGAATAAAACTACCTGTAAAATTTACAGATATACCATTTTCCAAGATAGATATTTTTTCAATCTTATTAATTTTATAAGCATAGCCAATATGCTCATTGTCATTATATAAATCTTTTCTATTTTGGAGTTGTGCTTTAAAATCAGAATGAGGTGAATAAAGTGTATGATTATTTTCTAAAATAAGAGCAGAATTAATAAGATAAAGTTTATTATCTTTTAGGCTAATTAACTCATCTTTTAAAAGACATTTTAATGTATTTTGTGAAAATGTAATATTAATACAATTTTGTATTAATTTTTCTATTTTAAGCAAGTTTAAATGTGCTTGAGTGATAAGATTGTTTGTATGTAAAGCAGTGAAATTTAAATGATAAAAATCCATTAAAGGTTTTGAAAGTAAGCTAGTTATAAAAGTAAAAAGTATTAGTGATATTATAAGTTCAAAAAGTGTAAAAGCTTTGCTCATTCTTTAAAATAAACGCTATAATTTTGATCTTGAAAGTATAATTTTTGAAATTGAAATATACCATCATTAACAAACTGTTCTTGTAAAACTATAGGTTTTAAGGCTGAAGTTTGAAGTATGATGGTTTTAAAAATGGGCTTTTCATATAATTCTTCTTGAAGTTTATAGAGTCTTTCAAAAATATTTAAATTTTCATAGTTTTTGTAAAGTTGAGTATAGTAATAAAAAATGCCAATGAAAATTAAAGATATGATCGTTATAGCACTAATACTTTCTATAAGTATGAAAGCCTTTTTCATTTAGCGCTGCTAGCATTTATGGCTTCAAAAAAACTTCCGCGAATTCCTTTTTGTTCGAGTATTTTTATGCCTTTTATTGTAACTCCGCCAGGGGAGCAAATATTTTCTTTGATAATAGCTGGATGTTCATGTTCTAGTAAAGCACTAGAGCTTTTAAATAAAGAGCACGTAAGATTGAGACTAAGTTCTTTTGACAAACCTTCATAAACTCCAGCATTAGCAATACTTTCTGCTATAAGTGCTAAAAAAGCAGGAGCGCAACCGCTAATCGCCATAGCTGCATTCATTTGTATTTCATTATCTAACTTATAAGCCGAGCCAAAAGTTTTTAAAATGTCTAAAATTTCATTTTCAAAATGAGAGTTTTTAAGTATATATGGTGTGGTTGAAGCCTTATATTTAGCTGCTGTATTGGGCATTATTCTGACATAATTTTGAGCTTTGATGGTTTGTAGTTTTTCAAAATCAACATTGGCTAAAACAGAGATTAAGATACGTGCTTGTCCTTTTAGCACTTGAGCAATATTTTCTAAAGCATAGGGTTTAAATGCTAAAATAACATCTTTACCTTCTATGTTAAAATCTTTGTAAAGTAAGGTTTTAAAGCCTTCTTTGGTGAGGGCTTGAAGTTTTTCTATACTTCTTCCTACTATACAAATTTCATAATCATCTTTTAATCCATAGGCTAAGGCTGTTGCCATAGCTCCATTTGCAAGTATATAGAGCATTATTTTTTAATATAATTAGCAATTTGATCAGCTTGAAAAAAGTCCGGATAATTAACTGTATCTAGTATCACTTGTACCATAGTATTATTATCAAGATTAATGACTACTGGAGCTAGAAAATTCACTGTCGATTCTTCAATGCTTTTTGCTATGGCTACTATATTAAAAATTTTCATATTAGATTCAGGTGTTAAAGAAAGAAGCTCTTGATAATAAGTTGGTATATCAAATTCATAATCAGGTCTAATCAAATAAGGATTAATTAAAACAAAAGAAAAGTCTTTACCATCAAGACTTTTAAGTCTTACAAATACTTCATCGATAGTTGAAAATTCCATATTTTTGGTTTCTTCAAAACCTAAGATAGGGCATTTAACAGCTAGGGTCATGTTTTCTCCTCAAGTTATAATGTTTAATATTTTAACATAAAATAAGCAATAATCATTCCAAAATTTTAAATTATTTAATTAATTTTATTATAATTTTAGAAGAACATAATTATAAAATCGTTAAAATATAGATTTTTGAGAATATAAATCAAGGTGAAGCATGAAAAAGGGTATTTTTTTATTGGTTTTTTTAAGTGTTTTTTTTAATGCGTGTAGTACGAAAAATGATGAAGGTTTATACAATCTTAGTGCTAGTGAGTGGTATAAACAAATTATTAAAGATTTACAGGACAAGGATTTGGAAAAAGCCGATGATCATTATAATGGTATGGCAAGTGAGCACGTTGCCGATCCTTTATTGGAAACTACTTTAATTATTTTAGCACAAGCTCATATGGATGAAGAGGAATATAAGTTAGCTGAATTTTATTTAGATGAATATAATAAAAAATTTGGAAATTCACGCAATGCTGATTATATTCGTTATCTTAAAATTAAAGCAAAATTTGATGCATTTGCAGTGCCAAATCGTAATCAGGCTTTAATGCTTGAAAGCCAAAAAGAAATAGATACTTTTTTGAAAGATTATCCTTATACAGAATATGAACCTTTGGTTCAAACAATGCTTACAAAATTTAATTTAGCGGTTTTTTATCTTAATAGTACTATAGAAAATCTATACCAGCGCATAGGGCATGATGAAAGTGTGCAAATTTATAAACAAAGACTTCAAGAAAGTGAATTTTATCAGCAAAGTATTATCAAACCTGAGCTCCCTTGGTATAGAAGTATATTTGAAAGATTTTAATAAACAAGGAAAATAAATGCAGATTGAAGAGATACAAAATTATCCAGCAAATTTACCAGTATTGGTTGAAGATGAATTATTTTTATATCCTTTTATGATAACTCCTATTTTTATTAACGATTCATCCAATATGAAAGCTTTAGATCTTGCGATTAAAAATGATAGCATGCTTTTTGTTGCACCTTCAAGGTTGGAAAATGGAAGAAATTTTGATGAAATTTATAATTGCGGAGTGATTGGGACTATCATGCGAAAAGTTCCTTTACCCGATGGAAGGGTGAAAATACTTTTTCAAGGATATGCTAAGGGTAAAATTATAGAGCAAATTTCTAATAAACCTTTAGAAGCCAAGATAGAACTTATAAAAGAAGACTTTTTAGAAGGAACTAAAAAAGAAGCGCTTCTTGAAGTTTTAAAAGAGAAGGTAAAAAATTTGGCAAATATTAGTCATTATTTTTCTCCAGATCTTTTAAGAACAATTGAAGAAGGTTTTGATGCGTCTAGGATTTGTGATTTGATTTTAAATACTGTGCGTATTAAAAAACAAGTTGCTTATGAGTTTTTTGTTTTAACAGATCTTGAGCAAAAATTAGTAAAATTAATAGATTTAATTGCCCAAGAAATAGAAGCCAATAAAATTCAAAAAGAAATTAAAAATAAAGTACATTCTCGTATTGATAAGGTAAATAAAGAATATTTTTTAAAAGAACAATTAAGACAAATTCAAAAAGAGCTTGGTTCTGACACACAAAAAGAAGATGAGGTTAGAGAGTATCAAAAGCGTCTGGAGTTAAAGAAGAAATTTATGCACGAAGACGCTTATAAAGAAATCAAAAAACAAATTGAAAAATTCGAACGCATTCATCAAGATAATTCCGAAGCATCGATGATTCAAACTTACATAGAAACAGCATTAGATATTCCTTTTGAAAAAATTTCTAAGAAAAAACTTGATATTAAAGAAGTTTCAAAACAGCTCAACCATGATCATTATGCATTAAACAAACCAAAAGAACGCATAGAAGAATATTTTGCAGTTAGGGAACTTTTAGAAAAAAGAAAAATAGCAGAAAAAGATGGTGCTAAAGTTATACTTTGTCTTTATGGACCTCCTGGCGTGGGTAAAACTTCACTGGCAAATTCTGTTTCAAAAGCTTTAAAAAGAGAGCTTATTCGCATAGCCTTAGGCGGACTTGAAGATGTTAATGAGCTACGTGGTCATCGTAGAACTTATATAGGCGCTATGCCTGGACGTATTACCCAAGGACTCATAGAGGCAAAACAAATTAATCCTGTAATTGTATTGGATGAAATTGATAAATTAAATCGCAGTTTTAGAGGCGATCCAAGTGCGGTGCTTTTAGAAATTTTAGATCCAGAGCAAAATTCTAAATTTAGGGATTATTATTTAAATTTTAATATTGATTTAAGTAAAGTCATTTTTATAGCAACGGCAAATGATATTAGCAATATTCCTGCACCTTTAAGAGATAGAATGGAATTTATAGAACTTAGCTCTTATACTCCAAGTGAAAAATTTCATATAATGAAAAAATATTTAATTCCAGATGAGCTTAAAAAACATGGCTTAAAATCCAATGAATTATCTATTGATGATGAAACTATAGAGCTAATCATTAGTGATTATACTCGTGAATCAGGAGTCAGAAATTTGCGTCGCAAAGTGGCAGAGTTGTGTCGTAAGAGTGCTAAAAAACTACTTTTAGAAAATATTAAAAAAGTCATTATTAATACAAAAAATTTGAATGAATTTTTAGATAAAAAAGTTTTTGAAATAGAAAAAAATAATGGAGAAAATCAAGTAGGTCAGGTTAATGGTTTGGCTTGGACAAGTGTAGGTGGAGATGTTTTAAAAGTAGAGGCTGTAAAAATTAAAGGTAAAGGAGAATTAACGCTCACGGGAAGTTTGGGTGATGTAATGAAAGAATCAGCTAGAATTGCTTTTAGCATGATAAAAGTTTTAATCGATGAAGGAAAAATAAAAATACCTAAAAAAATAATTATCGATCCTAAAGTTAATGTTTATGATAGTTATAATATTCATATACATGTGCCAGATGGAGCTACTCCAAAAGATGGCCCAAGTGCAGGCATTACGATAAGCACAGCTATTGCTTCTATTTTTAGTGATAAAAAGGTTAAAGCAGATGTTGCAATGACAGGTGAAATAGATTTAAAAGGAAAAGTTTTACCAATAGGCGGATTAAAAGAAAAATTAATTGCAGCTTATAAAGCAGATATAAAAACAGCTTTAATCCCAAGAAAAAATTACGAAAGGGATTTAAAAGATATTCCTAGTGAGGTTAGAGACAATATGGAAATCATTGCTGTTGATACTTTTAGTGATGTTTTAGAATATACTTTGGTTTAATTTTATTTTGAGAATAAATGTATAAGAAAGCAAACTTTTTACAAGTTTGCTTTTAAAAGATTATAGTCCTTCAAAAGGATTATTGATTACTTCTTTTCTATCTACTATATAAGGGATAAGAGCTACATGTCTTGCACGTTTGATTGCAACTTCTACCATTTCTTGGTATTTTTTGCTTGTACCTGTTAAACGGCGTGGCATGATTTTAAATCTTTCAGATAAAGCATGTTTTAACATTGCTGTATCTTTATAATCAATAAATTCAACTTTTGCTTCAGTGTATTTGCAATATTTGCGAGAGTATTTTCTTTTTTCTGCCATAGTTTATCCTTTAAAATGGTAAATTAGTATCATCGCTATCATAAGCATCGATATCAATTTCTTTTAATTTTTCTTCGTGTTGTGGGTTTTGGTTTCTTTGTGGAGCAGGGTTTGCTTTTGCTTTATTAAAATTTTGATTTTCACTCATATAAGGATCATAGCTTTGATTTTCATAGTTTCCACTATAATTGTTGTTTGAAAAGCTATTATTGCCAAAATTTCCACCTTGTTGTGGAGCATTGGAATTGCCGCCAAGCATTTCCATATTTTCAACTTGAATGCTATGCTTAGAGCGATTTTGTCCATTTTGATCATTCCATTGTTCAAATCTCAAACGTCCTTCTATGAGTACTTTTGAACCTTTTGTAAGGTATTGGTTTGCAACTTCTGCGGTGCGACCATAAAAGCTTATATCAATAAAGCAAGTTTCTTCTCTTTTTTCTCCATTTGTGGTAAATCTTCTTGTTACTGCTATAGCGGAAGCTCCAATAGCACTACCGCTTTGTGCATAACGCATTTCTATATCGCGTGTAAGATTTCCAACCAAAACAACTTTGTTAAACATCTTTTTCCTTATTGAATTTCAGGAGCATCTAAAGGTTTGATTTCTTTTTTAGATTGCTTAATCCCGTGGCTTAGTTTTTCCCAAGCTGCAATTTCTTTTTTATTTTCATATTTTACGATTAAAAATCTTATTACTTCTTCAGTGATTCTTAACACCCTTTCAAGCTCAGCGATCAAGTTTGTAGGAGCTTTGAAATAAATCACAAAATAAGTTCCTCTTTCGTATTTTTTGATTTTATACGCTAATTTTCTAGTGCCCATTGGAACAACAGTTTCAATTTCTGCACCATTTTTGGTTAGGACTTCTTTAACAAATTCCAACTTCGCATTCACTTCCTCTTCGGTAAGTGTTGGTTTTAAGATAAATAAAACCTCATAATGTTTCATCTTTTCTCCTTATGGATATTAAAGCCCATTTTCATGAGCAAGGATTTTGCATAAAGCAAGACTAAATTATATCAAAATATACTTAATTTATACTTCAATAAGTGTTGTAACTTTTTGTAATTACCTGTTTATAATTTAAAGGTGAAATTTAAACCTTTTATCTTAATCCGTGATATAATTAATTTAAGTTGCGAATTGTTAAAAAAGGAGGGTAAATATGAATAGTACAAAACCTATTCGTTAGTTTACTTTTATCGTTTTAGTTATTGGTGGAGGAACTGTTTTTAAACTTTCCTCTTTAAAAGATGCCTTTTATGTGCCTATGCAAGAATTTATGAATCTTAGCAATACACAAATTGGACTCGCGCTCTCAGTTTATGGCATAGTGCAAACGGTGGGAAATTTTGCATCCATTTATATAGCAGATAGATTTTCTAAAAAAATACTCATTCCTTTTTCATTGGTTTGTGTGGGTTTGGTTGGAATTTATATTTCTACTTTTCCTTCTTTTTATGGAATTTTAATAGCTTGGGGTTTGCTTTCTTTATTTGGAGAAGTTGTGTATTGGCCTGTTTTGCTTAAAGCCATTCGCTTGCTTGGAGATTCTACTCAACAAGGAAGACTTTTTGGATTTTTAGAAGCAGGACGTGGTGTTATAGATACTATAGTTGCTTTTAGTGCTTTGGGAATTTTTTTACTTTTAGGGTCTGGCGCAGGTGGACTTAAGGCTGCTATATTATTTTATAGCGCTTGTGTGATTATAGCAGGTATTTTGGCATATTTTCTACTTGAAGATGACAAAATTAATACCCAAGATGAGCAAGGAAATGAAATCAGTAAAAACAAAGCCGCTTGGAATGGAGTTATTAAAGCGATTAAAACTCCTGAAATTTGGGTGGTATCTTTGACCATTTTTATGGGGGATATTTAGCAGATAAAACCTTTAAATCTTCAACAAGATATTTGCGTTTTGCTTTGATTTTAGCAGCCTTGGCCATATTAATTTTTGTTTTTATGCCTCATGAGAAATTAAATATTTATTTTGGTATGAGTTTAACCTTAGGTTTTGCCGCTCTTGTTTTTACTATGCGTGCAACATTTTTTGCTCTGTGGATGAGATAGAAGTACCTAGAGAAATTAGTGGAGCTGCTATGAGTATAGCTTGTGTTTTTGGTTATTCTCCACAACTTTTTTGTTTTGCACTTTATGGTTTTATGATCGATCGTTTTAAAGGTTTATTAAGCTATCAAATTGTTTTTGCGTTAATGGGGATTTTTGCTATTTGTGGTGTGATTGTAACTACGATTTTACTTAAGATGATAGCTAGAAAAAAAGCATTAAAAGGAGTGGTATCATGAAAATAGGTTTAGAAACTGAAAGCATGTATTTATGGTTTCAAAATGGCAGGATGGATATATTTTCTTATATCGATTTTGCTAAAAATTTGGGCTGTGAGGGTGTGATTATAAATATCATTAAAGATTTTGGTTTGGATGAAGAATGGGGATGCTTAGGAAGCGATGACGAAAATCATCTTAAAAAAATTAAAGCCAAATTGGATGAATACAATATGTATTGTGAGATTGACTCTAAGGGTTTTAATAGGGATAAATTTGAAAAAATTGCTAAAGTAGCTTCTATTTTAGGTGCTAAAATTATACGCTCTTATGTGCCCTTAACCGATAAAAATAAAAAGGTTAAACATGCTAGCGATGGGGCTTATGATGATTCTAAAATTACTGCTAGATTCGATAAAGAAGATTTTTTAGCTACAAAGGATAAAATAAAAGCTTTGATACCGATTTTGGAAAAATATGATTTAAAACTTGCTATAGAAAATCATGAGTATCAAACTTCAGAGGATTTGCTTGATTTGTTGAAATTGATCAATCATCTAAAATAGGATTTTTATATGATTTTGGAAATTCCATGATGGCCTATGAAGATCCTATAAAAGCTTGCAAAGACATGGCTAAATATACTTTTAGCACGCATTGTAAGGATCATATAGTTTTCATTGAAGAGGGTGTAGAATATGTTTGCGGCGTTCCTTTGGGAGAAGGAAATTTAGACATTAAAACTTGTGTAGAAATTCTTAAAAAAGAAGGACTTGACCGTATTAATGTAGAGCAATGTTATCCTTATTGTGCGACTTTTAAAAGAGAAAAAGGAACAGGCGGGGTTAAAGAATTAGGTAAAGGGGCTTTTAAGATAGAAAAATCTTTGTTTGAAGATTTAAAAGCTATGCAGTATTATTATCCTCAAGAAGTATCTCAAGAATGCTTAGAGAGGCTTTTAAAACTTCAAAAAAAGGTTGTGAGAAAAGTGTAGAATATTTAAAAAGTATTATTTAGATAAAATTTGGAATAAATTTTGTTTAATATTTTCAAGCATGGCAAAACGTTTTTTATACATGGAGCGTTTTTGTGAAGGGATTTCTTCTAGGTTTTTTTGCGAGTGGTGGAGCTTGTAGTATTTGTGTTTATCGATTTTTATTAATTCTCCACCATTTTCTAGCCAAATTTTTTGATAATCTACAAAATATCCTTTTTCTTTTCCTTTTTGAGAACGGATTTGATTTTTTTCATGTACACCTAAAGTAGCTTGAAGTTTTAAAATTTCACAAAGCATCTTAGAGCATTCTATAAGTAAAGCAACAGGGCGCAAACCATGACATTTTTTAGTTAAAATTTTATTAATTTCTAAAATATTAAAATCTTTGTATTTATATCCTTGTATGCAAGAAAGTAGAAGATTATTTTCTAAAGTAAAGCAAAAATTACATTGTGAAATAGTGTATTTTTTAAATTTTAAAGAAAAAGCCCAAAAACCTTCTTCGTAAACATTATGGTTATATCCTAAAAAAAGCTCAAAATCTTCATCAAAAGAAAAAATCATTTGTTCTTCGGGAAGAAATTTAAAACAAGTAAGTCCCTTATCAACATCATAAATAAGTGTTTTAACGCGTTCATTTGCTTTAAAACTTTTATCGCAAAATCTTCTTATAGCATTGTAGCAAGCATAGGGTCTTTGAGAGAAAAAGTCTTTTAAATGTTTATTTTTTTCTTCATTAAGCGTTTTTTCTAGAAGCCTTACTTGAGGAAAATATAGAATTTTTCTTGCTTGAAAACGTAAATAGCGCCAAAAGATGATACTTTTTCTTCTATCAGTAAAATTTGGAATAGGGTAGGAAAATTTTTTATTCACCTGCAATCCTTGATATATCATTATAAGTTGCAAAGAGCATTAAGCTTAAAAGTATTGCCATGCCTGCGTAACTTAAGTATTCAAAAGCACGCTGTGGAACCTTGCGTCTAAAAATCATTTCATAAAGATTAAAAAGTATATGTCCTCCATCAAGCATAGGAATAGGTAAAAGATTTAAAATGCCTAAATTTATAGAAATTAAAGCAGTGATAAATAAAAGCAAAGTAAAGCTATTTTGTGCAGCCTTTGAGGTAATTTCAGTCATGGTGATAATACCGCCTAAATTTTTTGCTTCAACTTCACCACTTATGAGTTTTATTATACCCTTGATGATGAGTGTAGAAGCTTGAAAACTTTCTTGTATGGCATATTTAAAACTTTCTAAACCTTGATGTTTTACAAGAGTGCTTGTCCCATTTGGACTGACTCCAAGTTGAGGTTTTTCAACGATTTGTCCAAAGTCATTATATCCTTGTCCTATTTTTGGAGTTAGGGTAAATTCTAAATTTTTTCCTTCTCTATCGATTAATATTTTCAAAGGCTCTAAACTTAAATGCTTTGAAATTTCATCAAAGCTTTGAATTTTTACACCGTTAATTTCTAAGATAGTATCATTTTTTTGAAGTCCTATTTCTTGTGCAGCAGAGTTTGGCGCTATGTTTCCTATTTGCGGAGCAAGTTTGTTTAGACCTAAATTTCCTATGATAATATAAAGAAAAAAAGCTAAAATTAGATTAAAAAATGGTCCAGCAAAAAGAATATAAATCTTTTTTAAAGGACTTAAAATGCTATAGCTATCTTTGTCTAGATTTTCAAAACCAGGACGCATATCATCTTGTCCTTTAAGTTTAACATATCCTCCAAGTGGCAAAGCACTTAAGCGATAGTTCGTGCCTTTAAATTCACGCTCTATAAGACTTTTTCCAAATCCTATGCTAAAGACTTCAACTTTTACACCCAAAGATCTTGCAGCT
This sequence comes from Campylobacter jejuni, assembly GCF_001457695.1. Classification (NCBI taxonomy): domain Bacteria; kingdom Pseudomonadati; phylum Campylobacterota; class Epsilonproteobacteria; order Campylobacterales; family Campylobacteraceae; genus Campylobacter; species Campylobacter jejuni. The sequence goes on along the minus strand of NZ_LN831025.1, from coordinate 1,111,505 downwards.
AAAAAATGTCCTAATTCGTGAAAGAAAATTAAAAATGAGATGACTAAAACAGTTGCTAAAAATTCAATAGAATAAAATTTAATTCCCAAAATCAAAATAACAATTAAAAGCAATAAAGATCTCATTTTTCTCCTTTTTTTTGAGCTTTTATATAAGTATAGATGTATTCAAATCCAGAATAAAGAGTTAAAATCAAAGCTATGTAAAGTAGAATTTCACCGCCTATCCACTCCATGATTAAAAATCCTATCGCAGTCATTTGAAAAGCGGTTTTAAGTTTGCCTGCAAAAGAAGCATTGACATTTAAATTTTCGCTAATCATTACAACTCTAAAACCTGTGATAAAAAATTCCCTTACTAATATAATATAAATTACCCATTCATTAGCTTTTCCTGTAAGTAAAAGCCCTAAAAAAGCTGATAAAACAAGCATTTTATCGGCTAATGGATCTAAGATTCCACCCAGTTTTGTGGTTTGTTTCCAAGTTCTTGCGATGTATCCATCAAAAAAATCACTTAAAGCCGCTAATGAAAAAGTTAAAGCAGCAAAATAGTTAATCCAACTTTGATGAATATTTTCAAAATGATGAATTAATAAAAAAAATAGCAAAGGCGCTAAAACCATTCTAAAAATCGCCAAGATATTGGGTAAATTCATAACAAGCCTTGTGAAATTAAATGTAAAATTATAATCAAAATTGTATAAAATTTAAGCAAAGACTTAGTAAAAATACAAAAAAAGAATCAGTTTATTTTTATTTAAATTTTGCTTAAAAGCAAAATTTAAATAAATTTTACAACTTCATCAAAACTAAAACGATTTTTTTGAGGATTTTTTTCATCGTTGCAATATCCTAAAGCTACCACCAAACTTGATCTTTCTTTTTGAATATCAAGTGATAAATAAGAATCAAGCTTTTCTTTATCAAAACCACCTATAGTGCAACTTGCTATATTTAAAGCATTAGCACTGTAAAGTATGCTAGCTAGAGCTATATGAGCTTGTTCTCTTGCATAAGATATTTTTTCTTCTTGATTTAGAGATTTTAAAAAAGGCATATAAGCATCTAAGCGTTTTTGAATTTCTGTTTCACTCATATCTCTTTTTCTAAGTTTTTCTTCAAAATAATCCAAAAAATCAAGTCTTGAAATGATGATAATTAACGCAGCGCAATCTTTTACATGTTTTTGCTGGTTGCAAATTTTAGAAAGTTCTTCTTTTCTTTTCTCATCTTGCACTACTATAAATTTCCAAGGTTCCAGTCCTAAGGAGCTTGGGCTTAATCTTGCTATTTCTAAAATAGAATTTAAATCCTCTTTTTTGAGTTTTTCATTTTTAAAATTTCTACAAGAATATCTTGTGCTAAAAATTTCAAGTTCTTTTTTCATTATTTTTCCTTGTAAAATTCGACGACTTCATTAAAATTTAAGCGTTGAGTAGAATATTTTGGTTCATAGGCTTTATATCCTAAGGATAAAATTACAGCAGTTTCAAAAGGATAAGTTAAATTAAGAAAATCATCAACTTTAGCTTTTTCAAAGCCACCTATCATACAAGAATCAATACCTAAGCTCATTGCAGCTAGTGACATTTGCATCATAGCAAGATAGCATTGAAGTTGTGCGTAATGATAGAGTTCATTATCATTCATTGCATTGGTTTTATGGGTGTAAATTTCTAAAATTTTTTGAAAATTTTCTTCGCTAGAATCTGAGAAACGACGCACTTGTTTTTGTGCAAATTCATCTTTGCTTTGAAGATCTTTTCTTGCTAGAAAAATGATATTATGACTCGCACTTGCTACATTTTGTTGATTGTAACATAGAGTTGAGAGTTTAAGATTGTGTTCTTTTTGTTCCAATACTACAAATTTCCAAGGCTCAAATCCATGTGAGCTTGGGGCTAAGACTCCACTTTCTAAGATAAAATGCAAATCCTTTTCATTGATTTTTTTATCATTAAAAAGTTTACAAGCTCTGCGTTTTGAAATTAGTTCTTTAAAATTCATTTTATTCCTTAAAATCAAAAAATAATAATATTAATTATAAAATGTAAAGCTTAATCAAAAAATATTATAGTTTGATATTTTTCTTAAAAACAAAACCGGATTTTGCAAAACCCATTTTTTGGATATAAAATTCATGAGCTTGTGTTCTAAAAAAACTTGAACTTAGTTCTAATTCTTCATATCCTTGATCTTTTGCCCAAATTTGGATTTTTTTCAAAAAAGCTTGACCTATACCTTTTCCTCTTAAAGCTTCATCTACGACAAAATCACAAATATAAAGACAATGATTATGATAAAGTAAAGGGCATGACTCCACAAGCTGCTTTGTAGCTTCCCTCATTTTCATAGGTAAAAAGTTTATAATGTTGAGTTTGTGTAGCAAGTTGGATTTTGTCTAAAAAATCTTTCAAAGATAGGTTATTTCTTAATTGTTTTATCAAGGGATAAATTTTTTCCAAGTCTTCTTTTAGCTTAATTTCTTTCATTTTTAAATCCCTTAAATTTCAAAAATTTCAGGTTTTAATTTTAAAAGTAAGCAAAAAGTTGCCAAAACAGCTTGTTCTTGCATAAATTCACGATCTCCATCTAAATAAAGCGTTTCTTGGATAAAAGTTCCATCTCTAAACATTGCACCTATATAAATAGTGCCTGATTTTATTTTTCCCTCATCTTTTTCGCCAACTACTCCGCTAATAGCTAAGGCAAAATCAGGATTAGCCGTTTTAAAAATACCTTTTAGCATAAAATAAACACAACGTTCACTGTATTCGCCATTATTTTCTAAGACGCTTTCGCTAATTCCAAGCCATTCGTGTTTGATGCGGTTGGAATAACTTACAATAGAACCTTCAAAAATTTCACTTACACCTGAAATTTTGGTTAAGGTGCTTGCACAAAGTCCACCTGTGCAACTTTCAGCAAAAGAAATTTTTATTTTTTTTTCTAAAAGTTTAGAGCTTATAAAATGTATAGGATCTTTACCTAAAAACACCTTTTGTCCAAAAAGATTTTTTACGCTATTTAAAAAACCATCAAGTTTTCCAAAATTAGCGCAAGTGGCCTTAATAAGCACAAGATTATCTAAAAGCTTGGTTGATTTTATACTTATCTCATAAGATTTTGTTAGGGTTTGCAGTAGTAATATAGCACTTTCATCATCCATGCCAAAAATGCAAAAATATGCAAAATTTAATTTTATATGCCCAAGAAGATTGGGTAATTTTTCGCTTGGATTTATTTTAACGACATTGATTTTTGAATTTGAAAAATTACACACAAAGCTATTTTTACTAAATTCTGCTTTATCTGGAACCAAGGTATCATCTTTTAAGATAAGATTATCATCATTTAAAGTTGCTAAAATTTTAGCAACAGTCGCATAATGCAAAGGGCTTGTAAATAAAGTGATAAAATCATACTGATTTAAGAGATTTTCAAGCAAAAAGGGTAAATCTTTATCGGTTTTATTTTGTATGCGAATTTCGTTAATTTCTTTAAATTTTTCTTCATAAGTTCTATAAATATAATTTTTGAATTTTTCGTTTATAGTAAGCTCATCTCCTATAAGATAAAGCAAATGTTTCATAAATTTTCCTTTTTTTCTTATAATTATAGCCAAAAACAAAGTAGAAATTAAAGCTAATTTGAGTAGAATTTAAGATTATTAAAAATTAGGTGGAAAAAATGGACTACAAAGAAACTCTACTTTTGCCCAGCACTACTTTTGCTATGCGGGCGAATTTAGCGGAACTTGAACCGCAAAGATTTAAAAAATGGTTTGAGCAAAATTATGCTTATGAAAAAATGAAAGAAAATCGCAAAAATGCGAAAAAAAGTTTTACCTTACACGATGGCCCCCCTTATGCTAACGGACATATCCATATAGGACATGCTTTAAATAAAATTTTAAAAGAAACTATTATCAAAACGCATTATTTTAAAGGTGAGAGTGTGCGTTTTACTCCAGGGTGGGATTGTCATGGTTTACCTATAGAACAACAAGTAGAAGTAAAGCTTGGAGAAAAGAAAAAAAGCTTAAGCAAGAAAGAAATTCGTGAGTTTTGCAGACAACATGCGAGTGAATTTGTAGATATCCAAAGAGAAGAATTTAAAAATTTAGGCATTATTGCGGATTGGGATAAGCCTTATTTGACTATGAAATTTGAGTTTGAAGCAGCGATTTATAGAACTTTATGCGAGATTGCTAAAAAAGGCTTACTTTGTGAGCGTTCTAAACCTGTTTTTTGGAGTTGGGCGGCAAAGTCAGCTTTGGCAGAAGCTGAGGTAGAATATCAAGATAAAGAAGATTATTCTATCTTTGTGGCTTTTGATTTGGATGTAAAAGCTTGTGAAAAATTAGGCGTTTCAAAAGCAAGTGCAGTGATATGGACAACTACGCCTTGGACTTTGGTGGCTAATCAAGCTATAGCTTTAAATCCTAATGAAAATTATGTGATCACTAAAGAGGGTTTGGTTTTTGCAAGTGCTTTACTTAAAAGCATGGTAGAAAAAGGACTTACAAGTGGAGAAATTCAAAAAGAACTAAACGCAAAAGAATTTGAAAAACTTGAAGCTATCAATCCTTTAAATGGAAGAAAATCTGTTTTAATCATGGGTGAGCATGTATTGATGGATGGTGGAAGTGGACTTGTGCATACTGCACCAGGACATGGCGAAGATGATTATTATGCTTGTTTGAAATATGACATTGAAGTTTTAATGCCTGTTGATGATGGTGGATGTTATGATGAAACTTTAAGAGCTAAAGAGCTTTTGCCTTCTCATTTGCTTGAAGAGTTTATAGGTCTTCATATTTTTAAGGCCAATGAAAAAATTTTAGAACTTTTAGGCGCAAAACTGTTGCATTCTTCTAAATTTATACACTCTTATCCGTTTTGCTGGAGAACACATAAGCCTGTAATCTATAGAGCTACTAAACAATGGTTTATTTTAATGGATGAGCCAAAACTTCAAGGAAAAACTTTAAGAGAGTGTGCAATAGAACAACTTTTAAAAACAACTTTTTATCCACAAAGTGGAGTAAAAAGAATAGGCTCTATGGTGGAAAATCGCCCAGATTGGTGTATTTCAAGACAAAGAGACTGGGGAACGCCTATAGCCTTTTTTAGAGATAAAAACACTAAAGAAGTGATTTTTGATGATGAACTTTTTGACTTTGTAGCAGCTATTTTTGAAAAACACGGTGCTGATGCGTGGTGGGAGTTTGAAATCAAAGATTTAATTCCTACAAACTCAAAATACAACACTGAAAATTTAGAAAAAGTATATGATATTTTAGATGTTTGGTTTGATAGTGGAAGTACTTTTAATGCGGTTTTAAATAGCGGACTTTATGACGCAGGAGAAAAAAGAGCAAGTATGTATTTAGAAGGAAGCGATCAGCATCGTGGTTGGTTTCAAAGCTCTTTGCTTGTAGGTACAGCGATCAATGAAAGTGCACCTTATGAAAGCATTTTAACTCATGGTTTTACCACTGATGAAAAAGGGCAAAAAATGTCTAAATCTAAAGGCAATGTGATTGCTCCTGAATATGTAGCAAAAACCTATGGAGTTGAAATTTTAAGACTTTGGATGCTTTTAAGTGATTATTCAAGTGATTTAAAAATTTCAGACAATATCTTAAAACAAGTAGGCGAACAATACCGCAAAATAAGAAACACTATAAGATTTTTACTTGCTAATACTAATGATTTAAAAGATTTAGAAGTTAAAGAATTTAGCTTTATTGATAAATGGATATTAAGCCGTGCAACTAAAGTTTTTAAAGCAAGTAAAGAAGCATTTTTTGCTTATGAATTTGCTAAAGGTTTTAGTTTGCTTTTAAATTTCTTAAGTGCGGATTTAAGTGGGATTTATCTTGATATCAGTAAAGATAGACTTTATTGCGATAGTGAAAATGTCCAAAGAAGAAAATCTGCTCAAGTAGCTATGGCTTTGATAGCAAAAGAGCTTTTAAATTTGCTTGCTCCAAATTTAAGCTATAGTGTAGATGAGGCTTTAGAACATGCTAATGTTTTAATTAAAGGTGATGCAAAAGATGTATTTGATCTAAATTTAACTCAAGATTTTGATTATGATTTTGGTATAGATGATACATTTTTAATGAGCGCTAGAGAGAAATTTTTTGAACAAATTGATATACTTAAAAAAGATAAAATCATTAAATCTACTTTGGAATTAAATTTAAACATCAGTTTTAATAAATTCCCAAATGAGGAATTAGCCGATTGGTTTATGGTAAGTCAAATCAGCAATGAAAATGAAGAAATTTTGGCTGAATTTGAAGTAGAGAATGAGAAATTTAAAATCACCAAAGCTTCACTTTGTAAATGCCCAAGATGTTGGAAACTTCAAAGTAAAAATGAAGAAACACCTTGTTTAAGATGTGAAGAAGTTTTAAAAGGGATTCAATGCTAGAAAATCCTATTCCAAATAGCATTATCATCACAACTATAGCGGTGGTTTTAGCTTTTAGTGCTTTAGCGGTATTTTTGATCAAAAAAACAAAGGAAAATAAATGATAACTTTAAAAGAAGCTTTAAAATACTCCAAAGAAGAACTTGAAAATTTAAAAAAAGAACTCAATGAAAAAGCAAAAAAAGAAAAAAAATTAGGTGTTTATATCGAACAATTTTTAGATAAAGACTTAAGTGTTTCAGGTGAAGGTGTGCCTATAGCTATAAAAGATAATATCAGTGTAAAGGGCTGGGAGCTTACTAGTGCGAGTAAGATTTTACAAGGTTATATCGCTCCTTATGATGCAAGTGCGATTGTTAATTTAAAAGCTAATGGTTTTTCTCCTTTTGGGCGTTGTAATATGGATGAATTTGCTATGGGAAGTTCAACAGCGAGTTCTTATTATGGCAAAACTTTAAATCCTTTAAATTTTGAGCGTGTGCCAGGTGGTTCAAGTGGTGGAAGTGCTGCTGCGGTAGCGGGTGGCTTGGCTTTGGCAAGTTTGGGTTCTGATACAGGAGGATCTGTACGTCAACCCGCAGCTTTTTGTGGTTGTGTAGGATTTAAACCGAGTTATGGAAGAGTGAGTCGCTATGGTTTGGCTTCTTATTCTTCAAGTTTGGATCAAATCGGGGTTTTAACGCAAAATGTAGAAGATGCGGCAATTTTATATGATGCGATCGCAGGATATGACAAAATGGATAGCACAAGTGCAAATATCGAGTTTATCAAAACCGCTCCAAATTTAAATGCAAATAAAAAATTAAAAATCGCAGTGATTGAAAATTATGTCAATGATGCAGATAGTGAAGTAAAAAACGCACTTTTAAAAACTATAGATATGTTAAAAGCTAATGGACATGAGATTGTATATAAAAATTTACTTGATTCTAAGTTTGATATTGCAGCGTATTATATCATCGCAACAGCTGAAGCAAGTGCAAATTTAAGTCGTTATGATGGGGTGCGTTATGGTAAGCGTTCCGAAAATATCCAAAATTTAAAAGAAATGTATGTAAATACACGCAGCGAAGGTTTTGGCGAAGAAGTAAAAAGAAGAATTTTGTTAGGAACTTTTGTTTTAAGCAGTGGATATTATGATGCGTATTATATCAAAGCGCAAAGAGCTAGAGCTTTTATCAAGGCAAAATATGAAGAAATTTTACAAGATTGTGATCTTATTTTTATGCCTGTAACTCCTACAACGGCTTTTAAATTTGATACTCAAAAAAGCCCTATGCAAACTTATTTAGAAGATGTTTATACTATCTCTGTAAATTTAGCAGGGCTTGGAGGCATTAGTGTGCCTGTTGCAAAAGATAAAGAAGGGCTTAATATATCAGCACAACTGATTTGCAAAGCTTATGATGAACAAACCTTGTTAGACGGGGCTTTAAGTTTAGAACAAATGATTAAAAATTAAGGATGAAAGATGAAAATTGTAAAAAGAGCTTTAACTTTTGAAGATGTATTATTGCGTCCTGGGTATTCTGAAGTTCTACCTAAGGAAGTAAAAATTCATACTAAACTGACAAAAAATATCACTTTAAATATGCCTTTAATCTCTGCGGCTATGGATACCGTTACTGAACATAGAGCTGCTATCATGATGGCAAGACTTGGAGGACTTGGGGTTATTCATAAAAATATGGATATAGCTTCACAAGTTAGAGAAGTAAAAAGAGTGAAAAAAAGCGAAAGCGGAGTTATTATCGATCCTATTTTTGTAAGTCCTAAAGCAAGTGTTGCGGAAGCTTTAGAAATCATGGCGGAGTATAGAATTTCAGGTGTTCCTGTAGTAGATGAAGATAAGAAACTAATAGGCATACTTACCAATCGTGATTTAAGATTTGAGAGTGATTTTTCAAATTTGGTTGAAAATGTTATGACTAAAATGCCTTTAATCACTGCTCCAAAGGGTTGTACTTTAGATGATGCGGAAAAAATTTTCAGCACCAACAAAGTAGAAAAACTTCCTATAGTTGATGAACAAGAACGCTTGGAAGGACTTATCACTATAAAAGATCTTAAAAAACGCAAAGAATATCCTGATGCCAATAAAGATAATTTTGGAAGATTACGCGTGGGTGCGGCTATAGGAGTAGGGCAAATGGATCGTGTGGATGCTTTAGTTGAAGCTGGCGTTGATGTTGTTGTGCTTGATTCTGCGCATGGACATTCTAAGGGTATTATTGATACGGTAAAAGCGATTAAAACTAAATATCCAAATTTAGATCTTATCGCAGGAAATATCGCTACTGCAGCCGCAGCAAAAGCACTTTGCGAAGCAGGGGTAGATGCGGTTAAAGTAGGTATTGGGCCAGGAAGTATTTGTACTACGCGTATTGTTTCAGGTGTGGGTGTGCCTCAAATTTCAGCCATTGATGAGTGCGTGGAAGAAGCAAATAAATTTGGCGTTCCTGTGATAGCTGATGGCGGGATTAAATATTCAGGTGATATCGCAAAAGCTTTAGCTGTAGGTGCGAGTTCTGTTATGATAGGATCGCTTTTAGCTGGAACAGATGAAAGTCCAGGAGAGCTTTTTACTTATCAAGGAAGACAATATAAGTCTTATCGTGGTATGGGCTCACTTGGGGCTATGCAAAAGGGAAGTTCGGATAGATATTTTCAGCAAGGTACTGCTCAAGATAAACTCGTTCCTGAAGGTATAGAAGGGCGTGTTCCTTATGTGGGAAGTATAAGAAGCGTGGTGCATCAACTTTTAGGAGGTTTGCGTTCTTCTATGGGTTATGTTGGGGCTAAAGATATAGAAGATTTTCAAAAAAGAGCCGAATTTGTTGAAATTACCACTGCAGGGCTTAAAGAAAGTCACGTGCATGATGTTACTATCACTCATGAAGCACCAAACTACAAGGTTAATCATCAATGAGTTTTGAAGAAAATTTAAAACACGCTAATGAATCTTTGGAAAAATTAAATAATCAAGAGCTTGCCTTAGATGAAAGTGTAAAAATTTATAAAGAAGGTTTAGAGAGTATCAAAAAAGCAAGACTTGAGCTTGAAAAAGCAAAATTAGAAGTGGAGCAAATCGATGAGTAAAATAGCAGCTTTACAGTTTCCAACTTTAGCTTTAAGTGAATCAAGGCTTGATTATTATCTTAAAGCTTCAAAAGACAATGGGACAAATTTAGTAGTTTTGGGAGAATATGTGATTAATAGTTTTTTTACAGAACTTTTGCATATGCCAAAAAATATGATAAAAGAACAAAGCGAAGCTAAAAAAGAAAGCTTGATTAAACTTGCTAAAAAATACGAATTAGAAATCATCGCTCCTTATGTTAGCGTTGAAGCTAAAAGTTATAAAAAACTCTGCTTAAAAGTTACTCCAAATGGTGTGAAAAGCTATGAACAGCAAATTTTAATGCCTTATGAACATTGGAATGAAGAAAAATTTTTCAGCAACAAAACTCCATCAGAATTAAAAATTTTTACTTTTAATTATGAAAAATTAAAATGCGCCTTACTTTTTGGTTTTGAGACCCATTTTGATATCTTTTGGCAGCAGATTATGGCGAAAAAAATTGATTTGGTTATCGTTCCTAGTGCTTGTACCTTTGAAAGCAAACAAAGATGGGAAGAACTTTTAAAAACAAGAGCTTTTTTAAATTCTACAAGCATTTTAAGAGTAAATCGCATAGGCAAAACAAAAGATGAGTGGAATTTTTACGGCGATACTCTGTTTATCAATGCTTTTGGTGAGATAGAAAGTAAATTAGGTTCTGAAGAAGAAATGCTTATTATAGAGCCTAAAAAAAGTGATGAAGCAAGAAAACTTTGGGGTTTTGATAAAATTCTTAAGAATTTTAAAAAAGGTGAATATGAGAAAAATTTTACTTCAAATTTTTATTTTTAGTGTATTATTTATAGCAACTTTTACCATTAATCGTATTTTAATGCAAAATTCTTTCATCCCTACTGGTTTAATTAGTGATAAAAATGAAATCTTTTTAATGTATCTTTTAGGTGTTTTTCATGATATAAGATTTTTAAGTGCAGCGTTTTTACCATTCTTGCTTTGTGGTTTTTTAAGTTTAATTTTTTCTAATATAAAAATAAATAATAAATTAGTAATATATAGTAAAAATTTTTATTTCATTTTTTCAAGCATTTATATAATTGTTCTTTCTTGTCTTTGTATAGGATTTTCTTATGCAAAATACTATTATTACGAAATTTACAAGACTAAATTTGATATTTTTATGTTTACTCTAAAAGATGATAATACAAAAACTATTTTAAGTATTATTTATCACGATTATCCAATTTTAAAAATTTTAGCTTTAATGTTGATTTTTGGAGTTTTTGTAGTTTTTTTAAATTTGAAAATATTAAATTTAAAGCTAAAACCTGTTAATTTAAGATTATTTCCCTTAATAGCTTTAAATTTAATATTAATTATTGTTTATGTTATAGCCTTAAGGGGTCCCTTTAAGCATGTGGCTATAAATGTACAAAATTATTCTTTTAGTGAGTATAGTGTTGTAAATGATACAATGTTAAATCCAATTATGGCATTTTCTTGGGCTTTAAAACAATATAAAGAAGAAGCGGCTTTGAAGGTTATCACACCTTTGAAAGCACAAGAACTTAAAGAAAAACTTTTTGATTATTTGCATCAAAGTCCTATAAATCTAAAAGCTGAAAAGAATTATCCTAGTGTATTTGTCAACTTAATGGAAAGTTTTGGGCTTAATTTGGCTGATTTTACAAATACAGAACATAATTTTTTAGGTTCGTTAGATAAACATTTTAAGCAAGATTTTTTATTCAAACGTTTTTTGAGTTCTAGTAATGGAACTATACCAAGTTTTGCAAACTTATTTTTTGTAAGTCCATTTTCTAATATTTCTACAAGCAAATTTCAGAAAACTTATTTGGATTTAACACCTATTGCTGTTTATAAGAAAGCAGGATATAAGGTGATTTTTGTAAGTGCAGGTAATGGATCTTGGCAAAATATTAAAAATTATCTCAGTATTTTGGGAGTAGATGAGATTATAGATGAAAATATTTTAATGAAAGAGTATAATGGAGCAAAAGATAGCGAAAATGGTTATGGGGTAGCTGATGAGTTTTTATATAAAAAAGTTTATGACTTACTTCAAAAAAATCCACACAACATCCTTATAATTGCTCTTACCATGTCCAATCATCCACCTTATAAAATTCCACAAAATGATTTGCCAAAATTACAAAACATTCCACAAACTTTGCTTAATATGCTTCCTTATGAAAAAGATAAACAAGACAATATTATCAAAGCTTATACTTATGCAAATAATGAATTTGGAAAATTTCTAGATAAAGTAAAACAGAGTTCTTTTAAAGATAATGTCATTATAGCAGCAACTGGAGATCATAGAGTACGCGAGATGAGTATGGATTTAAATTCCCAAAAAGCTTTTGCTTATAGTGTGCCTTTTTATCTCTATATTCCTAAGGATTTGCAAGATAATATTTATTATGATAAAGATCGTGTAGGATCTCATAAAGATATTTTTCCAACTCTTTATGCTTTAAGTTTAAATAATGTTAAGTATTTAAGCGTAGGCGGAAGAAATATGTTAGCAAGACCAAATGATGAGAAATTAGAATTTGGGATCAACGATGCTGTATGGATTGATAAAAAAGGTATTTATAGTGGCGGTAAAGGGTATTATTTTGAAAGTAATGATACTTTAAAAGATATGAATAAAGCTTTTAACCTTGATGATTATACTAAAGACTTTGATAAATTTTATAGAGAGTTAAATTTATATCAATTAGCCGAGCGTTTAGGCATTTCAAAATAGGATTTATATTTTCTTTTTAGTAAAAAAGTGCTAAAATTTAGCCTTTAAAGTATAAAGGTTTAAATGATGCAAAATATCCATTTTATCGGCATAGGCGGTATAGGAATTTCCGCTTTAGCAAGATTTTTAAAAGAAAAAGGTTTTAAGATTAGCGGAAGTGATCTTAAAGAGAGTAAAATCACTAAAGAACTAGAAAAAGAAGGGGTTAAGGTCAGTATCCCTCATCATAAAGATAATATTTTAAACAAAGATTTAGTTATTTATTCTGCTGCTATCAAAGAAGAAAATCCTGAATTTAAATACGCTAAAGAATTAGGTATTAAGTGTCTTTCACGCAAGGAGGCTTTGCCTCTTATTTTAGAAGATAAGCGTGTTTTTGCAGTTGCAGGAGCACACGGAAAAAGCACGACTTCAAGTATTTTAGCCTCTTTGATTGATGATGCTTCTGTGATCATCGGAGCGATTTTAAAAGAATTTGGTTCAAATATGATTTATAAGGAAAGCCAAAACCTTGTTTTTGAAGCTGATGAGAGCGATAGTTCTTTTTTAAATTCAAATCCTTATTTGGCTATAGTTACCAATGCAGAAGCGGAGCATTTAGATCATTATGGTAATGAAGTTTCAAAACTCCATCATGCTTATACAGAGTTTTTAGACACGGCTAAAATTCGCGTGATTAATGCTGAAGATGAGTTTTTGAAAAATTATAACAATGAGTCAATCAAGCTTTATCCGAGCAAAGATATCAAAAACTGCACCATGTGTATAGAAAATTTCAAACCTTTTACAAGCTTTGAGTTGAAAGATTTAGGTGAGTTTAAAGTTTTTGGCATGGGATATCATTTAGCCCTTGATGCGTCTTTGGCGATTTTAGCGGCTTTAAATTTCTTAGATATAGAAACGATAAGAACTAGGCTTAAAAATTATCAAGGTATTAAAAAGCGTTTTGATATTTTACATGCTGATGAAAATTTGGTTTTAATCGATGATTATGGTCATCATCCTACCGAAATAAAAGCGACTTTAAGTGCAGCACAAGAATACGCAAGATTAGGCGGATATAAAAAAATCACAGCTATCTTTGAACCCCACCGCTACACGCGTTTGGCTGCAAATTTAAAGGAATTTGCAAAGGCTTTTGAAGGTGTTGATGAGCTTATAATTTTACCTGTTTATGCTGCAGGAGAAGAGCCTATAGAACTTGATTTAAAGGCGGTTTTTCCTAAGGCTTTATTTGTAGAAGATATCAAAAGAGAGGGTAAATTTTTGGTGGCTTCTAAGGGGCAGGTTTTTGAAGAAGGGCTTATTATAGGTTTTGGCGCAGGAGATATCAGTAATAAATTAAGGCAAAAAAATGAGTAGGTTTTTTTTATATCTTTTAATTATTTTAATTTTAGCCTTAATCACTTTTGCTTTGCGTGAAAAATTAGGTAAAAAAACCAAACCTTTTTTTGGTATTTTACTTGTGATTTTTATTGTTTTAGCGGTATTTTTTGAATTTGAAAACACACAAAAAAGTCATTTAAGAACAGATATTATCGTAGCTTTTAATCAAAATAAAAATATTTTATGTAAAGATATCAATGTTTCTAAGGCGTATTTTAATTATGAATTTGGTACAGGAAGTTTTATTTCAAAAGATAATAATCAAAGTTTTAATTCTTTAATCATAGATATTAAAGATTGTAGGTTAAATGATGAATGATACAAAAGAAGAATTGATCTCAAAGCTTGATTTAAACAGCTATTTAGAAGAGTTTAAAGCCCTTTTTGCAAGAGATAAGGAGATTTTTTTGCAAGGAGATTCTAACCTTCATTTTAAACGCATACATGAGCTTTGTGAGGTGGAATTTCCTACTATGCCAGAGCTTAGCAATCTTGATAAAGCCTTAGTACATTTAAGTAAGCAAGGAATTTTACATTTAGATGAAATCTTTGAATTTGTAAAAATTTTTCGTTATTTTGAAAAGTTAAAAAAAATAAAACTAGGAACAAATTTAGACTCTTGGCTACAAAAGATAGAATTTGTTAGCGGGGCTTTGGAGCTTTGTTTGAATTTCGATGAAAAAGGGGAATTAAAAGAAAGTTTAGATGAAAGACTTGTAAATCTTAATGCCGCTCTAAGATTAAAAAATGAAAGCATAATAGCTGAGTTTAAGAAATTTTGCTATACAAAAGCTTTAATGCCTTATCTTATCGATACACAAATCCATCTTATAAACAATCTTGAAGCCTTGCTTGTAAGAGGCGGGTTTAATCACGCTATTAAAGCAAAAATCATAGGTAGAAGTAGTGGCGGTGGCTTTTATATCGTGCCTTTAAGTGTTGAAAATTTGCAAAATGATATAGAAAAAATCAAAAATCAAAAAGAAGAAATTTATTATGAATACGCTAAAAATTTCTCAGCTTTTTTAGCAAAAAACCTACCTTTTTTAAAATTTATCAATACAGCCTTTGATCTTTTTGATCATTATAGTGCTAGGGTTTTGCTTGCTAAAAAAAGGGATTTTGAATTTGTTTTGTGTGATCAAAGTACAGATTTGGTTCTTAAAAATTTCGCTCATCCTGCTTTAAAAAATCCAAAAAGCGTGAGTTTGGAATTTAAAAAACAAGTTTTAATTATCACAGGGGTAAATGCAGGTGGAAAATCCATGCTTTTAAAATCCATGCTAAGCGCAGCATTTTTAGCTAAACATCTTTTGCCTATGCATATCAAAGCAAGTGAAAGTAAAATCGGTGCTTTTAAAGAATTTGATGCCATCATAGAAGATCCGCAAAATGTTAAAAATGACATTTCAACTTTTGCAGGAAGAATGTTGCATTTTTCTAGGCTTTTTTCTAAGAAAAATTTGCTTTTAGGTATTGATGAAATAGAGCTTGGAACAGATTTTGAAGAAGCGGCTTGTTTGTATAGTGTGTTAATTTCAAAACTCATAGCTAATAATCTTAAAATCATCATCACCACGCACCACAAACGCCTTGCTATGCTTTTAGCAAAGAATGAGCAAGTTGAACTCATTGCTGCTTTATATGATGAAGAGCTTTCACGCCCAAAATATGAGTTTTTAAAAGGTACTATAGGAAAATCTTATGCCTTTGAAACCGCTTTGCGTTATCAGATTCTGCCGAATTTAGTTAGCGAGGCTAAAAAGCTTTATGGCGAGGATAAAGAAAATTTAGAGGAACTTGTGGGTAAAAATATCAATCTCGAATTAGAACTAAAAGCTAAGCTTGAAAATGTCGAGAAAAAAGAGCAAAAAGTCGATGAAATTTTACTTTCTTTAAAAGAGCAAAAAGAAAAAAATGAACAAGAATTGCGTACGAGTTTGAGAAATTTAGAATTTAAATTTCACAAAGCCATAGAAGAAGCTAAAAAAACCATACAGCTTAAAGATATAAAAGATAAGCAAAGAAGTCTTAATAAAGTCAATGAACTTAAAAAAGAAATCATCTTGCCAAGTATGGAGCAAAACGAAGAATTGCGTGTGGGGGATTTTGTAAAATATGAAAAAATTAAGGGTAAAATCATAAGCATTTCTAAAAACGATGCTATGGTTGAAAGTGATGGGATTAAACTTCGTGTGCCTTTAAAACTACTTAAAAAAAGTGGTGTAATGCCAAAAAAAGTAGCAAAAACAAGTATAAGCGTAAGCAAACCAAGCAATCTAAGTGTAACTTTGGATTTGCATGGACTTAGGAGTGATGAGGCTATTTCAAAGCTTGATAAATTTATTTCAGATGCTTTGCTTGCAGGCTTTGATGAGGTTTTGATTTATCATGGTATAGGCACAGGAAAGCTTGCCTTTGCGGTAAGAGAGTTTTTAAAAACCCATAAAAGCGTTAAAGGTTTTAATGACGCACCGATTAATCAAGGTGGCTTTGGTGTTAAGGTGGTGAGATTATGAAAAACATTATGATATTAAGCGGAGCAGGTTTGTCTGCTCCAAGTGGACTTAAAACTTTTAGAGATAATGATGGACTTTGGGAAGAATACGATGTGATGGAGGTTTGCTCTGCAACAGGTTTTAGAAAAAATCCTAAAAAAGTACTTGATTTTTACGATGCAAGAAGAGCGCAACTTCAAAATGTAAAGCCAAATCATGCTCATGAAAAAATCGCACAGTTAAAAGAAAAATGGGGTAAAAACCTTTTTGTCATCACGCAAAATGTAGATGATTTGCTAGAGCGTGCAGGGTGTAAAGATGTAGTACATTTGCATGGCTTTTTGTCTGAACTTCGCCGCTTAAAATGCGAAGAAATTTTTAATATAGGTTATGAAAAAATCACAGATAAACAATGCCCAAAATGCAAAAGCAAGGATTTAAGACACAATATAGTCATGTTTGAAGAGCAAGCCCCTGCTTATGCTACGCTTTATTCTTTGCTAAATCAAACTTCGCTTTTTATCAGCGTAGGCACAAGTGGGGCGGTTTTGCCTGTAGGGCGTTATGCTTCAATGTGCGAAAAAAGTATTTTAAATATCTACGAAAAAGATGCGAATTTAGAGTGGTATTTTGATAAAATCTATATAGAAGATATTATAAGCGCTATTGATAAAATCGCACTTGATATAGAAAATTTTATGAAAGATGGTAATGTTTGATTCTTTTTTAAGTGGAGTTTTTTTGGGCTTTGGAGTGAGTGTGCCTTTTGGACCTGTAAATATTTTGATTTTAACTTATGCACTAAAAGCTTTTAAAAATTCCATAGCTGTAGGACTTGGAGCATTTAGTATAGATATGCTTTATCTTTTTTTGCTTCAATTTGGGCTTTTAAATTTTTTAGGTAATGTTATTTTTATGCGTTCTTTGGCGATTTTTGGTTTTTGTTTTTTAACTTATATGGCGTATTTGATGCTAAGAAAAAAGAAAGAAAGCTTAAATTTAGAGCATAAAGAATTTAAAGAAAGTCTTTTGAAAAGTTATATTAAAGGAGCTTTTTTAAATGGTTCAAATCCTTTTGTGATAGGATTTTGGCTTAGTGCTGCAAGTGTGGTTTTAAGCAGCGATCATGCTTATTTGATGACTTTAGGGCTTGTTGTGGCTATACTTTTTTGGGTAAGTGCTTTAGCCTTTGTGGTGGCAAGATATAGTCATGTTTTTAGTGCAAAAGTTGTTTTTATAATCAATATAATTTCAGCTATAATTATAGAGTATTTTGCTCTTAATTTATTATATAAAACTTTCTTAGGATAAAAAATGAATGCAAAAGAATTTTTAATCGAACTTTTAAAATTTAAATCTGTTACGCCAAATGATGATGGAGCTTTAAATTTCATCGCTATGGAACTGAGTGATTTTGAAGCTTTTTTTATAGAAAAAGAAGGCATTAAAAACCTTTTACTCACTAAAAAATTTAAAGATGAGGGTGAGCATTTAGCTTTTGGTGGGCATGTAGATGTGGTGCCTGCAGGCGAGGGTTGGAGTAGCGATGCTTTCGTGCCTATGGAAAAAGAAGGCTTTATCTATGCAAGAGGTGCTCAAGATATGAAAAGTGGAGTAGCAGCCTTTGTAGATGCGGCAAAGAATGTAGATTTTAAAGGAGCAAGACTGAGTCTTATTTTAACAAGTGATGAAGAAGGTGAAGCTATATATGGAACTAAGGCTGTTTTAGAATGGATGCAAGAAAGAGATATGCTACC
The DNA here is from genome assembly GCF_001457695.1 of Campylobacter jejuni. NCBI lineage: Bacteria > Pseudomonadati > Campylobacterota > Epsilonproteobacteria > Campylobacterales > Campylobacteraceae > Campylobacter > Campylobacter jejuni. Next base: position 1,093,566 of record NZ_LN831025.1, on the reverse strand, counting down.
TGATTATGCTGTGGTTGCCGAGCCAACCTGTGTTAAAAAAATCGGCGATAGTATTAAAATAGGGCGTCGTGGTTCTATCAATGGAAAACTTTTAATCCGTGGAAAACAAGGGCATGTTGCTTATCCTGAAAAATGTATCAATCCTGTGCATGATTTTGCACCAGTTTTAAAGCTTTTAGCGGGTTTTGATCTCGATCCTGGAAGTGCTGAATTTAGTCCTTCAAAAATTGTTATTACCGATATTCGCGGAGGTATGGGGGTGTGTAATGTTACGCCAAATGATTTAAAACTTATGTTTAATGTTCGCAATTCCCCTGATACAAGCTTAGAAGATGTAAAAAACTATGTAGAAAAAATTTGTCATGGTTTAAACTATGAGTTAGAGCTAAAACAATCAAGCGAAGCTTTTTTGACAAATATCGATAATAAAATCGTTCAAAAAATGAATGAAATCGTTCAAAAAATCACTCATGAAGTGCCAGAGCTTAATACTAAAGGCGGCACAAGTGATGCAAGGTATTTTGCAAAATATGGTGTAAAAGTAGTGGAATTTGGGGTTTGTAATGATAGAATTCACGCTATTGATGAAAGAGTAAGCATAGAAGAATTTGAAAAACTTTGCCTTGTTTTTAAAGACTTGATAGAAAATTTTTAAAGGTTTAAAATGATTATCAATGGACAAAAGCTTGAGTTAAAAGAGCTTAAATTTATGGATTTTATCAAAGAAAAAGGCTTGAAAATAGAACTTATCGCCTTAGAATTAAATGGAGAAATCATACCAAAAAGTGAGTTTGAAAATTTGATTTTAAAAGAAAACGATAAAGCTGAAATTGTAAGCTTTGTAGGGGGTGGATGATGAGAGTGAAATTTAATGGCAAAGAACTTGATACAGACTTTAAAACAAGTTTGGAATTTTTTGAAAATATCAGCAAAAATGAAAATGATGTGTGGATTATCAATGGTTTTGCAACAAAAGAGAATATCGCTTTAAACGAAGATGATGAGCTTTTTTGCATAGAAAAAAATACTTTACCTCCAAAAGATGCACTAGATGCTATGATGAGAGCAAGACACACTCCAAAACTTCATGATAAACTTAAAAATGGGCGCGTGGCAGTTTGTGGTTTAGGTGGGCTTGGATCGCATATAGCGATAAATTTGGCAAGAAGTGGAGTGGGGTATTTAAAGCTGATTGATTTTGATGTGATTGAGCCTAGTAATTTGAATCGTCAAGCTTATCGTGTAAGTGATTTGGGTAAATTTAAAACCGAAGCTTTAAAAGAGCAAATTAGCGAGATTAACCCTTATATCAGCGTTGAAATTTGTACTTTAAAAATCGATGAGGATAATTTAAAGTCTTTGTTTAAAGATATGGATATAGTTTGTGAAGCCTTTGATGGTGCTATCGCAAAAGCGATGATAGCACAAAATTTTCATAGATTTTACAAAGATAGCATTTTAATCTGTGCTTCAGGACTTGCGGGCTATGGTGATAGTAATAGTATACAAACAAGAAAAATTGCTAAAAATTTCTATGTGTGTGGGGATTTGGTAAATGGTGCTAAGCTAGGAAATGGACTTATGGCACCAAGGGTAAATATTTGTGCAGGACATCAAAGCAACCTTATTTTAGAGCTTTTAGCAAATAAGGAGTAAAAATGCAAGAAAATTTAAAAAACGATAAATTAAAAATAGGTAAATACGATAAATTAAAAATAGGCAAATACGAGTTTGATTCAAGATTTATTTTAGGTTCTGGAAAATATTCACTAGAGCTTATAAAATCAGCCATAGAAGAAGCAAAGGCAGAGATCATCACTTTAGCCTTACGCCGTGCAAATACAGGGGAAATTGCTAATATACTTGATTATATCCCTAAAAATATCACACTTTTACCCAACACTTCAGGCGCAAGAAACGCCGATGAAGCCTTACGCATTGCAAGGCTTTCAAGAGAGCTTGGTTGTGGAGAACTTATCAAGATAGAAGTGATAAGCGATAGTAGGTATTTATTGCCTGATAATTATGAAACGATTAAAGCTTGTGAGCTTTTAGCTAAAGAGGGTTTTACACCCCTACCTTACATGCATGCTGATCTTTACGCAGCTAGAGCTATGCGTGATGCAGGAGCTGCAGCTATCATGCCTTTGGCAGCGCCTATTGGGAGCAATAAAGGCTTATGTGCTAAGGAATTTATACAAATTTTGCTTAATGAAATTGATTTGCCTATCATTGTAGATGCGGGTATTGGAAGTCCTGCACAAGCTTGTGAAGCTATGCAAATGGGAGTAAGTGCGGTGATGATAAATACAGCCATAGCTGAAGCAAAAGATATAGCCTTGATGGCTAGAGCTTTTTCTTTGGCGGTAAATGCAGGAAGAGTGGCTTTTTTAGCAGGTTTAGCAAGTGTGAGTGAAGCTAAAGCAAGTTCTCCATTAACAGGCTTTTTAAGGGATTAAGGGTGAAATTTATAGATTTTTGTAGCGGTATTGGCGGTGGGCGACTTGGCTTGGAAAAAGCGGGATTTACTTGTATAGCTTTTAGTGAGATTGACAAGGCTGCTATAAAAACTTATAAAAGATTGTTTGATACTAAAAATGAGCTTGAATTAGGTGATTTAACTAAAATTAATCCTGAAATTTTACCTGATTTTGATTTATTAATTAGTGGTTTTCCTTGTCAAAGTTTTAGTATCGTTGGTAAAAGAGAAGGTTTGGATAATAAAGAAAAAGGACAGGTTATTTTTTATTTAGCAGATATTTTAAAGATAAAACAACCTAATTTTTTTATACTTGAAAATGTAAAAGGTTTATTAAATCACGATAAAGGGCAAACATTTCAAAAAATTTTAGAACTTTTAAAGTCTTTAGATTATGAAGTAAGCACAAAGCTCTTAAATAGTCTTGATTTTTCTTTGGCTCAAAGCAGAGAAAGGGTTTATTTTATAGGAATAAAAAAATCTTTAAATAAGATTTTTAAATTTGATTTTAAAGAGAAAAAAAAGCCTAATATAAAAGATTTTTTAAATCCTAATGATGAAAATATTTTAAATAGAAATAAATATGAAACTTTTTTAAGATATTTACAAAATAAATACAATAAAAATCGTTTTTGTTTAGAAGAATTATTAGAAAATGATTTCTTGATACTAGATACTAGGCAAAGTGATTTAAGATGTTATCAAGATAAAATTCCAACACTTAGAAGAGATAGGCAAGGAATTTTATATGTTTATAATAAAAATTTCTATATCTTAAGCAAAATTGAAGCATTAAAACTTCAAGGTTTTGGAAAAATAAATAATTTAGAAGATAAAATAAAAAATATAAAACAAAGCGATATATTAAGACAATGTGGCAATGCAATGAGCGTAAATGTGATAGAAAGTATTGCTAAAAGTTTAAAGGAGCAAATTGATGAATAAGGTAGAGCTTGGCTCAAATACAGCTAAAAATGGTTTTAAAAATGAAAATTTCGTAGTTAATACTTTTAATAATTGGCAAAATGATACTTTGGCACAATCTTGGCTAAAAGCTATGAATTACAATATAAACGATATCCAAAATGTTAAAGCACAAAAAATTAAAGGGAGCTTTAAAGCTGATGTTCAAGTTGTTATTTTAGTTCAAATTAAATTACAGAATTTGCAAGATGTGCAAAATATACAAGTAAAATTAGTATCAAATCCACAAGGCTTTAATCAAGTTGATAAGAGATGGCTAAAAAATTATAATGAATTGTGGAATTTTCCTAGTGAGCTTTTGGAGATTTTACAATATTTTACGGGTGAAAAAAGTCCAAAAATAAAAAATCCTAAAGATAAAAGAAGAATGTTTTTAACTGAATTCACAAAAGAAGAGCAAGAGCAGGTTATAAACTTCTTTATTAAAAATCAAGCCTTAATTGTTAATGATATTTTAAAAGGTAGAGGACAATTTGCTAGCGAATGGTTTTTAGTGATTTTAAAGATTGAAAAACAAGATTTAAAATGGCTTTTAAAACCTATTAATGAAGTGATAAATTTTTATAGCGGGGAAGTACTTATTACGGATAGGGGAAGTTTAAAAATCGGTAAGATTACTATGCAAAGAAAAGGTGGAGATAACGGAAGAATAAGTGCAAATATGTTGCAATTTAAAATTAATCCTTGTGAATTATTTACTGAAATTATTAAAAGGGATTGATCATGCAAGATTATATGCAGTATTTACCTCACATGCAGGAAATAAAAAGCGAAATTTTAAACAAGGTTTTAACTCAAGTTCAAAGCTATGATGAGAGTCAATTTAGCGCCAAAGATGTTAAAAATGCTTTAAATCAAACGCATTTAAGTATAGAACATTTAAAAGCTTTGCTTTCAAGCACAGCAGAAGATTTCATAGAAGAATTAGCCTTTAAATCCGCTAAAGTCAAGCAAAAATATTTTGGAAATTCTATCTCTCTTTTTACCCCGCTTTATTTGTCAAATTATTGCAATTCTAAATGTGTTTATTGTGGTTTTCAAAAAGGCAATAAAATCGCAAGAGCCAAGCTAAGTGAAGCTGAAATTCACGAAGAAATGCAAGCCATTGCTAAAAGTGGTTTAGAAGAAATTTTAATGCTAACAGGTGAGGGTAGGGAGTTTGCAAGTGTAGAATATATAGCAAATGCTTGTAAAATAGCTAGAGAGTATTTTAAGGTTGTAGGCGTTGAAATTTATCCTATGAATGAAGATGAATATAAAATTTTGCATGAAAAGGGTTGTGATTATGTGACTGTTTTTCAAGAAACTTACAATGCTTTAAAATATTCTAAAATTCATTTAGCGGGTGAAAAACGCATTTTCCCTTATCGCTTTAACGCTCAAGAAAGGGCTTTAAAAGCGGGTATGCGTGGAGTGGCTTTTGGGGCACTTTTAGGCATAGATGATTTTAGAAAAGACGCGCTTGCTACGGCACTTCATGCGCATTTTTTACAACAAGCTTATCCGCATGCTGAAATTTCTATTTCGGTGCCTCGTTTAAGACCTATTATCAATAATGCCAAAATCCATCCTAAAGATGTGAGTGAAAAACGCCTTTTGCAAGTGCTTTGTGCTTATAGACTTTTTTTACCTTTTGCGGGTATTATCATTTCAAGTCGTGAAAGAATAGGTTTTAGAGATGAGGTTATCAAGCTTGGCGCTACTAAAATGAGTGCAGGAGTGAGTGTGGGTATAGGTGAGCATAAGGGCGAGAAAAAGGGCGATGAGCAGTTTGAAATTTCAGATGATAGGAGTGTAGATGAAATTTTAGCCATGCTTAAAAGATCAAATTTACAAGCTGTGATGAGCGATAGCATTTATGTGGGATAAAAAAATCATCGCTATAAGCGATAGAAAATGTGTAGAAATAGACTTTTTAAAGCAGATTGAAAAACTTGCTAAGGCTAAGGTAGATGCTATAGTTTTAAGAGAAAAAGATTTAAGCGAGTTTGAGTATTATGATTTAGCAAAAGAAGTTTTAAGCATTTGCACAAAGCAAAAAGTGACTTGTTTTTTGCATTTTTTTGATAGGGAGTGTTTAAAATTAGGACATCGTTATTTTCACGCACCGCTTTCTTTATTAAGAAAAGAGCCTAAATTAGTAAAATATTTTCATATACTTGGCACTTCAGTCCATAGCAAAGAAGAGCTTTTAGAGGCGATGAGTTATAAGGTAAATTATGCTTTTGTAGGGCATATTTTTGAAAGTTCTTGTAAGGTGGGTTTAGAACCTAAAGGGCTTGATTTTTTAAAATCCTTGCTTAAATTTAGTCAAATTCCACTTTATGCTATAGGCGGTATCAATGCTCAAAATATAGAAAATTTTAAAGATATAAATATAGCAGGCGTTTGTATGCGTGAAATTTTAATGAAAGAAAAAGATTTAAAAACATATATCCAAGTTTGCAAAGAAAGATTATATCATGAGTAGTGTTCAAAAAAAGATTTTTTTGGCTTAATTTTTTATCGTTGTGATTGTAGCTTTTAATCTGCGTGCTCCTATTACGGCTATAGGACCTATGATAGATGTGATTAAAGATGTGTATGGGTTAAATTCTACTTTCGCAGGAGTGCTTACAAGCTTGCCTTTAATAGCCTTTGGAAGTATTTCTTTTATAGTGGGATATTTTTCACCCATTAGAGCGATTATCGTGGGGATTTTTTTGATCTTTATTGGCGAAATTTTGCGTTCTTATACAGGGATGTATGGTTTATTTTTGGGTATGTTAGGCATAGGTTGTGGTATAGCAATCGCTAATGTTTTATTGCCTAGTTTTATTAAAGAGAAATTTTCTAAAAAATAGCAAGTATGATGGGGGTTTATAGTCTTATTTTAAGCATTTCTTCTATAGCAGGGGTGGCTTTAGCTATACCTTTGCTTAGTGTGTTTGATTTAGCGGGTGCTATGTTTTTTTGGGCGATTTTTTCTTTTGTAGCTTTAGTAGTTTACTATCCTCAAGCCAAAAATGGTAGATTTTTTCGTGCTAAGAAAAAAAGCTCTAAAAAAAATCAATCTTTTTACAAATGCAATTACTTGGAAGATTACCCTTTTTATGGGATTTCAAAGTTTTTTAGCTTATTCTTTGTTTTTTTGGTATGTTCAAATCGTTGTAGAAAAAGGTTTTGATAAAGAATTTGCTACAAATATGGTTCTTTTTGCTCAACTTGTTGCAGCCCCAGTGTCCCTTTTTGGCCCATTGCTTTTAGGAAAATTAAGGCAAAATTTACATACTCCTTATAGCAAGTTTGTGTAGTATATATGTGATCGCTTTTGTTATGCTTTTTGTTTTTGATAGTAAAACTTCTATTATCATTAGTGCTTTTATCATGGGCTTTCCATGGGGTGGGGTTTTTGGTATTGCATTGCTTTTTATCGCACAAAAAAGTTCAAATACCCAAGTAGCAGCAAAGATTTCTGCTTTAGCTCAAGGTTTTGGATATTTAATCGCAGCACAAGGGCAGTGGATTATAGGCTTTTTACATGATAAATTTGAGAATTTTTCACTTGCTATTTTGATGTTGATTTTTGTGGGGATTTTGGTAAATATCTTTGGATATTTATCGTATAAAAGCCAAGTTATCAGATAAGTGCTTTTTCTAGTAAAATATCTCCACCGTTTTTTTGTGCTATATTTTGTAATCTTGTGGAAATATCTTCTAAGTTAAGTTTTAACATTGCTTTGAAAAAATCATCAAGATTGATCGAATCTTGCGTGAAAATTTGACATAAAGCTTGATCTTGTAAAAATTTAGCATTAAAGTATTGATGATTTTTAGCTGCATAGGGATAAGGTATGAAAATAGCAGGCAAGGTGTTAGCACAAAGTTCAAAAAGGGTGCTTGCACCTGCTCTTGATATAGCTAGATCTGCATTTTTCATTTTTTCTTCCAAATTTGAACTAAAGTCAAAAACATCAGCTTGGATGTTTAAGCTTTGGTAGTGTTTTTTGCATTTTTCAAAATCATTTTTTCCGCATTGATGGATGATTTTGATATTTTGTTCTTGAAGCTTTGGGGCGAGATTTAAAGCTAGTTCGTTTATAAAGCTAGCTCCTTGTGATCCTCCTAGGAAAATAATGTTTTTTAATTCTTTGCGAATCCTAGCATTATCAAAAAATTTATTTGCCACAGGATAAGGGCTGCATTCTTTTTCAAAGGCACTAAAAAATTTTGTAGCGAAAGGTTTTAAAAGCATATTTAAAGAGCCGCTTTTTGAATTTTGCTCATGTATAAAAAGAGGCAAATGTGAGAATAAAGCCGCAAAAGATGCAGGAGCTGCACTATATCCACCTACACTAAAAACGGCTTGGATGTGGTATTTTTTAAAAATTTCTCTACAATCTTTGGAGAGTTTTAAGGTGTGGAGTAAAGAACTGATTTTGCCAAATTTGCTTTGATTAACCACTCCTTTAGAGCTTAAAAAAAATTTTTCCTTAAAGCGTACTTCATTTTCGAACCAAGCTTTATCTTGACCATTTTGACTGCCTATGTATATACATTCTATATTTTTTTTAATCGCACTTTCTAATAAGCAACGCACTATGGCTAAATGCCCTCCAGTTCCGCCACCTGTTAAAGCTATTGTCATAATTTAACCTTTTTTGAAATCATTAATACATATCCTATGCCTATGCAAATTGCCCACATTGAACTTCCTCCATAGCTTAAAAGTGGAACCGCTACACCTTTTAGTGGAGTAAGAGAAATAATACCAAAAGCATTCATAAAGAAAGAAAAAAGTAAAAGTAAGGCTATGCCTGAACAAAAAATAAAATCTTGTTTAGCTTCACATCTTCCTGCAATTCTAAAAATTCTTAAAATCATCCAAAGATAAATATAGCAAATAACCCCAAGACCTAAAAGTCCTATTTCTTCAGTAATTCCTGAAAGAACAAAGTCAGTATGCACTTCACTTAAAAAGCCTAATTTAAAAGTTCCAAGTCCTAGGCCTTCGCCAAACATTCCTCCATGGGCTATAGCATTTAAAGAGTGTGAAATTTGATAAGGCTCGCTGTTGCTACTTACTCTTAAAGCATTTGCCAGCCAATCAGGAAGCATAGGTAAAAAAGCATCTTGTATATTCCCCCACCAAGAAGCGATTCTTTGAATTCTTCTTTGGTTGCTAAAAATTACCATTATACCTATCATCATAATGATTAAAGTTCCAAAAGCAAAAAGCCTTTTACTAGCTCCTGCAAAAAAAGCTAAAGCTAGAATCAAAAAGAAAGAAATTACGCTTTGTCCTAAATCGTTTTGAGTGATATAAATATATCCTATAACTATAGAAGCTAAGATACAATAAGGCAGAAGAATTAAAGCCTCGTGTCTGATGGCTTTTTTGCTATCATCAATACGCCTTGTATAGCTCCATGCTAAAAAATAAATCAATCCTATTTTGAAAAATTCTACAGGAGAGATAGAGAGTGGACCTAAGCGTATCCAGCGTTTAGCTCCTCCGCTAGCTGTTGCTAGTGCAGAAGGTAAAAATGGTAAAATGATGATAAAGATAAAAGAAACAATCAAAATAGCTAAAATAATTTTTTTAGAAAGTGCTTTATCAGGATCCAATCGAGAAATAAAAAACATTATAAGTATTCCACTAATTCCAAAAAAAAGCTGACGAATAAAAAAATGAAACTCGCTATAGTCAAGAAAAAGAACAGTAAAAGCTGTAAGAGAGTATGAAAATACTATTCCTATGGTGATTAAAATACAACTTAAATAAAATAATCTTTTATCAGCAACCATTATAATTATAACTTTTCTTTATTGGAATTAAAATTTTAAAAAGTTTTATTATAACTAAAATAAATTAAATTTTTTGCTAAGTTTTTGTAAGGAAAATTTGCTAAAATTAACAATAAAAATATAACAAAAAAGGCAAATTATGAATCAAATCCATAAAATTCTCATAGCAAATAGAGCTGAAATAGCTGTTAGAGTAATCCGTGCTTGTAGAGATTTGCATATTAAAAGTGTTGCAGTTTTTACAGAGCCTGATCGTGAATGTTTGCATGTAAAAATCGCAGATGAGGCATATCGTATAGGAACGGATGCTATAAGAGGATATTTAGATGTTGCTCGTATTGTCGAGATTGCTAAGGCTTGTGGTGCTGATGCGATCCATCCTGGTTATGGATTTTTAAGCGAGAATTACGAATTTGCTAAGGCTTGTGAAGATGCTGGAATTATTTTTATAGGTCCAAAATCTGAAGTAATCCATAAGATGGGAAATAAAAATATCGCTCGTAAGTTAATGGCTAAAAATGGCATACCTATTGTTCCAGGGACTGAAAAATTAAATTCCTATAGCATGGAAGAAGTTAAAATTTTTGCTGAGAAGATTGGTTATCCTGTTATTTTAAAAGCTTCAGGTGGTGGAGGCGGACGCGGAATTCGCGTTGTTCATAAAGAACAAGATCTTGAAAATGCTTTTGAATCTTGCAAAAGAGAAGCTTTAACATACTTTAATAATGATGAAGTATTTATGGAAAAATATGTAGTTAATCCTAGACATATAGAATTTCAAATTTTAGGAGATAACTATGGAAATATTATACATCTTTGTGAAAGGGATTGTTCTATCCAAAGAAGACATCAAAAGGTAATTGAGATAGCACCTTGCCCTGGAATTTCAGATAATCTTAGAAAAACCATGGGTGTTACAGCTGTGGCAGCTGCTAAGGCTGTAGGTTATACAAATGCTGGAACTATAGAGTTTTTGCTTGATGATTACAATCGCTTTTATTTTATGGAAATGAATACAAGAATTCAAGTTGAGCATCCAATTACTGAAGAAATTACAGGTATTGATCTTATTGTAAGACAAATTCGTATTGCAGCAGGAGAAATTTTGGACTTAGAACAAAGCGATATTAAACCTAGGGGTTTTGCTATTGAAGCTAGAATTACTGCTGAAAATGTATGGAAAAATTTTATTCCAAGTCCTGGAAAAATAGGAGAATACTACCCAGCTCTTGGACCATCTGTTAGGGTTGATAGTCATATTTATAAAGACTATACTGTACCGCCTTATTATGATTCCATGCTTGCAAAGCTTATTATTAAAGCAACAAGTTATGATTTAGCGGTTAATAAACTTGAGCGTGCTTTGAAGGAATTTGTGATTGATGATATTAGAACAACAATACCATTTTTAATCGCTATTACAAAAACAAGAGAATTTAGAAGAGGGTATTTAGACACCTCTTTCATAGAAACACATATGCAAGAATTATTAGAAAAAACAGAAGATCGTCATCAAGAAAATAAAGAAGAAGTTATAGCTGCAATAGCTGCTACGCTTAAAAAAATACGAGAAAGTAGAGAATAATAGATGGATTTTTTAGACAGTCTTAAAAGTATTAAAAAAGAAATGCAAGCTAACACCAATACCCCAAAATTAGCAAAGAAATCAAGCAAGAGTGGGGCAAGCGTAAAAAATTTAGAAAAACTAGCTAAAGATATTCGCGAAAAAAATCAAGAAACAAACATAGATAAGGAAATGCAAGAAATTTTCTTAAAGCAAGAAAAACTACAGGATGAATTTTCCGAATTTATCAAAAATGCAGATATTAAGAAAATTTAATGCTTGAGATTGGTTTTTGTACTCTTGAAGATCAGTGTCCTTACTTAAAAGATAAACGCTCAAGAATAGAGTATAAATACATTGAAAATTGCCCTAAAGAAATCAATAATGAGCTAATAAAACGAGGTTGGCGTCGTTTTGGTAGGTATTTTTCACGCCCTATTTGTAAAGATTGTGATGAATGTTTAAGTTTTAGAATTTTAGTTAATGAATATAATTTTTCAAGAAGTGAAAGAAGGGTTATAAATAAAAATATTAATACCAAAGTTATACTTAGAACACCCAATTTAAGCAATGAACATTTGTTTTTATATGATAAATACCATCGTTTTATGGAAGAAAAAAAGAACTGGAAGCGTTATGATTTAAGCTTTAAACAGTATTATAATCTTTATGTTGATGGTTTTATGAATTTTGGATATGAGCTTGCATTTTATATAGAAGATAAGCTCGTTTGTATTGATTTGATTGATATTTTAGAGGATGGAATTTCAAGCATTTATTGTTTTTATGATCCTGATTTTTCGTATTTTTCTTTGGGTAAATTTTCTTTGCTCAATGAAATACAAATAGCTAAAAAAATGAACTTAGATTATATTTATCTTGGGTATTTTGTAAAAAAGTGTCAATCTTTATCTTATAAAGCCGATTATACACCCAATGAAATTTTAAAAGGCACTAAAGAGCTTTTTGAAAATGAGGTTTTATGGGAGAAATAGATGCAAATCGTGCAAACTTTAGAAACTATCAATGTTAATACAGATGATATTAGCGTATTTCAGTATTTTAAAGACTTGATTACCAAAAATTTCACAAAGGTCATAGGACGAAAAAATAAAATTTTTTCTTTTTTTGAAGAAAATGAAATTCCACAGCGTCGTTATTTCTTAAAAGTTTTAGATCAAAAATATCGCAAAAGTACAAATGAAGGTATAGAGAATTTACAAGATGCTCATTTTAAAACTTTTAGATTAAATTTTGAGCAAAATAATATGCTTAAGCCTATGTTGTTTATCAAGATTGATTTTGCTGCGGGTAGAATTTTGATGAAGTTAAGCTCTAATGAAAAATTATTTGTTACCTATATAAGAAATTATTTTCAAGATTATAATATAGAATACAATGAAATGACAAATATTCTAATTTTAGAATATAAAAACGAGAATACCCTTGAACTTTTTGAAGCTTTTGCAGATGAGAGCGAGCATTTAAAATATTGCGTGAATTTTGAAGTTGACCGCGAAGAGTATAAAAAATTTCGCCAAAATATTCACAATAAAGAAAATATGAAATGGAAATTTAATGCTTTAGCTAAGCTTTTTAGTAATTATTTTAATACTTTAGAATGTACTCCGCAAAATGATCTTAGTGAAATCAGACAAAAATATTTGATTTTGGTAAAACTTTATCATCCTGATTTTCATCAAGGAAAAAGTGCAATAGAAAAAGCTTACGCAAGAGAACAGTTTGAAAAAATACAAATCGCCTATGATAACTTAAAAGCACTTTATAAGAATAATACTTAAAAAAAATAAATTAATCATTTTGGTTAATTTAATTTTTCTCTCTCATAAATTTTTCTTAATTTGCTATCTAGTTTAAAACAAAATTTAAAAAGTGCAGGTACTACGAGTAAGGTAAGCAAAGTCGAACTTATAAGTCCAAAGATAATGGCTATTGCCATAGGAGAATTAGCTTCATAGCCCGCACCCCTTGAAAGAGCGAGTGGGAGCATGGCAAAAATCATAGCAAAAGTTGTCATCAATATAGCCCTTAAGCGTGATTTTCCAGCGATTAAAAGAGCTTTATCAGGATCTAAACCTTCATGGCATTTTTTATTGGCCACATCCACAAGTAAAATAGCATTTTTCCCCACCATACCAAAAAGCAAGATGATGGCAATAAGTACAAAAAGCGAAAAATTATGCCCTGTGATAAAAAGCCCTATAGAAGCTCCGCCAAAGGCTAAAGGCATGGTTATCATGATGATTAAAGGCAGAATAAAACTTTCATAAAGTGCGGCTAAAACAAGATAAATTAAAACAAAAGCAAGTACTACTGCCATAGCAAAACCTTGCACGGTTTCACCTAAAAGATTGATAAAGCCTGAAAAAGCATAGCTAAGACTTGCATTATTATTTAAAATTTTATCCATATTATCTAGTAAAAGTTTTTGCACCGCTCCTAAGGAAAGATCATTTACTCCAGCTGTGATTTTCACAGAGCGGTTTTTATTGTAACGATTGATAGTTTTTAAATCCTTACTGTATATAAAATCCACCACGCTTGAAAGTTCTAAATTTACACCTTGGTTGTTTTTAATACTAATGCGTTTTAAAGCTTCTATGTCTTTTTTAAATTCTGGAGCAAAACTTAGGATAATATCATCTTTTGAATTGCCTCTATCCATACTTCCTACGCTAAGTTGCGAGAAGGAATACCCTAAAACCCCAGCGATATATTCAGGATTGACATCTAAAAGTTTAGCTTTTTCTTTGTTGATGTGTAAGGCTACTTCATCTTTTGTAGTATTAGCATTATCGCTTATATCTACAATGCGTGCATTAGTATCTAAAATTTCTTTTGCCCGAGAAGCTGCTTCTTTTAGAGTGTTTAAATCATCTCCTAAGATTAAAAACTGCACGGGATCATCAATGCCTGCACCTTCTATCTTTGGAAGTTCTAAAATTTTGATTTTTAAACTCTCATCTTGAAATTTTTGACGATATAAACTTACTATAGTGCTTTGTCTTAAATTTCTTTCGTCTAAATTTTTAAGTTTAACATAAATTTTAGCCTTTGTAGCATCTTTGGCATCATCATAGCCTACAAGTAAAAAAGCGTATTTGACATTGCTATCATTTTTGATTTTTTCAAGCAAATTTAAACTTTTTTCTTTCATGGCTTCTAAGCTTAAATCCTTTTTGCTTTCAAGCAAAACTTGAATTTCGCTATCATCTTCCATAGGTAAAAAATCAAGCCCTATACGAGTAGCTAAAGCAAAAGAAAGCCCTACAAAAACAAGAGTGGCTAGGATAAATTTTGCTTTATTTTGTAAAATTTTATAGAGTAAATTTTCATACTTTTGCTCTATTTTTTCAAAAAAAGCTTCTGTTTTTTCATAAAACTTGCTTTCTTTTGGATTTAAAAATCTTGCCCCAATACTAGGTATTAAAAATACAGAAACCAAAAAGCTTATAACTATCCCACTTGCAACGCTTATGCCTAAGGCATTGAAAAAAAGCCCTGGTATAGAGTTCATATAAGAAATAGGGATAAAAACACAAAGTAAAACTATACTGATGCTTAAAACGCTAAAACCTATTTCATTGATACCTAAAAAAGCAGCTTGTAAAGGCGGATAGGTTTTTAGTTTTTTAGCAATATTTTCAATCACTACTATAGCATCATCGATAAAAATTCCTATGCTTAAGGTTAAAGCTATAAAAGTTAAGCGGTTTAAATCATAGCCTAAAAGATCGATAATAAAAAAAGTTGAAATGATAGAAGTAGGTATAGCTATGCAAGCAATGAGAGTTGCACTTAAATTTCTTAAAAATAAAAACACGATAACAAGGGTTAGAAAAATCCCCAAAACCATATCAAAAATCACTTGAGAAAGGTGCTTGTGGATATTTAAGCTTTTATCATAAAGCATATTAATGCTTATATCTTTTGGAATTTGTTTTTCTAAAATAGGCAAGGCATTTTTGACATTTTTAATCATTTCAAGGGTGTTATAATTTGTGATTTTTCCGAGTTCTAAAAGCACCCCTTCTTTACCTTCGTATAAAGCACTTTGTTTTTCATCTTCATAAAGGCTTGAAATATTAGCAATATCGCTTAAAAATACTCCTGTTTTTATGCGAAGATTGCTAAGTTCTTCTAAATTTGTGGCTTCAAAATAGCCTTTGATGATATAGTTATCTTGATTGTTATTAAGTTCGCCTAGGGCTTGTTTAAAATTTTGACTTTTGATGATATTCGCTACATCAAGGGCGTTAAGATTGTATTTTCTAAGTTCATTTGGTTTTAATTCTATGCGAATTTGAGGTTCCAAAAAACCCTTAGCTTCGATTTTACCTACCCCTTCAACTCTTTGCAAAAAAGGTTTTATTTTATCATTGATTTCACGCATGAGTTGTAATTTATCTTTAGAATATAAAAAAAGCGAAATAGCAGAACCAGAATCTGAACCGATTTTTTCAATTTCAGGCTTAGAAGGTAGGCTTAAAGTTCCTATTTTATCACGCACATCATTAGCAGCTACTTCAAGATTTTTACCCAGTTTAAACTCCACTACACTCACACTAAAATTATCATACGCAGCTGAGGTTATGGTTTTTACTCCATCAATTTCACTTAAAGCATTTTCTATCTCTTTGGTGACTTTTGATTCTACGAAATTTAAATCTCCATTTACCTTGCTTGTAATCTTTATAAGAGGTATGGAAACATTAGGAAATAAATTCACACTCATGCTAAAAGCAGAGATTAGCCCAAAAATCATGAAAGCTAAGAAAAACATCAGCACGGTAATAGGTCGGTTTATAGCTAGTTTAAACATTTTTAATCTTTAGTGATAATTCTACCTTCACCAAAAAGCCCTGGTGTTAAATTTGTGGTTTGCACTTCAGCATAAATTTTTCTTGTTTTTACCTCTATACTTGGATAAATAAGACTGATTTGTCCTTTAAATTCTGTGCCATTTTGATCGATTTTATAAAAGAAATCATCACCTAATTTAACTTTATCTTTGTATTTTTCATCAAAACTTAAAATCAGTTTGCTTTGCGGATAGGAAAAAATTTCTATTAAAGGTTGAGCTACTCCTCCTACTCCTTCGCCCACTTGTATAAATTTGTTTGCGATAATAGCATCATAAGGTGCACGCAATTCTTTTTTTGCCATGATATTTTTATAATAAGCTATATTGATTTTTGCTTTGATTAAATTTAAATTAGCTGCATCAAATTTAGCTTTCATATCTTCATAGCTTTGTTTGTCTATAACATTTTCTACAGCTTTGATTTTTTGCATTCTGCTTTTGGTATTTTCGTATTCTACAAGGGCAAGTTGATAAGAATTTTGAGCATTTTGAAGAGCTATTTTTTCACTTTCTTGATCAAGAGCAAGTAAAAGTTCTCCTTTGCTGACTTTTTGTCCAATTTCTACAGGAATTTTTTGAACTAAACCTATGCTTTCAAGGGCAAGCTTGCTTTGTTTTGATGCTTCTACATTGAAACTCGCGTAAATTTCTTCGCCAAAGGCGTAATTAAAAGCAAGAAGTAAAAATATAATTTTTTTCATTCTTTAACCTTTGAATTAAGATCTATACCCGCATTAAAATAATAATTTGCTTTAGTAATTTCAAATTCATTTTTAGCAAGCTCTAAATCGCTTTGTGCTTTAAATTTAGCCTCTAAAGCTTGAAGATATTCCACATAAGAAACAAGTCCTGCTTGGTATTTTTTATCTACACTTTCAAAAGCCAAATTTGCAGCATTTAAGCTAAGATTAAGAGCTAAAATTTGTTCTTGTAAAACTTTTAAACTTTTGTCTAAATAATTTAATTCTTCTTTATTTTTTCTCTCACTAAATCTTGCGTTTGCATTGGCTATTTGAACGTTTAAACGCTCTTTTTCAACTTCTTTAGCCCTTGCATTGAAATCAAAAATTTTCCATTCCATACCTAAAATAAACTGATTACCTTGAGAATATTTTTCTAAGAATTGATCTGCTAAGTTTACAAAAGGAGCTGGAACTTTTGGATTATAATTGTTTTTATAAAAGTTAAAATTATCTTGAATATAAAATTTTGGAAAATATTCAGCTTTTGCTAAATTTACACTTTCTTTAGCAAGATTGATTTGTTCTTTAGCTATCATTACTTCATAGTTTTGACTTTTTTCTTGTTGCGGATTTTCTAAAAAAGCATTCCCTTGCACTTTAAAATCTGTATCACTTAAAATTTTAATCTCTTTTTGTATATTGGCAAGTTTTAATTCATTTTGACTGAGTTCTAATAAGCTTAAATGGTATTTAGCTTTAATGCTTTCAAGTTCATCTTTAGGGCTAAGTCCTGCGTCGTAAAATTTTTGCAATCTTTCAAAAGTTGATTTTAAAAAAGCTACTTTTTGTTGATTTGCTAGTAAAATTTTTTTAAGACTTAGGGTGTTAAAATAAAGTGTGATTGCATTTAAGGCAAGGTAATTTTTGCTTTGTTCTTTGTCTAAAAGGCTTAATTTTTTTTTGCTTTCTAAAGCTCTTAAATTAGCCTCTCTAGCACCCCCATCAAAAAGTAAAAAATTAAGAGAAACTTTAGCAAATAAACTTTCTTGTGGATCGATAATGAAGCGATCTTTATTGTTGGCTACATAAGCTGAGTTTAGACTAAGAGAGGGTAGGTAATTTCTAAAAGCTTGTTCTTTGTCTAAATTTGCTTGTTCGCTTTGCATTTGCTTAATGAGATAGGATTCATTATTTTGACTTAGTGCTATAAATTCGTGCAAATTAGAAGCTAACATTGCTAAGGGATAAAGAGCTAAAAATATAGCTGATTTTAAATATTTTTCAAGCATTTGATATTTTAATATGCTTTATATAAATTTCAATTGAAGTTTTTTATATAAAATAAAATTTATTTGTTTTAAACATAAATTTTGTTAAAATCCTAGCTTTAAAATTTTATATTTAGGATGAAATTTTGTCGGTAAAAAATATTAGAAATTTTTCTATTATAGCTCATATAGATCATGGAAAATCTACTCTTGCAGATAGGATTATTAGTGAGTGTGGTGCTATTAGCGATAGGCAGATGAGTTCGCAAGTTATGGATACTATGGATATAGAAAAAGAGCGTGGTATCACCATAAAAGCACAATCAGTGCGTTTAAATTATAAATTTAATAATGAAAATTTTGTTTTAAATCTTATTGATACTCCTGGTCATGTAGATTTTTCTTATGAAGTGAGTCGTTCTTTGGCAAGTTGTGAAGGGGCTTTGCTTGTAGTAGATGCTTCTCAAGGTGTTGAAGCACAGACTATAGCTAATGTTTATATAGCACTTGAAAATAATCTTGAAATCATTCCTGTAATTAATAAAATCGATTTACCTAATGCTGATGTTGAAAAAGTAAAGCATGAAATCGAGTATATTATAGGTATAGATTGCAAAGATGCCATTTGCGTGAGTGCAAAAACAGGAGTGGGTATAAAAGAGCTTATAGAAACAATTATCACTAAAATCCCTGCACCAAAAACAGATGATGAAGCTCCTACTAAGGCTTTAATTTATGATTCTTGGTTTGATAATTATTTGGGTGCTTTGGCTTTGGTTAGGATTTATGAAGGAAGTATAGCTAAAAACGATGAAGTTTTAGTTATGAGTACAGATAAAAAACATATAGTTCAAGATCTTTTTTATCCCCACCCTTTAAGTCCAATTAAAACTCAATCTTTACAATCAGGTGAAGTAGGCGTGGTGGTTTTAGGGCTTAAAACCGTAGGTGATGTACAAGTAGGCGATACTATTACTTTAGTAAAAAATAAAGCTAAAGAAGCTATAGGGGGTTTTGAAAAGGCTAAAGCTTTTGTGTTCGCAGGACTTTATCCCATAGAAACGGATAAATTTGAAGATTTAAGAGATGCTTTGGATAAGCTAAAGCTTAACGATAGTTCTATTACTTATGAGCCTGAAACTTCTTTGGCTTTAGGCTTTGGCTTTAGGGTAGGGTTTTTAGGACTTTTACATATGGAAGTGATTAAAGAAAGGCTTGAGAGAGAATTTAATCTTGATTTGATTGCTACAGCTCCAACTGTGACTTATGAAATTTATCAAACCGATGGAGAGCTTGTTAAAATTCAAAATCCTAGCGAGCTTCCTCCTGTTAATAAAATCGATCATATAAAAGAGCCTTATGTTAAAGCCACTATCATTACTCCAAGTGAATTTTTAGGGAATTTAATCACTCTTTTAAATCGCAAAAGAGGAGTACAGGTTAAAATGGACTATATCACACCTGAGCGCGTTTTGCTAGAATATGATGTGCCTTTAAATGAGATTGTGATGGATTTTTATGATAAATTAAAGTCCTTAACAAAAGGCTATGCGAGTTTTGATTATGAGCCTATAGAATTTAGAGTAGGGGATTTGGTAAAACTTGATATTAAAGTGGCGGGTGAAAATGTTGATGCCTTAAGCATTATCGTGCCTAATGAAAAAGCACAAAGTAAAGGAAGAGAGCTTGTTAGTGCTATGAAAGAAATAGTTCCTAGACAGCTTTTTGAAGTGGCCATTCAAGCAAGTATTGGAAATAAAATCATCGCAAGGGAAACCGTTAAATCCATGGGTAAAAATGTGACAGCAAAATGTTATGGTGGGGATATTACTAGAAAAAGAAAGCTTTTAGAAAAGCAAAAAGAAGGTAAAAAAAGAATGAAAGCTATAGGTAAGGTAAATTTACCTCAAGAGGCTTTTTTGAGTGTTTTAAAGATAGATTGATGATAAATTTAAAACTTGGCTTGAAATTTGCTTGTATTTTTAATACAATTTTAAAATAATTTTCTAAGGAGAAAAAATGTTTAAAAAATTTTTGATTTTTATAGTGCCTATTTTATTTTTGAGTGCTTGTGCAACTAAACAAGATACTTTTGCTCAAGTTAATCAAATTTCTAAAAATTCTCAATGCAGTTCTTGTGAAAGTCCTGATGGCTTTGAAGCAAAGATTAAAGGGCTTTTATACATTAGCGATGTTGGAATTCAATGTTGTGCCAATAAACGCACTTTAGACACTGGTATTGCTTTAAAAAAGGTTTATTTGCATAGATTTTATGATTTAAAAGAAGGGCAAAAAGTTTTAAATGCTAAAGGGAAAAAGTTATTTGTTGATGTGAATTTTAATGCGGTATTTTATACTTATTTAAAGCAAGAACTTGAAGCTAGAGGAATAGTTGTGCTTGACAATAACGATCAAAATTCACCTTATGTGAGTAAGATTGATTTAGAATTTATATCTTATGGAGCAACTCAAGATGCTACAGGATTACATTCAAAACTAGTAGGAGTTTTACAAGTTAGCGATATAAACAAAAATAAGAAATTTACAATCCGCACCAAGCAAGATGTACAAGGTTTTGATGATCTAAAAGAAACAACTTTTTATACTCATTTGTTAATAAAACAAATGGCAAATAAAGCAGCTAGTTTAATCTCTGAACTTTGAGGTGTATAAATTGCGGAGCTTTTGCTCTGCTCTGCTTTTGTGATTTATGTGAGCTAGAGCTTTCTGAATTTTCCTTAAATGTAAGAAAGCTTGATAATAATTTCAAAGTTTATTCTTTTTATAAATACCATGAAATACAACACTTGCTTCACTCTAAACATTATTTTTATGGTTATTTTGTTTATAAAATGCTTGCTAAATTAAGTTTTGCAAAATTTAAAGATTTTTTTGATCCTAGAATGACAATTAATGTTATAGCTTTAGATGATAAGGTTGAAGATATGCTTTATTCACATTCTGCTATTTTAGCTAGATATCTTAAAACAAAATTTGTAAAACCTGTTTTTAATGTTTTAAAAGCACAAAATTCTGTGAAATATTCTGGAAAAAGTTTAGAATTTCGTCAAAAACATAAAAGAAATTACAAACTCTTAAAAACCATTCACGAACCTGTAATTTTAGTAGATGATATTGTAACAACTGGTTCTAGCCTTTTGGAAGCTAAAAAAGTTTTAGAAGAAAATAAAATTTCTGTACTTTTTGCTCTTGTTTTAGCTGATGCAAAAGTTTAATATGCTATAATCAAAACTTTGAACTAATAGAAGGATTTTTATGGAGAATATTTTTAGCAAAGATTCTGATATTGAACTTGTAGATATAGAAAATTCTATAAAAAGTAGTTATTTAGACTATTCTATGAGTGTTATTATAGGTCGTGCTTTGCCTGACGCAAGAGATGGTTTAAAGCCTGTTCATAGAAGAATTTTATATGCTATGCAAAATGATGAGGCAAAAAGTAGAACAGATTTTGTCAAATCAGCCCGTATAGTGGGTGCTGTTATAGGTCGTTATCACCCACATGGAGATACAGCAGTTTATGATGCTTTGGTTAGAATGGCTCAAGATTTTTCTATGAGATATCCAAGTATTACAGGACAAGGCAACTTTGGATCTATAGATGGTGATAGTGCCGCTGCGATGCGTTATACTGAAGCAAAAATGAGTAAACTTTCTCATGAGCTTTTAAAAGATATAGATAAAGATACGGTCGATTTTGTTCCAAATTATGATGGTTCAGAAAGCGAACCTGATGTTTTACCTTCTAGGGTTCCAAATTTATTATTAAATGGTTCAAGTGGTATAGCTGTAGGTATGGCGACAAACATCCCACCTCATAGTTTAAATGAGTTGATAGATGGACTTTTATATTTGCTTGATAATAAAGATGCAAGCCTAGAAGAGATTATGCAGTTTATCAAAGGTCCAGATTTTCCAACAGGTGGAATAATTTATGGTAAAAAAGGTATTATAGAAGCTTATCGCACAGGACGTGGTCGCGTGAAAGTGCGAGCTAAAACTCATATTGAAAAAAAGACAAATAAAGATGTTATTGTTATCGATGAGCTTCCTTATCAAACCAATAAAGCTAGGCTTATAGAGCAGATTGCAGAGCTTGTTAAAGAAAGGCAAATTGAAGGAATATCTGAAGTAAGAGATGAGAGTAATAAAGAAGGAATCCGCGTTGTTATAGAGCTTAAACGTGAGGCTATGAGTGAAATTGTTTTAAATAATCTATTTAAATCTACCACTATGGAAAGTACTTTTGGTGTGATTATGTTGGCAATTCATAATAAAGAACCTAAAATTTTCTCTTTGTTGGAACTTTTAAATCTTTTCTTAACTCATAGAAAAACAGTTATTATTAGAAGAACGATTTTTGAACTTCAAAAGGCAAGAGCAAGAGCTCATATTTTAGAAGGTCTTAAAATTGCACTTGATAATATAGATGAAGTGATTGCTTTAATTAAAAATAGTTCTGATAATAATACCGCAAGAGATTCTTTAGTAGCTAAATTTGGTCTTAGTGAGCTTCAAGCCAATGCTATTTTGGATATGAAACTTGGTCGTTTAACAGGACTTGAAAGAGAAAAAATCGAAAATGAACTTGCAGAATTAATGAAAGAAATTGCAAGACTTGAAGAAATTTTAAAAAGTGAAACCTTGCTTGAAAATTTAATTCGCGATGAATTAAAAGAAATTAGAAGTAAATTTGATGTGCCACGTATTACTCAAATTGAAGATGATTACGATGATATTGATATTGAAGATTTGATTCCTAATGAAAATATGGTTGTAACTATCACACATCGTGGTTATATTAAGCGTGTGCCTAGTAAACAATATGAAAAACAAAAACGAGGTGGAAAAGGAAAATTAGCCGTTACGACTTATGATGATGATTTTATAGAAAGTTTCTTTACGGCAAATACACATGATACGCTTATGTTTGTAACAGATCGTGGACAGCTTTATTGGCTTAAAGTTTATAAAATTCCTGAAGGCTCAAGAACGGCTAAAGGAAAAGCAGTGGTAAATCTTATCAATTTACAAGCTGAAGAAAAAATCATGGCTATTATTCCAACCACGGATTTTGATGAGAGCAAATCTTTATGTTTCTTTACTAAAAATGGTATTGTAAAGCGTACAAATTTGAGTGAATATCAAAATATCAGAAGTGTAGGAGTTAGAGCGATCAACTTGGATGAAAATGATGAGTTGGTAACTGCTATTATTGTTCAAAGAGATGAAAATGAAATTTTTGCCAGTGGTGGTGAAGAAAATTTAGAAAATCGAGAAATTGAAAATTTAGATGATGAAAATTTTGAAAATGAAGAAAGTGTAAACACACAAGGTAAAATGCTCTTTGCAGTAACCAAAAAAGGTATGTGTATCAAATTCCCACTTGCTAAAGTGCGTGAAATCGGCCGTGTAAGTCGTGGGGTGACCGCTATTAAGTTTAAAGAGAAAAATGACGAATTAGTAGGTGCAGTTGTTATAGAAAATGATGAGCAAGAAATTTTAAGCATAAGTGCAAAAGGTATAGGAAAACGCACCAATGCTGGAGAATATAGATTGCAAAGTAGAGGTGGCAAGGGTGTAATTTGCATGAAACTTACAGAAAAAACCAAAGATCTTATTAGCGTAGTTATAGTAGATGAAACTATGGATTTGATGGCTCTTACAAGTTCAGGCAAGATGATACGTGTTGATATGCAAAGTATTAGAAAAGCAGGGCGTAATACAAGTGGCGTCATCGTTGTTAATGTGGAAAATGACGAGGTGGTTAGCATCGCTAAGTGTCCTAAAGAGGAAAATGATGAGGATGAGTTAAGCGATGAAAACTTTGGTTTAGATTTGTAATAAGTTTAAAGTTGGAACGCTTATTGCTTTTTATTTTACTAATTACAATATTTTGAAGGTGTAAAAATGAAAAAAATTTATTTTATGCTAGCAATAGCAGGAATTTTCGCTGGTTGTGTACCAAGTGCAAACAGTACAACTAAAAATTCAAGTGCAAATAGCACTGCTCCATCTCAAGATGTTATCGTGCAAAAAGTCGACAAAGATGATGTGCGTGATATTATCAGAGAAGAAAAAATGTTAGCTCCAGACGCTAGTGAAACGGAACTTAGTTTTACAGCAGTTGGTGAAGGGATTGCTCCGATGAATACAGTTTCTACTGCTCAAGCCCTAGCTTTAGCAAAAAGAGCAGCGATTACAGATGCTTACAGACAGCTTGCAAGTAAGCTTTATGGTGTGAAAGTGAATGGTAAAGACACTGTAAAAGATGCAATGCTTAGAAGTTCAACTATTACTGCGCAAGTAAATGGTTTGATAAAAAATGCAAGTATTATTGATGAGAATTTTAATCAAGGGCTTTATAGAGTAAACTTAGAACTTAAAATCGATGCAGACAAGTGGAAAGAATTGTTTGCTTATTAATTTTTCTTAGCTTTAAGCTTTTTGCCCAAGATGAATTTATTTTTTGGGCAGAGCTTTCTAGTAAAAATTTCATTCTCTTTCATCAAAATCAAAATTTATCCTTAGCAATGACGCAAAGTGAAAATGTTGAAGAACAATGGGTATGTGAAATTTCTTATAGTGATCAAGATTTAAAAGTTTTACCTCGAACTTCTTTAGGATTAATTGATGATAATATGCTAAAAACAATTAAATTTAATTTTTTAAATTCTCATAAAGATGAGTTAAGTGATTGCTTTATAGGAGCTAAAATCAGTGTTAAGGATATTGTTAATACCGACTTATTACGTGCTCAAAGTGAAACTTATATTAAAATTTTACCCTTGCGTTTTACCGTGGAATTTGGCGAACAAAATGCGATAATTTATTATCTTAAAAAAAAGTAAATTCAAAATTAAGCGCAAATTGGATACTATAGCAGAAATTTTTTAAAAGGCTTAGGATGAATTTAGTCATAGTAGAAGATGATATTAATATGCGCAAATCCTTAGAAATTGCATTAGCAGAGTATGAAGAATTTAATATTAAATCTTATAAATCTGCTACTGAAGCTTTAAAAAAAATAGATGAGAATACAGATTTGATTATTACAGATATTAATATGCCAGGAATTGATGGCATAGAATTTGTTAAAGCCTGTGAAAATAAATATGATTTTATTATTATGACAGGAAATGCTACTTTAAGCCGTGCTATAGAAGCGGTTCGTTTGGGAGTAAAAGATTTTCTAACCAAACCTTTTGATGTTGATACTTTAGTCGAGGCTATTAAGCGTGCTAAAATCATAAGAGAAAAAATAGCCGATAAAAAAAGCAAAAAAAATGAAAAAAAAGAAGAAAATAAAGATTTTTTTTCAACTTCTCCTAATTTGGAAAAAACATTAAATTTAAGTCAAAAAGCGGCTAAAACTGATGCCTCTGTAATGTTTTTTGGAGAGAGTGGAGTAGGAAAAGAGGTATTTTCTCTTTATATTCACACTCATTCTAAACGCTCTAATAAGCCTTTTGTTGCTATTAATATGGCAGCTATTCCTGCAAATTTGATTGAAAGTGAGCTTTTTGGTTTTGAAAAAGGTGCTTTTACTGATGCCAATGCAACTAAAATAGGGCTTTTTGAAATGGCTAATGAGGGTACTTTGTTTTTAGATGAAATTGGCGAAATGCCTTATGAAATTCAAGCCAAACTTTTAAGAGCTTTGCAAGAAAAAGAAATTACGCGACTTGGAAGTACGAAAAGCATCAAAATAGATGTAAGAATTATCAGTGCAACTAATGCAAATTTGGATGAAAAAATAAAAAATGGCGAATTTCGCTCAGATTTATATTATCGTTTAAACACTGTTCCTATTAATATCCCGCCTTTAAGAGAGCGTAAAGAAGAAATTTTAGGTATAGCTCAAAAGGTTTTAGAAGATACTTGTAAAGAATATGATTTTAAGGAAAAACAGCTCAGCCAAGAAGCTAAAAATGCTTTGCTTGAATATGATTTTCCTGGTAATATTAGAGAATTAATATCCGTTGTACAAAGAGCTTGTATTTTAAGTGAAAATGATGAAATTTCAAGTGAAGACTTGTTCTTAGAAGCTAGAAGTATAAAAAAAGATGTAAAGAATTTAGAGAAAGAATTGATTTGTGAAGTTCTTTTAAGTGTAGATTATGACAAGGATCAAGCTTCTCAAATTTTAGGCATGGATATAAAAATTTTAAATGAAAAAATTAAAAAATATCAAATAAAGGATAGGTAATGTCAAAAAAACAAAAAATAGCCATTGTGGGTGCTACTGGTGCGGTTGGGGAAGAGCTTTTAAATGTTTTAGATGAACTTGATTTTCCAGTGGAAAGTATTTTACCTTTAGCAAGTGCAAAAAGTGTAGGTAGTGAAGTAGAATTTAAAGGCAAAGCTTATAAAGTCAAAGAACTTACTGAAAATGTATTTAAAGAAAATCCTATTGATATTGCTTTTTTTAGCGCAGGTGGAAGTGTGAGTGAAAAATATGCTAAATTTGCAGTAGAATCGGGTGCTGTTGTTATTGATAATACAAGTCATTTTAGAATGGAAAAAGATGTTCCTTTGGTGGTTCCTGAATGCAATCCTGAGGATATTAAAGATTGGAAAAAAACAGGGATTATTGCTAATCCAAATTGTTCTACTATACAAATGGTACAAGTTTTAAAACCTTTAAATGATGCATTTAATTTAAAGCGTGTTGATGTAAGTACCTATCAGGCTGCAAGTGGAGCAGGAAAAGA
This sequence comes from Campylobacter jejuni, assembly GCF_001457695.1. Lineage (NCBI taxonomy): Bacteria > Pseudomonadati > Campylobacterota > Epsilonproteobacteria > Campylobacterales > Campylobacteraceae > Campylobacter > Campylobacter jejuni. The sequence continues at coordinate 1,067,181 of NZ_LN831025.1, read as the reverse complement.
AGGAATGCAAGAATTGGTTGAAGCCATGCAAAGTTTTTTTGCTTTTAAACTTGATGAATTTGAACCTCAAACTTTTCCTTATACTTTAGCACTTAATCTTATTCCACAAATTGATGTTTTTATGGATAATGATTACACTAAAGAAGAACTTAAAATGGTCAATGAAACTCAAAAAATTTTACATAAAAATTTAGAAGTTTCAGCAACTTGTGTAAGAGTGCCTGTTTTAAGAAGTCATAGCGAAGCTATTACTATGCATTTTGAAAAAGAAATAGATGTAAAAAAAGCTAAAGAAATTTTAGAAAAAGCACCAAGTGTTGTTGTCATAGATGATCTTAAAAATAAAAAATACCCTATGCCTTTAATGACTAGCGATACTAATGAAACTTATGTAGGAAGAATTCGTGCTGATGTGTATGATAAAAAAATACTCCATCTTTGGTGTGTGGCAGATCAAATTCGTGTAGGTGCTGCAACAAATGCTGTGCGTATTGCGCAAAAATGGTTAGAATTAAAAAATAAATAAGGAAAAAAATGTTAGAGAAAATATTTGAATCTTTACTTGTTAGAAGTCGTATTGTTACAATTTTACCCGTAATTTTTGGTTTAATTGGAGCTTTTGTATTGTTTTTTATTGCAAGTTATGATGTTTTAAAAGTTATATTTTATACTTATAATTATTTTTTTGATGCAGGTTCTAATGTGGATTTGCATGAGGATGTGGTGGCTTTAATTATAGGAGCTGTTGATCTTTATCTTATGGCTTTAGTTTTGTTTATTTTTTCTTTTGGAGTTTATGAGCTTTTTATCAGCGAAATAGAAGAATTTAAACAAACAAAACAAAGCAAGGTTTTAGAGGTGCATAGCTTAGATCAATTAAAAGACAAGCTTGCAAAAGTTATCATTATGGTCTTAGTGGTAAATTTCTTTCAAAGGGTTTTGCAGATGAAATTTGCTACTCCTGTGGATATGGCTTTTCTTGCTGGATCGATTTTAGCTCTTTGTGTAGGACTTTATTTTTTACATAAAGGTGGTCATTAACAAGGATTATCTTTTTTTGATATAATCGTTTTTTGTGTTTAAAGAATAAAAATGAAAAAAATATTTTTAATTGGTATGATTTTAAATCATTTTGTTTTTGCAGCTCCGTTAGATGAAGTCTTTAAAGATATAGAAGTTTCAGGGACTGTTCGTTATCGCTATGATATTAAAAAAGAAAAAAATACAACAAAAAAACACATAGATATCAAAATAAAACACAAACGGAAATTACAATAAAATAAGGAAAATCATGATTATACGATGGTTGTTTATTAGTTCAATATTTGTTGTTGCGCTTTTTGGTATTAACTTGAAATCATTTTTTACTTATACCTTTGATGCAAATAAGCAATATGATATGGAAAAAGCGAAGGCTTTGTATTTTCAAAATAAATGCAATACTTGCCATGGAGATAATGCTGAAAAGAGTGTTATAGGATCTAGAATTTTAAAAGATATGTCTCCTGAGGATATTAAAGGAGCTTTGATAGGTTATACTCTTGATAGTAGCAGTTCTACAACAGCTTCTCAAATGGCTTTTTATGCTAGAAATTTAAGCCACGAGGATATAGATAATATTATTGCTTATATTAAAGGTGGAAATTTTGCGCTTGATTTGCAAGTAAAAGACCTTCTTGAAGAAGAACCTGTGCAAAAAACAAAACATAATATATTTCTAAAATAAAATGTAAAAACTATAATTAAAAGGAATGCTATGAAAAAACTAACTTTAACTTTAAGTGTTTTAACTATGGTAAATTGTTTATATGCTAAGGATATTAATATAGGGGTAGTTTTACCTTTAACTGGAACTGTGGCAGCTTATGGGCAAGATGTTTTTAACGGAATTGAACTGGCTAATAAGCTACAACCAAAACTTTCAAATGGAGATGTTATTAAACTTATCACAATAGATACAAAAGGAGATAAACTTGAAACTTCAAACGGAGTTAATCGTTTAATAGCAACAGATAAAGTCCTTGGGATTATTGGTGAAGCTACAACTCCAAATACCATTCAAGCTATTTCTATAGCAGAAGAGAAAAAAATTCCTCTAATAGCTCCAGTGGCATCTGGAGATAAATTGCTAGATAAAAAGAAATATGCAAGTAGAGTTTGTTTTAAAGACAGTTTTCAAGGAGATAAATTTGCTACTTATGTATCTAAGGATTTAGGGCTTAAAAATGCTGTTATCATCATAGATCAAAGTAATGTTTATTCTTTAGGTTTGGCAAGAGCTTTTGAAAATTCTTTTAAGAATAATGGTGGGAAAATTATAAAAAAACTTGTTATTAATTCAGGAGATAAAGATTTTAGAGCTGTGGTTTCTCAACTTAAGAGTTTAAATCCTGATTTTGTTTATATGCCTATTTATCATCCTGAAGCTGCTTTAATTGCGAGACAAGCAAGACAAATTGGTTTTGATAAACTTTTAGCAGCAGGAGATGGTGTTAATAATCAAACTTTTATAGATCTTGGCGGAAGTGCTGTCAATGGAGTAATTTTCACTGATAGTTTTGATTATAACAATCCATCTACACAATTAGGAAAAGATTTTGTTGCAGCTTATGAGAAAGTTAAAGGAACAAAAGAACTTCCAGCATTTTCGGCTATGGGGGCTGATGCGTATTTTGTAATGTTGAATGCTATGAATGCTTGCGTTGATAATCTTAGCAGCGAATGTATTAATAGCAAAATTCATCAAACTAAAGATTTTCAAGCTGTTGGTGGTGTGATTACCATAGATGAAAGCGGTAATGCCATTCGTTCTGTTGTGATTAAAGAAATTCAAAATCAAAAACAAAATTATAAAACAATTATAAATCCATAATTACTAAAATAAAGGTAGAGAATGAAAAAAAGTTTAATTTTAGCAAGTATTCTAAGTTTAAGTTTAAGTGCTGCGGAAGTCAAAATAGGAGTTGTTTTACCACTTAGCGGAGCTACTGCAGCATATGGACAAAGTGCACTAGAAGGGATTAAACTTGCAAATTCAATGCAATCAACTTTAAGTAATGGAGATAAGGTTTCTCTTGCTATTATTGATACTAAAGGTGATAAATTAGAATCTTCGAGTGGAGCAAATCGTTTAGTTTCTCAAGATAAAGTTATAGGTCTTATAGGGGAAATGGTTACTGCTAATACATTGCAAGTTATGCGCGTAGCAGAAGATAATAAAATTCCATTGATCGCTCCTGCTGCAACTGGTGATAGATTGCTTGATAAAAAAATATATTCTTCTCGAGTATGTTTTATGGATAGTTTTCAAGGTTCATCTTTAGCAAAATATGTTTTTTCAAAACTTAATTACAAAAGTGCTGTTATTGTAGTAGATCAAAGTACTGACTATTCCTTAGGTTTAGCAAAAGCTTTTGAAAAACAGTACAAGTCTAATGGTGGTCAAATTCTTAGAATTTTAAGAGTTAATTCAGGTGATAAAGATTTTAGAGCTATTGTAGCTCAAGTTAAAAGTTTAAATCCAGAATTTATTTTTTTACCGCTTTATTATAGTGAAGCTTCTTTATTTGCAAGACAATCAAAACTTGCAGGTTTAAATATTCCTATGGGTTCTGCAGACGGAGTTGCAGATCAAACTTTTATTAGTTTAGCTGGAGATGCAAGCGAGGGTTATATTTTCACAGATAGTTTTGATGCTAATAATCCAACTACAAAATTAAGCAAAGAATTTATCAGTGTTTATGAAAAAGCTAAAGGAACAAAAGAAGTTCCAAATTTTTCAGCTATGGGGGCTGATGCGTATTTTGTAATGCTAAACGCTATGAATGCTTGCGTTGAAAATCTTACTAGTAAGTGTGTCAATGAAAAAATTCACCAAACTAAAAATTATCAAGGTGTTTCTGGTGTTATCAGTATTGATCAAACAGGAAATGCAACTCGTTCTGTAGTGGTTAAAGAAATTAAAAATCAAAAGCAAAATTATAAAGATATTATCAATCCTTAAAGGAAAAATAGAAAGATTATGGATTCTACTTTATTTTTACAACAACTTGTTAATGGACTTAGTTTGGGCAGTATGTATGCCCTTATTGCTGTTGGCTATACTATGGTTTATGGCGTGCTAAGACTTATTAATTTTGCTCACGGCGATATTATGATGGTTGGTGCTTATGCAGCTCTTTTTTGCATGACTAATCTAAATGTTCCTTTTCTAGGAGCTTTGTCTTTGGCAATGATTTTTGCTGCTTGTGTTGGAATAGCTACAGATAGAATCGCCTATAAACCTTTAAGACAGGCTCCTAGAATTTCATTGTTGATTACAGCAATTGGTATTAGTTTTTTCTTGCAAAATCTTTTTAATATGCTTTTTACTTCAACACCTAGAACTTTTACACCGCCAAGTTATTTTGAGGAAAGTGTTAATTTTGGCGGAGTGATAACAACTTATGGTTCTTTAATGGTTCCTGCTCTTACATTTGTTATTTTAATAGCAGTGTTATGGATTTTGTATAAAAGCAAATATGGTATAGCTATTCGTGCTTTGGCATTTGATATACAAACAGTAAATTTAATGGGTATAGATGCAAATCGTATTATTGCTATAGTTTTTGCCCTAGGTTCAGCTTTGGCAGCAGTTGGGGGTGTTTTTTGGGCTGCAAATTATTACTCTGTTGAACCTACTATGGGAACTTTAATAGGTTTAAAAGCTTTTGCTGCTGCAGTTTTAGGAGGTATAGGTTCTGTAGTAGGTGCAGTTTTGGGTGGACTTATTATAGGATTTACCGAAGTTGTTGTTGTGGCTTTTTTTCCAGATTTATCAGGCTTTAAAGATGCATTTGCTTTTATTTTTTTGGTGTTTATATTGTTATTTAGGCCTACGGGAATTTTAGGTATAAATTTTGAAAAGAGTAGGTTTTAATGATGGTTAAAATTAAGGTTTCACATTTAATCTTTTTAATTGCTTCAATTATTTTTATTTTCATTTCTCCTTATATTTTTGGGGACTATGGATTAAACATTGTTAATCAAATTGCTATTTTTATTATTTTGGCTGTGAGTTACAACCTTATTAATGGTGTAACTGGACAATTTTCACTAGAACCCAATGGATTTGTTGCGATTGGAGCTTATGCGGCTGCTTTAGTTCTTTTAAGTGCTGATGCGAAAAATGATCAGTTTTTTTTAGATGGTCCTAGTTCTTTTATTTTAGCCATCCATTCAAATTCCTTTATTCTAGCTTTAATTGTGGCTGGAATTTGTTCATCTTTACTTGCCCTGATTTTGGCTTTTGCTGTATTTCGCGTGAGAGGGGATTATTTGGCTATTGTAACTTTAGGCTTTGGAATAATTATTAAAATAGCTGCTATTAATTTTCCTTCTATTACTAATGGCTCAAGAGGACTGGCAGATATTCCACAATTTTCCACGATCTATTGGACAGGTGGTATTGCTATTGTAGCGGTTATTTTAATTTTAAATATAGTTTATTCTAAATATGGTCGTGCAATGAAGGCTATAAGAGATGATGAAGATGCTGCAAGTGCTATGGGAATAAATACTTTTTGGATAAAAACTTTAGCTTTTAGCACTTCAGCATTTTTAGAAGGTGTAGGTGGCGGACTTTTAGCTTGTCTGTTGACTACCGTATCTCCAACTCAATTTGATTTTTTACTTACTTTTCAGCTTTTGATTATTATTGTTTTAGGTGGACTTGGTTCTACTACAGGTGCTATTATAGGTGCGATATTGGTTATTGGTGGAAGTGAGTGGCTTAGATTTTTAGATGAGTTAAATATAAAAATAGATTCTTTAAATCTTGATATCCAATCAACGCCAGGGCTTAGAATGGTTGTTTTTTCTATTGTTCTGATTTTAGTAATGCTTTTTGCAAGAAAAGGCATAATGGGTTATTATGAGTTGAGTGATGTGATTAGAGGGATTAAAAAGCGTTTTAAAAGGAGCAAAAAATGATTTTGGAATTAAAACAAATTTCAAAAAGTTTTGGTAGTGTTAAGGCTATTAATGAAACTTCTTTTAAAATCAATGAGGGTGAAATTTTTGCTTTAATTGGACCTAATGGGGCTGGCAAAACAACTCTTTTTAATATTATAACAGGTAACTATAAACCTAGTTCAGGTTCGGTTGAATTTCTAGGAGAAAGAATTGATCACTTAAAACCTCATAAGATTGTGCATTTAGGAATAGCTAGAACATTTCAAAATATTAGGCTTTTTTCAAGCATGAATGTGCTTGAAAATGTTCTTATTGGTTTTAATAAACAAATGAAATATAATATTTTTGAAGCCTTTTTGCATTTAGGGCGTTTTGGAAAAATAGAACAAGTATTTAAAGAGAAGGCTTATGCAATATTAGAAGAACTTGGTATTGCAGAATTTGCCTATGAAAAGGCTACTAGTTTGAGTTATGGACAACAAAGAAAAGTTGAGATTGCAAGAGCAATGGCTACTCAGCCAAGATTATTATTGCTCGATGAGCCAGCCGCTGGGATGAATAGCTCTGAGAGTGATGAACTTGCTGAGCTCATTTTTAAATTACGAAAAGATTATAAAATTAGCGTTTTGCTTATAGAGCATGATATGAAATTTGTCAATAAATTGTGTGATCGCGTATTGGTGCTTGATTATGGAAAAACAATTTTTGAAGGTAAACTTTGCGATGCTGTAAATCATAAAGAAGTAATTGCTGCGTATTTAGGGGATTTTGATGCTAATAGTTAAAGATTTGCATGTTTATTATGGATTAATTGAAGCTGTTAAAGGGATTGATTTTAAAGTGGAAACAGGTCATATTGTTTCTCTTATAGGTTCAAATGGAGCAGGTAAAACTTCAACTTTAAATGCGCTTTTAAACTCAGTTAAAAGAACTGGTGAGGTTAATTTCTTAGGTTATGATACTAAAAGACATTTAACTCATACTTTAGTTCAAAAAGGTATAGCTTTAGTTCCTGAAGGAAGGCGTGTTTTTATTAATTTAAGCGTAGAGGAAAATTTAAAAATAGGTGCTTTTAATAATGCTGAAAATTATGAGCATTTAAGAGAGCAAATGTATAAACTTTTTCCAAGACTTGCAAGTAAAAAGCATGCTTTAGCTGGAACATTGAGTGGAGGGGAAGCGCAAATGCTTGCGATTTCAAGGGCTTTAATGAGTGAACCAAAACTTTTGATGTTGGATGAGCCTTCTTTGGGACTTGCTCCAAAGATTGTGGGTGAAGTTTTTGATATTATTGTGCGTTTAAAAGAAGAGGGTATAACTATTCTTTTGGTAGAGCAAAATGCTTATTCTGCATTAAAAATAAGTGATTATGCTTATGTTTTGGAAAATGGTCGCATTGTAATGGAAAACGAGGCTAAAAATTTAATAGGTGATGATGAGATTAGAAAGAAATATTTAGGGCTTTAAAATTTAAAGGAAAAAGAATGAAAAATATAATAAAAAGCATAGGGGATTTAAGAGTTTCGGTTGTATTGTTTTTGCTTTTTGCGCTTTTTTGTGCTTTGGCAACTTTTATTGAAAGTGCTTATGGAACTCCTACGGCTTGGGCAATGGTTTATGATACTTTTTGGTTTGAATATATACAACTTTTACTTGGTATTAATTTACTATGCGGGATGTTTCGTTATAAAATGTTTGGGCTTAAAAAATTGCCTTTAATGATTTTTCATATTTCTTTTTTATTTATTTTAGTGGGTTCTGCAATGACAAGATATGCTGGTTTTGAAGGTATCTTACCTATTAGAGAGCATACTCAAAATTCACTTATAGAAAGTTCTAAGACTTCTTTGCGTATTTCTGCTATAAAAGATGGAGAACGCTATAGTGCGGTTAATGATCGTTATATAGGAAATTTGCCTTTTGCTAATTCTTTTAAACTAAAACTTAATTTAGGTGATGATCAAGCTGAATTAAAATATAAAGATTTAATCTTAAATGCTCATTATACTTATAAAGAAAATAATAATTCTGATCCTTTATTGGTTTTGATGCTTTCTCAAAAAGGATCTCAAGGTGTTGATGTTAAATTTGAAAAAGGTGAAGTTAAGAATATAGAAGGGGTTAACTTTGCTTTTATGGATGATAATGTTAAAGCACCTTTTGTAAAAATTGATGAAAATTTAACTTTAAGTTCAAGTGAAAACTTACATTTTCTAAGTATGCTAGATGGACAAAATTTAGACCTTAAAATTGGAGAAAAGGCAAATGCTAAGGAAAGAAGGCTTTATGAAATTAATGATATTAGTTTTGTAGTTAAAGCTGCTTCTTTGCATGCGCAAGAAGCTTTAGAAGGTTCCAATAGACCTCAAGATGAAAGTTTTTGGTTATGGTTTAAATCTGCTTGGTTAGAAGTGGGTAGAACTATGTTGATTTCTACTTTTGGGGAGCCTCAAAATTGGAAAAATTCTTTATTGTTGCATTTTAAAGATTTTGCCTTAAGCAATGAGAATAAAAACTTAGAATTAACTGGCTCTAATGCTTTAAAATTAGAATTAAGCTATAAAAATGAAAGTAAAGAATTTTATATTTTTGAATATAATAAACCTATTATGATAGAACTTGCAGGTCAAAAATTCTTTATTTCTTGGGCACTTTCTTATGAACAATTGCCTTTTGATATTTATTTAAGAGATTTTGTATTAGATCGTTATCCAGGTTCTATGTCTCCAGCTTCTTATGCAAGTGAAATTACCGTAAAAAATAATAATGAAAATTTTGATTATAGAATTTTTATGAATAATGTTTTAGATTATAATGGCTATAGATTTTATCAAAGTTCTTATGATCAAGATGAAAAAGGGACTGTTTTATCTGTAAATAAAGATCCAGGTAAAATACCAACTTATATGGGTTATTTTTTGCTTTGTCTTGGAATGTTTATGAATTTTTTAAATCCACATTCTAGATTTAGAACTTTGGCAAGATTGATTAATAAAGACACTTTAAAACATACAAGTGTAATTATTTTTATTTTATTGTTATCTTTTGGTTCTGAAAAGACTTTTGCTCAAGATTTAAATTCGACCTTACCTATGGTAAATACTAATCATGCTAAAGCCCTTGCCGCTTTAATAGTTCAAAAATCAGCAGATGGAAGAATGGTGCCTTTTGATACGCTATCAAGAGAAATTTTAGAAAAAATTCATCAAAGTGATAGCTATAAGGGTCAAAATTCTAACGCTGTTATGCTTTCCATGCTCGTTGATGTAGATAAATGGCAAATGGAACCTTTTATTTTAATGCCACAAAATCAAGCAGTTCGTGATGCTATTGCAAATATTTTAGAAATTCCTAGCGCTAAATATATTTCTTATAAAGATTTCTTTGATGAGAATAACCGATATAAACTTCAAAAATATGTTGAAAATGCAAATCGTAAAAACCCAAATGCAAGAGGAGTTTTTGATAAGGAAATTATAAAACTAGATGAAAGAGCTAATGTTGTAAATTTAGTTTTTAGTGGTGAATTATTTAAATTTATTCCTGTTCAAAATAATCCAAATAATGTTTGGCTTGCACCTTTTTCTGCTGTAACTACTCTTAAGGGGGATGAAGGGCATATTGTTTTGGCTTTAATACAGAATTATTTTAGTGCCGTGGAAAATGCTTTTAAAGATGGTAATTGGACTAGAGCTGATGAAGGCTTGAAATTTATCAAAGAATATCAAGAAAAAATAGGATATAAAGTCATGCCTAGTAAAACCAAGGTTGAAATGGAAATTTTTTCTAATAAGGCTGAAATTTTCGTTAAACTCGCTCCTGTATATTTAATTGCGGGTTTTTTACTTTTGATTCTTGTTTTTTCTAAAATGGTCATACCGAATTTAAAAATCTCTTTTATATTTAAAGTGGTATATGTTTTAAATGTTTTAGCTTTTGTAATTCATACAGTAGGTCTTGGACTTCGTGCTTATTTATCAGGTCATGCTCCATGGAGTAATGGCTATGAAAGTATGGTGTATATAGCTTGGGCATTGTCTTTGTCGGGTATATTTTTCTCTAGAAAAAGTCCTATAGCCTTGTCATTAACTTCTATTTTATCCGGTGTTGTATTAATGGTTGCACATTTAAGCGAAATGAATCCGCAAATTACAAATCTTGTTCCTGTGCTCAATTCTTATTGGCTTAGTATTCATGTATCTGTTATTACTGCTAGTTATGGATTTTTAGGACTTTGTGCCTTACTTGGTATCTTTACATTGTTCTTAATGTGTTTTCTTAAGAAAGATGGAAAATATAATCTTAATATTTTGAGAAATATTACAGAGGCTACAAGAATTAATGAAATGGCAATGATTTTTGGACTTTGTTTACTTACTGTAGGAAATTTTTTAGGTGCAATTTGGGCAAATGAAAGTTGGGGGAGATATTGGAGTTGGGATTCTAAGGAAACTTGGGCTTTAGTTAGTATTTTGGTTTATGCAGCAATTTTACATCTTAGAATGATTCCAAAATATTGTAATCAATTTGTGTTTGCTTTATGGAGTATGTTTGCTTATTGGGTTATTATTATGACTTATTTTGGAGTAAATTACTTTTTAACAGGACTTCATTCTTACGCTGCAGGCGAAGCGGCTCAAATTCCTAATTATGTTTATTGGGGATTTGCATTGATGGTGGTTTTAGCTCTTTTTGCAAGAAGGAAGCGAAATTTTGTAGGCAAACTGTAAATGAGCCATATTTTTTTGGTTATTTTTTGTGCTGCTTTAGCGCTTTTATTGTTTTTAGGCATGATTGCTTATCTTATTACAAGTGATGGCAAAAAAACAATTAAAAAGCAAAAAACTAGCCAAAAGCAGCATGTAGCTGAAAAGACTAAAAAATTTGATACAGACTTAGATAAAATGATAATTGCTGCTTCCGATGTTAAGCTAACGGATATTGAATTAAAAGAACTTGCCAAACTTTATGTGCAGACACATAAACTTGGTTCAAAAACTTCTAAAGAATTAGATGAAGCAACAAAAAAGAAACTAGAATTTGTTTCTGCTTTGGCTGCAAATATTAATGCAAGTGCACAAACAGTAAGTTACTTAAATAAAGAACTTAAGAAAATTTCTGGATCTTACAAAAAAGAAATTGATGCTTACGAGCATATGGGATTGGCTAAAAGAAAAATTAAAGAAGATAAATAATATGGTGCGCTCAAGAGGACTGTGATTTATAGTTAAAATAACCAAAAGAACATACTTGAAAAATTAATAATACAAAAAACATATACTTTAACATATACTTTTTAAAAAATAAAATTTTTCAAATATAGAAAATCAATAGAAGAAGAGAAGTTTAGTTAAAAGTTTGTTTGGTAAGCCAAAGGGAAAATTATAGATCCCCTTTAAAAAATGGGAAATCAAGTATTAATAACACTTGACTATAATTATACAAAGTAGTATAATTATTACTATAATTTTGTTTAGCAATTTAATCACCTCCCTTCTGGGCGGTAAATTAACGCTAAAGGGTTGCAGCCCTTTGGCATCTACCTTTTATAATTATACCAAACAAACTCTTTAGCTTCTTAATACATTTTGTTTATAATTGATTCTTATCTTTTAGCATAAGCAAGAAAAATATAAATTAAAAAATAAAATAATTCAATATAAAGGAGATAAGCTTAGTTAAAAGTTTGTTTGATACCGCAGGTAACCCACTCCAGTTGCCCCAAAAATTGAGCTTGGTTAATATGCCTTGACTATAAATAAACAAAGCAGTATAATAACCACTAGAATGAGTTTTATGTACCTCCTTTCAGGGGTTTCACAATTTAGCCGTAGGGGGTCAGCCTGCGGCTTAAACCCTTAATGTAATTTACTAAACAAACTCTTTAACTTCTGAAACAATTTATGAAAGATTTTTGTATAAGTTTTAATATTTTATATGAAAATTTAGGTGTAAGCTATAAACAAGAAGCCTTTCGAGCTAGCTAAGAATACTTGGCTTTAGTTAGGAAGCTCCTACTTCTAAGCGTTAGCGAAAGTAGGAGTAATTCACAGTTTTCATTGTTTTAAAATTTTTCTCTTCGTTATTAATAGATAATTTCGATATATCATATCTATCCCAAAAGATAAGCTCTAAAGGTCGTTGTAAAAAATGATAAGTTAAGCTTATAAAATAATCAAAGCTATAAGCATACCACAAGGTATATAAAATCTTTTAAGTTTGTAGAAGGGTTTATTCACGGATGCTCATATTTATTTTAAATTAGCTTTTTCTAGCATTTTATTGTTCCAACCTTCTGGTAAATCTTTTATGCTTGGATAATAAGGGCGTAAAAGTTCTATATAAACTCCTTTCTGATAGGAAAGCTCAAAATAATACTTTCCTAAAGCAGAAGGGATAAGCTTTGCATCTCCGTGATAATTTCCATCAGAATAGACAAAATTAGGGCTATCAAAAGGGCTTCTAGGAGAAACATATGGGCTTTGTTGAATTGGTTGCACTCCTATTTCATCATAAGCAAAATAATCATATATGTTAAATTTAAAAATACCATTATTGCCAAAGCTATAATCATAATAATCATTAAAATAACCATTTTCTCCTTCAAATCCCATATCAAGCAATATTTTTTCATAACGCTTATTTATTTCTTCGTTTAAATTTTTATAATCTATTTTTGTGTCATCCATATAAGCTGCAGGATTAAAAAGAAGCTTGGTTTCATCTTGAAACAAACCATAAGAAAGCTCTAATAAGAAATCTTTTAAACTCCAAACCAAATAAGCATAAAAATACTCATCATCAAAAGTGATTAAATAATCTTCATCTTTTTTATTTTGTTTTGCTAAATAATCAAGCATAGCAAGCAATATTGGATTTTTTTTAATATAACTTTTATCTTTAAAATTATTAGCTTGTTCTTTTGTAAGAATGCCAACTTCTCCTAATTGATCATAAATTTCATCACTAAATACGAAAGGTTTTATGCCATGGTTTTTATTGATTGCATCAATATAATTTTTTATTATCATTGTGTTTTTACTATAAAGTTCTTTCACATAGGAAATGATTTGTTCTTGGCTTAAAATTTGAGTGTCTTTTTCTATTTTACATTGATACTCTAAATTATTTGGACTTTCAAAATAATAACCCCCACCCATACCATCATAAAATTTAGGTTTAATATAATTAGGATTTTTATTAGCAAGCCATAAAGGATTTTTTATCTTTTTAACTTCTTCTTCTAAATTTTCAAATTTAGCGGGTATGTATTTTGGGATGAGTTTGTTGCCTTTTTTATCAAAAACAATTTTACCAAGATATATGCCAAATTTTGGATTATAGCATTCAAGCTCATTCATATCATTAAATTTCCAAAAATATTGCTCGCTAGGACAAATATTATTATAACTTTTTATGTTTGTATTTATGGCTAAATAGCATAAGGTTCTTTTCTGGTTTGTAAGAAATCTTTATGTTTAAATATATTCTTTATGGCTACTTCTAACATATCAACCCCTATATTTTTCAAAATAAAATGTGCTTATTCTCGCATCTCTTTCACTTGGAGAAAACCAATAAATTGCAGGCTTATCTGAAAATATACTGTATTTATAAGGTTTAACTCCGACACAATCTGTATAATTATTACTAATTATGCATTTTTTATCATACGCCCAAAACATAACAACATTTTCAAATTTAAAATATCCATTAGAATATATGAGTTTAAAAATGCTTTCTGTATGTTGATTTTTTATTTCTTTAGAATTATTTTTATCAATATAAAAATGTCTAAATTTGTGAAAAAAAGTTGATAATATCTGTTCTTTTTTGTTTTTTAAATTCAAATATAATGCTTTTTTTCCTACACTATTATAAGATCCGTTATTGTATTGTTTAAACTCTTTATAAATAGTTGGAATTGGTGGTTCTATGTCAAAAGCTTTTACCAAATCTTCAAGAAATTCTTGAAAAAACATAATTTTTTCCTCATCACTTTTGTTTGAAAATTCACTAAATTTTGCTTTATAGCTTGGTATGATAAAAAATTTCTCATCAGAATAAACATCTATAAATTTTTTAACAAATTTCTCTCTTTCTTTTAAATACTTATCTCCATCACTTACACTTTTAATAAATTTTTCATTAGCTAAATCAAATCTATAATAAATATAAGCAATTTTTCCTGCAAGTTGGGGATAATTTTTAAAAAATTCATAATTATTTGTTTCTTTTGCTTTTTCTTTAAAACTTTGGCAAGCTTTTAAAAACTCTACAGCCTCAAGAACACTAAAAATACAATTTGTTTGAATTATATCACTATTAAAATCATTCCTTGGTTTGCTTTCTTTTACATCCTCATCCCTTCCAACTCCTACTCTAAAGCTCATATCTATAACTATATGAAAATCTTCTAAACTAGGTATAGCCTTTTTTTCATCATAAGCAAAGACTATGATGTAATATTTATAATCTTTTATATCTTTTATTGGTTCATTATCTCTACTTATAGGTAAATGAAATCCACAAATATTACCTTTAAAACTCGCTATAAATTTAAGATCTTTAGCTTCAATAGAACGACAATCAGCATCCAACAAATATCGCATTTTTTCTCACTATTGCACTCTACATAACTCCAATTTAGCGTTTTATCGCTTTCTTTTTCTAATTGCAATTCTACATAAGTCCCTGGTGCAAAAGAAGCATTTAAATCGATATGGGAATTTTCATGAAATATTAGTGTTTTATTTATAAACTTTTCCTACAAATATAATTTTATTATCTATTTTTTCAGGGTAAGCCACTTTGAGTGAGATTATATTTTCCCCTCACTCTGCACAAACTTAACCTGCTTACTTAAATCCTCTAATAACTGTGCTTGTGCCATACCTATGCTACCATTACTGCCAAATTCTCCCTTTTCATTGATAGAGTAAAGATATAGATTATCTTTTATTATACTTTGTTCTTTTTTGCTTTTTTTATTTTCTTTTTCATTACTTTCTTTTATTTTTAATTCTTTAAAAGTTTTAGAACATTCTTTATTGGTATATAATCTTACACAACATTTTCCCCAAGTTTTTCCTATTTCAAAGGGATAATCTTTTAAAAAGCTAGGGTTAGTATCTTTAGCTATTTCATTAATCTTTAAATAATATTCTCCTTCAGGCAAAGTGCCAAATCTATCTTTAATACTTTCATCATCATAATAAAAATAAGCTTTTTTATCTTTACTTGTATCTTTTTCATCTTGGTAAAAATAATTTGCAATTTGCTTTTTACTTCTTTTTTCATTATCTGCCTTAGCAGTACCACTTCTTGCCATATAAGAATTAATTAATTCATTTCCTTTATAATGATAGAGATTAAATCCATCATAAACTAAATGATCTTTTGCTTTAAATTTAAGCATGAGTCCAACTTTGTGATGGGTATAATTATTAAATATCCTTTTAGCATTTTGTAAAGGAGTAGGAAAATAAGCTTCACTTTCATCAAGCTTTACTTTAAAGCTATAACAATCACTAAAATACTTTTCTTTATCAAATTTTATTTTACCCTTTTCATCACTGCGTCTTTTTAGATTAACTACTCTTAAAGCTTCATCATGTTTAAAACCTTTGATAATGATTTTAGCATTAGCAATGGGTTTATTGTGTTCATCTTTTAAATATAAAGTGATAAAGCAAGGTTTTTTAGCACTGGATGAGGATTCATTTAAGGGTTCTTTTGAAATTTTGTTAAAACTTGTATTGTTGTAGAGGATAGTCTGTTCTAAATTGGTTTGAGAGTTTGTATTGTCATCTTGCAAATATAATACCCCAGATGGCAGGATACGGGTTTTATAATATTCACGAAGTGAAGTTATAGAAGGAGTTAAAGAATTAAAAGATTGGTTTTGAAGTATTTGAAATACTCTTTTATAAATAACCATAGGTGTAATCTTTTCTTGATCTATAAAATGAATATTAACCGTTCTACCTATTTTTAAGGGATCTAATTCCTTTTCTAGAAAGAAATTTACAAATTCTGCAAGACTGCTATCACTTTCAAAATCAAAATTATCCTTTAAAGGATAAAGTTTTAGATTGGAAATACAAACAGGTTCATAAGTTTTAGCACTAATATGAAATTTTACATCTTTATTAAATGCTATACTTGTGCTTCCAAAAGCAAAAGCTCTTTTAGCATAATTGCCTGAATTTGTATCTAAATAATAATGAATTATTCTAACTGCCATTTTATTTTCATCGTATTTTTCGTATTTATTTTCTTCATTATTTTCTTTATCTTTAGTGCTTTTATCTTTATTCTTATTATCTTCATCAAGAAACGGATTTACACCTCTATATATCTTAGTTTTATGATATCGTCTAATTCTAAAATATATGTTTCATTTTCTATTTTATCTTTAAATTCCCCAAGTTCTTTTTCACTAAAAACACTTTTGAAAAAATTTTGAAATATCCCAAAATTTGTAGCATTGGTATATCTATCTACATATTTCATATAATCAAGTGCTGAAGCTTGTATGATTATTTCTTTTTCATCTCTTGCTTGATAATCTTTACCTATAAGCACACGGTTATCTTTTCTGGCTAAATCACTTGGCGGTGTGCTTTGCCCCCAAAGATAATAGGATAAAATTTCTACTCCATAATCGCCTTTTAAATTTAACGATGCCATTCATCCCTCCATTGCATATCATGAAATAATTGATAATATAATCCAGGAGGATCAAAGTCATAACGCATTTCAACTTCGCCACAATTTGTAATGGGATAATATATGTATTCATGATTGTTTTTATTATCTTTATTTTTCCAATATTCTACAGTGCCTTTTTTAAATTTAAAGTCATGGTCGTTTCCAATAAAATATTTTTGTATCATTAAAGCAAAAACAGAATAACCAAATTTTGAATAATAACCAGTATCACCACCAACGACAATAAATCTAATATCATAAGGCATAAAAGTAAAATCACCTAACCTATCTTGTAAGAGTAAAGAATATTTAAGCTCTAAATCATCTGTTAAAATTTTTTCCTCCTCAAAAGGTCTTACAATGCTAAAGCCTTGCATTATTTTTTGCATATTTTCTTCTTGGCTTTTATTAAGATCAATTTGTTTTGCAATATCATCGATACCAAATTGTTTGCCGTTGCTGTAAAATTGACAATTTAAACCTTTCTTTGCTTTTTCTTTGCTTGAATAATAGCAATTAGTGATATCAAGCCAATCTCCATCTGCATTCATAACTAGTGGATCATGTGCTTGGTTATAAAGTTTTTCAAGCCAATCTTTAGTAGCTCTTTCAAATAATTCATTTTGGCTTAATCTTCTACCTTCTTTTATGCAATAACCCTCTTGATTAAGTGTTACTATAGGACGTAAAGTCACTTTTACATAACCATTTTTAATTTCGGTATAAAAAAGTAATTTATATCCGATAAATAATATAGCCACAATCCAAGTTAATTTTTTTAATTTTGTATTAAATAAAAAATTAAGTCTATAAAAAAGTTTTTTCATTTATAATCCTAAAATCTAAGCTATTTTACAATAATACTTACAATAACCACTAGAATAATTTTTAATCTTTGCATTATGATTGTTATATTTTATATTCAAATCCCCTAGAGAATTTAAATCCTCTTTATCGTATTTAAAATAATAAAGCAAATTTTCTTCTTTATCTTCAAATGAAAACTCATTATTTTCTTTTGCACCTAAAAGAAGTTTTTCATAAAAAAATACTCTTGTGTTAAATTCTTTAAATTTAATATCATATTCTTTTTCTATTCTTTTAATGTCAAGTAAAGATTCATTTTTAATAAAAATATCGCAATGACTATCATAAATATGGATTAAATTTGACATCGATGAAGCATTATTTAAAAAGATAATTTTTTTATTTTTGTCTTTATTTTCTAAGATGAAATGGTTTAGGTTTTTAGAATGAGAGGTTGGTTTGTATTCTTGAAAATCTTGTTTATTTTGTTCTAATATATTCTTATTTTGAATTTGATTAAAGCTCATAACGTTCTTATAAAGTTCTTTTCTTGCATTTAAATAAGTATCTGTGATTTTATCTTTGTGTAGCAAGAATATAATATAAAAGCTAGAATGATAAGGAAATTTTTCTTCTATATATGGTATGCTTAATAAAGCTTGATTGTTTTGATTAAGACTCGTAAAGCTTTCACAAAAATATAAAGCTTTTAATAAATAAAATTCTGAATCAATGTGGATATTATCTATTGTATCTTTTGGGCTTAATATTTTGTAATTATTTTGCAACTCATTGATTCTTTTAATAATATCTTTACCATCAAGTATAGGAGCTTTTTTAAAGTCATAAAAAGGATAATAATAATGCTTTAAATCTTCTGAAATTTTGCCATTATAATACAACTGAATTCTTTGCATATTTTTAATTTGTGTTTGATGACAATGTGCTAAGTTATGATAATATTTTTCTTCAGAACTTAAATGAGTTTCATACTCTCTTATAAAATCAATAAAAGAAATACCACTATCTTTTAACCAATCTTCTATTTTAGAATTAATCCACCAAAGAATTATCATACCAATGCCAACAATACTAATGGCTGCTAAAACACCTAATAAGATGCTGCTTGTAATTGCTATCGCACTATAAGTTGTAATGGCTGCTGTGCTTATTATCGGTATTCCTATTTTAAAAATTTGTGAAGCAATAATTTCAGAACCAATTTTTACAGAAACTTTTAAACCATCTTTTGTTTTTTGATATTCTATTAAAGCATCAATTCCACTAAGGGTATTACCTGCTCTTTTTATGATGATTTTAAAAGGGAGTAGGTAAGGTTCGAGGTCTTTGAAAAAGCTAGATATTGTATCCTTTGCATTACTTATAAATCCAGTAGCATCTTTCATGGTTTGAATTTCATTTTGATGCATAAAATTTTCCGTTTTATTTACATCTTCTACTTCTTTAAGTAGTTTTTCTCCTATTTCATCTACACCTGCATTTTTTAAAAGAATTTGCAATTCTTTTTCTGTTTCGTTTAAGGTTTTATTTTGAGTGTTAAGTTCTATCTCATTCATTTGTGCATTCTTTTAGTTTGGTTTGTATGGATTTAAGTTTATTAGTTTGTTTTTGGTTAAGTTTGAATTTTTTAAAAATATAGATCAATTTTTGAAGGTTTTTTATTAAATTATTATCATCAGTATAAGCATATTTTTCTAATTCTTTATTAAAAAATAATAAAATTCTATTAGAAGTAAAATCAATTTTGCTCATACCATTTAAAATTGTCATAGTTTTAGGGGTATTTAAATCACAAATATAATCTTGAGAAAATTCACTCAAATACATACTAGTAAATCCACTATTATAGCCAATTAGGTCGTTAATATACATTCCGATTCTAACTACATCAAAGCTATCAAACTTATGAATATCTTTTTGTAAAAAATCCTCTTCTAAACGAGTATTTAGAAAAAATAAAAAATCTTATCTTTCCTTGTCAAATAAAAAATAAGTTTTATGATTTGTGATATTTCTTTCATTGTATAAAAGATAAAGTATAATATCAGTATTTGAATTTGTTGTAACATGTCCAGCTTGTCTCATAAGCTCAACATCTTCTTCTGTAGGATAGTAAGAGGTTAAAGTTTTCATATCTTCAATACTAGCTTGTATCATCTTAAGATTTTTAATAATCATTTGTGTAACTTTTTCTTGATTATAGTTTTCTTTGCTTAAATTCTTAGCATACTCTAATTCTTCCTTGCCTTCGTTTTTGCTCCACTTGATTAAAGCACTAAGATTTTCTCTTGCTTTGTTATTATCAGCTTCCATAGAATTAAACAATTCATAAATATTGCTAATAACTACATATAAAACCACCAAGATGAAAATGATAATCCAAGATTTTTTTGAGAATTTAAACAAAGGTTTTATCCTTAAAAATAATATTATTTTGCATTATAACATTAATTATAAAATTGTCATCTTTATTTTTTTATTTACAATCAAAGAATTAATATAAGTTTGATAAGCATTTTCTAAATCTTTAAAGCCAAGTTTTTTTAAATTCATCAATACTTTTATAAAGCTCTTTTCTTGCTTTTAAATAAGTATCGTTTAGTTTGGCTTTGTGGAAAATAAAAAGAATATATTCATCTTCATCATATTCTAAAATTTCTTTAGCTATTTTTTCATTTAATAAAGCTTCATCATTATTATCTAAAACTAAAAAAGCTTCACATAAAAACAAAGTTCTTAAATAAGCAAATTCTGAGTTGATATTAATATTATCAATATCTTGTAAATTTAAAGTCTTTAATGAGTATTTTTTAGTAGCGATAATGTTTAAACTTTGATTTGGATTTAAAAAAGTATTTCTTTCTTGTTTTAATTGAAAGCTTAGATTTTCATTTAAGGATTTAAATAAAGAATTAAAAATCTCATTTTTGATTTTACTATCTTCTTTGTAAAGTTTTAAAGCAAGTTGATATTTTTGTTCTTCTTGATCAATGATTTGATCTTGTTCTTGTAAATCTTGTATGTTTTTTAAATACTCTTCATCCATAAAATTATAGGAATTAGAAGCTATGCTTGTTTTAGTTATAAGTTCTTTTTTCTTTGCTAGGACAAATTCGTATTCTTTAGAATAGCTAGGGTAGGGGTGTGGGGTGAAGAGGGATAAACCGTTTATGAGAATTTGAAAATTATCTTGTTGTAAAATTTGACATTCTTCTGGACTATTGCAAATTTGCTTAAAATTTCTTGGTGCAAGAAATTTTTCATATGTAGAATTAAGAAAATTTGTTATTATGCGAGAAGCTATACCATCAAAAATAAATTTTAATGTTGCATCTAAAGTATTATCATAAATGTCGAAAGCTTTATTGGTTGCATTCTCGATTGCGACAGGAATATCATTTGCATAAATAATTGTAATTACAGCAACTTCTACTTGACCAGTTCTTATGCCACCTACAATACCTACTGCAATAATTGGGCCGCTAACTAAATTACTTGTAAAATGAACTACAGCTTTTCTAAAATTCTTAGTCTTATGATATACTTCTTCTGATTCTATAAAATTTGTTACTAAATCCAGATGGCTAAGTGATTTTTTAATATATCTATTAACAGCTTCTCCTAGAATATCTTCGTTTTCTAACAATTCTTGTAGTGGTATGACATAAGTCAATGATTCTCTTAATTCGCTTAAGCTAGCCATTATTTTACTCCATTATGAAGCATTGTTTGTTTGCTAAAAAATAAACCCTTGCTGCATAGTAAGCTTTTGAAAAGAAATATTCTTCTTTTTTCAAATTTTTATCGTATTCATCATCATAAAAAGCAAAGTAAATTACTTCATAAAGATTATTATAAAAATCTTTATTATTAATAAGATTAAGAGTGCAATTTTCACTTTGAGAGTCTATAATCTTAAAAACATAATTTATCTTTTCTATAAAACATTGCATTTTACTTTTTACATCTATAATTTTACAAGAGTTAGCTTTTTTCAAGAGCTCTTCGCTATCTTCTTTTAAAATTTTTTCCATATATTCTCCCCAATCCTTTTCTACAGTGGCAACTCCTGCAATGTATTCAGGTTTTCCAAAATTAAGTCCTGATTTTAAAGGATATTCTGTGGCCATTTTTTCAAATAAATCTTTTAAGCTTGGGTTTTGGGAAAGAAAAACTTCTTTGCTTTTGGTATTGCTTATATAATCAGGGATGCTTTCAGAATCTTTTATTACAATTTGTATAATTGGAGATAGCTCCCTTTCTTTTTTAGGTAGAATAAATTTATCAACAAAAGAAAAAGAACTCACAATAAGGACAAGAATAAAAAAAGCTTTTATAGGGTGGTATAAAATAAAAAAATAAATTTTGTAAAATAAATTCATAATTACTCCTTAATTTATAATATTGTATCTAAAATTTAAATTATCTTCCGCATGCATTCAATCTTCCTTTAGCAAAATTTATTAGATGATTAGGTTTTTTAGCGCCATATATTGCTTCGTATAATTCTTCGTCTTGAAATTTTAAATCCACATCATGAAATAAATTCATTTTTTCATAAGAATTTATCATATTATCTAATAATTGTTCTTTTTGAGGTATAGAACACATAAAATTTATATCTAAAGTAAATCCAAAAAACAAAGTGTTGTAATTTACAAAAGTAAACTCAAACATTATTTTACCTGGATTATACTTAGATGGTAATTTTTCAATTTCACTCATAAAGACAAGCAATTCATCCGCAACATTTAAATAATTATTAATTTCTTCCAAATCAGTGCTATTGGATGCGAGATAAAAATAATCAAGATTGTTTTGCATTTGCAAACCAAACAATACATCCTTATTTTTAAGAGCTACTAAATAAGCATTATCCAAACCTAAAATTTGCATAAATTTAAAATCTCTTTTGAAATGATGCATATAATTTAATAATTCTTTTTGATTTGTTTTTAATTCTTCATTTAAGTTTTGTTCTTTAAAAACTTTTTTAAATTCTTCTTTGCTATCAGTAGATAAATCAAATATACTATCTACAATTTGCTTTTCTTTTTCATAATAATATCTATCCCAAAAGATAAGCTCTAAAGGGCGTTGTAAAAAATGATAAGTTAAGCTTATAAAAATAATCAAAGCTATAAGCACACCACAAGGTATATAAAATCTTTTAAGTTTGTAAAAAGGTTTTTTTATTGTTTATCCTTTACTCTGCTTTAAGCTCTCCACCTTTAACCACAAGTCCATTAGAGTCTATAATTACTTCTACTCCACCTGCTTTAATGATAACACAATCAGGTTTTGCATTAATAATTGTTTCTCCTACCTGTATAGTCGCTTCGCTATCGGCTTTTAACTCATGAATAGTTTTTGCGTAAGTTGTGATATTATCAGCTACCATGCTTGTATTTTTATCACTTTCAAATCCTATGGATTCATTACTTGTAAAAAGAATATTGTCTTTGCTTTTATAATCCATCTCTTTCTCGCTTAACACTTGCATTTTATCACTGACATTAATATCATAATGCCCCTCAACCACTTCCTTTTTATTTCCCTTCACATTCCTTATCTCATCTTTATGGATAATAGTATTTTGATTAGCACCTATTTCTATATCTTTGTTTTCTCCTACAAACTCATGAGAGTTTTTAGCCACTCTTACTTTATTATCTACTCCTACATTTAAGGTATTGCTTAATCCTACTATGGTATCTTTAGATAAACCTACATTAGTTAAGTATTCTCCTCCTACATTGACATTTTTAGCTAAGTCTATGGTTTGAGTATGAACCTTTTTAATCCTTTCATTATAAATTCCATCCACTATAGAATCTTTATCATTTAAAATTCTTTGAGTGAAATTATGTTGTACTAATTCATCATAATCCTTTTGGGCTTTTAAATAAATTTGTTCTTTATCTTTTATATTTGAGAGGGTAAGTTCAATGGCTTTGTTTTGTATAGTTTAAATCTTTAGTCATTTTAACACTAAATGCGTTATTCCTTGTGTTGTTTTAAATGCAGTTGCACTAAAATAAGCAAATAAGATTAATTGATATTTTTCATTCATATTATAAAGTTTATTCCTATCATCTTGTGAAAGCATAGAAGTATTAAAGGTTATATCATTTCCTTGAAGATTTTCTAAAATTTTAATTTTAGATTGATTGCATTCTAATTCCTCTTCTTTTTTATACAATATGCCCATTTAATTGACTCATCGAAGAAAAATTTCTCCTCATTATTTAAGTAGGCTCTAATAAAAATAGTTTCATTGTAAGGGATTTTATCAGTAGTATTTTGCTGTTCTTTTTCTTTATAAGCTTGCAAACTTGTGATATATAAATTCTTTCTTGAATTTTTTATTTGTTTTTCATATCCATTTGCCTCAGTATCTAAATAAAGATTTTCTCCAAAATCTTGCATGCTTACTTTATTTGTAAAAGTATAATAACCTCCTTGCTTATCTGCAGAGTTTAAAGAGACTATTGCCACATTTCCAATTTTATGTATTTGACTTGTGCTAAAGCCTTCTAAGGTTTTTGTAGCTATAATACATTTTGTAGCCCTTTTAAAAAAAGAAGAGTTTTCATCTAAAATTAAATCAATTTTAAAACTGCTCTTATAAATGCCTTCTTGATACTCTAGCTTTAAACTTTCATAAATCCTTCTATTCTCACAATTATGAAGAAATATTTTAGTGATGGTTTCATGATTATTTCCATTTTTATCTAAAATCTTAAGATTATTAAGTGTTAATTCAAAATTTCCCCCTCTATGCGATAAAATCTCTTCGCTACTATATCTTTCTAGTTTTAAATAGATTTTTAGCATCTTTGAAGCTTTATCTTGTAAAATTTTAAATTGATTTTCTTTAGCAAAACTGTATAATTCTATAGCATTTTCTTCATTGCCAGTAAGAGCAACTTTTAAAATTCCATCGTTTTTATTAATAAAATATGATATATTGTTTTTTACTGCTTTAAAGTATATTTCATTTTCTTTTTTTAAAATAAGTTCTTCTTGGGTGCTACAAGAAAAAGCTTGTGGATTAATTGCTTGTTGTTCTTCTTGTGTTGGATCATATTTTAAATACATTAGCTCACATTGATCTTCTATCAATTTAGTGCAATCTATTTTTGCTTTTGCTCCTATAAGTAGGGTAATAAAAGTATTTTTAGGTTGTTCTATTTGTATAATAGATGGAGTGGGATTTGGATAGAGGATAAGAATATTATGGGGTGTATTTGCTTCTAGTTTTTCAAACTTTTGTCTTAAAGTTTTATTAAGCAAGGCAACATTATCCAATTTATTAGCGCCTAAATTCTCACAATAATTAGCAATACAATAAATATTATCTAAGCTAAAATTTTTTTGAGTGAGGGTGTTTAGGTAGGATAGATAGGGGGAGAGAATATCAGCTATACCCTGAAATTCTTCTTTAGCAACATAAGAATAATAGTGTTTGTCTTTAGTATAATATGTATTGTATTCTCTTAAGAGATACTCTGCTTTTTCATCAACTTCTTTGCATTTCTTATAAGTTTGCATAAAAGAAAGGTAAGTGTATTTATCTGACAGCTTCAGTCCTTGCTTGGCATTGGCTTCTCTAAAGTTAAAATTAAGATAAGAGAAAATATCAAGACTTGTTGAAAAATATTCAATATTATTATTTTGATTCTTATTGCTTAAGCCAAACATAGTGGCTTCTTGGATTCTGCGAGAATAATAAGGGTTTTTGAATTGTCGTATATCAGCATAATAACGCACAGAAAACCACGCTAAGAATCTATTCTTATCTTTAAGGGTTTTTTGAAGCAAGATGAGTCCACTCTCTGGGTTAAATCTTGCTGGACGCTGATAATAAATAGACAATAAGGGAATAAACTCTTGTGGATTGGTTAATTCTGTCTTACTAAAAGAAGTAAGATAGTTTGCATTCCATTTTTGAAGTTTTTTTCTTAGATTATGCATTTTCTCAAAAGAAATGATTTTTTAACTTCTTTTGCTTCATTATCTGCAAGCTCAAAAACCATATTTTCATTAAGTTTTTGGTTGATATTTTCAGGATTTTGGTTGTAGATTTTTATATTATTTTGCAAAATAGCATTGAAATATATTTCTATTACTCATAACAGAATGATTAAAATATTTCAGTTTTTCTCTTGTTTTTTGCCCCTTTTTGTATCTTTAGGGATACTCTTTAGTATTGAAAAATAGAGTTTAGAATATAATCTATCAAGTTTTTGTAACTCCCCACTTTTATCACTACAAATCATCTTTTCAACCTTGCTTTTTGCTTTAGCACAATTAAACCTAGGTTTAGCTTCTTCTGGAGATTGAGCATTAATATTAATACTTAAAGTAACACAAATCCTTAAAACTATTAAAAACTTTTGCATAAGAACTCCTTTAATTTACTCTGTATTTTTTGTCGCTTCAAACATAATAACTACTCCTCTAGCACAATATCTAAAAATATAGAGCTATATAAAAAGAAATCTAAGCCAAGATTGAAGTGTTTGGGTATCATAATTTGTTTGAAAAAATATTAACATCCATGCAATAGCAACGCACAGGCTACTATGAATACAAAGAGAGAAAATACTCATTGGGATAATCCATAATGAAAATTCGTTTAGAGCTAGATTTGAATGTGATTGCATAAAAAATTTTCTTAAAAAATATACCAAAGGTAAAGAAATACCACAGATATACATTATTAATAACTCCCATTTACAAGTAATGCAGATAATCAAAAATAATAAATAATATGAAAAAAGCCAAGCAATCCAAAAACTTTTTGAACATACAAACCCACAAAAGCTTTGAAATCTTATCAAAAATACTATACATACATAAGATATACCACCAAGAATCAATACAGGCAATGTAAAGACATATGCTAAAAACCCAAATCCATCAGTCATTATCTCGCCTCACTTTTTACTATAATCCTCAATAGATTCTTTATATCCAAATTATTTGGAATCTTAATATTTTTAAAACCTTTGCTTGTAACTATAAAATCACAACCAAGATTGAAATGTTTCTGTGTTTGTTGGATTTGTATTTGTTGGTAGTCGTGGTTTTGATATATAAGTTTTTGCATTATGGTTTGTCCTTGCCTATCATAGATAAGATTCTATATAGAATCTTAGTAAAAAATGACTTATGATTTTTATAGAGGATATAGCTAAGGAGTAGTGCAATTATACTGGGAAAAACCACAACAAGAACATAAAAAGTTATAGTGCGAATCGCCTCATTTCTCTCATCGATTTTAAGATAATATCTATCACACCATGAGCTGATATAATATCCAATAGCATACATCATTACAAAAGAAAGGATAAGTAGTCCAATCCCAATAAAAAATGAAACGATATATCTGCCTAGTCTCTTTGTAAATGAAATCTTTTGCATATCAAAATAAGTATAGATAATAGCATAGAGTATAAAGGTAAGATGTATAATTTGCAAGATAATGGGGATTAAAAACATTTGAAAAATTTCAAAAAGGCTGATAATAGTTGTATCGACAAATATTACCCACATAGCTAAGTATAACAACACTGAAGCTCCAATATGTAGAGTAAGATTCACATATTGAGGCTTATATTTATACAATAAAAGCGTCAGACAATAAAGGGGTAGAAAATAGTATGCAATAAGACTAAGCCCATATATAAAAGGCTCATAATCACCACCAGCAAAAAACATCTTACTTCCCCACTATAAAAGCAGTATCTTGCATTTGCGTATGACTAAAATCCATATCCAAAAATGTAGAGCTATATAAAAAGAAATCTAAGCCTAGATTAAAATACTGTTTTGTTTTTAGAAAGTCTGAATTATATAAGGGAAATAAGAATGATTTTGGTGAGGTATATTTAAAATGAAATTTTGTATTTCGGTATTGCATTATCGAATTATATAAATCAAATCCTACCTTCTCATAATCCCATGCCCCAATAGGCTGATCGCTACCATTATTATTAAAATTCACAGTATCAATGATAAAAGCACGCACCTTTTTGCACGCAGCATATAAAGAATGGTAATTATAGAATCTTGTAACTCTCGTGATTTGTATAAGGCTTGGTATATATAAGATATTAAAAGCCCCTGCGATAGAGTATAGAGCAAAATTCTGCTTGTATTTTGGGTTAGAGTGGAATTTATCTAAAACTTCTTTTTCATGTTGTATGGAGTTTTGCAATGAAAATGCATCAAATTTACTTAAGCCTAAATGCGGTAAAAACACATCATTTTTTATATCAAACCTTTGAAAATATAAACTATTATCGATAATATCTGATGGTTTTTGTAAGTCTTTTATAGCTTTATGAGTTTCTGGGAGTGTTTCCTCTTTTTTATATAGCTTAAAGACTTCTGCATTCTTCGTCTTATTCTCTTTTATTGCTTGGATATTGAGTGCCATTGTATATTCTTGTGTATTTTTAATGTTTTTTATATCTAGTAAAGTATCATTAAGAAAATCTTCGAATTGTTTTTGAAAATCAGATTCTTCTCCAAAAAGCTTTTTGAGATTCATATACTCGCCCTTTAGCTCTTGCATTATAGGAAACTTCATATAAAAACTATCCCAATCTAATTCCGCATAAAATCTTGCTTTATCTCTTGATTTTGTGTTGTCAGTCTTTAATTGTTGCATCTCTACTCTAGGCAATATCTCCTTTACTATTGTTTTCATTGTTTCATTAGGGATAGTATCTATAAAATCTTGTGAAGTAGAGCTTCTAAAGGTTAAATCTTTTAATTCTTTAGCATCACTTGGATTATCATGCCATAATCTTTGACAGATATAGCTTACCCCCCAACCAAGCCTTGAGATTTCATCTTTGTTTGTATGTGCCCTTAGTGTTTCTGCTAGAGTGCAATCAATGGTAATTTGTGGATAATCATTAATTCTTATAAGATAAGAGGCATTATAATTGGGTATTTCTTTATAAGCAAAGACTAATAGTGTTTTTTGCTCTTGTGTGTCTTTAGGGTTTGGTAGTTGCAAACTAAGATGTTTTCCACAATAAGCTTTGTTGTTTTCTAAATGTCTATAAATGATAGAAGAAGATAATAGGGCTTTATCTTCTTCTTTTTCAATATAAAAACAATCTTTTAAAATTTCTTCATCAAATAAAGAACTTTCCTTTTTGTCATTAGTTAATTGGTTTTTGTTTAACTTATCTAAGGTGTTTTTATCCTGAATAAAAACATAACCCCATTTAATTTGCTCTTCTTTGATTTTTGTATCCTCATAAATAGCTTCAAATTCTACTATATCGCCAAAAGTATAGAAATTACGCACTATTTTTTCATTATTTTCTAAGGTAAATTCTTTGGATTTTAGCCTAATAGAGTTTATAGAGCCTTTATCTGCCTTTCTTTCAAATTTTATTTCACACCAATGCCCATACTCATAACTTCTTAATAAAAATCTATGATTATAGATGGGTTTGTTTTTATAAACACTAGATTGGTTTAAAATTAATTCAAAGCTTTGTGCTTCTTTGCTAAAAATTTCACTAGCATTTAAATGAGCTTCCCCCATTCTATTGGTTGTAAAAATAGTCTTGATTTCATTTTTATTGCCCTGTGCTATTTCATAAAGCTTAAATTCTTGATTATGCAGAAGAATATTATTAGAACTTAAAAGCCTAATATTTAAACTATTTTTTTGATTAAGTGCTTCCATTACTCTGCCCTAATCTCTCCACCTTTGACCACAAGCCCATTAGAATCTATCACTACTTCTACTCCACCTGCTTTAATAATCACATAATCTCCCTTAGTAACAATTTGAGTATCGCCTACTTGGTGGAGGATTTGATTGCCTGCTTTTACTTCATAATCTGTTTTTGTTTGCGATAATGAATTATCAGATACAAAGGTATTATTTTTATCTGTTTCAAAGCCCATTGAAGCATTGGTGGTGATTAGTAGATTATTTTTGCTTCTTATAGAAGTCTCTTTTTCTGTTTGGATTTTTAATGTTTCTTTTATATTAATATCATAATGCCCCTCAACCACTTCCTTTTTATTTCCCTTCACATTCCTTATCTCATCTTTATGGATAATAGTATTTTGATTAGCACCTATTTCTATATCTTTGTTTTCTCCTACAAACTCATGAGAGTTTTTAGCCACTCTTACTTTATTATCTACTCCTACATTTAAGGTATTGCTTAATCCTACTATGGTATCTTTAGATAAACCTACATTAGTTAAGTATTCTCCTCCTACATTGACATTTTTAGCTAAGTCTATGGTTTGAGTATGAACCTTTTTAATCCTTTCATTATAAATTCCATCCACTATAGAATCTTTATCATTTAAAATTCTTTGAGTGAAATTATGTTGTACTAATTCATCATAATCCTTTTGGGCTTTTAAATAAATTTGTTCTTTATCTTTTATATTTGAGAGGGTAAGTTCATTATAACCTTCTTCATTAACACCTATGGTTTTAGAAGAAAGAGAAGTTTGGTGATCATTAAAAGGAAGATTTACTAAACTTGGATTAGCCCCATTATACAAACTTCCACTTACATAAGGTTTATCTATATCATCATCTAAAAAAGAAATAATCACTTCATCTCCTATTCTTGGAGTATGAAAAAAACCTGAATGATTGCTTGCTATATGAGAAGCTACTCTTAAAAAAGGAGTGTGATGATAAGATTTATAAGTATTGCTTGATAAATTAGAAGAATTTATATCTATATCATTTGCAATAAAAGTATCATTATCTAATTCTTCTTGATTGGCATAAAGATTAATCCTTACCTTAACCCTTCCATGCTCATCAGTATAAATAGTATTTCTCTCACTTTCTATATCCTTACTCTCTCCTATAACAATACCTTGAGTGCTATTAGGAGCTTTAGGTTTAGCTTTAAAACTTGGAGTAAAGATAATATTCTTTTTTAGTAAAGTTAAAGTATTAGAATAAGATTTACTTAAATTTAAATCTTTTAAATTTAAATGATCATTAGTATTAATAGAATTAGCTAAGATGGCATCATCAATTAAGATTTGAGTATTAGTGATAATAATAAAGTCTTTAAGCAAAGAAGCTTTATCTTGTTTTTCTTCATCTTGATTTTTTATTTCTTCTTGATGATTAAACTCCTTATAATTTAAAGTGATAAAATCTCCT
The DNA here is from genome assembly GCF_001457695.1 of Campylobacter jejuni. Lineage (NCBI taxonomy): Bacteria > Pseudomonadati > Campylobacterota > Epsilonproteobacteria > Campylobacterales > Campylobacteraceae > Campylobacter > Campylobacter jejuni. Next base: position 1,036,505 of record NZ_LN831025.1, on the reverse strand, counting down.
AAGCTAAGATGATAAATATTACTTTTTGCTAGTAAGCTTTCATTTAATACTAAGGCTCTTTTTTCTTTAAGAGAAGGCTTAGTCTTTAAATCAATGCTTTTTGTAAAAGAATATTCACTCTCATAAAAATGTTCATTATAACAAGCTTTGTTATTAAGTTCTTGTTCATAAGGAACTTTACTAGAGTGTAAAGATAAAAGATTTAAAGGAGTATTGGCATTAATACTAGAATGTGTAAAAGAATTAGTTCTTAAGCTTTGCTCTTTATAAATAGAAGAAATACAAGCTTGATTTAAAATATTATTAATATTAGGATTATACTCAATTTCTTTATTTTTTACATTTTTATACACATCACAAAAATAAATAGTGTTCTCATCTTCATAAAAAAAGATTCCATTATTATGGCTTAATCTTGTAATAAAGTCTAAATCACTTTCATTGTATTGAGAGATGAGTTCTTGTTCTTCATAATTAAAATGTATATTAGAATAATCAATTTCTTTATGTAAGATATCTTGATAAAAACCAAGGGTTTGTTTAATCACTTCTATAATATTAGTATGAGTATAAATACGATTGGCTTTATTTAAAGAAAGTCTTATCAAGACTGATTGAAGCTTAAAAGAAAAAAAATGCTTGTATTGTATTTGCTTAGTATTTGAAGTGCTATCGTTAATATTTAAAGCACTTTCATGATTAATACCTAGATATTTTATATAAGTGATAATTCCCTTATAGTTTTTTACTTCATTGTTATCAAAGTTTAAGGTATTATTCTCATAAGGATTATGGATACTTAAAATAGCTTCTTGATCGATTAAAACATTAGGATGAAAATTAAAAGTTGTAGGGGTGCTTGGATGAGATGAAGCATTGGTTAAAGTATTTAAAGAAAATAAATCTTGTTCTAAACTTTCAAAAAAGCCTTCACATTCTATAGAAAAAAGCTCTTCAAGACTTTCTTTGATGAGGGCTTTAGTGATTTTAAAGGGTAGGGGATTTGAAGTAGAATTTAAAATATCAAGACTCATGTAAGAATTAAGGGACATTGATGATCCTTTTGGGGGTTGAGTTTATGGTGTTTATAATTTGGTATAAATCCACTATGTTTTTAATTTTTATATTTATTATTTTAACACAAATAGCCTAAATTTGAGTAGAAAAAGAAATTGCTTATTTTTGTTATTAAAATCTATTTTTATCTAAATTTACTTCTATGATATTGAGTTCTTTTTCGCTGTTTTGTGTATTTTCTAAACGCAATTTTATTTTATTTGCACCCATGGGAGTTAAAATAGTAAAATATCTAGTATTATTTTCATAAAAACCCCAAATTTCATCAAATTCCAAATAATTTGCTAATCCATATTCTTTAAACTCACATTCTTTATAGATTGATTTTAAAAATTTTGGCACTTCATTAATAATAAAAAGTATTTTGATTTTTTCTTTTTGAGAATTAATATCCAATTCTTTAATCAGATTATTTTGATATTCTTGCTTAATTATTTCTATTATTTTTTTATTATCACAATTTTTTAAATCATTAAGATTAACATCCATTTCTTTTTTTAACTCTAATTCTTGAGGAAAATAATTTGTATTCTTATAATTAGAAGCTTGTGGTAATAATATATTTAATTGTTCATCACTTTTAAAAATTAATTTCGCTATATTCATAATTTTAATATTTAATTCTAATATAGCGTAAAAATCTTTTTTAGAAAAAATTTTATCTACACCTTTTTTCATATTTACAATATCTAAATTTTCATCAGATAAAAATTCTATAAGTTTATTTAAAAATATAGGTTGAGGAAGCATTACCACCCTTTAAGCTCTAAGCTTTCAAGCTCTTCTAAACTCATTGCTCTAATTAAAATCCTTTCTTCTGATTGAATTAAAGAAAAATCTTGCAATTTCTCTAAAGCTTCTTTATACTCTAAATACCCCAAAGGCTCATCTTTGCTAATGCTAAAAAAACTCAGCCTCCATTTGGTTTCTTTATCTTCATCATCTAATTCAAAATTTTCCCAAGGTTTTTTAAAAAGAATAGTATCTGTATCTTCACTTAGGGTGAAATTTATTATTAACCCATCGGGTGTTTCATAAAGTTTAGGCATAGCTTCATAAGCTTCTTCCCAACGCCTTTGTAAAAGTTTTAAATCTTCCATAAATTTTTCCTTAAATATAAAATGAAATTATAACTAAAAATCTTTTTATATTAAATCATAAGGAAAGTATTTGTATTGTTTAAATTCTTCTTTATCTAAATTCATTAGCTTTACAATTGCTGCACCTTCAAGATCCCAAGTATCTAGAGGATCTCTTAATCTTGTATGTTTTTTCATATATTGATGTAAAAACTCAATATCCTTAGTGGCTACAAATTCTTTAATAAGCTCGTGTTCTTTGCGAATACATTTGCGTTCTAAATTTAAATTCTTACCCTTAGATCCTATAAAATGCAAAAACCAGTCCCTATTGAGAATATCTCTTCTTTTTCTCTCATCTTCTTCTATTAATTCTAATACACAAGCAGTATCCATATCTAGCAATACTCTAATACAAAGTTCAAGAGCATTTCCTCTATAATAACCAATATCAATTGCAAATTCTAAACGATTTTTTTGTTTTAATAGTATGTATGCTTCTAAATCTTTTTTAACTAGATTTATATCATCACCACGAGAGTATTTATCTATAGCAATACATTTTTTTCCATCTGTTATAGAAAAAAAATAATTTTCCCTTCTTGCATCTCCTAGTGGAAGTTCTAAGAGTTTTTTTTCATCTTCTTTAATTTCTTCTTCCCACTCTATTATATGTTTCGTAAAATACGCTTCATCTTTGCTAGTATCTCTTGCCATTTTCTATCCTTTCTATTAAGTTTTTGGTTTTTGCATTTTTATCTAATTCTTTAATACTCACATTGCCTTTTTTATCAACATGAAATAAATCTTTTCTGACTTCATTGCTATTTTTTTTAAGAAGTTCTTTTATTTCTTTTCTATGTTTTTCATCTACAATGCCAAGTCTATTTCTACTCTTTTCTGTTATCCATTCATCACTCATTTGCTTAGTTTTTATATCTAATTTGCTTGTTCTAAACTTAGCTTCTGCAATGATATATTTTGGGTTTTTATTTGGATTGTAATAAATTCCATCAATTCCATGATGAATTTTATCATCAAGTCCTTGAACTTTATTTAAACTAATTCTTTTATAGCCTTTAGCTTTGTAATATTTATCCATTTGCATTTCAGTATAATTACCTTTTTGCCGATTATTTTTTAATGCTTGTATTTGCCTTGCTTTATCATTTTTATTTTTCTTATTTCTTTTACCTCCCATCCCTTCCCATCTTATCCTATCATATTTAATCTTAGCAAGAGGACTAGCTTGTATTTTAGCTAAAGCAAATTTAATCTTATTCTTTTTGGGTATAGCAAATATAGGATAACCTTTTATACTCATTCCTATCAAACCCATTTGTAACACAGAATGTTTATTATTAACTTTATGATCTGAATAAGTATAAGCAAATACCATAGCTACTTTAGTACAAGGTCCTCCTAGTATAGGTGGATTTAAACATCCACTTATACTAGCTCCTTGTATTTCATTATCAAGCATAATAGGAACATTGTCTGATTTTATTCTTTTAGCTTTTTTTGCTTTTAACTTAACTCTACCTCCATGTAAGCATACTAAAGTATTATCTTCTAAGATAGGATGCATACAAGAAGTATCAGGAGTTATATTAATATCTTCTATTCTAGGAATAAGGATTGTTCTTTTTTTAGCCATGAAAAGTCTTGTGGGTTTTTAAGGTAATCTTAAATTTTTTGAAAATTTTTACAAATACACTTTTTTATTAGTGTCTGATAATAACTTAATAAAAATATCATTATCATCCCAAGAGTAACACTCAATCATTGATAATAAACCATTTTCAATATAAATCATAGCTCCACCTATCACAACACCATTTAAACATAGATTTAAAGAATTAGTAAAACCATTGACTTGAATTTTTGGTCTTGCGGGATCAGTTTTTATATTAGCAAAATATCCACACTCATCAGCTTTTCTAGAAACAATATTAGCATGTCTAAAATGATCTAAAAGTAATTTTTGTTCTTTGGAAAAATATTCAATAATTTTTTTCTCCAATTCTTGAATATTAATTAAATGTTCTAGATAGAAACATTGTTCCAATTTTTGATTCTCCATTTTTTATAACTCCTCTTACTTCAATATTAAATCCATTAATGTTTATAATATGCCCTTATATAAAATTTTCAGAAACTTTACCGCTTACATAATCTTTTTCTATTTTTTTTACAACTGCCTCATAAGCTTTTTCTTTCGAATTGTATTTGTTTGATAAAACCTAATAAATTATATAGTTTATAATTGCAATATTTTCATATGATTAATTTTCATATACCATAACTTCACTAAAACTAAAACCTAATAAATTGTTTTCTCTCACTATTTTTCTAAATTCACTTGATACAAAAACAGGTATTTCATCATCTTTAATTCTAAATATATGGCTTCCATCAAGTTTTGATTTTTTTAAAACAGCCTTAGTAATACTTAGATATTCATTATTATCACCCATATAAGTATATACAGAATGTTCATAATCTAAAGCTTCAAGTGATTTTATTACATGCATAATTTTACAATCATAATAATTTATTTCCTGACTTTTAATTTCTACATCTAAATATTGCACACAATCTTTAATTAAATCTTGCATTAAATTTATAAATTTAGGAGAGACTATACGCCAACCACAGTCATTGTGTATAAGATCAGTTAATATGTCTCCTTCATTTTTGTCTATTTCAAAACTAGGTGTTTGCCAATTTGTGATAGGTTTGGATTCTAAAAGTGCATATTCATCATTATTTTTTATATCTACAAGATCACAAGAGTACCAATTATCCACATCATTATGATTATAGTTATACATCATTTTATAATATTTCATTATTTTCTCTCCTTATAGTAATCTTTATGAAGTATAGCAGGATTGTTTTTGACTTCTTCTTTTAGTTTTTCAAATTCTTTTAAGAATTTATTCTTATCTCCTCTTGCTATTTTATCAATTTTACTCATTTTTTCAAGAATATATTCATGATATTCATTAGGATGTCTTCCGCGATGTGGCATTTTAACTTTATTCCAATCTCCATCTAATTCCAAGCTATATTTTTTTGTTATTTTTTGAAATTCTTTAGTAAATCTTTTATTCTTATCAGTGGCAATATGATGGGTTTGAATTGGTGGTTGTTTGTTATCGCTTCCTCCCCCTTCCCATCTTATCCTGTCAAATTTAATCTTAGCAAGAGGACTAGCTTGTATTTTAGCTAAAGCAAATTTAATCTTATTCTTTTTGGGTATAGCAAATATAGGATAACCTTTTATACTCATTCCTATCAAACCCATTTGTAACACAGAATGTTTATTATTAACTTTATGATCTGAATAAGTATAAGCAAATACCATAGCTACTTTAGTACAAGGTCCTCCTAGTATAGGTGGATTTAAACATCCACTTATACTGGCTCCTTGTATTTCATTATCAAGCATAATAGGAACATTGTCTGATTTTATTCTTTTAGCTTTTTTTGCTTTTAACTTAACTCTACCTCCATGTAAGCATACTAAAGTATTATCTTCTAAGATAGGATGCAAACAAGAAGTATCAGGAGTTATATTAATATCTTCTATTCTAGGAATAAGGATTGTTCTTTTTTTAGCCATGAAAAGTCTTGTGGGTTTTAAGTATGTTTTCTAGTTGTTCATCTTTAGCATAAAGAAGCTTTTCTTCTAAAGAGCAATCAAAATTTAAAGGAAAAGGTTTTAGGGTATTTTTACTTAGAAATTTTTCCCAAAGTATAGAATTTTCTTTTGCTGAAAACTCCCAAAAATCATCTTTATTTTTATAAACATAGTCTTTATAATCTATAAAATTTACAAAATTGATATCTATATCTTTTTGTTTAGAAAGTATGCCTTGTATGTTTTCTTCTTCTGTGTTTTTTGGAATTTTGTTGTAATTAATAAGATAATAATTAAGTCTATCTTTGTTTAATTCTTGATTGTCAAGTTCATTTAAAAACTCTTTAGAATAATAATTTAAAAAGTAAGTATTTGCGTATTCTTCTATATATTCTTTAAAACTTCTTTTATGAATTAATTTATCTTGATTAATGGGATAAGATTTTAAAGTATTATTTTTAGAATCTAAAGTATGATCATATCCTACAAAAAAATAAGAAAAATCCATAAAAGCATAATCAGCACTGATTCTTTTACAAAGATTTAAAAACATATTTTCAAGTTCTAAAATGATTTTATCTTCTTTGCTTAAATTTAATTCTTTTTGTATCTCATCTTGACTTTTTGGAGTAAAAGTATGATTGATTCTGTGATTATAATTGTTAATTAAATATTCTAAGCTTTCATCACTAAAATTAAAGCTTAGCTCAAGTGAAGAATTAAAATAAATATCATATTTATTAAAGCAGGGTGCTAAATTATCTTTTTCTATAAAAATATCAATTTGATTTTGAGAAAAATTTTCTCCTTTTTCATCCCAAAAAGGAAAATTAGGAGAAAGATTTTTAAGCATACCAATCTCTGTCAAATCATTTTTTTGATAATATCGATGTAAAATATATTTACTTTTATCTCTACATAAACGATTATAAAATTGAGTATAATTTGAAGGCAAAAAATCAAGCCATTCATCATCACCATGTAGATTTATGCCTTCAAATTGATCAACACTAAAATAAGCTTTAAACTCTTGCATAGTTTTTAAGGTATTTTCTAAATGCTTATTATAAAATTTGTCTTTATTGGCTTGTTTAAATTCAAACCAATCTTTGGCATTTAAACGCTCGCCTTTTAAGCTCCAAGCATTAAGATATTTTTCATCACTAAAAGTTTTAGTAGAAAAAAGATGAAAGCTAATTTGATTGGCACTTATATTTTGTGTTTTCATTCAAATTTAAAACTTTTTAAATATTCTATAGCAGGATCTTCACTTATCCATTCATCTTCACTCATTTCTTCATCAAATTCATCATATCCATAACAATAAGGATCATCATAAAGCTCCATTTCTCTTGTTTGGGCAATGTTTTCTATGCAAATTTTTGCACTGGTGCAACCTTCTTGGTTTTCATTTGGTTTTAAAGCTTTTAAGGTATTAAAAATTTCAAAAGCATCGCTGTATTCTTTTTCATATTCTTCTTTATTAAAACCTTTTTTGTCATGATGAGCATTTATAGTCTCGTATAATGCTATTTCCGCGGCTACGGCTAAAAATGTAAAACCACAACTTGATTTAAAATCTCCATATTCTTTGTATTCTTTATTCACAATACCATTAATATTAGCTCCTTTTTCTAAAACAATTTGAAACTTTCTTACATCAGATTCTTCAATTGCTATAAGTAAATCATAATCAATTTCTTTTACCATTTTTTCCTCCTAAGGTTCTAAAATAACTTGAAAATCAGCACTGATTTCTTTTCTATCTTGAGAATGTAAATTAGCATAAAAATTCACAAAATGTTTATCCAGATTAAAATCTTCCCCATTGATTTTTCCTAAATTGCTTCTAAAATTAAGTCTTTTGATAAAAACCCAACTAGGCCCTCCATTCAAAGCTTCCTTATACATTCTTATAAGTGCAGATCTTAAACCTTTCTCTTCATCTTTTAAAAGATTTTCAGCCTCTTCCTTTGTTTGATTTTCTGGCTCTTTAAAACGTTTTTTATTAAAATTTATAGAATACTCTTTTTCTTCTTTAGTTTTAGCTTTTGCTTGATTGTTTGGTTCTTTAAAAACAGACTTATAATTCTTACCATGATCGGTTATTTCTGTGCTTTTATTGCAAGCTATAGCATAGTCCATTCCATATAATCTTACACATTTTAATTGATAAGAAATTTGATCGGTTAAATTTAAAGCGCTACTATAAGCATAGTTTTTAACCTCTACTATCATTCTTTTTTTATCCTTAAGTGTGATAATAAAGTCAGGATCACTACCTTTTCCACTACGAATTCCATCTTCTTTAAAAACACCATCTGCATTGATTCTTTGATGATAAAGATGAGGAGCATGTCTTAAAAGAGCAAGAGAAACAACCCATTCAGCATAGTCAGCTCCTGCTCTTTTATTGATGAAATTTTTAAGTTTTTTAGTGTTTTTGTTATTAACAATATCTTTCAAATCAACTGTTTGTTTATTATGTCTTTTAACCTTAGCTTCTCTATCATTTTCAATTTTATCTATTTTTTTCTTGATTTCATCTTTCTCTTTGTTAGTTGTAGCTTGTTGTAATTGCTCGTTTGCTTTTTTCATTTCCTCTTCATAAGTTTTTTCAATGATGGCTTCATTTCTTGCTAAAATTTCTTCTGCTTTAGCTTTTAAACTATTTAGATCTTGATCTAATTCTCCATCTTTTTCTTGATAATGTTTTCTTTCTTCATCACTCACCTCAAGAGCTTCTTTGAATTCTTTAGGAGTTTGTAATTTCTCAAAAGGAGTATGTTTTAATCTTAGTTTAGTCCTTCTAAAATAAATAGGATTTTCTTGTTTTTCTAAACCTTTTCTTAAAAAAACATGTCCTCCTATAGGTTTTTCATCAAAGTCAGGATGTTCTAATTCTATATAAAAACTTAATTCCTCATCTTTAATCTCACTATTAGAAATTTCTATTTTTCCTTGATCATTGGCAGTATTATCATACAGGAGTGTCTTTTTATCTTTATCATATATTTTTACCTTAGCTCCTATGATAGGGATATTTTTGATCTTATTTTCATAATCCTCATGAAAATGTGCCTCCTCACACAGCATTAACTCAATCTCTCCTGTATGTATAGTGATCATTTTATGCCTTAGTCACTTCTATATCTCTATGAAACACTAAAGGAGTTTTTTCTACGATAGCTCGGTAGTTTTCCTTAAGTTGTTTTTTGCGCTCTTTTCCTATTTTTTCTTGTATTTTTCTTTTATCCCGCATTTCATCTTTAAATTCTCTAAGTTTTTCTTCACTGCCTAAAAGTTCTAAAGAACTTTTAGCTCCTGCTTTAAGAAGGTATTTTTTTATGGTTTCGCTTTTATTTTCTATAAGATCAAGAGCTGATTCTCCAAAATGATCAAAAACATTCACATTGGCTTCTGCTTCAATGAGTTTTTTAACTGTGCTAGAATAACATTCTTCTACAGCCAATATCAAAGCACTCTCTCCGTAATTAATAGCCCCTTTATTATATTCTATGATTTCATTGATATCTTTTATTTTACCACTATCGATTAAAGCATTAGCAAATTTTTGCTCTTCTGAAAGAAGAAATCTATGTAATAAATTTTCACCCTCTGAATTTTTAAGATTAGGATCTGCTCCTAATTCTAATAAAAAATGTAAAAGTTCTAATTTATTAGCTCTTTCTGTTTTACTGGCAAGGCCTAAGGGGATAGTATGAAAGATTATAGGTTTGTATTGTCCATCGCTATCATAAAAATAAGCATTGATATTAGCTCCTTTATCCACTAAAAGTTTAATAATTTTTTTTGTATGCTCTAAATCTAGCTCATCTTCACTCCAACCAATTGCATTACATCCAAGTAAAAAATTCAACCATGTTTGATCTTTTACAAATTGTAAAATAAATTCAAAAAATTCATAATCATAACACCAAGCAAGGTGAAATAATGGATCTAATATTGTACTTCTATACCATAGATCTAATTCATAAATATCCTTACCTTTTGGATCTTCTATGATGCAAACTACATTTATACCTTCTTTATGGATAAATTCTTGCCATTCTTTATAATATTTATCTTTAATGCTATGTTTGATTTCTCGGTCAAAAAACCATTTAAGCATAGGATTAGCTTGAACTTCTTCATAAGAGATGATTTTTTCTTTAGTCATTTTATTTCCTTTTTTATAATTTTTTATTTTTAATAACAAATTTTTAAATTTTTAAAAATTTTGACTATTTATAAATTTATATCACTTAATCTGCTCTTAAATCTCCTCCTTTAACTCTCAATCCTTTATTATCTATAATCACTTGAACCCCTCCAACTTGGATAATAACTTCTTTAGCTGTAGTTGTTATAGAAGTGGATTTTACTTGATTAATTATTCTATTGTGCGCTACAATAGTATTGTCTTTTTGTGCTAAAGATGAAACATTTTCTGCATTAACACAGTGATCTTTTTTAGCAACCATAAAGATAGATTTTTCTGTATGCTCTTGAATATTACCTTTTGCTTCTGTTACAAGTTCAGAATCTGTATAAACACTATATTTTCCTTGACTTTGTGTATGATGATAACCTCTAATAAATGTTTTTCTATTAGATGATACAGAACTTGTGTGTTCTCCTGTAATTCTTTCTTCGTAGTTTGTGCCTATTTCTACCTTTTTATTTTCTCCTACTTTTTCATAGCTATTTTTATGGATTTTTACTTCTTGATCTGTTCCTACATTTAAAGTATTACTTAAGCCCACATTAGTATCTTTAGAAAGTAGGGTATTTTCTAAATATTCAGCTCCTACATTGACATTTTTAAAACCTATGATATTTTGCATATGTCCTAAAGTAATAAATTCGGTATATAAGGCTCCCACTTCTGAAGTTTTATTATTTTTTATGGTTTGCTCATAATTATTACCTATTTCTTCTTTATAATCTTTTTGTGCTAGGATATAAATTTCTTCTTTGTCTTTGTCGTTTTTTAGGGTAATTTCATTCCTTGCTCTTGCATCGGTGTTATCCACTCCTACTGTGGAATTAGCCAAAGTAAGATAATGATTGTTTATAGAGCTTAATTCATAATCAGTATTTTCTTGAAGTTTTAATGTATCTAAACCTTTATCAATCATAGCAGGAACTACGCTTAAATAACTCAATGCATTTGTAGCGATTTCTCTTTTATATCTTGGATAATTATATTGAGGCATTGTTGTAGCCCCATTATACAAACTTCCACTTACATAAGGTTTATCTATATCATCATCTAAAAAAGAAATAATCACTTCATCTCCTATTCTTGGAGTATGAAAAAAACCTGAATGATTACTTGCTATATGAGAAGCTACTCTTAAAAAAGGAGTGTGATGATAAGATTTATAAGTATTGCTTGATAAATTAGAAGAATTTGTATCTATATCATTTGCAATAAAAGTATCATTATCTAATTCTTCTTGATTGGCATAAAGATTAATCCTTACCTTAACCCTTCCATGCTCATCAGTATAAATAGTATTTCTCTCACTTTCTATATCCTTACTCTCTCCTATAACAATACCTTGAGTGCTATTAGGAGCTTTAGGTTTAGCTTTAAAACTTGGAGTAAAGATAATATTCTTTTTTAGTAAAGTTAAAGTATTAGAATAAGATTTACTTAAATTTAAATCTTTTAAATTTAAATGATCATTAGTATTAATAGAATTAGCTAAGATGGCATCATCAATTAAGATTTGAGTATTAGTGATAATAATAAAGTCTTTAAGCAAAGAAGCTTTATCTTGTTTTTCTTCATCTTGATTTTTTATTTCTTCTTGATGATTAAACTCCTTATAATTTAAAGTGATAAAATCTCCTAAGCTAAGATGATAAATATTACTTTTTGCTAGTAAGCTTTCATTTAATACTAAGGCTCTTTTTTCTTTAAGAGAAGGCTTAGTCTTTAAATCAATGCTTTTTGTAAAAGAATATTCACTCTCATAAAAATGTTCATTATAACAAGCTTTGTTATTAAGTTCTTGTTCATAAGGAACTTTACTAGAGTGTAAAGATAAAAGATTTAAAGGAGTATTGGCATTAATACTAGAATGTGTAAAAGAATTAGTTCTTAAGCTTTGCTCTTTATAAATAGAAGAAATACAAGCTTGATTTAAAATATTATTAATATTAGGATTATACTCAATTTCTTTATTTTTTACATTTTTATACACATCACAAAAATAAATAGTGTTCTCATCTTCATAAAAAAAGATTCCATTATTATGGCTTAATCTTGTAATAAAGTCTAAATCACTTTCATTGTATTGAGAGATGAGTTCTTGTTCTTCATAATTAAAATGTATATTAGAATAATCAATTTCTTTATGTAAGATATCTTGATAAAAACCAAGGGTTTGTTTAATCACTTCTATAATATTAGTATGAGTATAAATACGATTGGCTTTATTTAAAGAAAGTCTTATCAAGACTGATTGAAGCTTAAAAGAAAAAAAATGCTTGTATTGTATTTGCTTAGTATTTGAAGTGCTATCGTTAATATTTAAAGCACTTTCATGATTAATACCTAGATATTTTATATAAGTGATAATTCCCTTATAGTTTTTTACTTCATTGTTATCAAAGTTTAAGGTATTATTCTCATAAGGATTATGGATACTTAAAATAGCTTCTTGATCGATTAAAACATTAGGATGAAAATTAAAAGTTGTAGGGGTGCTTGGATGAGATGAAGCATTGGTTAAAGTATTTAAAGAAAATAAATCTTGTTCTAAACTTTCAAAAAAGCCTTCACATTCTATAGAAAAAAGCTCTTCAAGACTTTCTTTGATGAGGGCTTTAGTGATTTTAAAGGGTAGGGGATTTGAAGTAGAATTTAAAATATCAAGACTCATGTAAGAATTAAGGGACATTGATGATCCTTTTGGGGGTTGAGTTTATGGTGTTTATAATTTGGTATAAATCCACTATGTTTTTAATTTTTATATTTATTATTTTAACACAAATAGCCTAAATTTGAGTAGAAAAAGAAATTGCTTATTTTTGTTATTAAAATCTATTTTTATCTAAATTTACTTCTATGATATTGAGTTCTTTTTCGCTGTTTTGTGTATTTTCTAAACGCAATTTTATTTTATTTGCACCCATGGGAGTTAAAATAGTAAAATATCTAGTATTATTTTCATAAAAACCCCAAATTTCATCAAATTCCAAATAATTTGCTAATCCATATTCTTTAAACTCACATTCTTTATAGATTGATTTTAAAAATTTTGGCACTTCATTAATAATAAAAAGTATTTTGATTTTTTCTTTTTGAGAATTAATATCCAATTCTTTAATCAGATTATTTTGATATTCTTGCTTAATTATTTCTATTATTTTTTTATTATCACAATTTTTTAAATCATTAAGATTAACATCCATTTCTTTTTTTAACTCTAATTCTTGAGGAAAATAATTTGTATTCTTATAATTAGAAGCTTGTGGTAATAATATATTTAATTGTTCATCACTTTTAAAAATTAATTTCGCTATATTCATAATTTTAATATTTAATTCTAATATAGCGTAAAAATCTTTTTTAGAAAAAATTTTATCTACACCTTTTTTCATATTTACAATATCTAAATTTTCATCAGATAAAAATTCTATAAGTTTATTTAAAAATATAGGTTGAGGAAGCATTACCACCCTTTAAGCTCTAAGCTTTCAAGCTCTTCTAAACTCATTGCTCTAATTAAAATCCTTTCTTCTGATTGAATTAAAGAAAAATCTTGCAATTTCTCTAAAGCTTCTTTATACTCTAAATACCCCAAAGGCTCATCTTTGCTAATGCTAAAAAAACTCAGCCTCCATTTGGTTTCTTTATCTTCATCATCTAATTCAAAATTTTCCCAAGGTTTTTTAAAAAGAATAGTATCTGTATCTTCACTTAGGGTGAAATTTATTATTAACCCATCGGGTGTTTCATAAAGTTTAGGCATAGCTTCATAAGCTTCTTCCCAACGCCTTTGTAAAAGTTTTAAATCTTCCATAAATTTTTCCTTAAATATAAAATGAAATTATAACTAAAAATCTTTTTATATTAAATCATAAGGAAAGTATTTGTATTGTTTAAATTCTTCTTTATCTAAATTCATTAGCTTTACAATTGCTGCACCTTCAAGATCCCAAGTATCTAGAGGATCTCTTAATCTTGTATGTTTTTTCATATATTGATGTAAAAACTCAATATCCTTAGTGGCTACAAATTCTTTAATAAGCTCGTGTTCTTTGCGAATACATTTGCGTTCTAAATTTAAATTCTTACCCTTAGATCCTATAAAATGCAAAAACCAGTCCCTATTGAGAATATCTCTTCTTTTTCTCTCATCTTCTTCTATTAATTCTAATACACAAGCAGTATCCATATCTAGCAATACTCTAATACAAAGTTCAAGAGCATTTCCTCTATAATAACCAATATCAATTGCAAATTCTAAACGATTTTTTTGTTTTAATAGTATGTATGCTTCTAAATCTTTTTTAACTAGATTTATATCATCACCACGAGAGTATTTATCTATAGCAATACATTTTTTTCCATCTGTTATAGAAAAAAAATAATTTTCCCTTCTTGCATCTCCTAGTGGAAGTTCTAAGAGTTTTTTTTCATCTTCTTTAATTTCTTCTTCCCACTCTATTATATGTTTCGTAAAATACGCTTCATCTTTGCTAGTATCTCTTGCCATTTTCTATCCTTTCTATTAAGTTTTTGGTTTTTGCATTTTTATCTAATTCTTTAATACTCACATTGCCTTTTTTATCAACATGAAATAAATCTTTTCTGACTTCATTGCTATTTTTTTTAAGAAGTTCTTTTATTTCTTTTCTATGTTTTTCATCTACAATGCCAAGTCTATTTCTACTCTTTTCTGTTATCCATTCATCACTCATTTGCTTAGTTTTTATATCTAATTTGCTTGTTCTAAACTTAGCTTCTGCAATGATATATTTTGGGTTTTTATTTGGATTGTAATAAATTCCATCAATTCCATGATGAATTTTATCATCAAGTCCTTGAACTTTATTTAAACTAATTCTTTTATAGCCTTTAGCTTTGTAATATTTATCCATTTGCATTTCAGTATAATTACCTTTTTGCCGATTATTTTTTAATGCTTGTATTTGCCTTGCTTTATCATTTTTATTTTTCTTATTTCTTTTACCTCCCATCCCTTCCCATCTTATCCTATCATATTTAATCTTAGCAAGAGGACTAGCTTGTATTTTAGCTAAAGCAAATTTAATCTTATTCTTTTTGGGTATAGCAAATATAGGATAACCTTTTATACTCATTCCTATCAAACCCATTTGTAACACAGAATGTTTATTATTAACTTTATGATCTGAATAAGTATAAGCAAATACCATAGCTACTTTAGTACAAGGTCCTCCTAGTATAGGTGGATTTAAACATCCACTTATACTGGCTCCTTGTATTTCATTATCAAGCATAATAGGAACATTGTCTGATTTTATTCTTTTAGCTTTTTTTGCTTTTAACTTAACTCTACCTCCATGTAAGCATACTAAAGTATTATCTTCTAAGATAGGATGCATACAAGAAGTATCAGGAGTTATATTAATATCTTCTATTCTAGGAATAAGGATTGTTCTTTTTTTAGCCATGAAAAGTCTTGTGGGTTTTTAAACTCGCTAAGATTAAATTAAATCATAAAACATTTATACAAAGCTAATTCTATTTTGTTTAATCATTCTAGCACGATTGATAAGAGCATAAAGGGCTAGAAATTCATCGTTAAGCATTTCCTTAAAGGTTTCACTGTATCTATCCCCATCAAATTCAATACTTCTATATTCTATAAGCTCTGCTTTAGCATTAGTGATAAAAGAAATGTATTTATCTCTTTGTTTATCGTGTTTAATACCTGCACATAAAGGTTTAAGTGCTTCATCATACCAAATCACTTCTAACTTTTCTTCTTTGATGATTCTTAGTGCTACTTCTTTTGTTAGATATTCTTTAATGTCTTTTCCATTGTATTTTTTTTGTTCATAATTCATCTGCAACATTTTATCAATGGCTTCTTTTTCACTATCAAAAGAATACTCAAGTTCAACACTTCCCCTTTCTCCAATATAAACAGCTTCGTATTTATTATTATCAGAATCAAACCACATAGTAAGATGGTATTCTCCTGAATGTTTATAAGAAGGATACCAATCTGTATCAATCAACTTTTCTTCTTCTATAATTAATTCTGCTTGTTCTCTTGTCATTTTTTATCCTTTATTATGGTATTTGTTTGATAAAACCTAATAAATTATATAGTTTATAATTGCAATATTTTCATATGATTAATTTTCATATACCATAACTTCACTAAAACTAAAACCTAATAAATTGTTTTCTCTTACTATTTTTCTAAATTCACTTGATACAAAAACAGGTACTTCATCATCTTTAATTCTAAATATATGGCTTCCATCAAGTTTTGATTTTTTTAAAACAGCTTTAGTAATACTTAAATATTCATCATTATCACCCATATAAGTATATACAGAATGTTCATAATCTAAAGCCTCAAGTGATTTTGTTACATGCATAATTTTACAATCATAATAATTTATTTCCTGACTTTTAATTTCTACATCTAAATATTGCACACAATCTTTAATTAAATCTTGCATTAAATTTATAAATTTAGGAGAGACTATACGCCAATTATATACATTAGATATTAAATCGGTCAGTATTTTACCATCATCTTTATCGATTTCAAAACTAGGTGTTTGCCAATTTGTGATAGGTTTGGATTCTAAAAGTGCATATTTGTCATTATTTTTTATATCTGGTTTAATACAATTTATCCAATTATCAACGTCATTATGTTGTCCATTATACATCATTTTATAATATTTCATTATTTTCTCTCCTTATAGTATTCTTTGCGAAGTATAGCAGGATTATTTTTGATTTCTTCTTTTAGTTTTTCAAATTCTTTTAAGAATTTATCCTTATCTCCTCTTGCTATTTTATCAATTTTACTCATTTTTTCAAGAATATATTCATGATATTCATTAGGATGTCTTCCGCGATGTGGCATTTTAACTTTATTCCAATCTCCATTTAGTTTTAAATCATATGAATTAAGTATCTCTTGAAATTTTGGAGTATATTTTTTATTCTTATCAGTGGCAATATGATGGGTTTGAATTGGTGGTTGTTTGTTATCGCTTCCTCCCCCTTCCCATCTTATCCTATCAAATTTAATCTTAGCAAGAGGACTAGCTTGTATTTTAGCTAAAGCAAATTTAATCTTATTCTTTTTGGGTATAGCAAATATAGGATAACCTTTTATACTCATTCCTATCAAACCCATTTGTAACACAGAATGTTTATTATTAACTTTATGATCTGAATAAGTATAAGCAAATACCATAGCTACTTTAGTACAAGGTCCTCCTAGTATAGGTGGATTTAAACATCCACTTATACTGGCTCCTTGTATTTCATTATCAAGCATAATAGGAACATTGTCTGATTTTATTCTTTTAGCTTTTTTTGCTTTTAACTTAACTCTACCTCCATGTAAGCATACTAAAGTATTATCTTCTAAGATAGGATGCAAACAAGAAGTATCAGGAGTTATATTAATATCTTCTATTCTAGGAATAAGGATTGTTCTTTTTTTAGCCATGAAAAGTCTTGTGGGTTTTAAGTATGTTTTCTAGTTGTTCATCTTTAGCATAAAGAAGCTTTTCTTCTAAAGAGCAATCAAAATTTAAAGGAAAAGGTTTTAGGGTATTTTTACTTAGAAATTTTTCCCAAAGTATAGAATTTTCTTTTGCTGAAAACTCCCAAAAATCATCTTTATTTTTATAAACATAGTCTTTATAATCTATAAAATTTACAAAATTGATATCTATATCTTTTTGTTTAGAAAGTATGCCTTGTATGTTTTCTTCTTCTGTGTTTTTTGGAATTTTGTTGTAATTAATAAGATAATAATTAAGTCTATCTTTGTTTAATTCTTGATTGTCAAGTTCATTTAAAAACTCTTTAGAATAATAATTTAAAAAGTAAGTATTTGCGTATTCTTCTATATATTCTTTAAAACTTCTTTTATGAATTAATTTATCTTGATTAATGGGATAAGATTTTAAAGTATTATTTTTAGAATCTAAAGTATGATCATATCCTACAAAAAAATAAGAAAAATCCATAAAAGCATAATCAGCACTGATTCCTTTACAAAGATTTAAAAACATATTTTCAAGTTCTAAAATGATTTTATCTTCTTTGCTTAAATTTAATTCTTTTTGTATCTCATCTTGACTTTTTGGAGTAAAAGTATGATTGATTCTGTGATTATAATTGTTAATTAAATATTCTAAGCTTTCATCACTAAAATTAAAGCTTAGCTCAAGTGAAGAATTAAAATAAATATCATATTTATTAAAGCAGGGTGCTAAATTATCTTTTTCTATAAAAATATCAATTTGATTTTGAGAAAAATTTTCTCCTTTTTCATCCCAAAAAGGAAAATTAGGAGAAAGATTTTTAAGCATACCAATCTCTGTCAAATCATTTTTTTGATAATATCGATGTAAAATATATTTACTTTTATCTCTACATAAACGATTATAAAATTGAGTATAATTTGAAGGCAAAAAATCAAGCCATTCATCATCACCATGTAGATTTATGCCTTCAAATTGATCAACACTAAAATAAGCTTTAAACTCTTGCATAGTTTTTAAGGTATTTTCTAAATGCTTATTATAAAATTTGTCTTTATTGGCTTGTTTAAATTCAAACCAATCTTTGGCATTTAAACGCTCGCCTTTTAAGCTCCAAGCATTAAGATATTTTTCATCACTAAAAGTTTTAGTAGAAAAAAGATAAAAGCTTACTCGATTAGAGCTTAATGTTTGTTTCATTTAAAATCTTTTAAAGCATATAAAAAGTCTTTAATATCACTTACTTGATCTTCTACCCAATCTTCTACTGTATAATCTTCATCACAATCGCTATCTTCATTATAATAATCTCCCCCTTCAAAGTCAGCAGGATCGTCATAAAGTTCCATTTCTATATGTTCTAATTCAAATTCCAAATCATTTATAAAATTTCGAAGATTTACGCCATTAAATTCACTTTTATCATATTCTAAAACAGCAATAAGATTAGGCGGCAAGGTAACTTTATATTTTGCATCAACTTTTAAATTGCCATTTTCTACTAAATTTTTATATTCATAGCTTAAAATGCTACTTATAAAAGCTCTTCGTTCGTATTTTTTTAAACCATATAAAGCATCTTTTAAATAATTGTCATTTTTAAGATAGTATTTAAACACTTCTTGTATATATTCATCATCCAATAATTTTTTATTTTTCATTATCTTTCCTTATAATTTATTTTAGCAAAGTGAATTTCTATTCCCTCATTCACTTTCTTTAGCCTTTTTTATAGCATCGTTTAAAAGTTTGGAGCATTCATCACGATATTTACCCAATAAATCAAAATCAGTTTTTCCATCAATTTCACAATGAGAATCATCATATGCTGGTAAATTATATTTTTTTCTAATTTCATTTGAAGTCATTGCTCCTGCATCTTTTAAAAGTTTTTTATTTCTAGATCCTTTTGCATCATCTAAAGGAGTTCTTGGGGTAGCAAAATTCACATTAGCTCCAAGTTCGATTAAAAGCTGTGTAACCTTATAAGTTTCAGGTTCGCTTACAGCTTCAAATAAAAGAGTTTTGCTGTATTTTCTTAATTTACTAAAAGTTTGCATATCTACATTAGCTCCTCCTTTAATAGCTAGTTCTAATAATTCATAATTATTGCGTCTAGCCCAAAAATGCATAGGAGTCCAACCAAAGTCATCTTCATGCACTTCAAATTTAGCTCCACGATTGACTAGATACTTAATGATTTGAGAATTTGGATTATCAGCACTTAATATATAATCATAAATTAGGGCGTTTTGATAAATAATGGTATCTTCTACTTCTTCCATTAAGATATATTTATCATTAGCTTCTTTAATATATTTCATATCACTATGATAAAAATTATATTTAGGATCTTTTAAACTTAAACCATACTCATCAAATAAATAATCTAAAATAGAAAAATCATTATTATTATCTTCACAAGCAAATGCAGCTCTTAATATTAAATTCATAGGTTCAAATAAAGGGTATTCATTATCTTTATTTTTAAAATGAAGCTCATAACAAGATATTTTTACAGGATAATCCTTTAAAATATCTTTTAGCTTAACTAAATCATTATTATCTATAATTTCAAGAACTAAATCTTCTAATTCATCTTTTTGTTTGTAACTCATAGCTTTGATATCTTCTAGTTTTTTCATTGTTTTTCCTTTAATTTTTTTGTATTTGTTTGTTTTTGTTTAATTCTTCTTCTATATTAGCAGAATTATTTAAATTTAATCTTTTTATGATAATTTTATTAGGTGCTGCTCCTTTTATGTGATGTAGATACATTTCTTTAAATATTGTTTTTATGCTTCTGTGAGCATGTCTGTGGTAGATAAAACCACTTCTTGATCCTTTATGGTTTTTATTGTCTTTATTAAATATCTCTAGATTAGTTATATTATCTATTAATTTTGTGTAATGATTGCATAAAAATAAATAATCAAGCTCATATTCTCTAGCAAGTTTTAACTCAAAGCTTATTTGTTCTGTTAAAGCTTGATCTTGGACATTTTTAACCTCTACTAAAGTAGGGTAATCATTTAAGGTTACTAAAAAATCAGGTATGGTATGATTAAAACTATGGGTATTAAAATTTGCATCTATTTTTCTTCTATTGGATAAATACCTAGTTGATCTTTTAGCAAAAAGCATAGAAGCAGCATATTCACCTGCATCTCCTATATCTTTTGAATTGATATTTTTATTTTTTTGTTCTTCTTGGTTTTGATTTTTTTTAGTCAGTTTCTTTTTCTTGTTATCATCAGTGTTATTTTTATTGGCATTACTAGTTTGTTGAGGGTTTTGAAGAACTTTTATAATGTCTTTATAATCTTTAACTTTTTTTTGATTTCTTTGTAAAAATTCAAGTCTACCTAGTAGATTTAGTTCTTTAGGTGATTTGTTTTTATTATCTTGCAATCTGCCAATTCTTTCCTCTAATTTTTCTTTATCTGTAATAATATCTTTTAAACTTTTATCATCTTTAAGCAAGATTTTGGTTATTTCATCTGCTTTTTTTCCACAAGCTTTTTTAATAGCTTGTGCTTGTTGTATTTTATCATCTTCTGTAAATTCTTTATTTTCATTTAAGGCTTGTAGGAATTCTTTAGGGCTTTGTAAAGTTAAATTAGGATTTTTTATTTTAGCTATATTTCTTTGAAAGCTTAAATCTATATTTTTTTCTTCCTTTCTTCCTTTTCTAAAATCAGTCACTACAAAGCCCTTATCTTCTAAAGGCACAGGATCAAAGTGTAATGTTTCATTTTTATCTAAAGATACTAATCTTGGTATTAAAACATAAATTCCTTTTTCAAAGCATTTATCAAAAAATTCTGCTCCAACTTTAGCTATACCATTTTTTACTTCAAAGCCATCATATCCTAGCTCTTCATTTAAACTTTTGATATCATTATCTTTACTTGTATAAACATCGTAAAATATATCATAGTCTTTAAAATTTTCTGTATTTCTTGATAAAGGCTTGGCTTCTCTTTCTTCATAGGCTTTATTTAGCGTATCAATATTCTTCTCACCAAAATAAGCATTGATTGCATCATTTCCCTTTTCATCATTGCTAAATAATACATTTTTACTTTTTTCTTCTTTTTTTCTTTTTTCTTCTCTTGCTTTTATTTTGTTTTGCTCTGAAGTTTTATCAATATCTACAGTTTTTCCATCCTCATCTATAAGATAAATTTTAGATTTGCCTTTTTTTTCTATTTTTTTCACTTCTTTTCCATTTTGTGTTTGCAAATGAAAAGGACTGTAAAAACATAATTTACAATTTTCTAATATATAAACTTTTTGGAATTCTTTGATATGAAAATTGACTTTAGCAAAGTCAATTTTTATTCCCTCATTCACTTTCTTTAGCCTTTTTTATAGCATCGTTTAGTAATTTACAATATTTTTCCATATAGCTTTCATCTTTTTCGCACTCTTCACTATCCCAGTATATATTGTATTTTTTGTCAAGTTGAGCTGAAGTCATTGCTCCTGCATCTTTTAAAAGCTTTTTATTTCTAGATCCTTTTGCATTATCTAAAGGAGATGTTGGGGTGATAAAATTTACATTAGCTCCAAGTTCGATTAAAAGCTGTGTAACCCTATAGGTTTCTGCTTCTTTTACAGCTTCAAATAAAAGGGTTTCATTGTATTCGCTTTTTGGATCAAGCAAGGTTTGCATATCTACATTAGCTCCTCCTTTAATAGCTAATTCTAATAATTCATAATTATTTTGCATAACCCAAAAATGCATAGGAGTCCAACCAAAGCCATCTTTATGCACTTCAAATTTAGCTCCACGATTGACTAGATACTTAATGATTTGAGAATTTGGATTATCAGCATTGAGTATATAATCATAAATTAGAGCGTTTTGATAAATACAAGGATCATCTTCTACTTCTTCCATTAAGATATATTTATCATTAGCTTCTTTGATGTGTTTCATGTCAATAAGAACAAAATTATATTTAGGATCTTTTAAACTTAATCCATACTCATCAAATAAATAGTCTAAAATAGAAAAATCATTATTATTATCTTCACAAGCATGTGCAGCTCTTATTATTAGATTAAAAGGATCAAATAAAGGAAAGTCTCCATCCTCATCTTTAATATTAAGCTCATAACAAGATATTTTTACAGGATAATCCTTTAAAATATCTTTTAGCTTAACTAAATCATTATCATCTATAATTTCAAGAACTAAATCTTCTAACTCATCTTTTTCTTGATAGCTCATAGCTTTGATATCTTCTAGTTTTTTCATTGTTTTTCCTTTCTTTGTAAATTGGGTTTTTTATGATTTTAGTTTTAATTTTAAGAAAATTGCTTTTAATCCGCTCTTAAATCACCTCCTTTTACTCTTAAACCTTTGCTATCTATAATCACTTGTGTTGTTCCTACTTGTAGTATAATTTTATCTTTTGTTTGTGTAATAGTTGTATTTCCTACCCTAGAAACGATTTGTTTTTGTGCTGTTAAAACACTTTCTTGATTTGCCATAGTATTTACATTATCAGCTGTAAAAGAGCAATTTTTCTTGGCTTTAAAACTAATAGAATCATCAGCTTCAGCTTTGAAATACTCATTTGTTTCTATGCTTAGATCTTGTTTGGAATAAAATTTTATACTTTGATTGGTTTGAAGCACATAAGAACCTTTTATGGTTTCATTTTTGTTATGTCCTATTCTTTGGATAAAATCATTTTTGATATCTTGCTCTAGATTGTTATTGATTATTACTCTTTTATCATTTCCTATCTTTTCTTCGTGGTTTTGTCCGATATTGACTTCATTGCTGATTCCTACATTTAAAGTATTACTTAAGCCCACATTAGTATCTTTAGAAAGTAGGGTATTTTCTAAATATTCAGCTCCTACATTGACATTTTTAAAACCTATGATATTTTGCATATGTCCTAAAGTAATAAATT
Source organism: Campylobacter jejuni (assembly GCF_001457695.1). Lineage (NCBI taxonomy): Bacteria > Pseudomonadati > Campylobacterota > Epsilonproteobacteria > Campylobacterales > Campylobacteraceae > Campylobacter > Campylobacter jejuni. The sequence goes on along the minus strand of NZ_LN831025.1, from coordinate 1,013,019 downwards.
CGGTATATAAGGCTCCCACTTCTGAAGTTTTATTATTTTTTATGGTTTGCTCATAATTATTACCTATTTCTTCTTTATAATCTTTTTGTGCTAGGATATAAATTTCTTCTTTGTCTTTGTCGTTTTTTAGGGTAATTTCATTCCTTGCTCTTGCATCGGTGTTATCCACTCCTACTGTGGAATTAGCCAAAGTAAGATAATGATTGTTTATAGAGCTTAATTCATAATCAGTATTTTCTTGAAGTTTTAATGTATCTAAACCTTTATCAATCATAGCAGGAACTACGCTTAAATAACTCAATGCATTTGTAGCGATTTCTCTTTTATATCTTGGATAATTATATTGGGGCATTGTTGTAGCCCCATTATACAAACTTCCACTTACATAAGGTTTATCTATATCATCATCTAAAAAAGAAATAATCACTTCATCTCCTATTCTTGGAGTATGAAAAAAACCTGAATGATTACTTGCTATATGAGAAGCTACTCTTAAAAAAGGAGTGTGATGATAAGATTTATAAGTATTGCTTGATAAATTAGAAGAATTTGTATCTATATCATTTGCAATAAAAGTATCATTATCTAATTCTTCTTGATTGGCATAAAGATTAATCCTTACCTTAACCCTTCCATGCTCATCAGTATAAATAGTATTTCTCTCACTTTCTATATCCTTACTCTCTCCTATAACAATACCTTGAGTGCTATTAGGAGCTTTAGGTTTAGCTTTAAAACTTGGAGTAAAGATAATATTCTTTTTTAGTAAAGTTAAAGTATTAGAATAAGATTTACTTAAATTTAAATCTTTTAAATTTAAATGATCATTAGTATTAATAGAATTAGCTAAGATGGCATCATCAATTAAGATTTGAGTATTAGTGATAATAATAAAGTCTTTAAGCAAAGAAGCTTTATCTTGTTTTTCTTCATCTTGATTTTTTATTTCTTCTTGATGATTAAACTCCTTATAATTTAAAGTGATAAAATCTCCTAAGCTAAGATGATAAATATTACTTTTTGCTAGTAAGCTTTCATTTAATACTAAGGCTCTTTTTTCTTTAAGAGAAGGCTTAGTCTTTAAATCAATGCTTTTTGTAAAAGAATATTCACTCTCATAAAAATGTTCATTATAACAAGCTTTGTTATTAAGTTCTTGTTCATAAGGAACTTTACTAGAGTGTAAAGATAAAAGATTTAAAGGAGTATTGGCATTAATACTAGAATGTGTAAAAGAATTAGTTCTTAAGCTTTGCTCTTTATAAATAGAAGAAATACAAGCTTGATTTAAAATATTATTAATATTAGGATTATACTCAATTTCTTTATTTTTTACATTTTTATACACATCACAAAAATAAATAGTGTTCTCATCTTCATAAAAAAAGATTCCATTATTATGGCTTAATCTTGTAATAAAGTCTAAATCACTTTCATTGTATTGAGAGATGAGTTCTTGTTCTTCATAATTAAAATGTATATTAGAATAATCAATTTCTTTATGTAAGATATCTTGATAAAAACCAAGGGTTTGTTTAATCACTTCTATAATATTAGTATGAGTATAAATACGATTGGCTTTATTTAAAGAAAGTCTTATCAAGACTGATTGAAGCTTAAAAGAAAAAAAATGCTTGTATTGTATTTGCTTAGTATTTGAAGTGCTATCGTTAATATTTAAAGCACTTTCATGATTAATACCTAGATATTTTATATAAGTGATAATTCCCTTATAGTTTTTTACTTCATTGTTATCAAAGTTTAAGGTATTATTCTCATAAGGATTATGGATACTTAAAATAGCTTCTTGATCGATTAAAACATTAGGATGAAAATTAAAAGTTGTAGGGGTGCTTGGATGAGATGAAGCATTGGTTAAAGTATTTAAAGAAAATAAATCTTGTTCTAAACTTTCAAAAAAGCCTTCACATTCTATAGAAAAAAGCTCTTCAAGACTTTCTTTGATGAGGGCTTTAGTGATTTTAAAGGGTAGGGGATTTGAAGTAGAATTTGATATATTAAGACTCATGTAAGAATTAAGGGACATTGATGATCCTTTTGGGTTTGTTGATGATTAATAGCCTATAAGCTTATGTGATTTATTTTAACATAAAGTGGGTAAAATAAAGTTTATTTTAGGGTATGGTTTATGGGTGAAGAGAGGTTGTGATTTTTTTAAACATATTTTTGTGTTAGCTTATTCACATAGTTTCATATATACTATTGTATATTTTTTTTGCGTATTACCTAAAATTTTTGCCCAACCAAGTTTGGCAGTATTTTCTTCTCCTAACACAAACTTCATTTCTGAAGAATAGTTGATTTTAAGATATAAATCAACACAAAATTCATTATTTGTTAAAAACATTATGCTATTTTTTAAATCATCGTGTTTGGTTCCATTGGGCATAAATTTAACCGCTTCTTGATATGAAATATCCTTTATATAGATCGCTATTTTGTTTTGATAAGAGATAAATTTATCGCCCAATATAAAATTATTTCCTAAAATATTGTTCTTTATTCCTAAGTTATTTTTTTGCGAATTTGAAATTAAAATTTGATGGGGTAAATTTTCAATAATTGATAATTTATCCTTAAGTTTAAAATTGACCTGTAAAACTCTTTCAATGTGTGTTTTAGGTCGTCTTAAACTTAGTAGTAAAGGTGCAAATGGTAAATATTTTTTTGCAATATCGTATTCTTTAATTCCCAACATGCTAAATAAAATTTTTGAAATAGAATCTTTAAAATTTTCATTAAAAGATCGTGGATAATTTTTTAAGCTTATTACATCAAAAAATATCCAAAGCAAATAATGATTAAAGAAATCAAAGAATAGAGTCCAACCTTGGTCGCCATCTTCATTTCTTGACAGTTTATCTAGCATAAATGAAGGAAGTTGTGAAGAGACTCCATGTAGCCCCATGAAATTTATAAACAATTCTATAACTGATTGTTCGTGTTCTGAAAAAATGATTTTTTCTATATCTTTATTTGGATGTTTTAAACTTTTATTTGTTCTTAAAAATATATTCTTTCTTCCATAGTCTTTTTCTAATTTTTTTATTAATTTAAAAAAACTATATGAAGTAAGATTATTCATATTAAAGCTTTTTTTCCAAAAGAAGCAGGGTAATGTAAAATTTCTTTTGAGTCGAGGCATCTTATTTTTAACTCACAAAAGGAGTTAATACTAGCAAAAGAAGCTAAAAATTTAGATATAATCAATCCCAATAAATATACCTCGCCTAAAGTGTAAAACTTCGAATCTTTAATACTAAAAATAGCTAAGGTCCCTTTTTTTGTGATATTTTCATCTATTAAATAAGTGCTTTTACTTTGAATATCGATTATAGATTCTTGCAAAAGCTTATAAATCTTCCAATTTGATTGATTATCTAAAAAGCTATAGCTTTCCAACACACCAAAAAAAGCTTTTTTGCTCAATATTGTTTGATATGAAAAAGATAACACAGAAACAAGCTTCCATAATAAATTACCATCAACACTACATCTTCTTGTTTCGCTTGGAATTTCCACATTTTTGGTATCGACACCTTTTAGATCGCAGGTATTAATATCACCTATTTTTAATTTTGAAGGTAAATCTCCATTGGAGCACAAAAGATCAATACTTATAGTTTCATCCATTATATAAGAGGAAAAGAAAGAAATTTCGCTAAATACTTCTCCTTTGGAATTCTTTTTAGTATTTACGCTATAAAAATCCTTTTGATTATCTTTTAAAAATTCAAAGCGTTCAAAACTTTTATAGTTTTTTAATAACCTTTTGCCGCCTTCACTATTATGTGCTTTAACCTGTAGTGTCTGTATGATTTCGTAAGCTTTAGGTTGGCTTCTATCCACAAAAATTCTATAACTATCTTTTTTGTGATTATTTATAAGAGGTTCTGCACTTTTTGTAAAGATATTGATAATAGGTGTCATGCTTAAAGAAAGTAATTCTTTTCTAAAAATACAATTTGCAGGAAATGGTTTAGAGAATTTAAATTCAATATTAATTGTCTTTCCTTGGCAATTATTTAAAATATCCAAACCATTGATTCTTAAAAAATTAAATTTATGTGGCATGAAAAAATATTCTCTTAGTAAGGAAAATGCTTCAAAACCTAAATCATTATAAGATAAACTACTTTCGTCTGGATTCAATCCTATTTTTTCAATATTATAGGTATTAAGAAAAAATTCTTCATCAGTATCTAAACTTTGAATTTTTAATTCTTTTAAATAAGAATGCATGTATAATAATAAAGTACTAGACATATAGGTATCATTGCCTAGATATAAATTAATTTTTTCCAAACCCAAATCACATATTTTCGTTTCTGCCTTATTGACTTGCAAAGTTAAATTGAAAGTATAATCTTGATTTTTACTAGATATAAAAACTTCGCTGATGGAGATAGAATAAAGATAAACATCATATACTGTTTTAAATTCACAAACACATTTGTCTATTGGTTTTGATTTAATAAGAGTTCCTTTGGGAATAATTAAATTATTTTCTTTACTATTTTGTTCAAATTTAAATTCTTGCATGCATAAAGAAGGTAAAGGATTTGTATAATTTGGAGAAACAATATTAATCAAAGATTCTGCAATGTGTGGTATATTTTCATCAAGCTCTTGATGGATTTTAGAGCTTAAAATAGCTAAATTTTCAATAATTCTTTCTATATCAGGATCTTTGCTATCATATGCCAAAAATGGTGTTAACTTTGGATAATTTTTTATAAAATACTCTCTTTTTTCATATAGATATTCAAGCTCTTTTTGATAATAAAAAATATTATCCTTCATTTAACCTCGCAATATCTATTGTTTTTAAAGATGATTTCTATATTAAATTCTTTAAAACGATCATCCTGAAAAAAACATTTTACAATAAAAGAAAGTTGCCAAGGACTTAAATTATTATCATAAGTGATAGAAACTACACATATTCTTTTTTCATAGTTATCAATTAGTTTTCTTATTTCCTTGGCCATTGATACGCATAATTCATTAGAGTTAAGATTAATATCAGCCATATTAGGCATTCCTAAATTTTTTACAGCATAACAATCATTAATTTTTGCATTGAGCAAAACCTTTATATTGTTTTTTACATCCTCAAAATCATTTTGATAGAATGGAATATGAATGTTTTGCTCATCTAAATTATGGATTAGTTTATCTAGCAAGGACATTGTTATTCTTTATCTAATTTTCCTACTAAAGAAAGTTCAAAATTACCGCCCATATATTTAAAATGAGGTCGGACACTTAGTCCTATTTTATACCATCCTGGCTCTCCTGGTATATCATTAACTTTCACTTGTGCTGCTCTAAATGGACGACGACTTCTTACTTCAGAAGGTGGATTTTCTTGATCGGAAATATATTGTCTAATCCATTCATTAAGTCCATTTTCAATATCGCTTCTTTCTTTCCAGCTCCCTATTTCTTCTCGTTGTAAAACCTTTAAATAGTGTGCCAATCTTGAAATTAAAAAGATATATGGAAGTTGAGTTCCTAATCTGTAATTTGTTTCAGCTTCTTTACCTTCTGGGGTATTTTGAAATAATTTTGGTTTTAACGGAGAATTTGCTGAAAAAAATGCTGCATTATTACTATCTCTTCTTAATGTTAAGGTTATAAAACCTGCTTCGGCAAGTTCATACTCTCTCCTATCTGTAATCAAAACTTCTGTAGGTATTTTTGATTGTATAGTTCCAAAATTTTCATAAAGATAAGTAGGCAGATCCTTAACAGTCCCTCCACTTTTTGGTCCTATAATATTTCCACACCATCTATATTTAGCAAAGCTTTCTGTTAATCTTGTACAAAAAGTATACGAAGAATTAGCCCACAATAAATGATTATGCGAAGCATGAACATTTTCTTTATAGTTAAAGCTTTTAATAGGGTTTTCTTCAGGATCATAAGGGCTTCTTGCTAAAAATCTTGTCACTAGTAAGCCTGTATATTTAGAGTCTTCATTTTCTCTAAAAGTTCTCCACCTTGTATATTGAGGACCTTCTAGCAAACCTTGCAAATCTTGAATATTCGCAAGTTCAGAATAATCATCAAGCCCAAAAAATTTTGGTCCAAAAGATGTTAAAAAGGGAGAATGACTCATAGCCGCAATACTAGCCATTTTATTTAAAAAAGTCATATCAGGACTTGCTGATCCAAGTTGATAATCTCCAATGATTGCTCCTACAGGCTCTCCTCCAAATTGTCCATATTCTGAAGAATATATATTTTTATAAACAACGCTTTGTGTTATATCTGGATTGTTTTCAAAATCCTCTAAAGCTTCTTCTTTTCTTATATCAAATAGGTCAATTTTTATATTTTCATTAAAATCAGTTCTTTCAACTAGAAATCTAAGTCCACGCCAAGTAGATTCAAGTTTTTGAAATTCTTCATTATGTAAAACTTCATCCATTTGTTTTGAGAGTAAATAATCAATATGGGCTATCATTTCATCAAGTGCAAATTTATTGATTTTTTCTTCAGCATTGTCGCTTTTTACAATTTCTGAAATAAATTCAGCAACACCTCTTTTAGCAATACTATAACTTTCATCGGTTTTAGAGTATTTGCTTTTCTCCATAATTTGTTCAATAATTGGCATATCAACTGCTTTAGTATTTGCCATCTTAATTTCCTTGCTCTTCTTGTTTAATTTCTAAAAGTAATTTTTCTTTAGTTTTTTCATTTTTTAACGCTTCTAAAACAGCTTTTCTAAAATCAGGAATATTACCCATAGGACCTTTTAAAGCCATTAATGCTTCTCTTAGCTGCAATAATTTGTTTAGCTCGGGTATTTGTTTAGCTAAGCTATCTGGAGAAAAATCCTTCATACTAGCAATATTGAGCTTAACATCAAGCTCTTCAGCTCCTGTTCCAAGAGTGTTTTTTACGCTAAAACTTGTTGTTATATTGAGTTTTCTCATGACTTGATCAAAATTAATCTTATTAATTTGCAAAATTTCTCTTTCCTCTAAAGGAGTTTCGTTTTTTCCTTTTAAATTTGCCATTACCATTAATTTTAACGGCAACTCCACATCCTCATTTTGTCCATTAGTTTTAGCTTTATATGTAATATTAATCCGCTCTTTTGGAGCATAAGATCCATCTGACATTTAAAATCCTTAAAAACAAAATTTTTAGTTTAATAATTATATTAAAATTTACTAAATTTAATCTTGTATCACTTAATTTTACTTTTTGCGTTTTCGTATTCTTCGGCTAGATAATCTTTTAGTAGAGTTTTCTCCATTAACTCTACTAAGTATATATTTAAAATTTTAGAGTTCTTTTTCATTCCTTTTGACTCAAAAATTTTTACCATATCTAGCAAGGAATTAATATTATTCATAATAGAATTATTAAAATTTTCTTTATCAATATTCATCAGCATTTGCTCAAAATCTTGTAGTGTATGTTCTTTGTCAGTTTTTTTACTTGAAAAAAAACTTTTTTTATTTTCTTTGGATTTAACAAAATATTTATAAACTTCTTCTTTGCAGATAAAATCACCATTTTGAAAACGGAGAAGTTCAATAGTATCAAATTTAGAAATAAAATCACTTGTTAATATTATAAGAATGTCTAATTGTTTATTTTTTTTCTTTTTTTCTAAAAAATCACAAAAGAGTTGCACACCCTCTATCCAAAAAGGATTTAAAATAAGTTCATGCATAAAACATTTAATATGTTCTATGTCATTTTCTTTATCAGAAAGTAATATGCGAATTATATCTGCATCAGGTTTTCTTATTTTAGTAATTTTTTCATTATTACATTCAGGCAAACACCTGATTTTTCCCCACATTGCTTGGGTGAATAAAGCGTAGATATTGAGATTATTTTCATCCTCTTCCAAAAGCTCAAATGCAAGTTTTTGATAAAAATTTTTATATTCTCTCTCGTTTAAAGAGTTAATATTATCGCTTCTAATGTTTACAGAGACTTGAGTTACAGGAGGTTTTGGAAGTTGTGGTGCAACTTGAGCAATTTCAATTTTTGCAAAATTGCAAGATAGTAAATCTTCAAATTCGGAAAATAAAGTAATAAATTGATTAACAATCTCAGATGATATACGCACTTTTGTTTTATTGTATTCTTGAATAAAATTTTGAATAAAAATTTGAATTTTTCGCTTTTGAGCTAATATATAAGCATTATTTTCATCTATAAGTTTTTTTAAATGTTGAAAAAGAAGCAAAAGCTTTTCAAAGCATTCTTCATTGTTTAAGTTAAAACACGATAAAAGAAAATAGTTGCAAATTTTAAAATCTAAAGAATGATTTAATAATATAAACTGAGAATATTGATAAACTTTATCCCAAGAAATATTTTCATGGTTTAAAGTCTTATATTTTGACATCTCATCTTCAAGCAACTGAAATTCTTGTAGTTCATCTAAATTATTTTTCAATTGATCACAAAAATACATTTAATTCCTCCAAAAATTTGCCTCATTATAATTAAATTTTAAAAAATATTATGTTAATTTTTTAAAAAAATTACTCAATTAATCATAAATTATATATTCTAAGATAGAAAGGATACTTTAGTTTCATGTTTTGTAAAAAAAGCTTATTTTTTTTATTGCCATTATTCTTTTGCGCTTGCTCAAGTGTTGTTAGCGTTAAGATAAATAATGTAGAGAATTCCAATCTTAATAATAGACATGATGATGTTCCTGTTACGGCTATTGTATATCAACTTAAGGATATTAAAAAATTTGAAGAAGCAAGTGATATAGATTTGGCTACTAGAGAAGAGGGGGTACTAGGCAAGGATAAACTTGATTCTATTAAAACGCAAATTGCACCTAAAGACAATATTATCGCGGTTAAAGTAGATGAAGAAGAGGTTCCTTATGTAGGCATTCTTGTATTATTTGCAAATAATACAAAAAAAACAACAAAAATATGGGCAAAGACCGAAGATGCAAATGGGTTTGGGAAGAATAAGTATTTAAAATTTGAAATATCCAAAGAAGGTATCAAAAGAATTAAATAGGAATAATATATGGCAAATAAATTAAAAGTTGCTTGGTTTGATGGACTTAATATTGGACAAACCCATTTTGAGCAGCAAGAAAGATTTTTTAATAGAAATATAGATCTTAAAACTATAAATATATATAGTAATTTATATGGAATAATAGACTTGGAATTTTCTCAAGAGATGTTATTGCAAGGAAAAATTGCACTTTCTAAAATTTCAGGTATCGCACAAGATGGAAGCATTTTTAATGCACCTGAGCAAGATTTGTTGCCTGAGCCTATTGAAATCAATTATGAATCTTTAATTGATTCAGTTGTGGTATTAAAAATTCCTATCGGAGTTACTGATATTGCTGATTTATCTTTAAGAAATACTTTTCCAAATTCAAAGTTTATATGTCTTAGAAATAGTATTGCTTTAAGAAATTATGATGATTCAAAATCTAATGTAATGGACAAAATTGAAGATGAGTACGAACTTGAAAATCTGACTTTTACACAAGAGAAAAAAGATTTACTTCTTGCTAGTTTAAGATTAAAACTTGGCATTTTAGGTAATTCAACTCCTGATGAACTTGAATTACCAATTGCAAAAATTAAAAATATTGATATCAATAAAAAAATTGAATTAGAAAGTGATTTTATACCCACTTGCTTAAATATCAGCAAAATATCTACCATAAGATCCTTTTTGGAAGAAATTATTTTTTCAATCAATCAACATAAAAAAGTTCTATCTAATGTTTTTAAAGGAATCGATCAAACAAAAAATACATTGGATTTTAGCACTTTTTTATCCCTTAATCTTTTAAAAAAATGGTATTTAATATTTTCACATCTATCAAAAAAAGATAAAATACATCCTGAATTTTTATACGAAAAATTTTTAGAATTTCAAGGAGAGCTTGCAGCTTTTAGCAACGAAGAATCTTTTTTAGATTTTATTCCTTATAAACACGATAATCTTTATAATACTTTTTTAAATATGATGAATAATCTAAGATTGTTATTTTCTAAAATCACAAGCCCTAAATATTTTATAGCTAAGACCAGTATTAACGGCAATGGTTTTTATGATTTTATTTTTGATAATTCGGGAATTTTAGAAGAAAGTGAAATTTATTTCGCAATTCGTGCAGATGTTACTACAGAATATCTACTTAATAATTTTAAAATTCAAAGCAAGATACATACTCAAAGTAAAATTAAAAATATAGTCGCAACTCAGCTTGAGGGCTTAAATGTAGATCAAGTACCTAATGTTCCATCTAGCATTCCTTATTTAAATGGTTATGTTTATTATAAATTAGATAAAAGAGATCAACTGTTTAAAGATTTTAAAAATGAAAGTATCATTAGTATGTACTTGACCAACAATATAAAAAACCCTGATATTATAATGTGGGCGGTATTTCAATGAAAGAAATAAATGAAGAAAAAAAGGCATTAAGCTTACTTCTTGATTCAGATTTTGATGGTTTAAAAAACAATAAAATTATTGATTATTCTTTGGAGTTGCTTTTGCTTTCTTATAGACTTTCAAAAATAAGCTCTATGGATACAAGTAATATTAATCAACTTAGAGAAACATTGATCAATAAAATTTTAGATATAACCGCTAAATTAAGTATATGTAAAGAATATGATGAAAAAGAAATTATTAAATTCAAATATTGTCTTTGTGTCTTTATAGATGAAAGCTTAATGAAAAATGAACTTTTTATTAATTTTTGGGCTCACAATACTCTAACTGTAAGGTTATTTGATGAAACTTTAGGTGGAAATAATTTTTATGATATTGCATCATCTTGGATTAATAACCCTTTTAAGTTTAAAGATTTTTTGGAATTTATCTATGCTTGTTTGATTCTTGGTTATAAAGGAAAATATAATGAGACTAAGGATAGAGATGAAAAAATAATTCATTTTTGCAATAATATTGCCACATCTTTAAAACCGGTTTATAAGATAGAAGAAGAGTTAGCTTTTAATAAAGCATATAAAACTGGTTTGAAAGAAAATATTTGGCAAAAATTTATAAGATTGTATTTTAAAAAACTTATTATCGTTGTGCCAGTATTGATTATATTAGGAGTATTAAGCTATGCAATTTTCAATTTAGAAACCAATAATCTTAAAGTGGATAATAATATATCTGTATTGATAAAAAATTTAACACATATAGAATAAATATACTAAATTTTTAAATATCAATTTATTTGTTATGAGTAAAATTAAATAAAAATTGTTTTACTGCTAGAATAAAAATCAAATGCAAAACCTATAAAAGGATAAAAATAATATAAAAACAAGCTTTAATTATGCAAATTATTAGTACAAATAAGTATAAGGTCGTATCATAATTATGCCATGGATATAATTCACGATACAATCCCAACTATAATTATGTATTTTAGTCAGGATTATTTAAGATAAATTATAATTAAGCTTTGCCCTCTCTCCAATCATCACTTCCGCTAGTTCCAGCAGCAGTATGTTCCCAAACTACTTTTCTATAGCTCATTGAAACTTTTAAAAGCTCGGTTTTATCATGATTACTTGACTCTTGTGCATTTGGCATTATTAATTCAATATTTGTAATAATTGCATCTTCCAATTTTGTAGTAAAAAAATGTTCAGATCCGCCACTTGTTGCGGTTCTAAACCAATGAACTTCGACTGTTGGAAGTCTTTCTCCTTTGGTAAGTGCATTATATAGCAAAGGCACAGATTTATTTAATGAGCAAGTAAAAGAAAAAGGCTTATGAACTCTTTGTCCAGAAGGTTGTCCACTTTGCTGATCAACAGGTACGGTTACAATATGAGATACCTCTTGAGCCATGATTTCATCTTCATGACCCGATTTATATCTATTGCCAATACTCGCTTCAGTAGATGCACCGCTTGAAATCAAACCTTGTGTGGAACCTTCAATTTTTATAAACGCTGGTTCAGCCATAAAAAAACTCCTTTAATTTTTTTTAACATTCAAAATTGTATCATTTTAATCTTAATCTATTAAATTTTTGCAAAATATTTGCATATTAATTTGTTTTTACTTTACTAAGGAATAATGATGTTTAAAAAAATATTTGATTTTGTGAAATCAAGATTATTTATAACTGCTTTTTTGCTTTGTTGTATTTTTCTTTTGAGTATTTTATTTTGGTTTTGGGGTTCTTTGGTAGCTTTTAATGACATATATATTTTTAGTAGTTCATTTTTAAGATTTAGTATTATTTTGATAATTTGGCTTATTGTTTTTTTGTTTTTTTTATTAAAGCCTATTATAAATTTTATATCTTCTTTAAAAAGTGAAAAAAGATTAAAATTTAAAGTCCTAAAAAAAGAAGCTGATGAGTTCATTTACAAATCTAAAAGAAACTTCTTTTTATCTCTTAAAGATGCCAAAGAAACATGGAAGAATGATTTAAAAACAAAAAATTTACCCTTAATTATCATCATAGGAAATGAAGGATCTGGAAAAAGCACTTTTATTAATTATTCTGACATCGAATACCCACTTAGTGATAGTTTAGAGTCTTATAAAAAATTCCATAAGTCTACTAGAAATTTTGCACTTTATGTATCAAAAAAAGGTGCTTTGTTAGATACAGAAGGAAACTATTTTTCACAAGAAGAATTTTTTAAGCCTACAAGTAGCGATGAAATACCCGAAGATGATATAGATAAAAATAGAGATTTTTTAATTAAAAAAAATATATGGAAAAAATTCCTTACTTTTCTCAATAAAAATTTTTTTCATAGCAAACTAAATGGAATTATTTTAGTTGTTGACACTATAATTTTCTTAAATAATCCTAAGGAGTATTCCAAAAATCTTATTAGATATCTAACAAAAAGAGTAAATGAATGTGAAAAAACTTTAAATTTAAAACTGCCTATTTATATAGTTTTTTCAAAACTCGACTTGATCGAAGGCATGAAAGAGTATTTTGATATTTTCGATAAAAAAATTTCAGATAAAATTTTAGGATTATCTTTTGATAAAATCTTAAGTGAAGAATTTTTAAATAATGAATTTAAAGAATTAAGTGATTCATTATTATGTTCCTTGATGAGTAAAAACTCCCATATTTATAATATAGAAAATAAAAATAAAAGCTACTTATTTTTAAAACAACTTGATAATTTATTTGCATTAGCAAAGACTTTTATTTTGGAAGTGCAAGAAGAAAATAAGCTTAAAAATAATTCTTATCTTAGAGGAGTTTATTTTGTTAGTGCCTATCAAGAAAATATTCCTAGAAATTTCTTACTCGATGCCATATGTGAGAAATATAACTGCAAAAAAGTATTATCAAAATCCAATATTATACATAATAAACAAAGCTATTTTGTTAAATCACTGCTCGAAGATTTAATTTTTACAGATTATTCTTTAAGCACTATGAAATCTTATTCTAAAAAATTATCTTTTTTAATTATAATTTTAATCATAAGCTTTGGAACATATGCTATATCTTCTTATTTTATAAGTAAAAACAATAAAGAATTCGAAAAAAGCCAAAACACCTTAAGATCTTTACAATTGCTTCTTAAAGATCAAGATTATCAAAATTTAAATATTAAACAAAAAGCTGACTTCTTAATTGAATTGAGAAATATTTTAAATACTTATCCTGAACTTTGGCAAGATAATAATATATTTCAATATTTAAATCTAAATCTCTCATACAAAGGATTTAAAGAAGCTAAACAACTTTATTACAAACTGAATGAAGATGTGTTAAAAAATACTTTATTAAAAGAAATGGAATATACTTTACTTACCGATACAAATAAAGAAAATTTAATCAAAACATTATATATGTATAGATCTTTGTTTGAACAAAAATATTTTAATAAAGAGATACTAAAAATTTGGATTAACGAGAATTGGAATACTTTAAGTAAGTATTCAATCTCTAAAGATGACTTTCTAGAAGGGGTGGATGAGCTTAAACAATTTAATCTTAAATCTTTTACAGAAGATGAAAACAGTATACATACAGGAAAAAGAAAACTTGAGAGTATAAGTAGAACTCAAAGAATTTACATTCTTCTTAATTTTTTAAATAGCGATAAACCTAAAGAAAAATATCTTATAAAAGAGGATTTAGGTTTTGCTGCAAATAGTGTATTTTCAAATAATTCTCAAATAACTTCTATAGATAAAATATATACAAAAGTTGGTATGATGGACTTTTTAAATGATTTAAATCAACAAGTTGACACCGCAATCAATATTGAATCTTGGATGCTAGATAACAATTTTAAAGAAAATAAAAACACTTTGACTATGGGTATTTTAAAATTATACTTAAGTGAATACCAAAATGCTTGGCAAAATCTACTCGCTTCATTGCAACCTGTTAGGTATAATACCAAAGAGGCAATACTTAATGAGCTTAATATCTTATCAAAAAAAGAAAACCCTTTATATTCTTTGTTAAAAATTGTTAGTTCTAATACAAATTTAAATGATGCAGTTTTACTAACTCAAGCCTACAATTTAGGATTAAATGCTGGGGAAATTAGATCAAATTTTATTGGGGTAAGCAATGCTTTCACACAATATCATAAGCTAGTAAACAAAAATACACTTTTGAGTGTTGGTAATATAGAAGTGGGCAAAGGCACTGATGATGAAAAAATATTAGATATTCTTAATACAAATATTACAAATATGTCCAATAAAATTATAGATTTTAGTTCTAATAATAACCAAAGTGCTGAAGAAAAAATTTCATATGCTCTTGGAGGCAATAAAGATGCCAATGATCCTTTTGCTGTATTTCAAATGAACATAAAAAAATTACCTAATGATTTAGAGAGATATTATGGTCAGCTTTCTAATTATTCGTGGAATTTTATAGAAAATCATGGTATTTCTTTATTTAATACTGCTTGGATTAATGAAGTGTATAATCCATTTGTTAATGATATTGCACCATATTATCCTTTTAATGATGAGAGTGTAGCAGATCTTAGTATGGATAGTTTTAAAACATTTTTTGGAAGAAATGGGACATTAAATAGTTTTTATAAAAAATACTTGAACAATGTTTTAGTAAAAAGAAAAAATAACTATTCTATCAATTCTCAATTTGCTTCAAAATTAAATTTCTCTAAAGAATTTTTAGATTTTATCACCAATGCAGGCAATCTCTCTAGTCTCATACTAAATGGTAATGATAATATAAAAGTTAATTTTACTATTCAAAGCCTTGATTTAAGTGCGGATTTTTCCTTTATAAAGCTTGGCTATGATAATAAAAATATCCAATACGATCATACTCTTAATCAAACCCTACAAATTGTAGCAGAAAAATTCAATAATGGAACAAGTTTAAATTTTACAGCCTATAACTACTCTAATCCTAATTTAAATTATACAAAATCATATAAAGGAGAATGGGCATGGTATAAGTTTATAAAAGATAATAAAAGTAATTCTATATACAGCATTATATTTAACAATAATAAAAACTTATATTTTGACTTTGAAATTATTAACGGTGCTAGTGAATTAAATAATATAGTTTATATTTTAAATAATCTTAAAATAGTAGAAAATATTACAGGGGTAAATAAACAATGATAGAAAAAGAAGAGATAGGAATTGCTATTGAGAATTATGACGAATGTATTAGTGGTTCTAAAACATTTGTATTTAACACAAAGGGTGGAACTATAGGAAGCGGTGATGATTGCACTTTTCGTATTCAAGATAAACTAGAACAAATCAAAAATACCCATGCCATAGTATCTTATGAAGAAGGATCTTTTACAATTGCAGCTTTTGAAGATTCTGACATTTATTATAATAAGTCCTTTTCTAGAATGCCAAGTGGCTATGAAATAATAATCAGCATAGGCGATATTTTTAAAATCGGTAATTTAGAATTTAGATTTGTAGATGCAAAAAGCATTGAAGCAAGCATTAAAGAAAATAAAAAATACTTAGAAGATATTGAAAAACGCAATCATTTTGATGAAATTGAAATTAAACCTAGAGGAAAAACAAGTATAAATTTTGACAAAAACAAAGAGTTAAAAGAGATTTTAGAAAATAATGATTATAAATTTATTGAAGAAGAAAAGGCAGATGATAGCTTTTTAAAAGAAATAATTCAAAAAAATCCAAATTCATTAGAATATGAAAATGTTTTAAAAAGTTTGGTAAAAAATTTAAAAGATATTAAAACAAAACAACAAAGCTCTAAATTAAATAAAGATTATTCTTCTATTAGTATCAAAGATTTTGAAAGTATTATTAATAATATACCCTTAATCAAATCCACAAGATTGATCAATATTTTAGCCCTTAGCCTAATCGCAAAAGAATTATATACTCCAATATTTGAAGAAATGGAAGAAAATATGTTTATTAAATATATTGAAGCTGCCATACAAAACAATATCAAAGAAGATAAGATTCTTTTTGAAAATCTTACCATCAAAGCATTGGAAAAGTATATTAAAGATTTTGAGTGATTTTTACTCTTTGATATTATGCTCTTTAGCATAAGCTAGTATCTTAACTCTTAAATCCTCTGGAAAATTATATCTATAAATAGCAGGAATTCTTGGGTCAAGAAGTTTATCAAGCTTATGTCTTTTATAAATAATTTCTAGTCTTTCAGGGCTATAGTATCTTGGAGCATTAGGATAGCCTTGAGGAGGAGTTAAGGCTGCTAGTTTGGCGCTTAATACTAGAGTATCTTTGAATAAAGTGGCTTGTCGATCACCCCAATCATTTGGAATATCAGCATCAAATCTAGTTTCCATTCCATTTACATATCCATCCATATAATGATCAAATTCTTTCCTGCTTTCAGAAGTAGAATCCACATCTCTTGGATCTTTTAATTTACCTTTTTCAATATCATCATATAAAGCCCAAATGATTCTACCTTCTTCATCAAGAGCAAATTTATATCGATTTAAATCAATCACCCAATCTACTCCTATAATCTCATCTAAAAAAGGTATCATACCAAATTCATCTAATAAACTCTCATAATGATAATCGTGTAAATCGTAAATCATTTTTGCTCTAAGCTTATTCCAATGTTGCCCTGTAAGAAAAGAATTAGAACACAATACTGCTAAACCTAAACTTTTAAAAGCATTTTTATCTCCAAGTTGAGCTTGTAAGAACAATGCTTGTTGTTGTCTTGCTTTAAATCCTACGGCAGCTGTAGGACTAGCTTTAATATTTCCCAAAAGTAAAGCAGACAATTCCCATTCATTAAAGAAAGAATAAGATTTTAATGTTCCACGATGAGAACTTACTTCATCGTAAATATAAGCGTATTCTTCATTGATTAAATTTCCTTTTTCATCTACATTAGCATAAGCATCATAGGGTATATCTATAACCACAGATCTTAATCCACTTCTTATTGCTAAATATTTATATCTTTCTCTTTTAGTTTTTAAAGATTTATAATAAGCTTTTTCTGCTTTAGTCCAAGGAGCTATAGCTCCTTTTATAGGATCTTTTAAATAAATACTTTGCCATTCTTTAAATTCAAGTAAAGTAGAACTTTGCCCTGTATAAAAGTTAGGATCTAGGTATTGGGGTTTATAGTCTTTGTAGGGGGAGTTTCGTTTAATGTTGTGTGCTTCAAACAAAGCTTTGGAATATTCTTCGGTATAATTGCCCTTTGCTGGTGGATGTGAATCTAAACTTTCTACAAAATATATTTTGTTTGTTTCTTTATCTACTTTTACAGCTATTCCATTAGGTGTATAAATTTTATAAGTCTCACTCATTATTTATCCTTTCGTAATTTATCCCATATATAAACCATCTTCTATGATTATAGTAGTGGCTAGTCTGCCTATGAAATTAGGCGGAGTTTTTGTTTCTGATGTGATATCAGCATTTGCACTTGCTTTGCTAGTGTTATTTTCTCTTTTGCCTATAGCTTTCAAGCTTTCTTTATTTTCATTTATCCCCATATACATAGCCTTAAGATTGTTTTGTCCTATGATATTGAGTTTTTCTAGTAATCTTCTGGTTTTATTTTTATCTTCTATATATCTTCCTGTTTTATCTTTACTTGTATTGTAAATTCCATTAGCAAAATCTTGTAAAATTTGTAAAGCTTCATTGTAAGCTTGAATGGCTGTTAAATTGATTTCATCATTAACTTCTTTATAATACTTTTCTAATGCAGTATTTTTTAGGATATAAATTTCAGATTTAATGAGTTCTATACTATTTAAACTTTGATTAAAAAAAGTATAATCATCTCTTTCTTGTATAGTTTCATTTTCATCTTTTGTTATCCTTAAAGCGGATCTTTTCTCATCAATAATCAAATAAGATAAAAGTCTTTTTAAAAGAAATTCTTTATTTTCTTCAAGCTTTTGATCTATTTCATAATGAAAGGAAAAATGAGTGTCAAAAACTCCTGTGCAAAGATCTATGCCATAAAAAATTTTCTTTAAATCAAAGCTAATGAATTTCGAATTGATTGCAAAAGGATAAGTTATAAAATGATCTCTTATAACCGCTAAAGGAGAATCATCTTTAAAGGTGTAAAGCTGATAAACAATGCTTTCATATTGTTCTTGTAGGGCTTTAAAATTTGTTGGAAAGAGATAATTTAAAAAAATACCCACAAATTCTCCAGTCACAATAGAAGCAAGGTCAAGTTTATTTAGCTTAGCATAAGTATAAATAGTATATTTTTGAGTTTGTATATCTATGCTATGCATAAGAGCAATTTTAGATATATTGCTTTCTTGATTAGAGTATATAAATAATTGCTTCATATATTTATCACTCCAATAAATCTTAATTTGTTTTTCATTAAAGTATTCTTTTATCTTTGTGATAAATAGATTTAAACCGGATGTATTTTTTTGTATTATTAAATTGGATTTTATCTCTTGTGCTAAAATCATTTGGATTTTAGTATGAATTAATTCTTTTTCTATTTGTTGCAAGCGTGCTTTTATTATTAAATTAGATTTTATGTGTATATGATATATACTATTCTTTTTTGGAGGTGCAAAAATACCAAGCTGTTCTTTAAAAAATTCTTTAAATCCTTCTTTGTTTATTTTAATACAAGCTTGAATAACATATTCTATTGTTTTTAAAAAATTAAAATCCCACAACATTTGAGCTGTAAAGCTGATAAAAGGACTAGCACTTAATAAAATTTTTAACATTGCATAAGTAAATATTTCACTTGTTTTTTGTTCTTTTGCCTTATTTAAATATTCTTTTCCATACATCTGTTCCAAAAGCTTTGATAAATCTGATATTTGTTTCTCTATATCCATCCATGCAACAAAAGCTCGTTGCGTTTCTTCGTCTAAATTCATAAATTCTTTAATGCATTTTTGTTCATCTAAATGATACATTTGCTTTAATTTGATTATTTTTTTATCTAATGTATTTGTTGTATCTAAATCTTTTGATAATTCATTAAAAAAATCATCTATAGTTATCGAACTATCATTTTCCACAAAAGAATAATCTTTTTTGTCAAGTATTTGTAATAATTGCGATACAACTTCATATGCTGTAATATTTGTTGGCTCATTATTTACATATATTGGACATTCATCTGTCCATAAAACATAAGTTTCCTCTAAGTATTTTATATATACAAAATTACTGCCTCCATATTTTTTCAAATCCAAATTGATATTTGGAAAAATAAGCTTAGCTTGATACAAGACAAATGAAATGAATAAACATTCCATTAAAGAATAGTTCCCAAATGAAGATTTATCCGATTTTTCAAAAAACTCTTTTTTCAAAAAAGTTAAATATTGATGAGCTATCTTCTTTTCTTTTTCTATGATGGATTCTTTGGCTTCGTTTTGTTTAAAGAATTTTTTGATATAAAAATAAGGAAGCCATTTTTTATCATTTATTTTTTTATTGTAGTCAATATAAGCTAAAATGTTTATTCGTTCGCAATGTCGTAAATTTTCCGTCTTTTTTACTATTTCTATCATTGGCTCATTTTCTGATATTGCTAATTTTTCTTTAGCTGTTTTTGCGAATTCTGGTAGCTTCTGCGGTGTAGCAACAAAATTTGTTAAATATTTATAAACCTTTTGCATATCTTCATAAGCTTTTTTACTATTCTCATAAGCTTCTTTGGATATTTTCACAAAAGGGCTTAATTGTAAAATATAAGGTTCATTTTCATCTTGTGGCATTTCTATGCTATATTCGCTATAATCTCTTGTGCTGTCATAAGTTTTTTTTGAAGTATCAATATTTTTTTTAATTCTTCTGTATTTATCTTGTATATTATAATTGGCGATTTCTTGAGTTAAACTTTCACTAAGTCCTGCATTGTATTTATTGGGGATATTTGAAATAATCAAATAATTTTTACTCATTTTAGTTGTATTTAAATCTATTTGTGCATTTTGATTTTTTTGTGCGAAAAATTCAGCTAGTTTACTTGAGTTAAAATTTGGACTTTCTATATAGGAAAAATAAATAAATTGTTTAATATCTTCTTGCAAATTCTTTAAAATAGCATTGTTTTTTAAATACAAATTAGATAATTTTTGCGTTGAAATGAAAGCGGGTAAATTGCTCGATTTTGAATCATTGGGTGTATTTTTATACCCCTTGTCTTTTTGTTCTGAGTTTAAAAAGATTTCACTAAAAATATTTTCAATGCTTTTTATTTCTTCGCTTAAAGTGATTTTATAAGCCAAATTCGAAGCGATATTGCTTTCATCACTTCCAAGATATAATCCAAAACCACTTAAATCAATAATTTCTTTTTTATCAATAATTAAAACACAAGATAACAAGCGAGAATTAATATAATGAATAAACATAGCACATCTAGTGGCTAAAAATGCGGCTAAAGGCGTTAAAAGTGTGCCATAATCTCTTTGAGCAAATTCATAATACTCGCTTGCAGAACCCATTAAAGAAAATAAACCAGCAGCCAAAATAGCTAATCCTGCCCCACCTGTAAGAACAGCTACCACTGTGGCTATTGCAACACCCGCTATAGCACTTAGTATGATTTTAATTTTTTCATATTCTTTTTCTTCGGCAAGTTTTTTAATGTGTTCTAACAACTCATTGATAAATTTTTCATAAGTATTTTTTAAAGTGGGACTTATGCTATTTTTGAAAAAATCCGATTCTATGACATTTCCAATCTTTTCTAAAACTTTTTTCTTAAAATCATCAAATTTCTCACTGCTTATATCATCAGGATCAATGTTTTCGATTAACTCGTCTAAGGTTGTTATATCTTCAGAATCTTTGGCTAGTTCTTTTAAAGTATTGATAAATTCGATACAAAGATTATTTTTATCTGTATGATAAAAAAGATTAAAATCTTTACCTTGTTTCTTGTCTTGAATTTCTTCTTCTAAGTCTTCTAAATAAACTTTAGTGCAAATTTCACTGCTTGATAAATCTTTTAAATTTACATTTTGTCCAGCATCAAGCTCATTAAGGGTATGGATATTTATTTCTATATTATTGTGATTATCGCAAGTTTGTTTTAAAATTTCTAGTATTTCCATAGTCAATATTTGATTTTTAGATAGCATTTTTCTTTGATGAAAATCAATATTTTTTAATATAGCGTGTAGAATAGAAAAATTAGGATAAATAAAATCAATCTGTTTAACTTCTTTATTGTTGATTGTTAAATTTTTAATAGTTTGAATTAACTCTGTTTTAGAACTTATAAACATAAAAGATTCCTTATATAAAGCATTATTATATCATTTTTTATTTGCTAATATTTTTTGTCTCTCTATTAATCTCTCCTATCCACCTAAGCACATTACCCTTATCATCAATCTCAACTTCTAAATCTTTGTATTTGTTGTAAAATTTAGGAGCTAAGATTTCATTAATTAGGATTTTTATAACTTTAAAAACTTCTTGTAATTCTTATTGTATCTTTTAACTTTTTACATATTCTAGGTATTTGTTGTTGCTTGCTGCCTTTGTTGCGTCTATTTTTCACATAATTTCAGACGATATTCTTGTATAATCTGCTTGTTTTTAGAAATATATAAAAAATTATTAAAAATATTGTATTCATAAATACCATTTTTAAAAACATATCCTTTAAAATTCATATTTACATCACTAATAGACTTACCGTTTAAGACAATATATTTTCCATTATTTTTATTGACACCCACATATACAACCTTATCACAAGTTATATTACCCTCTGGACATAGATTTAAAATTTTTATCCAAAACTTTTCATTTTCATAGGTACATTGCTCTAGTGGAGTAAAATCCTCTTGTGCTAACAAATAAGTACTAAAAAATAAAAACAATAATATATTTTTAAAAATTACCATTTTTCATAACCTCCTTGAGTGTAAAGCTTTATTCAGCATTTCTCCTATTAATTAGTCCCTGCATTACTTTATTTTGACTTTTGTTCCATGCCATCCAAGCTTCCTTTAATGTTTTGTAACCCGTTTTCTCTGCATTGATGATTTTAGCAACAAAAGAGTTTTTAAAATTATCAATCCCTATATTAAAACATAATATAACCAAGGCATCAAATTCATTCTGTGCCAAGGAAGAGTTTATTGAATTTTTTACAGCATTTTCAAAGGGTAACAAATCGCTTTTAAACAATTTATCCGCTTCTTGTAAAGTAATACCATTTTTATACAAATCCCATTCATTTTGCCCTATAAGATGTCCATATCCGATAGTTGCACCTTTAACATATGAAGTAATTTCTTTTCCATTTTGATCATTATAAGGTTTGAGTCTTAGCTTCTCTATATTTTTTAAAAGATTTTGACCATCATTGCTTAGATGAGTGATTTTTTCTTGAGTATTGTTTTCACTAGAACTTATATTATTGCTTTTTGTAGTGTTTGTGTATTTTGTGCCATTATTTATATTTACATCTTTATTTTCTTTTATTTTGTTTTCACTAACCCCATTTACCACCACAAATTTACCAACATAAAGCTCTTGTTTTCTATCTTCATCTTCTAAGATTTCATCTAGTCAAGGTGATAGAATGAAAAATATAAAAAGATTTTAGTGCTATTATCACCAATAATTTTAATTATATTATTTTATACCCCTTTTTATATCCTAGCTATTGGGAATTTAGAAGGTTATGTAAATTAAATAATTATCCAAAAAGTGAGGAAAAATATAATAGAATCTTAGCTTATTTTTGATAAGAGTTTAGATGGTAGTATAGGAAAAAATGGTTATGCAAAAATAGGTTATAGTAATAGAATAGATTTAGGTATATATATTTATTATAAGAATCCAAATAACAAAACATTAACTTTTAAAAATATTAATAAAATATATTTTAGACCAATATGGAAAAACTATGCACCAAATATTTATGGTAATGAGGGTAATATGGATTTTAGATTAAAGCTTGACGGTGAAATAGATTGCAGAAGCTTATTAGGAGAATTATATGGATAATAAACAACAAATCAATAAACTAAGGGACATGGCAGAACTTGCACAGGCAAGTTATGGATATTTTCATTATGCTGATAATAAATTTGATATAAAAGATGAAGATAAAATTGTTACCTTTGAAAATGTTTTAGATATTACCTATAAAAACTCTAAAATTATTGATGAAAGAGGATTTAAAATCGGCAAACTCGATGGCGACTTCTCCCCACTCCAAGCTAAACAATTCTTTTCTCGCTATGATTTATTAATCCATCAACCAAATACAGAGTCAAGCTTTTCTGCTACTTTGTTTTATGATAAACAAAAAGATAAATTTATAGCGGGATTTAGAGGGACGGAAACTGATAATTTTATTGACTTGGTTCAAGACATAGCTCAAGACATAACTCTATCCCTCAATGGCAATATCCAATCTTCTTTTCTTTTAGAATTTTTAGAACAAGTAAATAAAATAATCAAAAACAAACACAAAAGAATTATATTTGTAGGACATTCATTGGGTGGGTATTTAGCTCAAATGGCTTTGATATATTGCGATATTAAATATAAAGACAAATTATCTTTTAGCCCTAATGAAGTTTATACTTTTAATGCCCCTAGTGTTTATGGTTGGAATGGTTCCTAGTGTAGTTATATTTTAATTTTTAAAAAAGTAGAATAATTTTATTAAAAATATTAAAAAGGAAAATAAATGGGTCTATTGAAAAAAATATACATTGCTTGGGGGGGGGTATTTTGGGGAATTATTTTTTTGTTTAGTTCTTTATATGCTTATTTTAGTGATATAGAATTTTTTGGTGATATGTTAAAGATTGCATTTTTTATATATTCTTATCCATTGTTACCTTACATATCATATTTAACACTACAAGAAACTATTAAATCCAAAAATATTTTTCTTTATTTTTCTTTATCTCGGGAGGATTTTTTAATTATGTAATAACATTAGGTATTTATACAATATTATTTTTAATAATATCTATTAAATTTAGAAAAGAACTTTCTTATTATTTTTCTTTATTATTTTGTATTTTTTTATACATTTTTTGTATCTTTTTATTTTTTAAAATTAACAATCTCAAAAATTATGCTAAACTTGTATAGATTGGTTTTTTTGATTTTTTAATAATAATTTAAATTTCAACAAAAAAGGGAAGTAGTGTGATAATACTAAAAAATCTATATATTATTTGGATTATAATTTGGGGATTTGGGGCTATTTTAGGTTATTATATGGGATATGATGCAACTTTTACTAAAATGTTCTTTTTTCTTGTTATACTTTATCTTTTTCCATTATTGCCTTATTTTTATTATTTGATTTATAAAAAAGCAAGAAAAACAAAAAATACATTTGTTGCTATTTGTTGCTACTATTGATTAATAGAAATAATAGTAATTTTGAGCTGTGCTTAATTATTATTGTGATACATATTATAATATTTGCAATAATTTATTTAATTAAAAGAAATAAAAATGAAAACTCAAATCAATAATTTAAAAGATTATGCAGAACTTGCATGGGCTAGTTATTTTTATTTTGATTTTTTAAATACTAGAAATATATTTGAGTTAGATTTTAATCAAGAAAAAATTCAAGAAGAAAATTCTCTTAGAGGCTATAGAGAAATAAAGGTAAATTTAGAACATGTTGTCAGTCAAAAACATAAAGATAAAAAAGTATTGATTGATTTAAGACAAGATGATGCTTGGCAATCAAAAATGTTAAATTTCTTTGATGAAAAGACAAATTTTGATAAACTAAACGGAGAATTTGGAGAATTACAGACTAAAAATTTCATTCAAAGATATGAGGTTCAATTTCATCAGCCTAACACTACAAGTGGCTTTTCTGCTGCTTTGTTCTATGATACACACAAAGATGGTTTCGTGGTGTGGTTTAGGGAAACAGAATGCGGATTCTAAAAATACTTTATATTTGTTGGATTATATTATGTGTTGTAGGTTGGTTTATATCTCCTATTGTTGGACATAATCCAAATAGGGTTGAGGAGTTTTTTATAATGCTTGGTTGGATAGTCTTTCCACTAATGATAGCCAATCTATGGCTTTTTGGAATAACAAGAATTAAAAAATATTTAAGGAATTTTTTAATATTGTTTTTATATTACCCTTTGGCATTTGCTCTGTTTTTGGTGCTAAATTAACTTTAGGAGACTAAATGAAAGAATTAATCAACAATCTAAGAGACTATGCCGAGTTGGCCCAAGCAAGTTATTTTAACTTTATGTATATCAATAACGATGAGCGAGAAATGGATAGTTATAAAATAGGGCAAAATAGATTCCCTAAAGATAAAGACAATATAGAAAATTTAGAATATACAAAGACCTTATCTAAAAAATATAAAGATTATTTTATTTATGATGATTCCATTGCACTATATCCGACACTTAATGGAGAATTTGGGGAGATTCAAGCTAAAAACTTTGCTAAAAAATATGAGATTAAATTCCACCAACCAAATACGGCTTCTGGCTTTAGTGCTACTTTGTTTTATGATAAAGAAAAAGATAAGTTTGTAGTAGGGTTTAGGGGGACAGAGGGACTTTGGAGTATGGATACTTTGGCGGATATAGGGCTTACCTTTGGTAAGGGCGATTTTCAACTTAATGCTTTAAAGCAATTTTTATTAGACATAGCACCTATTTTAAACAAAGTAGATTCAAATAATATTATTTTTATAGGGCATTCTTTAGGCGGATATTTAGCAGTTATAGCAATGCAATTTTGCGATACTATTGATAGGAGCTTAAATACACAATTTAATGCAATCAAATTTATGGCATCGCAAGTCTATACTTTTAATTCTCCTGCTATTGATGAGATTGATAATATGCTAATGCGGGCTTTGGCAGCATTATTAGATAAAAATATTATGGAGCAAGTCTTAAATCCTCAAAAAGTATATTGTGTCTATGACAGCGGTGGTATAAATATCATCGCTTCTGCTCAATATGGCTCACACAATAGACTGCCTATCTATACGGGTAAAGATTCTCACTCCATAATCCCCCTAACTCAAACTCTTTACTTCTACTCCTATCTTTTAGAATTAGATGCTAACCATAACAAAGTCAAAGATAAAAGTTTTAGTGAGTGTATAGAGTATCTTAATCATTTTATGAAAAATATTCAAATATATACAGAAACTTTTGTGTTAAAAAATAATACTACTAATAAAAATAGCTCTTTTGGGTTCAATAAAAACCATCCAGAAAAGATTAACCACTTTGAGTATTCTCTTTCATTAATAGCCACTATAATGCAAGAAACAAATGGTATTTTAGAAGAGCTTGGAGATAATTATTATGCAAGCTATAAAGCTCCTACCATTAGTCAAACAAAAATCATAGATTTTATTTTAAAGGCGCAAGAAAAAGAAAAATATATTTTAATTCTTGATAAAAATGATTTTAATAAATACAGAAAAGATTGTTCCTTTATTAATAATCAAGAAAACTTAGCTCATAAAATTGCCATTGGGGAATTTAGAATTTTTATTGTGGTTTATAAAGATATGAAATGTCTTGAAAATATTAATAATATAACAAAAATATACGGATATAATTCAAAAAGTTATAAAATAAAAGATCAAATTTGGGATGAGCAATATTTAGGTGGAGTTTGTAAAATATCACAAGCTTTATATTTTAATGGAAAAGCTAAAATAGGTATTATTTAGGAAAATTATGATAGGTAAAGACTTTTTATATTCTATTCATAAAGATAAAAAAAGTATTTATTTGTTTTGTGAAAATAAAAGCATAATTGATTGTCAAAGTATTTATGATGAACTTTATAAATTAGAAGCAACGACAGATTTTACTTTTGAAGAACTTCAAAACTACCAAGCTTATATCTTCCTAAACTCCACTCTCCTTACAGGCTCAAATGAACTTCCTAATAATCCTTTTTACTTTGGAGAATTAGATCAAGATAATACTATAAAACAAGATACACCTAGTTATTATTTTTCTCCTAGTAATGAATTCAAATGCAAATCATAAAGGATAAAATAATATATGAAAACAAGCCAAATATATGAAACTTTATAAATATGCTAGAATGTGCTGGACTAGGTATTCTATAAATTTAAATGAGAACATGCTTAAGGAATTTCTAAAAAAATATAAAAACAATAGGATGAAATAATGGATGAAGAACTTTTTTGGGAAAACATTGTTCCAGTAGGACATATTAATGAAGAAACTTTAAAGAGCCAAATTTATATTAATAATATAAATTTTAGCACTTTACAATATGATGAAACAGTGTTACCTACAGAATTAGAGTGTTGTTATAATGAATTTAAATACTATCAAAAAAGCAATAATGAAATAGCAACACTAGGTTGGGCTATTAGCTATCAACTTCAAGTATTGTGGCAAAATAGCCCTAAGATAGATACAATACAAAATTATCATCTCCCCGTAAAACAAAATAAGCCTAATAATCCCCAAGCAGAACAAAGACTAAAAGAAATACAAAATTTCTTACAAAGTAAAGGTATAGAACCTCTTATTTTACATTATACCCCTTATCCAAACAACACACAAACCCAAGAGATGAAAAGACTAAGGCAAAATTCAGAGCGTTTTTCGCACCATGTAGATAATAAAACAAATGAAGTAAGAGAAGAAAGGCGTTCTATTAAATTTTACACTACGCTAGATTGGGATAAGTTTTATTCTCATTTTCCTATAATAAAAAGACTAAGTAAAAAATTTCATACAAAAGAAGACATATACACTCAAAATTTTACAAAGCAAATAGAAATAATCTTACAAAAAACTCATAATATTTTGATATTAAAAAATTTGCCTCAAGGAGAATATAAATTTGATTTTGCGATCGATATAAAAGAAAATCGAAGCGATAAAAATGAAGAATCTTATTTCATCATTAAAGAAAATGATGAAATTTCAAAAGATTATAAACGCATTTTAGACTGTAAGCCCTATGAGCTTGATACTTTAAATTGTCAATATATAGGTGTGGGTGATGATGAGTTTTTCAGACAAATTTGGCAAAATTTAGGTATAAATATTGCAGAGAAATTTAAGGTAGATTTTTCTTATGCTAGACTTGATAAATTTATTTTTGCGACATCGCCATTTGGACTTACTTATAATACATATGAGACTTTAGAGCAAACTTATGATGAACTCATGCAAGATCTATCTCTTTATGCTTGTAGTGGTAAATTTTCTTTTAATTTTGTTCCTTCAAAATTAAGCATTAAAAAAGAAATTCAAGGAGATAGAGAAAAGGTATCATACCGCGTTGATGAAATGCTTGTTTATGTTTATGATAGCTTTGATTTTTTAGATCAAGGACATGAATTTGATGATAAGGGAAATTTTATCAAGCTAGGACAACCTGTTGGAGCTTGGGATTTTAATACGAAAACTTTTAGCATAGAAGGTTCTTTATATCAAATGGCAACTTATAGAGAATGGCTTGAATGGGAAATAGATGGATATAAAATTGATTGTTCAATAAGCCCTCAAAGAATTCTGCAATCTCCAAAAACCAAACAATACTATCTTTACAATCAAGATTATCAAGACTATCAAAAATTCACTCCTTATGGTTTGGACTTTAAACTTTATAGTAAAGATTTTATCACTAAACTTGATTTTAAAGATGAAGCTTATAATGTGCTTTATAATACAGGAGTTTAAATGGGAGAAGATATTATACTTTCTATTTTTTGGGGTTTATTTGGATTTATTCTTGCTTTTACTAATATAAAATTTTATCTTACAACTTTAAGTGTTCTTGTTGTCTTTTCTATTTTAAATTATTGGATTAAAATTAACATAAAAGAATTTGTAAAATCTTATTTTTTAATATCTTTTATTATCTTTTTTATGGCTATTGTTATCATATTTTATCTTAGCTATGATCTTGAATTTTATAAATCGCTTGTATTACTTGATCCTCCAGAAATTGAAAAATTATCACCGCAAGAATATAGAGTGCGTAATTATTTTAAATTTTTAACCTTTGCAACTATGTTTTTTTTAGTAATCACATTTATCATATTTCCTTGTTTATTACAAGCTTATTTATTTAAATGTTATAGCACAGGAGAAAAACGCAAAAAATTAAGTTGGCTTATAGGGTTTGTGTGTAATATCTTTTTATTAATTGCGAGTGTGTATGTGGTATATGAAAATCTTTAAAGACTATCAAAAATTCACTCCTTATGGTTTGGATTTTAGACTTTATAGTAAAGATTTTATCACTAAGCTTGATTTTAAAGATAAAGCTTATAATGTGCTTTATAATACAGGAGTTTAAATGGGAGAAGATATTACATTTTCTATTTTTTGGGGTTTGGTAGGATTTATTTTTAGGCTTGTTGCTATTGATACAATACTTTATATTACAGCCTTAAGCGTTCTTATTGCCTTTTCTATTATAAATTATTGGATGAGAATTAACATAAAAGAATTTTTAAAATCTTATTTTTCAATATATTTTATTATCTTTTTTACAGCTATTATTATCATATTTTATCTTAGCTATGATCTTGAAACTTATAGAGGATATGTAATGCTCGGTCCTCCAGAAGCTGAAGAATTATCACCACAAGAATATATAGTATATAAGTGTTCTAAATTTTTAATCTTTATAAATTTTATTTTTTTTACAATCACATTTATTATACTTCCTTGTTTATTACAAGCTTATTTTTTTAAATGTTATAGCACAGGAGAAAAACACAAAAAATTAAGTTGGTTTATAGGGTTTGTGTGTAATATTATTATATTAATTGCGAGTGTGTATGTGGTATATGAAAATCTTTAAAGACTATCAAAAATTCACTCCTTATGGTTTGGATTTTAGACTTTATAGTAAAGATTTTATCACTAAGCTTGATTTTAAAAATAAAGCTTATAATGTGCTTTATAATACAGGAGTTTAAATGGGAGATAGTATTGCACTTTCTATTGGCTGGGGTTTGATTTTGTTTATTGCTAGTTTTGCTACTGTAAGAATTTATCTTATAACTTTAAGTATTCTTATTGCCTTTTCTATTTTAAATTATTGGATGAGAATTAACATAAAAGAATTTGTAAAATCTTATTTTTTAATATCTTTTATTATCTTTTTTATGGCTATTGTTATCATATTTTATCTTACTTATGATCTTGAAACCTCTAGAGGGCTTGTATTACTTGGTCCTCCAGAAATTGAAAAATTATCACCACAAGAGTATAAAGCGTATAATTATTTTGGATTTTTAAGTGGTATCACCATTGTCTTTTTAGCGATCACTTTTTTTATACTTCCTTGTTTATTACAGGCTTATTTATTTAAATGCCATAGTACAGGAGAAAAATGCAAAAAATTAAGTTGGTTTATAGGGTTTGTGTGTAATGTTCCTATATTGATCTCAAGTGTTTATGTGATATATGAAAATCTTTAAAGACTATCAAAAATTTAATATATTTGATATAATATTCATTTATCTTAAATATTTAGAAAAAAATGGATAGAGAATTATTTATAACAAGGCTTGCTTTTATAAACAATGATGAAATAGACACAATAGATAAAAATTCATCCATAGCATACTTAAAAGCCTTATATCAATGTGAAAATTCCATAGCTATAAATTATAATCAAGAAGAGCTTTTCACCCAAGCTACCGCTATAAACAATCTAGGCTATAATTCTACTTTCACAAAAATCTTCATCCTAGATAAAGAAAAGCTCAATGATACCTATCTTGATGCTAGAAAAAGGCTTTATAAATCTATCAATACTTTAAAAGAAAAAAGAAATGAAAAAATAAAAGATATCCAAGACTATTTAAATAAAGAAATTTCCTTACAAGATAATCTAAATAATCAAAGCTTTAATACTAAGGAAAATGATGTTAATTTTAAACGAAGTATTTAACATAGAGCAATTTTATGATAAAAATACCAATACCATAGTATTAAAGACAAATAATATAAAAATCATATTCTTAGATAAAGTAAATTTACAAGATTTGCAAGATAATTCTAACAATACTTCTTTCATCTCTATGTCAAATTTGATCCATATTTATGATAATCATTGTGATATTTTTGCAAAAGATAGAAGTGTTTTGGATATAAAGGACATAGAAGAAAAATATCAAATAGATTTTAAAAGTTTAGATATAAAAATCTTCCTAAACTCCACCCTCCTTACAGGCTCAAATGAACTTCCTAATAATCCTTTTTACTTTGGAGAATTAGATCAAGATAATACTATAAAACAAGATACACCTAGTTATTATTTTTCTCCTAAAGATGAAAGCAGTGGCAAAGGAAGACTTAGCATCTTTTATAAAAATGATGAACTTTGCTTGCTTAATTATTCTATTATAGAAAATTCTTTAAATATCAAATTAGAATGTTTAAGCAAACAAAGCTTAGAGTATAAAGACTTAATTTCAAACACTTTAAAAGAACAAAAAACCACACAAGTAGATAAAAAACAAGCTATAGCTAAACTTCATGCTCTTTTAGAAAATCAAAACCTAGAATGTATCCATGGAGGTAAAGTCATACTTAAATCAAACAAAGGAAAAACTTTTAAAGATGATGGTGTGCCTATAATGCTAGAAAGTGATTTATTAAACTCTAGTATAGTAGCTTGTCCTAATACTATAGCAGGTGTAAGTGTTCCTTGTACTAAAGTTGTTAATGTAAAAGGATCCTTATCTCAAAAGAAAGTCAATAATGAATATGTAATCTTACAAGAACTCATCTCAGCTTGTAAAACAGATAAAGGCTTTGCTTTAAAAGTAAGCTTTACTCCTACTAAGTTTAAATTTGATCACAGCTTTGATCCTAAAGAGGGCTTAGGAGAACAAAGTAAAAATCAAATAGAGTTAAAAGAGCCTATAATAAGACTTCATTATAAAAGTGATAGATTTCAAAAAGATAATTTACCTATCTATAATCTTTTAATCAATAATGAAAAAAAAGAACAAAATAAGGCTTTAAATGAATTTAATATAGATTTAAAAGATTTAAAAGATATAGAGGATATAAATATTCTTAATCAATTCAAACAAGACTTTAGTAAAGATTATGAATTTAAAGAATTAAATCTTAGCTTTGATACTAATTTAATCAAACTTTATTTTATTATCCCAAAAAACATTGCTAAAGTTTATAAAAGTGCTTATAAGGAATTTGAAAATAAAGATTTAGGAGTAGGGTATTTTACACAGCTACATGAGTATGATAAAATCATCAAAAATTCCCTAGAAGATAATAAAGAATTAAATGAATATCATTTTAGTTTTTTAGCTCCTGCAAAAATGCAAAATTTAAAACTTCAAATCGCACAAGGACTAGATGAAATCTTAGAAGATGAAGATAGAAAACAAGAGCTTTATGTTTGTAAATTTGTGGTGGTAAATGGGGTTAGTGAAAACAATACTCAAGAAATTATCCCTGATAATGTTATAAGAATACAAACACAAGATGGCAGTGGGGAGTTTATTGAGATAGTATTTCCTAGTCAATTAGAACTCAATGATAAACCTTTGGAAGATGTGAGTTATACATTTGTTCCGGCTTTAAGAGGGATAAAGCAATTTTTTAAAGATACTGAGTATTTAAAACCCAGAACATTGACTAAAGATGAAGTGTTGCAGATAGTAGATAAACTGCCAAAAAATGTTCGAGATAAACGCAGGAGAATAGTTGAAAATAAAGAGGAATTAGACAAATTATGGAAAAAGTTAACTAAAAATTCTGAAGAGTTTGAAAATAAAGTAGATAAAAAATACGGACAGCCGATTTATATGAGAAAACTAGATGATCAAACTATTATACAATATAAGAAAACTTCTAAAAGCGGGGGTGAGACCATAGAGATAAATTCCAATAAGCCAAGAGGAAATCTTAAAACAATACATATAGAAAATGGGATAAAAAATGAAATATAGGTATATAAAATGGGATGAAAACGAAAAGTGTGCTATTTTTTTTCCTGATATAGATTTTGATATATGGAAAAAAACCCAGCTTTTAGAGAATGATTATGCTAATCCAACTTTAATTATATCATCTCATTTAAAAGATAAGGTCGGTATTTTAGAACTATTTGAATATTATATTTTGCTTATTTGTGGAAAAAGCATGGGTGTCTCAAGATGGGAATGTAATAATTTAATTTTATTAGATACTTACAGCATCGATAATATTAGCAGTCCATTTTATTTAAATACACCCAAACCTACCTATATAAGTGAATATATTAATGTCTTGGGGCAACTTTTTCTAGCAGGTTATATAGATTTTGGATCTTATTGTGATGAAGATAGAAATAAAATAGATTATCCCTCAAACTTATCTTATTATAAAGAAGATAAATATCAAGCTTGGATATATTTTAGAGATAATTTCTTTTATCAAGACAAATTTATTAGAGATTTGGACGATCCTGAAACATTAGACGAGGGTGGATATAGTCTTATTTTAAATGATGTTTCTTGGGATACACCACAATATTGGTCACAATACAATATCTGGATAGCAACAACCCCAAAAGGCACAAAATACTTCCAAGAAATCTTAGCTCCTAAATTTTACAACAAATACAAAGATTTAGAAGTTGAGATTGATGATAAGGGTAATGTGCTTAGGTGGATAGGAGAGATTAATAGAGAGACAAAAAATATTAGCAAATAAAAAATGATATAATAATGCTTTATATAAGGAATCTTTTATGTTTATAAGTTCTAAAACAGAGTTAATTCAAACTATTAAAAATTTAACAATCAACAATAAAGAAGTTAAACAGATTGATTTTATTTATCCTAATTTTTCTATTCTACACGCTATATTAAAAAATATTGATTTTCATCAAAGAAAAATGCTATCTAAAAATCAAATATTGACTATGGAAATACTAGAAATTTTAAAACAAACTTGCGATAATCACAATAATATAGAAATAAATATCCATACCCTTAATGAGCTTGATGCTGGACAAAATGTAAATTTAAAAGATTTATCAAGCAGTGAAATTTGCACTAAAGTTTATTTAGAAGACTTAGAAGAAGAAATTCAAGACAAGAAACAAGGTAAAGATTTTAATCTTTTTTATCATACAGATAAAAATAATCTTTGTATCGAATTTATCAATACTTTAAAAGAACTAGCCAAAGATTCTGAAGATATAACAACCTTAGACGAGTTAATCGAAAACATTGATCCTGATGATATAAGCAGTGAGAAATTTGATGATTTTAAGAAAAAAGTTTTAGAAAAGATTGGAAATGTCATAGAATCGGATTTTTTCAAAAATAGCATAAGTCCCACTTTAAAAAATACTTATGAAAAATTTATCAATGAGTTGTTAGAACACATTAAAAAACTTGCCGAAGAAAAAGAATATGAAAAAATTAAAATCATACTAAGTGCTATAGCGGGTGTTGCAATAGCCACAGTGGTAGCTGTTCTTACAGGTGGGGCAGGATTAGCTATTTTGGCTGCTGGTTTATTTTCTTTAATGGGTTCTGCAAGCGAGTATTATGAATTTGCTCAAAGAGATTATGGCACACTTTTAACGCCTTTAGCCGCATTTTTAGCCACTAGATGTGCTATGTTTATTCATTATATTAATTCTCGCTTGTTATCTTGTGTTTTAATTATTGATAAAAAAGAAATTATTGATTTAAGTGGTTTTGGATTATATCTTGGAAGTGATGAAAGCAATATCGCTTCGAATTTGGCTTATAAAATCACTTTAAGCGAAGAAATAAAAAGCATTGAAAATATTTTTAGTGAAATCTTTTTAAACTCAGAACAAAAAGACAAGGGGTATAAAAATACACCCAATGATTCAAAATCGAGCAATTTACCCGCTTTCATTTCAACGCAAAAATTATCTAATTTGTATTTAAAAAACAATGCTATTTTAAAGAATTTGCAAGAAGATATTAAACAATTTATTTATTTTTCCTATATAGAAAGTCCAAATTTTAACTCAAGTAAACTAGCTGAATTTTTCGCACAAAAAAATCAAAATGCACAAATAGATTTAAATACAACTAAAATGAGTAAAAATTATTTGATTATTTCAAATATCCCCAATAAATACAATGCAGGACTTAGTGAAAGTTTAACTCAAGAAATCGCCAATTATAATATACAAGATAAATACAGAAGAATTAAAAAAAATATTGATACTTCAAAAAAAACTTATGACAGCACAAGAGATTATAGCGAATATAGCATAGAAATGCCACAAGATGAAAATGAACCTTATATTTTACAATTAAGCCCTTTTGTGAAAATATCCAAAGAAGCTTATGAGAATAGTAAAAAAGCTTATGAAGATATGCAAAAGGTTTATAAATATTTAACAAATTTTGTTGCTACACCGCAGAAGCTACCAGAATTCGCAAAAACAGCTAAAGAAAAATTAGCAATATCAGAAAATGAGCCAATGATAGAAATAGTAAAAAAGACGGAAAATTTACGACATTGCGAACGAATAAACATTTTAGCTTATATTGACTACAATAAAAAAATAAATGATAAAAAATGGCTTCCTTATTTTTATATCAAAAAATTCTTTAAACAAAACGAAGCCAAAGAATCCATCATAGAAAAAGAAAAGAAGATAGCTCATCAATATTTAACTTTTTTGAAAAAAGAGTTTTTTGAAAAATCGGATAAATCTTCATTTGGGAACTATTCTTTAATGGAATGTTTATTCATTTCATTTGTCTTGTATCAAGCTAAGCTTATTTTTCCAAATATCAATTTGGATTTGAAAAAATATGGAGGCAGTAATTTTGTATATATAAAATACTTAGAGGAAACTTATGTTTTATGGACAGATGAATGTCCAATATATGTAAATAATGAGCCAACAAATATTACAGCATATGAAGTTGTATCGCAATTATTACAAATACTTGACAAAAAAGATTATTCTTTTGTGGAAAATGATAGTTCGATAACTATAGATGATTTTTTTAATGAATTATCAAAAGATTTAGATACAACAAATACATTAGATAAAAAAATAATCAAATTAAAGCAAATGTATCATTTAGATGAACAAAAATGCATTAAAGAATTTATGAATTTAGACGAAGAAACGCAACGAGCTTTTGTTGCATGGATGGATATAGAGAAACAAATATCAGATTTATCAAAGCTTTTGGAACAGATGTATGGAAAAGAATATTTAAATAAGGCAAAAGAACAAAAAACAAGTGAAATATTTACTTATGCAATGTTAAAAATTTTATTAAGTGCTAGTCCTTTTATCAGCTTTACAGCTCAAATGTTGTGGGATTTTAATTTTTTAAAAACAATAGAATATGTTATTCAAGCTTGTATTAAAATAAACAAAGAAGGATTTAAAGAATTTTTTAAAGAACAGCTTGGTATTTTTGCACCTCCAAAAAAGAATAGTATATATCATATACACATAAAATCTAATTTAATAATAAAAGCACGCTTGCAACAAATAGAAAAAGAATTAATTCATACTAAAATCCAAATGATTTTAGCACAAGAGATAAAATCCAATTTAATAATACAAAAAAATACATCCGGTTTAAATCTATTTATCACAAAGATAAAAGAATACTTTAATGAAAAACAAATTAAGATTTATTGGAGTGATAAATATATGAAGCAATTATTTATATACTCTAATCAAGAAAGCAATATATCTAAAATTGCTCTTATGCATAGCATAGATATACAAACTCAAAAATATACTATTTATACTTATGCTAAGCTAAATAAACTTGACCTTGCTTCTATTGTGACTGGAGAATTTGTGGGTATTTTTTTAAATTATCTCTTTCCAACAAATTTTAAAGCCCTACAAGAACAATATGAAAGCATTGTTTATCAGCTTTACACCTTTAAAGATGATTCTCCTTTAGCGGTTATAAGAGATCATTTTATAACTTATCCTTTTGCAATCAATTCGAAATTCATTAGCTTTGATTTAAAGAAAATTTTTTATGGCATAGATCTTTGCACAGGAGTTTTTGACACTCATTTTTCCTTTCATTATGAAATAGATCAAAAGCTTGAAGAAAATAAAGAATTTCTTTTAAAAAGACTTTTATCTTATTTGATTATTGATGAGAAAAGATCCGCTTTAAGGATAACAAAAGATGAAAATGAAACTATACAAGAAAGAGATGATTATACTTTTTTTAATCAAAGTTTAAATAGTATAGAACTCATTAAATCTGAAATTTATATCCTAAAAAATACTGCATTAGAAAAGTATTATAAAGAAGTTAATGATGAAATCAATTTAACAGCCATTCAAGCTTACAATGAAGCTTTACAAATTTTACAAGATTTTGCTAATGGAATTTACAATACAAGTAAAGATAAAACAGGAAGATATATAGAAGATAAAAATAAAACCAGAAGATTACTAGAAAAACTCAATATCATAGGACAAAACAATCTTAAGGCTATGTATATGGGGATAAATGAAAATAAAGAAAGCTTGAAAGCTATAGGCAAAAGAGAAAATAACACTAGCAAAGCAAGTGCAAATGCTGATATCACATCAGAAACAAAAACTCCGCCTAATTTCATAGGCAGACTAGCCACTACTATAATCATAGAAGATGGTTTATATATGGGATAAATTACGAAAGGATAAATAATGAGTGAGACTTATGAGATTTATACACCTAATGGATTAACATTAGATGTGGAAAAAGATACCAATAAAATACTCTTTAAAGAAAATGTTAAGCCCACAGGCAACTATACCGAAGAATATTCCAAAGCGGTTTTTAAATCTTATCATATTATGAAAAACTCCCCCTACAAAGACTATAAACCCCAATACCTAGATCCTAACTTTTATACAGGGCAAAGTTCTACTTTACTTGAATTTAAAGAATGGCAAAGTATTTATTTAAAAGATCCTATAAAAGGAGCTATAGCTCCTTGGACTAAAGCAGAAAAAGCTTATTATAAATCTTTAAAAACTAAAAGAGAAAGATATAAATATTTAGCAATAAGAAGTGGATTAAGATCTGTGGTTATAGATATACCCTATGATGCTTATGCTAATGTAGATGAAAAAGGAAATTTAATCAATGAAGAATACGCCTATATTTATGATGAAGTTAACAATAATAAAGAAACCTTAAAATCTTCTCTTTTTAGACAAGAATGGGGTATAGCAGCAGGAATACTAGGAAAACCTGAATATTTTGTGCGTTCTAAAAATCATGGCTTTAATGCCAGAATGATACAATGTTTTATTTTATATATTCAACTCACAGGTGGAGGATATGAAGAATTAGGTATAAAAAGAGGAATTTATAATTATGCCGATAATCTTTTAGAAATAGGTATAGGTATGGCAGGGATACATAAAAATCCTTTAAGGGCTAAATTAGTAAAAGATTTAGCTAAAACTATACAGCCTGATGAATTTGGTATGCTTCCTTTTATAGATGAGATTATAGGAGTAGATTGGGTGATTGATTTAAATAAATATGATTTTGCCTATGATGAAGAAGGCAGGATCATTTGGGCTTTATATAATGATATTGAAAAAGGTAAATTAAAAGATCCAAGAGATATAGATTCTACTCCTGAAAGTAGAAATGAATTTGATGATGCTATGGATGGATACGAAAATGGAATGGTAACAAGATTTGATGTAGATACTCCAAATGATTGGAGTGAACAACAAGCTGCTTTAGATAGAGATACTCTAGTATTAAGCGCCAAACTAGCAGCCTTAACTCCTCCTCAAGGCTATCCTAATGCCCCTTATTATTTTACCCCTGAAAGATTGGAATGGATTTATAAAAGAGGATATTTAGACAAACTCCTTGATCCAAGAATTCCTGCCATATATAGATATAATTTTCCGCAAGAACTTCGAGTTAAGATAAGAGCTTATGCTAAAGAGCATAATATCAAAGAGTAAACCACAAAAGAAAGGAAAAACAATGCAAAAAATACTTCAAATCGATTTAGAAAAAAGAAAAGCTTTAGAGAATTTCAAAAATCTAGCTTTATTAGGATTAGGTGGAACAATGCTTTTAAATTTAAAAGAACAAGCTTTGGATTTTAGTCAAGAATTAACTTATATAAATACTTATGATAAGTATTTAAATTTAAAGCTTGATTCTTTTTATATCCCTTCTACACTTTTATCTTTGCTTCAATTAACTCAAAAAAGCAAAGAAGCTTTTTATATCAATGTTTTAATCAATAGCGATACACATTATAAAAATCCTTTATTACAATATGCTATTACCCAAAAACAAGAACAAGAAAATATCGTTTTTGCTTTAAAAAATAATGAAAATCTTAATGCTTCTTTTGCGAATCTTAATGCTTTAAAATTAGCCTTAGAAGAAAAGAATTTTTATCTTAATTTTATAGACTTAAACAGCAAAGAAAGTCTTTTAAGTTTTTATAATCAAATAATAAGCAATAATCATTTTAGAAATTATTTTTATATAAAAAATAATCAATTTTTTATTAAAAAAGATATAAAAAATAAAATTTTATTTCATAGTATTCACTCTTCTTCTATTATAAGTAATTATCTTAGATTGTTAAATGATTTTAATACTTTGAGTAAGATAGAACTCATAAATATATTAGAAAGTTTAAGTTTATATAATCTTTCAACTTTAATGCAAACTATGCAAAATATACAATCAAAAAATGAATATAACTCAAAAGACTTTGATAAAGATAGTATCTTTTTATCTAATATGATTATGAATGTGAGATTGAAATAAAAAGATAGTAGATTTAGCAGGTGTGATTTGTTAATGAAAATATACATCTTCAATTAATTTGAAAAAATAGCAAGGTTTTAAAAAAGCAATACAAGAGAGAAAATTTAAAGAATTTGGGTAATGCAATTGAATGCAACTGAATTTTAGTAGATATAAATTTAAATAAAATTTATCAAGAAGTTTTTTCTATAAAGACTATGCATTTTTTAAAAAAAAGTATTTTTAAACCAAAGTTTTTCCTATGATAATAAAACCTATTATTTAAGAAATTAAACTTAAAAATGAAAATTTGATTATCAAAGTTCCTAGTGATTTTTCAAAGCTTTAGAAGATATTATAAAACTTACATAGTATAATCAGAAAGCTATTTTTGAAAATATAAAAACTCTTTTTTTAAGATTTTAATATAAATTGCCAAAAAATAACACTTGAGAGTAAAAAACAAATGGTGCCTGAGGTCGGACTCGAACCGACACAAGGTTGCCCTTACCAGATTTTGAGTCTTGACATTAAACTCTTTTATTATTTTTAATAATTATTTTTTCTAGCTCTTTAGATAATTTTTCAACATTTAATGAAATATCTTTGAAAGATTTTTCTAAATTGTTTTCATTTATTCTTACACTTTTACTGCTTCTTAGAATTTTTAAAAGCTTATAAAGAAACTCAAAATATCTAAAATAATAAAGCTATAGATAATCTAGAAGATAAGAAAAAAGACAAAAACTATTTTTTAAAAAAAGGTTAAATGAAAAATACTTCTAAATATCTATAAAATAGCTGTTTGTAAAGGTTTTTGACTTTCCCATCAGTGGGAGAAAAACTGCTCGTGGTGGAAAAAAATTAAAAAGTAGTTTTTCCCAAAATAATTAATAAATTTCATCATATGAATTATAATTTGTGTTTTTATTTGGGAAATTATCATTTTTTGGGAAAAATGTGTTATAATGTATTTTATTTTTTGGGAAAAGGTTAATAATGGCAAAAATAGTTAATTTAGAGAATAGAGATACTAAAAAATTATATAGTAGTGTTCAGGAAAAAATTGATGCTACAACTGGAGAAGTTACTACCGTAATAAGTTCTTTTTTACAAAGAGAAAAAACTAAAGATGATTTTATTAAATTATTTGTTGAAAACATTAGTTTTCTTACTGATAATCTTTCAAATCCTGCTTTAAGGGTTGTTTTGATGATGGTTAAAAATTTAAATTACCAAAATGTCTTTAACTATAATAGCGATTTTGTTCATTATTTCGAAAGTAAAAAGATTTTAGGGAAGTCGAGTGTTTATCGTGCAATAAAAGAACTTGAAGACAAGCAAGTTATTTTTAAAGTAACAGAAGAACAAAGAAAAGAATATGATATCATAGGTTCAAATTCATATATTATGAATCCGCAGATCATAGGCAAAGGTTCTTTTAAAGATCTTAAAAAATTAAGACAAACTGTTGTTAAAACTTTTGATTTTGATAATTTAGAATTTAAACAAGAAATATCAGTTGAGAGTGAATATGAAGGATTTGAACAGGTTAAGAAAAATCCAGATAATTATGTTATTGAGGAAGTCAAACAAATAGCCTCAAATAAGAATACAATAGAAAATCAAGTTATTATTTTTGAAAAAGACAACGATCAAGATTATCCAAAAGAAGAAATAATTGATGTTAAAGTGGATGATAACAAAGAAGAGCAACCTGCTCTTTTTGT
Source organism: Campylobacter jejuni (assembly GCF_001457695.1). NCBI lineage: Bacteria > Pseudomonadati > Campylobacterota > Epsilonproteobacteria > Campylobacterales > Campylobacteraceae > Campylobacter > Campylobacter jejuni. The sequence goes on along the minus strand of NZ_LN831025.1, from coordinate 971,025 downwards.
TGAAAATAAAAATGAACAAAATGCAAAAGCTTTTATTAATAAATTTGCAGGTATGTTTAATGGAGCTTTTCATCCGAGCAAAACAGTTAAAGAAATGAAAAAAGAATCTTTAGAGAATGATTTAAAAGAGGGTAATATATGAAAAAAGTATTTCTTGATACAAATATTTTTATTGATTTTTTTGATGAAATAAGGGTAAATAATGAGCAAGCTAAGCAATTAATATATTTTTTAATATCAAATGAAATAAAAATCGTATTTTCTGAAGATATGATTTCAACTATTGCCTATTTAATAGACAAAAACAAGCTACCAGCTCTTATGTCTTTTTTTAAAAGCACAATAACAAACCCATATTTTGAAATAGTATCGTTTGGCTCAAGTGTTATTAATATGGCTTGTGATTTTCATTTGCAGAATAAAGGTGATTTTGAAGATTATTTGCAATACTTTTGTGCAGAAAAAGAAAATTGCTGTGCAATTTATACTATGGATAAAAATTTTCCAAATTTAAAAATACCTATAAAAAGATATGGTGATACAAACATATAATAATATTTCATCTATCTCGTGTTAAGATATTTAAAATATTCAGAAATTAGAGGATAATATGAAAAAAAATAAAAACATAGTAGAATATATATTATTTTATATAGATAAAATAATATATATTCAAAAAAATCACTAAATAAGGTAAAATTTCATGAGCTGCTATCGCAGATAAGATTATCTTCCTATAATGATGATATTGTAAAGCATTATGATAATCTTAAACTTGTAGGAAAAATCACTCCAAAAATTGCTACATTAGAAATTATTCTTAGAAATAAATTAGATAATAAATTATCAGAGAAAGATAATGATTGGATAAAAAACTCTAATGATGAAAAGATTAAAAAATCCAAAGAAGAAATTGAGCATAGGGAAAAAAATAGAATTTTATCTCATCATCAATATCTTTCTCGTATGAGCTTAGGAACTATTATTTATCTTATTAAAGAAAATAGAATGCAAGATTCTATAATGGATTTAAAAAATATCAATTTTAGAAATTACAATCAATATAATAGAAATTTCTTTTTAAAAAATGGTAAAAAAAGAAACTTTGGAAATATATATAAAGTGGATATAGTTCTTAGCTTATTACAAAATCTAAGAAATAGAAGTTATCATTGGGAAAATATTTTAAAAACAACAGAAAAAAATGGCAAACATTACCCAAGATTAACAACAAAGATTAAAAACACACATATAGGAGTAGATCCGCAAAAAATAGATTTTTTCTTAAGTGATTTAATTAAAACTTTTAACGAAAAAATTTTGGAATATTGTTAAGATTAAAAAATGGGACACAAGGAGTCCCTCGAATTTAAAAGGTGGGCTACTAGGAAGCCCTTTGAATTTCATTGTAATTATACTGACAAAACATTAAACAAAGTTAAAAGGATATACGATGCCACAAAAAAGAATTTATCTTTATGTTCCATTTAAAGACAAAGAAAAAGTAAAATCATTAGGGGCAATGTGGGATGATAAAGAAAAAAAATGGTTTGCTCCAAAAAGCTTAGATAAAAATATTTTCTCACAATGGCTTTATCCGCACCAAAATAAAGAATTTTCATTTGATGAAAATGAAGTTTTAACTACTTTTAAATCTGCTTTAGAAAATCAAGGTTTAATTATTGAAGGCTTACCTATCATGGATGGCAAAATCCACAGAGTAAAAACAACAACAGATAAAGGCAGAGAAATGAGTGGAGCTTATAGTGGATTTTTAGATGAATACCCTGCTGGTTTTATTCAAAATTTTAAAACAGGTATTAAAGAAAATTGGAAAATGCCTTTAGAAAATGCAAAACAAAACATTGTAAGTTATCAAACTCCTAGTCAAAAAAGATTACATAATTCTACAAGCAATAATACGAAACAAGACATTTTAGAGCTTCAGCAAAAAACAGCATTAAAAATTGAAGAAGAATATAATCAAGCTAATTGGGCTCATTCAAATCATCCTTATTTAAAGAAAAAAGGTTTTAGTGAAAACTTTTATCTTAAGCAGGATAACAAAGGTTCTTTACTTATTCCCTTAAAAGATGAAAATGGCAAATTATGGTCTGTGCAAAGAATATTCCCAAATGGTGATAAAATTATTGGTGTAATTAAAACTAAAGAAGAAAAAGAGCAAGGCATTGAATATTCTGCAAAAAAATCTGGATGTTTTCACCTAATAGGTGCAAAAAACCTAGAATATTGCAAAGAATTTATCATAGCAGAAGGCTTTGCTACTGCTGCAACTATATACAAAGCACTCAATAAGCCTGTAATAATGGGTATAGATGCTGGAAACTTATCAAAAATCGTTGAAACCCTAAAAAACAAATTTCAAAACACTCCTATTACCTTAATAGCCGATAATGATAAAAAAAGAGAATTAAAAGGTCTTTCTAATGTCGGCGTGGAAACTGCAAAAGAAATTCAACAAAAATTTTCAGATATTAAAGTTATTATTCCAAAAATCAGTAATCAAGAAGCAGAACAAGGAATAAGTGATTTCAATGACATTTTTTTAAATAAAGGGCTTGATGAAGTCAAAAAACAATTAAATTTTATTGATTTTCATAATAAGCTTAATACCTTTGAAAATCCTACAAAAACAATATCTCAAAAAGATATAACAAGATAATTCATCATATTAAAATAAAAAATAATTATTTCTTATAATTATTTTGTGAAATATTATATAATAATATTATTATTTAAAATTAATTTTATTATATATTAATAAATATTAGTATATTATAGTTACTATAAATATATATAAAATTATAGAAAAAAAGAACTTTTATGCAAAATTTAATTAAACTAGTTTATTAAATATAGTTACTGCTTGTGTTTTTTCTGCTTGCTCTTCAGAGCCAAAAAAGTATGTAATACTATGAAGATCCAAAAAATGCTACAGAGTTAGAATCTAAAATCAAAGAATGTGCAAATGCTTCAAGTTATTCTAAATCATTTAATTACAAACCACAAGTAAGTACAAAAGAACTTATGGAACAAGTAGAGAAAATATAAATGAATGATCTTTTTCAAACCCTGGGTGAAAGCATAAAGCAAATCGACTTCCACCCACGCTTTCTTAGGACTTACCAAAGGCAAAAGTCCTGATGAGCTTGATAAAGCAGATGAAACATTAAGACAAGAATATCTTAAAAACAAAGAATTTAAATTAATTAAAAGTATTAAGTAGATTGGTTATAATAAAACAATTTATCTATATTAGGAGTAAATTTGCAAATTCCTATTTATTCTAAACTCAAAGAAAAACTAGAAAGCAAAGGAATAGACAATATATCAAGTGGGCAAATTGCTTGGTTTGTGTGTAGTGTAGGGATTTTTATCATTCCTATGGTATATTTTTATATCAGTAACAATTATGATCAATTCACTATTTTATTTATTATGTTATTTATTTTTATATTGAATATGCTTTATATTAAAAATTTTTTTGCATTATTGTTGCTTGTGATATTAATATTTATATATATGAAATATCATGAGTTTATCTATAATTTTAAAATTTTATTTTTTATTTTTGCACCTGTAATTTTTATCTTTTTAAGAGCTTGGAGAATTTTAATAACTTTTTTATGTGGATATATTTTTTTAGTGGCTATGGTATATATATTTGAGTTATTAGGAGGATTTTATAAATGAAATATTATGTTACGATTTATATTGATCCATTGGTAGAATGTTTTTTGGATTTTAAAAATCAGTGTTACTGGCAAAGAGAAGATTTCACCCACGCTTTCTTAGGACTTACCAAAGGCAAAAGTCCTGATGAGCTTGATAAAGCAGATGAAACATTAAGACAAGAATATCTTAAAAACAAAGAATGGGACAAGATAGATCAAAAATGGTATGAAGCTAAAGAACCTAATGAATTCAATGATGGTTTTTGGGGTTTTGGAACTGGAATTGCTAATGTTGCAGAATCTCTTATAGGATCTCCTGGCAAAGTATTTAACAATAACCAATATGTATTAGATAGCAATATTGATAAAAATTGTTATATTATTAAAAAACTAAGAAGCCCCCAAGCTTTCAAACCCTCTAATCGTTGCACTTTAGAACTTTCTAAAGAACAATATGAAATCCTACTTGCAAATATTAAAAATGATTTTAATACTACAAAAGAAATTACACCTAATAGCAAAGAACCAATCAATGAAGAATTTACCTATAAGCTTCTTGAAAACAACTGCGTTACTTGGGTTATTCAAAAACTTTCTGATATAGGAATAGAGCTTATTGATGATGAATATAAAGTGCCTGGAAATTTGATAGATATCTTTGGCTTGATCAAATCTCTTCACTCTATCTTTTTGAAATTTCAAAACATTGATGATAATTTACAAAGTGTAAAAGGTGCAAGAGCTTTTATTACTTGGACTAGATCTATGCTAGATAATAATTATATATGTTATGTAAATCAGGAAAATTTAGAAAAGAAAATACAAACTTTTTGTAAAAAAGATATAGAAAATCAAAGATATTATGAAAGTATTAAAAAATTTTATGATAAAGCCTCCCAACTTAAAAGTATATATAATAAATTAGATTTTTGTTTGGAATCTATCACTAAAAAATTTAATACAAGCATAAAAGGCGATTTTGAATTGATTTATTTCGATAGAAAAGATAGACAAATTAAACTTTTAAAAGCAGATAATGATTATGAAGCTATTGCGATACAAGATTTAGATTTGAGTCAAAAATATAATAATTTTAGTGTGAGTAAGTTTTATCCTTTTATTTTTATACCTAAAGATGAAATGCTTTCAAGAATGCTTTATCATAAATATGATTATGGTAATATCTCACAAGAATATCAAAAAGATAGAAATGAATTTTATTTTAATGTTTTAGCAGGAGAAAAAAGCGATAAATACTGGAGTTTAAGTTATCATAAAATGACTAAAAATTTAAGGAAAATTCATGCCTCTTGAAAAAGTAAAAGAAACAATTTTTGCTTATGATAAAGAAGTGATTGATTGTGAAGTCTTAAGGGCTAAAAATGTTGATTTAACTCATTCTAAAATTTATTTTCAAGGTATACTCCTTACAGGCTCAAATGAACTTCCTAATAATCCTTTTTACTTTGGAGAATTAGATCAAGATAATACTATAAAACAAGATACACCTAGTTATTATTTTTCTCCTAAAGATGAAAGCAGTGGCAAAGGAAGACTTAGCATCTTTTATAAAAATGATGAACTTTGCTTGCTTAATTATTCTATTATAGAAAATTCTTTAAATATCAAATTAGAATGTTTAAGCAAACAAAGCTTAGAGTATAAAGACTTAATTTCAAACACTTTAAAAGAACAAAAAACCACACAAGTAGATAAAAAACAAGCTATAGCTAAACTTCATGCTCTTTTAGAAAATCAAAACCTAGAATGTATCCATGGAGGTAAAGTCATACTTAAATCAAACAAAGGAAAAACTTTTAAAGATGATGGTGTGCCTATAATGCTAGAAAGTGATTTATTAAACTCTAGTATAGTAGCTTGTCCTAATACTATAGCAGGTGTAAGTGTTCCTTGTACTAAAGTTGTTAATGTAAAAGGATCCTTATCTCAAAAGAAAGTCAATAATGAATATGTAATCTTACAAGAACTCATCTCAGCTTGTAAAACAGATAAAGGCTTTGCTTTAAAAGTAAGCTTTACTCCTACTAAGTTTAAATTTGATCACAGCTTTGATCCTAAAGAGGGCTTAGGAGAACAAAGTAAAAATCAAATAGAGTTAAAAGAGCCTATAATAAGACTTCATTATAAAAGTGATAGATTTCAAAAAGATAATTTACTTATCTATAATCTTTTAATCAATAATGAAAAAAAAGAACAAGATAAGGCTTTAAATGAATTTAATATAGATTTAAAAGATTTAAAAGATTTAAAAGATATAGAGGATATAAATATTCTTAATCAATTCAAACAAGACTTTAGTAAAGATTATGAATTTAAAGAATTAAATCTTAGCTTTGATACTAATTTAATCAAACTTTATTTTATTATCCCAAAAAACATTGCTAAAGCTTATAAAAGTGCTTATAAGGAATTTGAAAATAAAGATTTAGGAGCAGGGTATTTTACACAGCTACATGAGTATGATAAAATCATCAAAAATGCTTTAGAAGATAATAAAGAATTAAATGAATATCATTTTAGTTTTTTAGCTCCTGCAAAAATGCAAAATTTAAAACTTCAAATCGCACAAGGACTAGATGAAATCTTAGAAGATGAAGATAGAAAACAAGAGCTTTATGTTTGTAAATTTGTGGTGGTAAATGGGGTTAAAATATGAAAATAAAAAATTTTACTTTAATTGCATCAAATCATAATTTAGAAATCGAGTTAAAAAATCTTACCAAAAATGCTAATAAAATTATTTTTATATGCAGTGATTTTGATGGATATAAAGAAGCTAAGAATTCTTTGTATAAGACACTACATACTATTGAAGATAATTTTAAAATTGATAATACAAAAACTTTTAAAATCATACATTTAAATCAAGCCAATAAAGACGAAATCACAAAAGAACAAAAATTTAGCTCTGATAAAAATTTATCTAGCATTAAAAAAATTATCTTTAATAATTTAAAATTTTTAAATAATGCAATTAATCAAAATGAAAATAAAACGCTCAATAAAATTATTGATGAAAACAATGTAGAAAATATTGAAAATTTTTTAAAAGAAATTCAAAAAGAATTAAATATATTATTAAAAAATATCAAAGAATCTAACTATTTTGAGCAAGAAATTAAACCAAAGATACAACTTACCCTAGATACACTTTTTAATACACTTTTAAAAAATATTACTCAATCTAATGATGATGAATATAAGCAAATTATTAGAGCTATAGCAAAATTTTTTATCAATATATTAGATTCTGTAACCAATCTTAAAAAACCTGTCTCTTTAGTCAAAAAAAAATCCTTATGTTTTTGTTGTAAATACATTATTTGAAGCTTATAATTCTTCTGCTGAGTATCAAGAGTATAAGGAACAAAAATATTACTATGATTTTGCTTATCCACTTTTAGAGCTTATTACTAGTAAGCTTTATCCTATTATCGCTTTGTGCAATGAAGAAATTTTATCTGATGTATTGATTATAGATGATAAAGTATTATTAGATTTTTCATCTTATTCTAATGTACCTTCTATTAGTCTTTATAAAAATAGTTTTTATAAAGTTATTTTAGATGAAGAATTTCAAGGTATTTTTGATAATTTTTTAGAAAATAATCTAAAATTTGAAAATGAAAAGTTAGATAATACACTTTTAGTGAATTCTAGTTTAAATAATTTTGATACAACATTAAAAAAAGCAATCAATTTAAATATCTCTAAACTCAATCATTTCTTTTATGCAGAATATCCTGATTTAAATTCTTCCATGCTAGTAGAAATGATACTAGATAAAAAAAATACTGATCAAATCAATACAACCAAAATGGGTAAAAATTATTTGCTTATTACTAATCCACCACAGCTTAACAATGCAGGACTTTGTGAGGACTTGTATCAAAAAAAATTAGGAGCAATAATAAAAAATCGCCCAAAAGCTCTTACAAAAAATGAAAAACTTGGGTTAAAAGAGCAATTTCCTAGTAAAAGAGATTATGGCTCTTATTTTATAGAAAGAGATGTTAAAAAGGAAGATGATTTTGTGTTGCAACTTTGTCCTTTTGTGAAACTTGATGGACAGATTTATCAAAAATAAAAGAGTATTTTAATTTTTATAATCAAACATATTCTTGGGTCAAACTTTATTTATTAGAATATATAAACGAACGATTAGAATATGAAAAAGTTAAGCAAGATTTTGCTTATATTGATAGCTTTTTTAAATTGCCTAAAGAACTGGAAGAAATTAGCGAAAAAGAAAAAGAAAAAGTAAAAGAATATGTCGAGCTTTTTAATGATTATTTAGACAATATCAATTCTTGCTATGATCAAATACAATTTTTTCTTGAGTTAGATTCATCAATATCCAAAACATATGAAAATGTAGATTTTAGGAAATACTCACCTTTAACGGTTGTTTTATTGACTTTAACTTTGTATGTTTTACAAAAAGACTTAGCTTTTACGCAAGAATATTCTCTTGGTGTTAAAAATATTGTAATTCCAAATCCAGATTATGGCGATAAAGAAATTTCACTTAATTACCAAAGGATTAAAATACCAAATTATTTTAATGAGTATATCTTATTTATCCCTGATGATATTTATTTTTATGATAATGATAAAAAAATTTATATCTTTTTATCTAAAGAATTAAATAAAAATAAAAAAGAAGATGAAGTTATTTATTTAGATGAATTAGCCAAAGCTATGTTTGAAAATGATTTCGAAGAAGAAGATCAAACTTATGTAAATTTTTTAAAAACCTTAAATGAAAGCTTTGATGAGGAGATTGAATTTGAAGAAAATATACAAACAGACAAAACTCTTCCTTCAAAAAAAGATTCAGATAAAAGTATTCAAGAAATTATGCTTGATAATGAACTTGCAAAATTATCTATAGATATTACTTTTTTTAATATTATTAAGCAACTTTTTCCTTTTACAGAATTTTTTATGAGTCAGCCTGATTTTTTTAAAAAAATGATTTTATTTTTTATAAATTCAAGCTTAGATAAAAAGTATTATGGTAATAAATTATTTTCTAGTTTTAAAGCACATTTTTTTAAAGAACTAGGGATATTTTATGCGCTTAGCCCTAAGGGGCGTTTTATAAAAATTAATCCAAAAAGTAAAAAATCACTCAATAAGCTTTTTTTATATCAAATAGGAACAAATTATTATTATTTTAATCAATTAGAATATGCAAGTGAATTAAAAAAGTCAAAGAGTTTTTCAAGATTGGATAAAGCTAAGCAAATTCATTTGATATCAAAAGTAAAAAAACAATTAGCTATTGATTTTTCTATTAAAATGAGTAAAGACTTGAGCGTGGATATATTAAAAAATTTAGTAGGATCTTTTATTGATACACTTTTGCCTACAAATTATGAAAGATTGAAAATTTTATATGAAAAACTAATGTATGAAAAATTTACTTACAATTATGATTTTCCTTTAGCTGTAAAAAAAGAAGAATACTTAACCTATCCTTTATTGATAAATTCTAGATTTATGAGTTTTGATTTATCTGAGTTTATTTTTGGTTCTTTATTATGCACGGGTGGGCTTAATTATTATCCTAGTATTGCTTGTGCTACAACTTCAAGTGAAGCTAGGGAATTTGCCTTAAAAAGACTTTTATCTTATATTATTTTAGATGAAAAAAGAAGTGCTTTTATGGAAGATAAAATCAATGAAGGCAAATATATCTTAAATGATATGGAATTTTTTGAAAAAAACAATATAGAACTTAGAAATTGTAATATATATAAGCTAGAGCATTTTCAAAGAAAAGAAGAGTATAAAATACAACACCCAGTGATAAAACAACACCCTATCTTAGCTTATAATGATACTATACAAATTTTATATGAATATGCAAATGGGATTTATAATACCACTCAAGATGAAAGAGGTAAGTTCATAGAAGATAGGCAAAAGGCAAGAAGATTGATGGAAAATTTAGAAGCCATAGGACAACATAATTTAGAAGTGATGTATAAGGGGATAAAAAGAAAAAAGAAAAAAGATGAAAGTAAAAATGAAGATGGTGTGGAAGAAAGTGATGATATTGGTAAAATACAAGATTATTCTAATAAATTCATAGGCAGACTAGCTACAACTATAATCATGGAAGATGGTTTATATATAGGATGAAAGGATAAAAATGAGTGAAACTTACGAGATTTATACACCTAATGGACTTATATTAGATGTAGAAAAAACAAATAAAATTTTATTATATGATGGGGGAGCTAAGGTAGGCAAATACACCCAAGAATATTCCAAAGCTTTGTTTGAAGCACACAATATCAAACAAAACTCCCCTTACAAAGACTATCAACCCAGATATTTAGATCCTAATCTTTACACAGGGCAAAGTTCTACTTTGCTTGAATTTAAAGATTGGCAAAGCATATATTTAAAAGATCCTATCAAAGGAAGCATAGCTCCTTGGACTAAAGCAGAAAAAGCTTATTATAAATCTTTAAAAACTAAAAAAGAAAGATATAAATATTTAGTTATAAGAAGTGGTATAAGAAGTGTTGTTATAGATATACCTTATGAAGCTATAGGAGCTGTAGATGAAAAAGGAAATGTAGATCCTAAATATGAAAAATTATATAAAATAGTAGATGATAATAAACATAATCTAAGATCAAGTTTATTTCATAATGAATGGGGTATGGCAGCAGGAATATTAGGTGATTATAAATACCTAGCTAATGATATGTTTCAAAATGGTTTTAATGCAAGATTTATCCAAGCTACTATACTTTATATACAATTAAGTGGAGGAAGTAGTATATTAGATAAACCTAATTTATTAGGTGCTATTTATGGTTATGCAGATATTGCTGTAGGAAGTGGTTTAGTAGGAGTGCATAAAAATCCTTTAAGAGAACAAGAGATTAAAACCTTAGCTAAGACTTTAAAACCTGATGAATTTGGTATGCTTCCTTTTATAGATGAGATTATGGGAGTAGATTGGGTGATTGATTATAATAAATATAGAATTGCTCGCGATGAATCTGGGGATATATATAAAGCCTTAAGAAGTGATATAGTTGAGGGTAAAATAAAAGATCCAAGGGATATAGATTCTACTTATGAAAGCAGAAGAGAATTTGATCGTTATATGGATGGGTATTCTAATGGTATGATTAATGCTTATGGTTATGATATTCCAAATGATCGGAGTGAAGAAAGTGCACAACTTTTTAATGATACTTTAATATTACATGCCAAACTAGCAGCCTTAACTCCTCCTCAAGGCTATCCTAATGCCCCTTATTATTTTACCCCTGAAAGATTGGAATGGATTTATAAAAGAGGATATTTAGACAAACTCCTTGATCCAAGAATTCCTGCCATATATAGATATAATTTTCCGCAAGAACTTCGAGTTAAGATAAGAGCTTATGCTAAAGAGCATAATATCAAAGAGTAAACCACAAAAGAAAGGAAAAACAATGCAAAAAATACTTCAAATCGATTTAGAAAAAAGAAAAGCTTTAGAGAATTTCAAAAATCTAGCTTTATTAGGATTAGGTGGAACAATGCTTTTAAATTTAAAAGAACAAGCTTTGGATTTTAGTCAAGAATTAACTTATATAAATACTTATGATAAGTATTTAAATTTAAAGCTTGATTCTTTTTATATCCCTTCTACACTTTTATCTTTGCTTCAATTAACTCAAAAAAGCAAAGAAGCTTTTTATATCAATGTTTTAATCAATAGCGATACACATTATAAAAATCCTTTATTACAATATGCTATTACCCAAAAACAAGAACAAGAAAATATCGTTTTTGCTTTAAAAAATAATGAAAATCTTAATGCTTCTTTTGCGAATCTTAATGCTTTAAAATTAGCCTTAGAAGAAAAGAATTTTTATCTTAATTTTATAGACTTAAACAGCAAAGAAAGTCTTTTAAGTTTTTATAATCAAATAATAAGCAATAATCATTTTAGAAGTTATTTTTATATAAAAAATAATCAATTTTTTATTAAAAAAGATATAAAAAATAAAATTTTATTTCATAGTATTCACTCTTCTTCTATTATAAGTAATTATCTTAGATTGTTAAATGATTTTAATACTTTGAGTAAGATAGAACTCATAAATATATTAGAAAGTTTAAGTTTATATAATCTTTCAACTTTAATGCAAACTATGCAAAATATACAATCAAAAAATGAATATAACTCAAAAGACTTTGATAAAGATAGTATCTTTTTATCTAATATGATTATGAATGTGAGATTGAAATAAAAAGATAGTAGATTTGGTAAATTTAAATCTTGTTAAGTTTATTATTTAGTTCAAATAAAAATATAAAAAAATATAGAAATTCAATAGAAAGAAGAGAAGCTTAGTTAAAAGTTTGTTCGGTGTAAGCCAAAGGGAAATTATAGCTTCCCTTTAAAAGGGGAAATCAAGTATTAATAACACTTGACAACTATTATACATAATAGTATAATAATTACTATAATTTTATTGGACAATTTAATCACCTCCCTTCTGGGCGGTAAATTAACACTAAAGGGTTGCAGCCTTGTGGCAAAACCCTTAATGCAATTATACCAAACAAATTCTTTGACTTCTTAATATATTTTATTTATGATTGAATCTTATCTTTTAGCATAAGCAAGAAAAATATAAATTAAAAAAGAAAATAAATCAATAGAAAGGAAGATAGGGTTTAGTTAAAAGTTTGTTTAGTGTAAGCCAAAGGGATTATCCTAAACCCTGCAAAAGCAGGGGATACTCAATAAGCCTTGACATAGCAAAGCATTAAGAGTATAATTATAAGGATAATTTTTGTTAGCATTAAGCTCACCTCCCTTCTGGGCGGTAAATTAACGCTAAAGGGTTGCAGCCCTTTGGCGTTGCACCCTTTTATAATTATACCAAATAAACTCTTTAACTTCTTAAAACAGTCCATGAAAAGATTTTACTTTTTATTCTTTAGCACTTTGTTTTTTACACCTTCATTTTTATTTGGTGCTACAAACATAGCTAATAGCAATCTAATTTATACTTGGGGTTATGGCGATGTGATGAATGAAATCATGCAAGCGGTTAAAGGAATAACCACTGAAACAGATTATATCGTTAATGCAGCCTTAGCTATTTCATTATTACTTTTTAGTATTAAAAAAGCAATGGATGGACAAACAAACCCTGTGTTTGAATTTGGAAAAATGTTTGTACTTTTTGCTGTAGTCTGGTACATGTTTTTAAAAGCACCAAATGACAATAATCACCGCTTCATGATTTACGATGAAGTCACTAGTAAAGATTATGTCATTTCTCAAATTCCTATAGGCATAGGAAAAAGCTTTGCATTAATGACACAATTTGAGAAGGTTATCCTAGAAGCTATGGAAAAACATTTTTCAACTCCACAATCTACAAATTTTTCTAACGCAGGTTTAGGTTTTTCACTTTAAGTGATGAGTACTTTGCCAAGCGTAAAGCTTTCGGCTATTGATGCAACTTTGCAAAAAAATATTGATTTTTACTTTAGAAACTGCGTTTCAGTAGGTATCTTGCTTAATCAACAAGGTAGAAATCTTTTTCAAAACTCTGATAATTTAATGCAAGATCTTTTCACAAACATAGGCAATGGCTCTCAGCTTACTCCTTTGTTTAAAAATAACAATAATATTGAAGAACAAAGTGTTGTGCCTTGTTCTGATGCAGGTCCTCAAATCGTTGAAATGATTAAAAAAGATACAGATGAAGCTATGAAGATTCATGCTGCTTTGCTTGGTATGGTAGATGATATGGCAAATTATGAGCAAAAGTTCTTAGGCGCTGCACAAATCTATAATGAACAAGCTGTAAGTGCTAGATCTTATTTACAGCAATCCATGATAATGCTTGCTTCTCAAGATGCAATCATTAATACCGCTAAATCAGTAGGATTAAATCCTGCTTCTGTGGCTGCAAATACTGCTTATGCGGATCAGCAATTTTATGCAAGTATGCAAGCACAAGGACACATGGCACAAACTTATTTGCCTTTAGCTAAAGCTTATTTAACAGCTATTATTATAGGTTTATCTTGGCTTGTTGCTTTGCTTTCTATTGTATTTGGCTCTTACGCTCATATTAAGATGTTTTTTACTCTATGTATTTGGATAGTGCTTTGGACTCCTATACTTTGTATTATTAATTATCTAAATGATTTTAATCTTATGAATGTTGCACAAGTAATAACAGGTGGAAAAGCAGCTTTAAGCTTAGGAGATAATATGCTTATATTTAAAGAAGTAGCAAATAGATCAAATTTCATGAATTATCTTGTAATGAGTACTCCTGTTTTAGCTTATGCTATAGCTAAAGCAAGTGAACAAGGATTTGTAACTTTTGCTTCTGGATTATCTCAAGCTCTAGCAGGTGCTTCAAGAGCTGCTGGAAGCTTTGCAAATCAGCAAGCCTTATCTACACAAACTAGCATTGCTGCTCCTAGAGGAGATGAAGTTTGGGCTGTGGGTGCAGGTTATAATACTCTTCAATCTTCGTTTGGTGTTAGCGGTAGAAGTTTTATGGGAACAAGAGATATGCAACATGGTGGCGAATTAGTTAAAGATAATATGACAGGAAGTTCAGCTGTAATCAATGCTAATGGTTCTATAGGTAATGCTTCTATTAAAGGTTTAAATGCGGGTATGACTGCAAGCAATTTAGAAACAAGAGCACACGCTCTAAGTGATGTGATTCAAAATTCTAACCTATCTCAAAGAGCTTTAGAAGTTGCTAGTGGAAAAGGAGATAGCTTAGCCTTATCAGAAAATGATAGAAGTGCTATTACTAATGCAACGCAACATGCTTTAGCTAATGCTTATTCTAAAGCAACAGGTGTGGATGTAAAACAAGCTTATAATGATATTATAAGTGGAAAAGTTGGAATTAGTTTCGGTGTTAGTGGGGAACTATCTACAAATTCTCAAGAATCTGAAGCTTGGTATCAAAATCTAAGCAAAGATCAAAAAGAAACATTTAATAAAACCTTTAACGAAAGTCTTTCTAATGAAATTGGCAAAAATAGAGATGCAAGTGCTTCATTTAACAATCTTCTTAAAACAGGAAATGTTACAAATTCTGCTAGTATTAAAAGTTCTATGGATAGCTATAATGAAGCTAAAACACTTAATAATTCAGTGGGTTATGATGGTGGCTCATCTATCGTTCAAGGCTATATCAATGAAAATTATGGTGGCGTAGTTAGTAAAGAAAATGTGGCTTCTGCTGTGAATGCTGTTGAAAATATGGCTGCAAGAGGGGATATGCAAGGATTATCACATTACGCAGGAGTAGATTCTAATGTCAATTCAAATGGATTGTTTGGACAATCAAAACACAATTATCATGATCCAAGAGGTGTTATGACTGATCACAATAAAGCCATAGATGATTTAAATTCAAGACAAAAAGGCTTTATGGCAACAAGAAATGCCCCTAATGATGTTAAATCAGAAGGATTAGCAGGTGGAATTCAAAAAGCAGCAAATGCAGCTGAATTTAAAACAGGAACTGCTATAGAAGAAAGAAATGAAAAAATCAATGATGCTTATAAATAATAATGCACCGAGTCTAGTTTTAACTAGGCTTAGTGGCGATTAGTAGTATAGTATATATTTCCTATCATAAAGCTATATTTTGGATCATTAATATAATCACTTTCAAAAATTGACGAGCGTGATCTTAATGAGTCATCAGTATCTTCAAAATTCTCTTTTAAAAACTTCTTGATTTTCAATAATGTATTTTTAGAAAACAATTTGCTTAACCTATCTCTGATTAAATACAAAAGACAACAAGTTATTAAAACACTAACAATAGATGCAAGTACTGCTAAATAAATAATTAAGTGCGCTTTATCCATCTTTATTCCTTTCAATTATAACTTATTCATATTTTTAATAAAATTATACCATATTTTAATAAATTTTGCAAGTATTTTTGCTATAAAATGCCTATTTTTTAGTGGTTCAAATGGGGTTCTTTTTTTTATTTGACAAGGTTATTTTTGTAAATCGTAATTAAAAGTATTTTATCGTTTTTTAAATCTATATAATATGGAATGACATATTTCTTAAAGATAAAATCTCTTATGTTTTCATCATTAAAAAGAGTAGATTTTCGAAATTTATAAGGCATATTGTCAATACACAAAATAGCATCTTTTAAAGATTTTGAAAAATAATTTTTTGCACTCACACTATCTTTAGCAATAAAGGCTAAAATATTATTAAGTTCTTTTTTAAATTTATCACTTTCCACAATTTTCATTCACAGCCATTCGCTACCTAATGGAGTTACTGATAATTTTCCTTGTTTATAGTGTAATAAAGTTTCTTCAGCTTCTTTTTTTATTTCATCTATGGTTCGATTATCTTCATAATTATCCAAAGTAGCCTCTAAATCATTTTTAGAAATTTTAAAAATAGCTCCTGCATTTTTTGACAAACATTCTAAACTTTTTATAAAATCAATATCATCACTTGTAATGGTTATAGTGTGCATTATAATTTCCTTTTTAAAGTTATTAACATGATAATACCATTTTTTAATAATTTTTGCAAGTATTTATGCTATAAAATGCCTATTTTTAGGGGTTTGAAACGGATTTCTTTTTTATTTGACTTGGGAAAATGCAGACATATATAATATATTATTTTTTGTTATGGTTTTTAATAAAAAACACCATCAAAAAAATCCACATATAATCCGCTAGTCTATAATACCCATCAAATGCATCTTGGGAAAATCTTGCATGTGCTATTTTGTTTCTAGCATTAGAACCATCTTTACAAAACAATAGTCGCAATTCTTTTTATTAATTCATGAAGTGAAAATATATTTTCACATTTATTAAAATCAAGATTAAGCAAATTATTCACAATGCTATATTCTTTTTCTTTCATAGTTAAAACCTTTATAAAATTTTCTAAACTAAATAATTTTTAAAACATAGCAAGAATTATATTCAGGAATAGTTTAAAAATATTTTTTAAGATTTATCATGAATGTAGTTTTTATAAAATTAATTGCATTGATTGTCTTGATTTTATTAATATTAGATTTTTAATGATTTGTTTATTTTAATGTTTAATTATATCAAAAGCTTTTTTTTATATAATTAATATAGAAAGGCTTAATTTATTGGTGGCTGAAGGAATAAAGTGCTAGAAAAAATAAAATTGTATCTGGAAAACTATCGCATTCAAAAGGTATTGTTTGAATTATTAAATTTAGATTTAAAAGAACTAAACTATTCTTGGAATGATAATATTAATTGCTTCTCGTTTTCTGGGGGTATAATTAAGTTATTAAAGTTGAATGAATATTATATAAAATCTTCATTAGTATATATTAAAGATGGACAATGGCTACAAAAGCAAGATGATTTTATTGGTTTACTTAGCAATTTATTTAAACAAGATGAATATAAAGAAATAGATGATTTTGATTTAGGAGTTGTAAAATCAATTTCTTGCTCAAGATCTAACAACGAAACTAATTATTTTGCTAATATTAATTTATATGAATCTAATATAGATCCTAGAGATATAATTTATTTATTTGGTTTTGATACTTTTCGAGCATTAAATAAAAAGGGTGGATGGGATTTACAGTCATGTATTAAACATTTTCAAGAAGATAAAATTTTAGAATTCACTTATTATGAGTGGGCTGATTGGTATGAATGGAATAATCATAATGGTTCTCATCATTTTGCGGTTGCTTTATACCACTTAAGGAATAACCAAGATAAATATAAAGTTAAAGCTAGGATAAAAATAGAAAAATTAAATCAATATAATTTAAAAAAACTTTTAGAAGAGTATGAAATTTTTATAACCCATGAGGATAATATATATAAAATAAATTCTTTATTTAATCAAATTTTTACAGCACAAGATTATAAAAATTACAAATTAAATAATGATAAGACATATGCAATAGTTTTCAAAAAAAATAAAATAAATAATTTTATTTTAAATATACTAAATAAACTAGATTCAAAGTATTTCTTTTATTGGAATAGGGAATTAAAAAAGCATTCAAATCCAAAATAATGCAAACCAAAAGCCACGCCTCTTTCGGTTCAATGTTTTTTGTTACAATTGTATTAAGCTAAGACTAAGCGTGGTTTATTTATAATTATTTCGGTTTTTTAAGTGAGATAATCAACGAGTTTGATTATCTCGTTAATTAATTCTAAGACAAGAACTAAAAACTCAATGATCTTACTCATCATGCCTCCTTCTTATAACCGAAAGAGTAGCCATACTTAATACGCTTTAATTATAGTATTTTTAAATGAATTTTTATTATCTTGTATTGTTTTATTTTACAAAAATTTTGTTTTAGCCTATTCTTAATTGTTTATATGGTAAAATAGACTTATCTCAAAAGCCTATTTTATCAATGTTTTCACTTTCAAATGGTGTTTTTAACCCATTCAGATTCAACTATCGAAAGAACTCTTGCGGTTTTGTAAATATTATCATGCGGATTTAGTATAGTTCTCACAGCGTAATACTGCTCGTTTTTTACCTCCTCTTTTTCAACTACAACTATCGTATCAACTGATTCTTCTTGAAGTTTCAAAGGAATGTATAAAACTACCCTTTGCTTATAAGCTGCAGGAATAATCATCTTTTGAAGATTATAATTATCTTTGATGATTTTCAATTCACCATTAATAATGTGTCCTATGAACCTATCATTTAGTTTTTTCACAATTTCAGGTAATCGCTCTTTTCTCTCAAAAAGATGCAAATGATTTACTCTAAAATCTAATTTACTATCAAAAATGATTTCATTTTTGAATGTATCATAATCGCTTAAAGATTTAGGTATTTCTAAATCATCTAAAACTCTATCTCCATTAGAACAAAATTTTCTAAAAATGTATCCTCCATTTTCCTGCTTTTCAAAGTATGCAAATATTGGAAAAACACCTGTACTATACAAACCTGTATTGAAACATGCCTTTGTTTTGTCTTTATTATAAGTAATAATATCAGGATAGCTTTTATTTTCGTAAATGAACTCAAAATATTTAAATAGATAAGAAAATAAAATATTATTTCCGTTTCCCCAAAATTCTTTTTGAGCTATATTAGAAAGCTCTTGGAGTGTATTTAGAAAATTTGGAAAATAGGCAAATTGAAACAACAAAGGTTTCTCTTCAACTTTGTTTTGAATTTGATCACGATTTGAAGTCTTGTTTCTTGTGGTAGCTTTTTTAACATAAACTAAAGAAGGTTCGTTTTCATCTTTTTCAAGATCAAAGCCTGCTTCTATTAATGCCTTACTACAATTGATTTTTAAATCATATTTTCTTTTCAAATATTGACTGATATGTCCTGTAGTAACATGGTTAAATTTAGTTTTACTATCTTCATAGGCTTCTAAAATTAATTTTTCTATGTTTTTTTCCACGCTAAAAACCTAATTGTCTTCTAAACCTTTCAATAGTCCAAAAAGTATGTCAGAATCAACCGCTCCTTCAATAGGAGTGCCTATTACTTTTCCTGTTGGAGTTAAAATATAAGTTGTTGCGAGTTAATTACAAATCAACTAAATAAAATACATATATTACAAGTTGTTTTCAAGCAATATGTAATTTTTATTTCAACTTCACTACACTTTTACTACAATTTGAGTTCAACTTTATTACACTTTAACTACAAAAATGTGAAAATTTGCATGTTTTTTGAAGTAAAAGTGTAGTTAATATGTAGTTAATGTTATTTTTACTATAACTTGAGTGCAACTTTATTACAACTTAACTACAAAAAAGAGTTTATTTAAAATACTATTTTATAGGGTTTTTTTAATATTAATTTAATTTTTATTGTTGAAAAAATATACTAAAAAGTGTAATAAAAAATAAAATATCAATATTCAGGGCTTATTATGCTAAAACCCTTATTTTTAGGCTCTTTTGCTTTTTTGAAAAAAATGTAAAAAGTTGAGCCAATGGACATAATGCAATAATATAGCCTAAATATAGGCGTTTAAAGCTTATTGTTGTAGGCAAATTATGCTAATGTTTTACCGACATTTTGCGATTTGTAAAAAGCTTTTAAAATATCTATTTTGTAGGTTTTTAAGCATTATTGATAATCGAGTTATTGTGTAAGATTTTTGGCAAAAATAGACTTTAGAGCTAAAAACTGCAAAATTTTCTTCATGGCGTGTATTTTTGATTGTGCTTGATTTATAGCGATAATATGAGAGCTAGGGCTTATTTTAGAAGTTCTTGCGAATTTTCAAAAATGCTTTGCAGTTTTGAAATGGGCTGTGGTTTTTGTTTTGTGTTGCGATTTTTGTAGGTTTTTTGTGTTTTTTTGATTGCAAGTGGGTATCTTGAATGGATATAGGGTTTAAAATGACAGAATTAGCCTTTAAAAGGCTAAAATGATTTTTTTAATGGGTTTTCGTTTTAGGGTTATTTTTTTGATTTTTGGGCGTTTTTTGAAAGAATATCGATTAGTATTTCAAAATCTTGGATTCCTGATTTGGTAATTTTGAATTTGTCTTTGAGTATTAGAAACTGATAGGCTGAAACTATATCAAGCTTTGGGTATTTGGCTTGTAAATCGATAATGCTTTTATGGTTTTTTACTCTTTTTAGTTTGGCGGTGAAAGTGTTTTTAGTGGTGTTAATATGAGCAATAACAGCAGGTGTCATTTTGCTTTTGTTTTCATCTGTTTTGCCATAGATTGAGAGTATGAATGCTAGACAGCTAGTTATATTGACAAATAATTTGTCGTTTTTCTCTTTGTGGATTATTTTGTTTAGGTATATTTTGGTAAACCAAGTTTCTATGGCTTTGTGCATTTTATTTTTTTCGCTTGGGCGTGTATTAGTTTTAGACATAAGTTTTCTCCTGTGGTTTTAGTGCTTTATGAAATTAAACCGTATTTTTATTTAACTTGGGTTTTTTATATATCAGAGAAAGTTTATGCTAGAAATATGTTTAAAAAGTGGCAAAGATAGGGAGTAAATGAGAGAAAGAATGAGGCAATAAATGATGAAAATTATTCAATGAAATGTAGCGGATAAAGAAGGGGGAATAAATGAGGTGATAAAGGGCGAGAAGAAAGCTTTTCTATTTAAAAAAAAGGGGGGGGGGTGAAAACGGTTTAGCTTGGGTATAAAAATGGCAATATTATTAACGAAGTTAATGAATGTTGGGTACAAAAATTTTTTAGGTGCAATATTAAAAAAAAGACAAATCGCAATAAGCTATGCTATAAAGTCCCTAAAAATAGGTATTCTTTACTTTAGGTTAGGTATAAAAATGCCCTTGCTAAAGGCTAGACTTTTTAATGCTTAATTAAAACTATTTTTTGTCTTTTCGTGGGTTTGGATTTGGAGTATTTTTTAATTGAAAAATTTACAAAAATTTTAGAGTAAAGATAGGTAAAAAAATAAAAATAAAAATAAAAATAAAAATAAAAATAAAAAATGATAGATAAAAAAACAAAAAAATAAATCAAAATAAATATAGTTTTGCTGTAATTTTCTCTTTGAATTTTTGCTCGTGAAAAGTACAAGATAATTTTTTGTTTTTTTAAATCATTTAAAAAACAATATTTTTTATATGAAAATTCACAGAAAAAAAGATAAAATTTTAATACTAATTTTAATTAATTTTATTTTAAGTCTAAAATATATAGAGATAAAAGTGGTATAAAAAATACACTATTAAAAAAATACTTATTTTTTCACTTGTTTTTAATTGATTTTTATATCTAAAATATTTTTTCTCATAAAAACATGATTACTCGTTTATATGGATAGACTTTTCAAGCTTTCTTTCCAATTCTTTTTTCTTTTTTTCAATTGCTTCATCAAATCCTTTAAGCACTGAAAATGGAGCAAACTGTGCCACTCTTTTTTCTAATGGCATAAGAGGATATTTTGTAGATTTTTTGTATTTAATATTAATAATATCATCGTGGTTATTAGGCATTGTGTCCTCCTATTTGCGAATTAATTTTTAAGCCATTTTCAAGACTCGAGGCTTTAAAAATAGATTTTTTTCCATATTTGTGAACAATCGCGAGTCTAGCTTTTTGTAATTTCTCTTCTTTTATAAAATTTTTATTTTCCTTCTGTTCTAAGTCAGTAAAAAGACTGGGTTCTTTAATTTTTTTATCGTGTATTTTTTACAACATTATTAAGAGCAAGACTTATTTTTCTAATTAAAAAATCAGCATTAACTATTAAATCAAACAATTCTAAACCTTTATTGCAAATAGTTTCTAAGGAAGAGCTGTGGTAATCCAAATTGATTGTAGATCTTCCATAGGAATCTTTGCTCATTGGATCATTGTAGCTTTGTACCTTTTCTAAGCTTTCTTTATCATATTGTACATCTAAAACGATTTGATTGCATGTTAAATTTTGCTCAATTAGCTCAAGAACCATACGATTGACGATTTCTTTAAGTATATCTCTAGCTTTTTTAAAACTATAAGGCTTAGGCAAAACCTTAGCCATTACCTTAGAGATATGTTTGCTTTTATATTCTTTAATGGCTTGCATTGTACAGCTTTCAAACCCCCAAGCATGATCGATTAATAACTCAGCATTTACTCCAAAAATTTGATAAAGTTTATCCTCGTTATTAAGAGAGTATCTTGCTAAATCTCCCATATTGTTAATGCCTATGCTTTTTAGTTTTATTACATATCCTTTGGCCTATACGCCAAAAATCATTTATGGGCGTGTGTTGCCATATTTTCTTCTATAAAGCATTTCATCCAAATACCCTATGCAAAGTCCATCTTTATTAATATTTTGTTTTTTGGCTAATATATCCATTGCAATTTTTGCTAAGTAAAGATTTGTTCCTATTCCCGCAGTTGCTGTTATTTGAGTTGTTTTTAAAATTTCAAATAATATGTTTTCAATGAGTTTGTCAGCAGATAGCTTATAATGTTTGATATAAGGAGTTAAATCAATAAATACTTCATCAATGGAGTAAATATGAATGTCTTTTGGATCAAAATACTTTAAATAAATACTGTAGATTTTAGAACTATAGTCTATATATGTTGACATCCTAGGTTTTGCGACAATGTAATCAAGCTCTAAATTGGGATTATTTATTAGTTCAAGATGATTGTATGATTTTGCACTGAAATATTTAGCAATTTTTAAGCGCTCGCAATTGATTGTTTTTACTTTTTGTATTAGTTCAAATAGTCTTAATCTGCCTGATATATTATAAGATCTTAATGCGGGAGATACCGCAAGACATATTGTTTTTTCAGTTCTGCTTTCATCCGCAACTACAAGATTGGTATTTAGAGGATCTAATTTTCTTAAAATGCATTCAACAGAAACATAAAATGACTTAAGATCTATAGCTGCATATTTTTGCGTATTATCCATATTTTCACATTTGTATATAATAATTATTTTTTAATTGTATAAAAAGAATTTTAATAGACTAAGATTGTTAATTTTTAGTTCTTGTTTTGGAATTAATCAATAAAACAATCAAGCTTGTAGATTTTTTCATCTAAAAATTTTATCAAAAACCATGCCTTGTTTAAAATTACATAGTATTAAAAGAGGTTATTCAATATTATGCTTTTATATATTTAAATCGAGCGAGCAAAGTATACGAAAAGATTTATATCAAGTTTAATTTTAAATGATAAAATTTAAGCTGAAATAATGATAAAGTTTTTTGAAAATGCTGATTGTAATAAAAAGTTACATTAATATAGGCAAATGAAATTTTCTGCTATTTTTTTAATAATAATTGCTATTGATAAAATAAAAATCTGCCTTATTTTATATATGGAAAAATCTCAAAATCTTTATCACTCCTTTCATTTTTCGCTATTTAAAAAAATGGAACTGTTATAATAAGGATCTTGCTTTTTGTATAAATCATAAACCAAAATACCAATAAATTAAAAAAAGAAAGAGAAAATTAGTTGAAAAACAAATCGAGAATTAATTTTTAAAAAGACAGGAGAAACAATGAAAAAACTTAGAAAAATATAGAAAAGAAATATTTAAAGATGAAACTTCTGCTTACAGTAATACATAGCATTATGCCAAAAGATATAAAGGAATAAAATGAATGAAGTGCAATTTGACAGCTGGAACGAACGAAAAAAGAGCTTAAACAAAGTAAAATTAATCAGAAAAGTTAGTAAAAAAGATTTATTGGCTTAGCATTGGTTTAAATATCGGTGCTGAAGTTTATGGTAAAAATGAGTTTTTTACGCGTCCTGTTTTGGTAATAAATAGTTTTTATAATGGCACATTTTAGGCGTACCTTTAAGTTCTAAGACTAAAAACAAAAAAAGGCTTTTTATTTCACAAATTTAAGGACAATAAAGGCGCTTTACAAGTTGCACTTTTAGGACAAATGAGAGTTTTTGATACTACAAGGATAAAAACTTACATAGGAAAAATCAATGACGAATATTTTGAAATGATTAAAAATAAAATAGTAGAAAATATAATAAGCCCTGCACTAAGACAGGGAAACTCAAAAAATGAGCCAAATCCTTTCATTTCTGAAAAGTAATGAAAAAATTATTACTAAAAAATATTAATCTAAAATAAAGGATTAGCATGACAGAAGAGAAAGAAAATATTATTAAAGAAGTGTGTAAAGAGTTAAACATTACTCAAACTGAATTAGGAAGACAATTAGATGTCTCTGCTTCTACAATAAATACTTGGGCTAGTGGTAAAATTCCAACTTAGTGGATTATATTCTGCTGAAGAAATGGGTGTTGGAATGACTGAAACTAGCGATATTGTTATCGATATTGAAGCTTGCCAAAACAATACTCATGAAAACAAAAAGAAAGTTGATTTCTCACAAAACTTTTCACAATCAAACGCTACAACTTTTAGCGAAGATGAAAGACAAGTTTTGTTATCTTTGGGACTCGAAGTGAAAAATGAAGATGGTTATTATTGGATTGTAGGAAATACCTATGGTTTAAATGAAAAAATCAAGCAATTAGGTTATAGATTTCACTCTGAGAAAAAAACATGGTGGAAGCAAATTGGAAATGTAACCTAAGAACGCACATGAAAAATATGTTATAATTTAGGAGTTAAGCATGCAAGGATATGACATGAAAAAAGAAATTACACTCAATGAGAGCTTTAAAGCATTATTGGAAAGTATTTTTTCAGATACTGATCAAGCTAAAAACTCATTCAAGCTTTTGAAGAATTTGCTAATGATAGAGCAACAACGCAAAGGCTTAATTTTGAGAATTTAAAGCAAGAAGCCATTGAGCAAATAAGAAATGAGTTGGTTAGCAAGGATTTATTCCAATCTGAGATTAAAAGACTTGAAGCCGAAATCAAACTATCGGTAAGTTTATTAAAGCAACAAGGAATCTATTGGCTTATAGGAGCTTGTGTTGTTAGCATTGCCACTATAATTTCAAGTGTTTGGGCAATAATGGACTTTATGGTAGAACACTTAAAAAATAATACTCTCGCACTAGAAACAATCTAGTGTAACTTAACCCTAAGGTGGGATATTTTATCCCTTGACTTTTAGCATTTTTTTGTTATAAGATAAGGAGAAAAAAGAAAGATTTTTTCAAAAAAATAGTAATATTTACAAAAATACCCACAAAAGCAATCTTAAGATTCATGGAATCTATTGGCATAGGATTGTTTATAAATACAGGCGATAGTAGAGCTTTTATTATTCTCATCGAAAGTTTGCTAATTTTAACGGTAGTTGCATTATCATCAATCTTTCTTAAAGATTGAACTTTTTTTGAAAAAAGGAGAAAAAATGGATGGTTATAATATAGCTATTTTAATTGGTGCTATCACTCTCGTTTTGGCACATTGGTTTTAGTAGCTCATTATCTCAATGATAAACACACTAACGAAAGTAAAAGTTAAAAACCTTATTGTCTTAGAAATGATTTAAAGATAGACAAAATTAAATCAAAAATTGTAGGCTGTAAAATAAACATTAAAGCAGCAAGAATAATTACATATGTTCTAACTTCTCTTTTAAAACTATCTAGTTTGTTTTCAAGCTTATCAAATCTAGCATTCAAAAGATCTATAGTTGGTAATTTAGAAATGGCTTCTTTAAATTCTCTAAAAGATTTGTCTTTTATTTCTTGAGAATTTATTTGGCTTTCTTTAGCAAATTCGTTAAGAGCTTTAATGAAATTTTCTTCAGTTTGATCTTTAAAATAGATAGAAAATAAAGCTTTTACACCTTCTGAAATATAATAATTTTTCATATTTATACAACCTTTTTTTAATTATAACATAGCAAATTTAAAAATGCAGTTTTTATAAAAATAAATAGAAATTTGTTTTGATTATATTTTACTCAATATTTTTTATTACATCTATGGTTAGTGAATATAATTAATAATTTTTATAAGGGTATTTTTTGCTTCTTTGTTTTTATTCTTCTTTTTAAAAGCTATATCACAACACTTTATATTCTAAGCTTTTTAAAGTACTCAAATAAGATTATTATAATAAATAATAAAAAATCAATTTCTTATTATTTTCATTTTATTTTTTTCTTTTTTTGTTATAATTTATATGTTAAAATAACATATTACAAAGGAAACAATATGGATTTATCTCATTCATTAGGACAATATATTATTTTAGCTTTTGCAATAGCCGTAGCCATATTTGTTACATTTTATGACTTTGATAAAAAAGATCATCAACATAATATAAAAAAATAATATCCTTAATATTTATAAAAATTAAAAAAGATTTTAAGTCATTCTAAAAATAAAAATTTATACTATTTTTTAAAGGATTGCTATGCAAAAAAATATATAAGATTATATTATTGATGTTCATTCTTGCGATCCCCATTCATCAAATGCTTATAAACAAGATTTATTCGATGTTTTAAATGAAGATTTTACCAAAGAATATGAATTCATAGATAGTCCTACTTTAGATGATATGGTAAAACACAAACAAAGTGATGAAGTTTTTAAAGTGTTTTATAAAAAAGATGATAAAATAAGATTGCTTAGAGTTAGCAATATGCAAGCTTTAAATCGTTTTGATCATCTTAAAGGTGTAATGCAAAAATAAATTTTAGATAGTGGTTTAAACCTGATAAATAAAAAGGATTAATATGTGTAAAGATCATGAATATATAGAGCAAAGAAAGGTTTTATGGGAAAAAAGTTTTGAAGCCTTTAAAGATGATAAAGTGCATCAAAAAGAACAGCTTGAACTTGCAGAAGCAGGAATTAATGATGGTTTAGAGGAGGATTAATTATATAATTAGCCATATATTTTATATTAGTTTTTTTAAAAAACCGTTTTTACTATATTCTTTAATCTTTTGTATTGTATTTTGATTGTCTTATTTATGTAATTTTATATATAAAAAAAGTTTTTTCCAATTTTACAACAAAATCCTTTATGGTATAATAAAAATAAAAATTATATAAGAAAGGATATAAATGGCTATAAAAATTGAAATTAGTGGATTTGATAAGGATTTTTTACCTGTTTTTGAGAGTTTAGCTAAAAGCCTAAAAGCTACTTATTGTTTGTTAGAATGTGATACTCCAGAAGAGAAAAAACAAAGTTCTATGAAAAAGGCTTTAGAAGAAATGAAAAATGGAGAGCATGAAACTTTTAAAAATTTTGATAAAATAGACTTATCTCAAAAGCCTATTTTATCAATGTTTTTTCTTATTTTTTGAGCAAAAACTTACGTATACTCTTTTTTCATTTTTTGTTTCTTTAACTTCTCAAAAAATTTGTGCCTCATTAAAACTTGGAAATACATTATTTTTTCTTCCTGTGCAACTTTTAAACGCACATTTCTGTAAACTCTCTCAACCATATATTCCTCAAATAGAGTGGCAATAATTTCTATGCTATAATAGCGAATGTTTCCTTTCTTAGTTATTCTGTGCAACAAAACATTATTCATAAAAAACCTAATTAAAAATTATTTATTTTATTCAAAAAATCATTTTTAAACATTTTTTCTATAGCAAGCTTAATCATTTGATTAATTTTCTCATTTTCTTTAGCTACATTAGAAATTTCATCCTTGTAAGCAGGAATCATCATTTCTATCATTTTTAATGTTTTTTCATCAAATAATACTCTTTTTGGAATTAATATTTCATTTTTTTGAATATTTTCATTATTTATTGTATTTTTTTCCATTTTTATCCTTTATTTGTTAAAATATATAAATTATACCATAATATTAATAAAAAATTGTATAAATATACAAATAATGCAAAAATATAAATATTTTTATGATATAATTTAAAATATATAACATAATATTTAATTATGTTATAAAAAAAGGATATAAATAAAATGAAACTTAAAAATACTACAATAAGTGAAGATTTAGAGCGTTGGATAGAAGCTTATTTGAAACATATTCAAGCATTATCCTATTCAAATAATACTTTTTTACTTTATAGGCGTATTTTACTAGAATTTGTAGAATATTCTTTAGATTATCAAGATGAAATGCAAATAAACGATATAAAAACGACTTTTTTAGTCAATTTTCTTAATTATTTAGAAAATAATTCAAAAAATGGCAATAAACTATCAAAAAAAACAAAAATAACTTATTTGAGAGTATTAACTAGCTTTTTTTCTTTTATAAGCGATAATAATGATGATTTGTTTGTTTTTTCCTTTGATATGAAGAAAATTAGATTTAGAACAGAAAAATCAGAAGAAAAATTAAATTATCTTAATGAAAATGAAATTATAAGGCTAAATAATGTTTTAGAGAAAGAAAAAGCAAAAAAAGAAGTTTACAATAGTTTTAGAAACTCTTTGCTGATAAAACTTATGCTTTATGGAGGACTTAGAATTTCTGAAGCTTTAAATGTAAAACTTTGTGATTTTGAAGAGGTTGATGATGAAATATTAAAAATATCCATAATAGGCAAGGGCGGTAAAGAACAATTTGCATTTATTAAAAAAGAAGAAGTAGATGATGAGCTTGAATATTTTAAAGAAAATATCCAAGATAGTGATTACATAATGCAAACTAGCACAGGAAAACATTTAAATAGAAGTAATGCTTTTTTGATTGTAAATAATATTTACGCTAAAGCTTTGATCAGCAAAAAAGGACTTCATTTGCTTAGACACACTTTAGCCATGAGATTAACAGCTAAAGGAACAAATCTTGTGGTCATACAAAAAATTCTAAGACATGCAAATCTAAATACTACTACTATATATGCCAAAGCAACAAATGATACAGTAAAAGCTGCGTTATTGAATAGTTAATTTTTCTAAAATTGATTATTTACATAGACTTCTTTTTGAAGTCTATGCTGTGAATCTTTCTAATAAAAGTTTAGGTTCTCCGCCAAGTATTTTGATGAAATTTGCATTCTAGATTGTATTATTTCTACGGAATACATACCTCCTAAACCGCCTAAAGCATAAAACAATTCTTCGAAAATGTCTTCTTTGTTAAATTCAAGTTCTTCTATATCAATAAGATCAGGAGTTCGGCTACATTTTTGTAAATTTTGATATATTTTGACTAAAATCTTGATTTTTTGTAGATTATTTTCAGCCTCTAAATAAGAATTTAAGTGTATTATTAGGGTTTTTATGAGTTTTTCTCTATTTTCTTTATTTTCAAAAAACTCAACCCCCCCCCCGCCGAGTGAATGCTTCTTTTAAATATTTGTTTTTCATATTATTCCTTTTAATTTGTCGATATAATCACTCCAATATTGCATTAAGAGTTTTCTATCATTTAGTCTTAAGCTTCTATTATAAGTAGCTTTAACATTATTTCTTTCTCGATGATCTAAGCATAACTCTATAACTTCGCTATCTTGTCCATGCAAATTTTTAAACTCATAAAGCAAGGTTGAAGCTGTTGTTCTAAAACCATGAAAAACCATTTCATCGCCAAAGCCTAATCTTTTGATGGCTTGATTTAATGTGTTTTCACTCATAGTTTTGGATTTGCTTATATCACTTGGAAAAACATATTTTGAATTGTGGAATGAAAAAGGTTTGATAAATTCAAACAACTTGATTACGCTCTTATTTAGTGGTATAATAAAATCTTCACCCCCTTTCATTTTGTTTGGAGGTATAATTATTTTTAAGTTTTTGAAATCTATTTCACTCCATTCTAAATTTCTGATATTAGCACTTCTTAAAAACAAATATGGGCTGATTTGCAAGGCTACTTTTGTGAATATATTTCCATTATAATTTTCTATTGCTAATAGCAACTCCTTAAATCTTTCTTCTTTTGTAATAGCTCTAAGATTTTGTTTTTTAGGGGAGCCGTAAAGAGCTTTCACGTCTAAAGTTAAAATATTGCTATTTTCTATATATTCTTTATTTATGGCATACAGTATAATTCTTTTAAAGGCTTGAGAAATCTTTTTATAGTTTCAAGCTTTCCCTCTGCTTGTAGTTTATCATATATTGCAATAATATCCTGTCTTGTTAAGGTTGTAATATCTTTATCTCCTAGTTTTGAGATAATATGGATATCTACTCTATGTGGAGTATTATAATTAGATTTTTCTTTATAAAAATTTTCAACCCACTCTTTAAAAACTTCTTTTAGGGTTTTTGATTTTTTTATATCTTCTTTTTGAATTTGTTCCTTGGGATCAATTTTTTCAGTTAACATATTATTAAAAATATTTGCTTTTTCTCTTGCACTTGACAGTGTGGTTGTTGGGTATTTTCCTATTTTAATACTTTGTATTTTTTTGTTTAGCCTATATCTAAAATAAAAAAGATAATAGTACCTTTTAGCGAATCTTTTGCTTCGATGTAGAGATTTTTTGTGTATGCATCTTTAATATATGTTCTTTTTTTACAATTAAAGTTTTAAGTTGCTTATCATTAACAATAATCATTTTTAATATTCCTATGTTAAAAAGTATATGTTATTTTTGAATTTTAAAATTTAACATATACTATAACATATACTTTTAAAATTGTCAAAATTGATTATTTGAGATTATTTGAGAAGCTTTCAAACATTGCTATATCATGCTTTAGATTATTTAAGAAAAGAAGTGATGGTGCGCTCAAGAGGATTTGAACCTCTGGCCTTTTGAACCGCAATCAAATGCTCTATCCAGCTGAGCTATGAGCGCAAAAATAAGTTAAAATTATATATAAATATTCTTAAAATAAGCAAAATTTTGCTTATTTTGTTTGTTTTTTAGCTTTTTTACCTTCATCTAAATCAAATTCTTTGGTCTTTTTTGAATGATAAAATATAAAACCCACAATCAAAATACAGCAAATCAAAGAAAAAATATAAAGTGTACCATAAGGGCTATCTTTGAAAAAAAGATTATTAGTATTCATTCCAAAAAATCCTACGATCAAATTTAAAGGTAAGAAAATAGAAGAAAGTATACTTAAAAGATAAATACTTTTATTCATTTTTTCATTTTTAATTGCACTTGTTAATGTATAAAGAGTATCAACTCTTGCTAGATGTTCTTTGGTGTTTTTACTTAAGATGCCGATGGATAAATTTAAAATTTTTAAATGTTTTTTGTATTGTGCTTGTTCACTAAGCAAAAGATTAAAAGCTTCGCTTAGAAGATTAATTTGCTTTAGATTTTTGTTGATTTTTTGTCTTAACACAAAGGATTTTTTGTAAAAATTTTTAACAAAACCACCTTTTAAGATAATACTTTCTTTGTGTTCTAAAAGGTTTTGAAAATGAGTATTTTGTACTTTAAAATCTTCTAAAATGGATTTAATAAAATTTGAAAATTCTTCTATGCTAGAAAGCTTAAATTCTTCATCTTGAAGTTTATAAATTTTTTCATCGTTAAAAAGCCAAGTTTCCAAATTTAATCCCACATAAACAAAAATTTTTTGTCCATAAATTTCACTATAGAAAGTTTCTAAATTCTTTGCTTGCATGATTTTTTTTAGATTTTCGTGTAGCTCTAGCATTTTATTTGCCTCTTAAGTGATAAAAATTTCTTTTAAATTGCGTAAAAGAATTGTTTAAAATTGCTTCACGCATCTTTCTTGCAAGTTCAAGATAATAATGTAGATTGTGTAAACTTGCCAAACGAAAAAAAGTAAGTTCTTTAGCTTTAAAAAGATGGTTTAAATAACCCCTTGAAAAATTACGACAAGTATAACATGAGCAAGTAGGATCTATGGCTTCATGATCGTTGATAAATTCTGCTTTTTTGATATTAAATTTTCCAAAACTTGTGAAAAATGTTCCATTTCTTGCATTTCTAGTTGGCATCACGCAATCAAACATATCTACCCCTCGCTCAACATTTTCTACTAAATCTTCAGGCGTTCCTACGCCCATTAAATATCTTGGACGATTTTCATCTAGATAAGGGTTTAAGTTTTGCACTGTTTCATACATCAAGGCGTTTTCTTCACCCACGCTAAGCCCACCTATAGCTAAACCATCAAATGGCATTTCGTTTAAACTTAAAGTACAACGCTTTCTTTCTTCATAATCTGTACCACCTTGGATAATACCAAAAATATTTTGCCCTATACCTATACCTTTATTTTGCATATTTTTATGATAAGTAATAGCCTCTTTTGCCCAAAGTATAGTGCGATCAACAGAAATTTTAACCCTTTCTTTGGTTGCAGGTAGGGCTACTAAATCATCTAAAATCATCATAATATCAGAGTTAAAATCATATTGGGTATCTAAAACACTTTTTGGAGTAAAAAGATGACGACTTCCATCAATGTGACTTTTAAATTCTATGCCTTCATTAAAATGTTTGGAATTTTTACTTAAAGAAAAAGCTTGAAAACCACCACTATCGGTTAAAAAACTTCTATCAAATTTCGTAAATCCATGTAAACCTCCAAAATCTTTTACCACTTTGGAAGTTGGACGCAAGTACATGTGATAGGTATTTGCTAAAATAATTTTTGCATCAAGCTCATTTTTCATATCATTAGCATCAAGACTTTTAACCGCTCCTACTGTGCCAACAGGCATAAAAACAGGGGTTAAAAAAGTGCTGTGTGCGGTAGTGATTTCACAAACCCTTGCCATTCCATCTTTATGCTTTAATTTAAATTCCATTTGTTATAATTTCCTTTTTGGAGTTTAAAATGAATGATATTTTAATTATAATAGATGGTATTTTAGCAAAGCATTTCTTAGAAAGGCTTTGTTTTGAAAAAGGCTTAGGTTATTTTTTTACAGTAGTGTGTCAAAATAGTGAAAAAAATAACTTAAATATTTCTAGTGAGTATATTGACTTGCATTATTTTGATCCTACAAGCACAGCGCGTCTTGAAAATATTATGAGTAAAGATTTTAAACAGGCTTTTATTTATATGCAAGATGAATTTGAAACTAAAAAAAGTTATGAGGCTTTGCGTTCTTTAAATCCAAATTTAGAAATAGAAATAATGGATTTTTGGGGGTTAAGTGTTAATGATACTCATGCAAATTTAGCTGATGCTAGAATGACTTTAAGCCGTAGATTTATGGATTTTTTACCAGATATTGCTTTAACAGCTCAGTATATAGGACTTGGAGTTGGAGAGATTATGGAAGTAAAAATTCCAGCAGGGTCTATTTTTGCTTATAGGCACATAAGTTCAATACAACAAAAAAGGTGGCGCATAGTCCTTATTTATAGAAATTCTAAAATTTATTTTGTAAAACCATCTTTTGTTTTAGAGCCAAATGATAGCATTTTGATCGTTGGAGATCCTGTTGTTTTACAAAGTATTTTTCATAATATAAGAGGCAAAGCAGGGCAATTTCCTATGCCTTTTGGAAGTAATGTTTTTGCTTTAATTGATATGAAAAATATGAATCAAAATATGCAAGAAAGAGTGCTTGATACTACTTTAAAATTAACTCAAAAAAGCAATGCAAAAAGATTTTTTATACATGTTATCAATCCTAAATTAGGGGTAATGTATGAAAAATTAAAAAAACTTTCTGAGGATAAAGAAGGTGTGTTTTTTGATTATTTCAACACGGATTTTAAACAAATTTCCACATGGTTGCAAAATAATGATATAGGATTAGTTGTAACTGATATAAAAAATTTTGAGAAAGAAAAACAAGCTTTTTTTGATTTAAAAATTCCTATTATGAAAGTGGGTGAAGCTTCTTTTGATGAGCTTAAAGAAGCGATTATTTTAAGTGCTGATGAGAGTGAACTTGAAAACAATGCAAATGTCATTACTGATTTAAGTAAACAGCTTGATTTTGGAGTTATTTTATATTATTATAATCCAAATTCTCAAAATACTACAGATATGGAGGAGTATTTTAGAAGTTTATCTAAGCTTTATGATAAAAATATACAAATTATTAATAAAAATGATGAAAACCCTCTTTTAAATTTGCAATATCGCGAAGATTTGTTACAATTTGTGAGTTTTCAAAAAGAATTACTAAATAGAGATTTTGGCAGAAATTTAAGTACAAATTTAAATAGGCATTATTATAAAATGAGACAAAATTACCAACTTTTCATACCAGTAGAATAAATAATTAATTAAATGTGATAGAATAAACGCAAAAAGAGTAGTTCAATGCAAGTAGAAGTTAAGTTAAAAGAAAATGCTTATAAGGTTTATATTGATGAACTTGAAGAATTAGAATTTGATAGTAAGGTTTTTATACTTTCAAATCCTAAGATTTCAGGTCTTCATTTGAAAACATTACTTTCTAAAATTAAGGCAAAAGAAATTTTTATTGCCACTGTAAAAGATGGTGAAGAATATAAAAATTTAAGCACCATGGAAGAAATTTTAAACCAAATGTTTAATTCTAAATTGGATAGAAAAAGCGTGCTTATAAGTTTTGGTGGTGGCGTGATTAGTGATATGGGCGGATTTGCTGCTAGTATTTATCAAAGAGGTATTGATTTTATAAATATTCCTACTACACTTTTAGCTTGCGTTGATGCAGCAGTAGGTGGAAAAACAGGTGTTAATAATAATTTTGGTAAAAATCTTATTGGCACTTTTTATCAACCTAAAGCTGTATATTGTGAGGGTTCTTTTTTAAAGACTTTGAGCTCTAGAGAACTTGCTGCAGGCATGGCTGAATTTATTAAAATGGCAGCAATGTTTGATGATAGTATACTTGATTTTATAGAAAAAATTGATGAAAAAAGTTTCTTAAATGCTACTTGTGAGAATGAAATTTTTACTCAAATTATAGCAAGAAGCATAGAACTTAAATCAAGGGTTGTTGAACAAGATGAAAAAGAATCAGGGCTTAGAATGCTTTTAAATTATGGGCATACTTTTGCTCATGTTATAGAAAATTTTACAGATTATAAGCTTTATTTACACGGAGAAGCGGTGGCTATAGGTATGGTTATGGCAAATCAATTGGCTTTAAATTTAGGGTTTTTGGATAAAATGCAAAGTCAAAGAATAAAAGATATTTTACTTAAATTCGGTTTGCCAATATCATATAAAATCAACAATGTAGATGAATTTTATGAAGCTTTTTTCATGGATAAAAAAAGCTCTAATAAAAAAATCAATTTTGTTCTTGCTAGTCCTTTGGGTAAGGGTTTGATAAAAGGTGATATTTCTAAAGAAGATATAATTGCAACTTTAAGAGAATTCCAATGAAAAAAATTATTATTTTAACCTTTTTTGTTGTTTTTGCTTTTGGTGATGTAAATCGGACTATTATTAATAATATAAATGAGAAAATTAATACTTTAAATACTGTAATCAGTGCTAGTATTTGGAATATACGTTATGAAAATTTTATAAAATATCAAGATATAAATGATGAATTAATCATTTTAAATCTTAATTTAAAAAAGACTTCCGATATTCACCAACAAGAAGAACTTAAACGCAAGATAGCAAATTTAGAAGAGCAATTGAGCCTGCTTAAAGAATATAAAGATTTAAATTTTGCACAAAGTCTTAGTGCCCCTGATAATATAGAAACTTTATCTAAGCTTACTAATCCTTTGGCTATTATAGGAGCTTTTTCTCATATTAAGAAATTAAAAGGAGAAAAGGAAGAATATATATTTAAATTTAATGATTTTAAAAATTTAGTAGATAAAATCAGGGAAAAAAACTCAGAACTTAAGGAATTAGTTGAGCTTAAACCAAGTGTTGAGAATATAGAAGCTTTAAAAGCTTCGGATAAAAAGTTGGAAGAATTTGAGCAAGCTTTAAATTTTGCTAGTGTTTCTTATTCTGTTTATGAGAAAAAAATTGATGAAGAGCTTTCTCGAGTAAGTGCTGAGATTAAAGTTCAAAGCTTAAGGGCTGTAAATATACTTGTTGCTATTGTTATTGTTATAGCTATAGCTTTTATGTTGAAATTTATTGCTAAAAAATACATTAAAGATAGTGAAAGATATTATACTGCTACGAAGATTATTAATTTTATTAATATAAATATTATTTTTCTTATTTTGCTCTTTGCTTATATAGAAAATATTACTTATCTTGTAACTATACTTGGTTTTGCCTCTGCGGGCTTAGCTATTGCTATGAAAGATATGTTTATGTCTATGCTTGGATGGTGTGTGATTATTTTTGGTGGAAGTTTTAGAGTAGGGGATCGTGTAAAGGTTTTTCAAAATGATACTACCTATATAGGAGATATTATAGACATTTCTTTTTTACGCATTACTCTTTATGAAGAGCTTACACTTGAAACTTATAATAAAAATCGTCGTAGTGGGCGTATTATATTTATTCCTAATAACTATGTTTTTACAAATTTGCTTGCTAATTATACTCATCATGGTATGAAAACCGTGCTTGATGGCATTGATATAAGTGTTACTTTTGATAGCAATCTTGATAAGGCACAAGAAATTGTAGAAAATATTGTAACACGCCATGCCAAAGGTTATACTGAGCTTGCTAGAAAAAATATAGCTCGTTTACAACATGAATATAGTATTAAAAATCCTAAAGTGGAGCCAAGGTTTTTTATGTTTTTTGAACATTGGGGAATGCGAATTTCTGCATGGTATATGACCAATGCTTATGCGGCTTTGGTATTAAGAAGTACGATTAGTAAAGAGATTATAAAAGAATTTAATAAGCATAAAGATATAAAAATTGCTTATCCATCGCAAAATTTATATTTAGGAAATTTAAATCAAAATCATTTTGAACAACATCATGAAAATATGCATTTTCATGCAAGGAATAAAGATTGAAAGAAAAAGTTTTTTTTAAAACCTTTGGGTGTCGCACAAATATTTATGATACAGAGCTTTTAAAAAGTTATGTAAAAGATTATGAGATTATAAATGATGAGAATAAAGCACAAATTATCGTTGTAAATTCTTGCACGGTTACAAATGGAGCTGATAGCGGGATAAAGTCTTATGTAAATACCATGCAAAAAAAAGGCATTAAAGTTATACTTACAGGTTGTGGTGCTGTAAGCAAAGGTAAGGAGCTTTTAGATAAAAAGCAAGTTTTTGGAGTGCTTGGAGCGTCAAATAAAGATAAAATCAATGAATTTTTAGGAGCAAAGACAAGTTTTTATGAACTTGGAAATTTAAATTTTATTGATAAAGATATAGTTTGCGAGTATGAAAATCATACCAAAGCTTTTGTGAAAATTCAAGAAGGTTGTGATTTTGCTTGTTCTTATTGTATTATCCCTAGCGTGAGGGGAAAATCAAGAAGTGTGGATGAAAAAGCTCTTTTAAAACAGGTTGAAATTTTGGGAGCTAATGGTTATAGTGAAATTGTTTTAACAGGGACTAATATAGGTTCATATGGGCTTAAAAATGGCACAAGTTTAGGCAAGCTTTTGCAAAAAATGGGACAAATTTCAGGTATAAAACGCATAAGGTTAGGTAGTTTAGAACCCGCACAGCTTGATGAAAGTTTTTTAGAAATCTTAGATGAAGCTTGGCTTGAAAGGCATTTGCATATTGCATTGCAACATACAAGTGAAAAAATGCTTCGTATAATGAGAAGAAGATCACATACGGATAATGATTTAAAGCTTTTTAATACTATAGCAAGCAAAGGATATGCTTTAGGGACGGATTTTATAGTAGCTCATCCAGGCGAGAGTGAAGAGCTATGGCAAGAAGCTTTAAGAAATTTTAAAGAATTTCCACTCACTCATATCCATGCTTTTATTTTTAGTCCTAGAAACAACACGCATTCTGCTACCATGAAAGATGTGATAAATGGAACTTTAGCTAAAGAAAGGCTAAACACTTTAAAATCCATAGTAGAAAAAAATAATTATGAATTTAGGAAAAAAAATCAAGTTTCACTTGAAGTTTTGGTAGAAAATCAAAAAGATGGTTTTTTTGAGGGTTATGATCAGTTTTTTAATAAGATCAAAATTAAAAGTAATAAAGATATAGCTAAAGAATGGATCGTTATATCTGAATATGAAGTACAAGAAAAGTCTAACTTTGTAAATTTAAAAGGCTAGATAATGAAAAATAAAAAGATAATTTTAGCATCTTTTATGGTTTTATGTATGCTTTTGGGAATTTTATATTTTAAAAATGAACCTAAATATATAGATGAAAATCTTTATCAAAGTCTATTAAGCCAAAATTTAATCCAAAAAGCTGTGATTGATAAAGACGAAATTTGGCTTAAGGCAGAAGGTGAAAATTACATAATTATAAAAGATGGCATAGATATAAAAACACTTTTATCAAAAGTTCCCGTAGAGGTTAAAAAAGATAATACGCTTTGGGTGTTTTTTGTTTTACTTATTTTTATTATCGCACTTTTTATAAGTCTTGGTTATTTTGCTCGTAAAAAAGAGTTGGCTAAATATCCAATATCAAATAAGAATCAAAATCACACTCAAGCTCAAAATTCAAATATAAATTTAGAAAGTTCCCATATAAAACCTGTGATTTCAAATATTACTTTTAATGATGTAGCAGGTGTTGATGAAGTTAAAATGGAGCTAAGCGAACTTGTGGATTTTTTACAAAATCCTAAAAAATATAAAGAATTTGGTGTAAAAATGCCAAAAGGTGTTTTAATGGTAGGCCCACCTGGTGTAGGAAAAACATTGATAGCAAAAGCAGTTGCAGGAGAAGCAGGGGTGCCATTTTTTTATCAAAGTGGTTCAAGTTTTGTTGAAATTTATGTAGGTATGGGTGCAAAAAGAGTTAGAGAGCTTTTTTCAAAAGCTAAAATGATGGCTCCTAGTATAGTTTTTATCGATGAAATAGATGCTGTAGGTAAGGCAAGAGGAGAAATGTCAAATGTTGAAAGAGATAGCACTTTAAATCAACTTTTAACTCAAATGGATGGTTTTGAGGACAATAGTGGGGTTATAGTTATAGCTGCGACAAATAAAATCGAACTTATGGATCCTGCTTTATTGCGTTCGGGGCGTTTTGATAGGAGAATTTTTTTATCTTTGCCTGATTTTAAGGATAGACTTAAAATTTTAGAAATTTATATGAAAGATAAAAACAATAATGTCAATTTAAATAAAATCGCTAAAGCAAGCGTAGGTTTTAGTGGAGCAGGACTTGAAACTTTGGTCAATGAAGCAGCGATTAATGCTTTAAGAAGAAATAGTGCTTTAGTTGAGGAAAGTGATTTTTATGCTGTATTAAATAAAGTTCTTTTAGGCAAGAAAAAGATTTTGAGTTTTAATGATGAAGAGAAAAAAATTCAAGCCACTTATCAAGCTGCAAAAGCTTTGAGTGCGTATTATTTTGACATAGGATTTGATAAAATAACTCTCATTGAAGATCGTTTTAAAGAATATGAGCATAATATAAAATCAAAATCAGAGCTTATCAATCGTATAAAAGTTTATTTGGCTGGTTCTAGAGCTATGAGATTGATTTATAATGAAAGTTATACTAATTCACAAGATGATTTTTTAAAGATTAAAGAATTGCTTGATTATATGTTGAGTTTTGATATGTTAAAAGAGCCAAATTTAAATGAACAAAAAAAAGAAATGGATGAATTTTTAAATTCTATGAAGGATAAAATTTTAAAATTATCAGAGCTTTTGCTTGAAAAAGAAAAGATAGAACATGATGATGTTAAAAATATAATGCAGGTTTGATTATATTTTAATCATCAATTTCTTTGTGCAAGATAGTTCCATTGAAATCTATAAGAATTTTTACATCGTTATCAAGTTTAATCTTGTAATGGTTGATTTTTCTTTCGATTTCTCTAGCTTTTATATTTGGAAATTCATTTTTAATGATATTGGCTAAATTTTGAGGTAAAAAATCTAGATCAAAAGGAAAGGCTTTATTTTCAATTTCCTTCCAAGTTCCATCTATGTCAAATTCAAGTTCTGTCCCATCACTAAGATAGACTTCATAGGAATTTTTGTCTTTTTGTACGATCCCTATAGGTGCTTTGAAATTATGTTGTAAAAATTCTTTAGAAACACTTGGCAAATTATCAGCAGAAATTATTATATCAGCATTTAAAGATAAACTTAAAATAGTAATAATACTTAAAAATTTAATTTTCAATATTTTTCCTAATTATTTTTTAGTAAAATTGTAAAGAATTTATATGAATTTTATGTGAATTTTAAGACAATATTATAAAAAATAAAGGTTTTATACTTTGCTTACAATTTTTTTAATTTTTTTAAATATTTTATGTTATTTTTTGATTTCTTATGATTATTACAATATCCTTGGTTTGAATATTTTATTTTTTAATGGAGCTTATTGGCAACTTTTAAGTTCAATGTTTTTACATGGAAATTTAACTCATCTTATATTAAATATGATAGTTTTGTTTCAATTTGGGCGTATATTAGAAACTTATTTGGGTGCTTTGCGTTTTATTTTTATTTATTTTGTTGGCGGGTTGTTATGTTCGCTTTTAAGTGTTTTTTATGTGTATTTTGATTTTAAATATTTTGGAGAAAATATAAATGTCATAGGCGCTAGTGGTGCAATTTGTGTTTTAATGGGCTTTTATGCTGTTCTTGATAAAAATAGCACAAAAGGACTTATAGTGGCAATTTTACTTATGAGTTTTGCGCCATTGCTTATAGGAGTAAATGTTGCTTGGTATGGTCATATTTTCGGGTTTATGTGTGGTTATATTTTAGCTAAAATAAAAGAGGTAAAATGAAAAAAATTTATATTATAAGACATGCAAAAGCAAGCAAGAGTGGAGATATTGATGATTTTGAAAGAAAACTTACTAAGAGTGGAAAGGAAGATTTAAAAAAGCTTTTTAAAAATCTTGCCTTGCATGAAATTCATCCTGATTTGGTGCTATCAAGTCCTGCTGTTAGAACCGCTAAAACAGCGAAAAAAATAGCCAAATTTTATAATTTTGATAAAAATAAAATTTGTTTTGATAAAAGATTGTATCTTTGTAATGTTGAAAATTTGCTAAAAATTCTGCAAGATATTGATGATGAGTTTAATGAAGTATTTTTAGTGGGTCATAATCCTAGTTTAATGGAGCTTGGAGAGTTATTAAGTTCGCTATGTTTAGCTTCTTTTCCAACTTCTTCTATCTTGTGTTTAGAATTTGATATTAAGGAATTTAAAAATTTAAAAAAACATAGCGGAAAATTAGTTTTTTTTGAACATGTACGCAAGTTAAAAGAAGAAAAAGATTTGGGTTTTTAGTAAGAGATTGACTCTTACTTCCAACCTTCTATATAATTTTTTAGTTTTCTTCCTACTTTAGGGTGTTTGAGTTTTTTTATAGCTGAGCTTTCTATTTGTCTCACTCTTTCTCGAGTGACATTAAGCTCTTTTCCAATTTCCTCTAAAGTTCTATCACTTTCATCATCCATTAAGCCAAAACGCATACGAATTACCGCTTTTTCTCTATCGTTTAATTGATCTAAAACTTCATCAATTTGTTCTTTTAAATCATCCTTTAAGATATGATCCATTGGAGAAAGTGAATTTCTATCTTCAACAAAATCTCCAAATTTACCATCATCTTCATTTCCTATTGGGGCTTCAAGAGAAATTGGTTCTTTTGTGATTTTAATAACTTGTTTAACTTTATCTATACTTAAACCTACTTCTTTAGCTATAACACTGACATCAGGTTCTTTTCCATCTTTTTGTAGATGTTCGCGGATAATTTTGTTAATTTGATTGATGGTTTCTATCATGTGGATTGGAATTCTTATGGTTCTTGCTTGGTCAGCTATAGCCCTTGAAATAGCTTGCCTGATCCACCAAGTTGCATAAGTGGAAAATTTATAACCCCTTTTGTATTCAAATTTATCCACAGCTTTCATTAAACCTATATTTCCTTCTTGGATAAGATCTAAGAAAGGTAGGCCACGATTTGTGTAGCGTTTAGCTATGCTTACAACAAGACGTAAGTTTGATTTTGCCATTCTTCCTTTTGCTTCATCAGAGATTTTTTTACCGCGTTTAATTTGCTCTAAAATTTCTTTTAAACGTGATTTTTCAAGATCAAAGCTTTTTTCACTAGCTTCTTTAGTTTGAAATAGTTTTTTAATTTCCATATAAGTGCTTACCATGGTTGTTTCTAAAGCTCGCTCTGTGATTTCTTCTTTGCTCAATTTTGTAATATCTTTTAAAATATCTGCATGGCGTTTTTTAAGTTCATCAGAAAACATAGGTAAGCGGTATTCTAAACGCTTAAGTTCTTTGTCAAATTCTTCATCGCTTTTTAGTGCAGTTTCCATTGACTTTACGATTTCACTAATAAGTTTTGAAGTAGGGCCTAGATCCATTAATTTTTCTTTTAAAATATTTTTTTTGAACGCAATGCTTAATTTATCTAAAAGTTCATCTCCGCTTTCTTTGTCTTTGGATGTTTTTAGCCAATCTTTTTTAGCTTTTTCTAGAGCTTTAAATTTTTCTATAACTTTTAAAGTTCTTTCATCTTCTTTTTTGCTGTTTTTTTTAGTATTTTCTTCATCTGATTCTAATTCTGTTTCGTTTTCTTCATCTTCATCTATATCAAGTTCATCAAGTTTATCATCACTTTTTTCTTCATCGTCAAAGCTTTTAAATAGTTCTTTTACCCTTCTTTCTCTGTTTATTAAAGGTTCTTTATAATCTAAAATAAAATCTATCAAATAAGGTACAGAACAAAAAGCATCAATGATAATATCTTCGCCAAGTTCTATTTTTTTGGAAATTTCAATTTCTTCATCTTTGTTTAATAAAGCAATTTGTCCCATTTCTCTTAAATACATACGAACAGGAGAGTCTGATCTGCTCCATTCTAATAAATCGTTTTCATTGGCTAAATCAAATTCGTTCTCAAGGCTTGTATCTTGGAGTTTTTGTTTTTCTTCTTGAAGTCTTTTTGCATCTTCTATGTTTTTCATTTGTGCAATTTCGGCTGCTGAAAAAAGTTGCACTTTGTGTTTTTTCATTAATGCTTGTACTTTTTTAGCGGTTGATGCACTTGGTTGTTTTGTAAGATATTTTACCAATTTTTCATATGTGATATAATCTTTTGCATTTTCTTGAAATAATTCTTCTAATTCAGCTTCTTGAGTTTTGGCGTTCATTGATTATCCTTGAAATTTATATAAGCTTTGGATTTTATCTAAAAATTGCTTAACTTTCTATATAAATCGGTTATTATGCTTATGATTTGAATATTTTTTCAAATTTTTCTAAAGCTCTGTTAAAATTATAATTTTTTCTTTTTAAGGTATAAAATTTACGCTTTAGGTCGATATTTTTTAATTTAATTTCATAAAGTGTTGAATTTTTTAATTCTTTTTCTATGCTTTTTTTGGAAAAAATAGAGATTGCTTTTTTTTGTAAAACAAGTTCTTTAATTGCAGCCATTCTATCAAGTTCAAGAAAAATATTAAGTTTTTTTGAGCTTGCACCAATTTCGTTTAAAAATTTATCCCTTAAGCCTGAGCCTGCTTCTCTTAAAATCCACTTTTGTTCCAAAAGTTCATCGATATAAAATTCTTTTTCATTGAGTTTTTTATCACTTGTAGCTACTATAAGTTCATCATCTTGCCAAAAATTTATTTCTAAATTTTCATACTCCATTAAAGCTGGATCAAGTTCTGCTTCAATGATTGCAAATTCTATATTTCCGTTTTTTAGTAAATTTAAACATTCTTTTGAATTCTGCGTTTGAGAGCGAATTTCTATGTTTTTAAATTCTGCCTTAAAATCAAATAAAATAGGAGCTAAAAAATGTTCAGAAATGCTTTGAGTTGAGGCTATTTTTATTTCCCCTAAGAGCATACTTTCGTCGTTTAATTTTTCTAAGCTTTGGTAGTAGGCTTGTATAATTTTTAACCAATTTTTTCCTAGTTCTAAAGCTTTTGGTGTAGGTAAGAGTTTTTTTCCAAGTCTTTCAAATAAAATGCCATCAAATTTATTTTCTAAATTTTTAATTACTATTGAAACA
Source organism: Campylobacter jejuni (assembly GCF_001457695.1). Taxonomy (NCBI): domain Bacteria; kingdom Pseudomonadati; phylum Campylobacterota; class Epsilonproteobacteria; order Campylobacterales; family Campylobacteraceae; genus Campylobacter; species Campylobacter jejuni. The sequence continues at coordinate 926,923 of NZ_LN831025.1, read as the reverse complement.
TTAGGTTGGGTTATGGAAAAATTGTTGGCTGTATGAGTTGGACTTTGAGTGTTTAAAAGATCTAAAAATATTTCCATATCTTTGATTTTCATGAGTGATTCCTTTATTTAATAAAAAAAATTTATTATAAAAATTAGAATAATATATTTTTATAATTTTAATAAAAAAAATATAATAACACAAAATTTACAAAAAGGAAAATAAATGAAAACAAGTTTTTTAGCACATAGCGTGGCTATAGTGCGATCAAATTTTAAGGGTTTGCTTTTTACTGCTTGTATAGTGATTTTTGCTATGTATCTTTCTAGTGTTCAAAGTATCAAAGATACCACTCATTTAGCAGCGACTGCTTTTGCTATCATCGTAGGAGTGTTGCTTTCTCCTTGGTTTTTTAAATACCAACATCATTTTCAAGCCGGAGTGCATTTTAGTGCGAAAAAACTTTTAAGACTTGGCATTGTTTTATATGGTTTTAATATCACTTTAACTGAGCTTTTAAGTGTAGGGTTGAAAGGGTTTTTGCTTTCTGCTATAGTGATATTTTTTGTTTTTATTATTGCTTTATTTGTGGGAATGAAAATTTTTAAACTCGATAAAGAAACTTCTATGCTTGTTGGAGCCGGAAGTGCGATTTGCGGTGCGGCAGCGGTTTTAGCACTAGAGTCAAGTTTGAAAAGTGATCCTTTTAAGGGAATTTTAGCTGTAGGTACGGTGGTGATTTTTGGACTTGTGTTTATGTTCTTATATCCCATAGCTTTTTCTTTAAATCTTTTTCCTTTTTTTGATCAAAATGCTATGGGTGTTTTTATGGGAGCTACTTTGCATGAGGTGGCAAATGTCGCAGGTGCTGCTGAAATGGCAAAGGATATGGCAGGATTTGAGCAAGGTGCTTCTAATGTTGCAGTGATTATAAAAATGATGAGAGTGATTTTACTTGTGCCTTTTTTGCTTATAGTGACTTATTTTTTCGCTAAAAATCAGCATTCAAGCAGTGGAAAAACTGCAAAAAGTATCACTATACCTTATTTTGCTTTTGCATTTTTAGGCATGATAGTTTTAAATACTTATTTAGCAAGCAAAGAAAGTATTTTAGGTATTGCTACGAGTGATATTATCTCTTTAGGTAAAACACTTTGTACTTTATGTATCGTTTTTGCTATGGCAGCTTTAGGCTTGCAAATTGACTTTAAAAAATTTTTAAAAAGTGGCTCTAGGGTATTTGGCTTGGCTTTTGTTTTAGGGCTTGTTTTGATTTTTGGAGGATATTTTTTAACCTTAGCTTTTAAAGGTATACTTTGGTAATAAAAATTATTTTTTATTTTAGAAAATTTTATTTTATTAATCAACTAAGAATATAATTTAATTCATTAATTAAATTTATTAAAAAGGAATAAAGATGAAAAAAATTCTTGTAAGTGTTTTAAGTTCTTGCTTGTTAGCTTCGGCTTTAAGTGCTGTATCTTTTAAAGAAGATAGTTTAAAGGTTTCTTTTGAAGGATATAAAACTAAAGATATGATAGGAATAAAAGGTGAATTTAAAAATGTAGAATATAAATTTTCTAAAAATACAAAGGATTTGGCAAGTTATCTTAAAGGCGCTAAAGCTACCATAAAGCCAAGTAATGCTTTTATGGGTGAAGGCAATGATATTATAACCAATAATATCACAAAAGTATTTTTCCCTGCTTTATTGGGAGATACGGATATTAAAGTTGTTTTTCAAGATGTGATTGCGGGTGAAAATAAAGGCGTTATTTCAGCAAAAATTACTATGGATAAAAAAAGTACTATTGTGCCTTTAACTTATACCATCAAAGATAATAAATTTGAAGCTAAAGGACAACTTGATTTGCATACTTTTAAAAATGGTTCTAAAGCATTAAAAGCATTAAGCGATGTGGCTGCAGGACATGGTGGAATTTCTTGGCCTTTAGTGGATATCAGTTTTAATGCTGATTTAGCAGAATAAAAAGTAGCCTTAGGGCTACTTTAAAATACAATATTTTCTTAAATTATTTTCAAAAATTTCATAATCTTTTATATTTTCAAGTTCTTGATAAACTTCACTGCCTTTCCATAAAATAAAAACCGTATTGTCATCTTTTAGATTTTTGCAAATTTCAAGCAAAGGCTTGACATCCATTAAGGCTCTTGAAGTGATGATATCGGCTTTAAAGGTATTTTGGCATTCTTGAACTTTTTCTTTGTAAATATGTAAATTTGAAAGTTCACATTCTATTTTTAGTGTCCGCAAAAATGCAGCTTTTTTGGGATTGGGTTCGAAAAGATGAAAATTACTTTGCAGTAAAAAGGCTAAAAATACAGCTGGAAATCCTGCGCCACTTCCTATATCGGCAATATTTTTTGCTTTAGAAAAATCATAAAAATCTAAAATTTTAATACTATCAAAGATATTTTCATCTATATTTTTTAAATGAGTAAGATTGTGAATGCGGTTAAATTTAGATAATAATTCTTTATAAATTTTTACCTTTTCTTCAAAGTTTTTTAAATCGTAGTTTTGCAAAAAATCATAATCTTTAAAAATCATTTATTTAAGATGTCCCATTTGAGTTTGTTTTATGTTTAAATACTCTACATTAAAACGGTTAGGTTCTATTAAAATCGGTATGCGTGTGATGATTTTTTCTTTGATAGAATCTAGCTTTTCAGGGTTATTTGTGAGTAAATTAACCTTAGAAATTTCATAGTGTTTGAGTATAAATTCTACAATTTCATAAGTTCTCTCATCGGCTTTAAAGCCAAGCTGATGATTTGCTTTAATCGTATCAAAACCTTTATCTTGTAAAGCATAAGCATTAACCTTATTAAAAAGCCCTATGCCTCTTCCTTCTTGCCTAAGATAAATCACCATTCCGCCGTTTTTTTCTATATATTTGAGTGAAAATTCAAGCTGTTCCCCACAATCACATTTTAAACTTCCTAAAGCATCTCCTGTTAAGCACTCTGAATGAATTCTTAGATTGAGTGTGTCTTTTGGAGTATTTTTAAATATACATAAATGTTCTTTATCATTTTCTTTGAAACTTTGTATTTGGAAATTTCCCCATTTGCTAGGTAAATTCGCAATTTCTGAAATTTTTATTTTCATTTACTACTCTCTATAATCAAATTTATGTTAAGATTTTAGCAAAAAAAGGACAAAAAAATGTTTAAAAGATTTAGAAGATTAAGACTTAATGAAAACTTAAGAGCTATGGTAAGGGAAAATTCTTTAAGTGTAAATGACTTGATTTATCCGCTTTTTGTGGTTAATGGAACGGGGATAAAAAAAGAAATTTCTTCTATGCCTGATGTGTTTCAAATGAGTTTAGATGAAATTTTAAAAGAGTGTCAAAATGTAGTTAACTTAGGTATTAAAGCCATTATACTTTTTGGTGTTTTAGAAAATGAGAAAAAAGACAGTTGTGGAAGCGATGCTTTAGATGATGAAGGGCTTGTTGCAAGAAGTATAAGAGAGATTAAGAAAAATTTTCCAGATCTTTTTATAATCAGCGATCTTTGTTTTTGTGAATACACAGATCACGGGCATTGTGGGATTATCGATCCAAAAACAAAAAGTGTGGATAATGATGCCACTTTAGAAATTTCAGCCAAACAAGCCTTAGTTCACGCAAGAGCAGGGGTAGATATGATAGCACCTAGTGGAATGATGGATGGTATTATCACTACTTTGCGCGAAGCTTTAGATAAGGAAGGTTTTGAAAATTTGCCTATAATGGCGTATTCTACTAAATTTGCTTCAAGTTATTATGGGCCATTTCGAGATGTAGCAGAATCAGCTCCAAGTTATGGAGATAGAAAAAGCTATCAAATGGATTTTGCTAATGGTAAAGAAGCTTTAGAAGAAAGCTTAGAAGATGAAGCGCAAGGAGCTGATATTTTGATGGTAAAACCCGCTCTTGCTTATCTTGATGTGGTTAAAGAAATATCTTTTCATTCTAACTTGCCTTTGTGTGTTTATAATGTAAGCGGAGAGTATGCTATGTTAAAGGCAGCTAAAAATACAGGAGTGATTGATTATGAAAAAGTTTTGTATGAAACTATGATAGCTTTTAAAAGAGCAGGGGCAAAGCTTATCATCACTTATCATGCTAAAGAATTAGCTAAAATGTTAAAAGGAGAAAAATGAAACATTTTTTAACTTTAAGAGATTTTTCTAAGGAGGAAATTTTAAGCCTTGTAAATCATGCTAGTGAGCTTAAAAAAGAGCCTAAAAAACTTTTACAAGATAAAACTTTAGCAATGATTTTTGAGAAAAACTCTACAAGAACAAGAATGGCCTTTGAACTCGCAATAACAGAGCTTGGCGGAAAGGCTTTGTTTTTAAGCAGTAATGATTTACAACTTAGTCGTGGCGAGCCTGTAAAGGATACAGCTAGGGTGATAGGAGCGATGGTTGATTTTGTAATGATGAGAGTCAATAAGCATGAAACTTTACTCGAATTTGCAAGATATTCCAAAGCTCCTGTGATCAATGCTTTAAGTGAGCTTTATCACCCTACTCAGGTTTTAGGAGATTTGCTTACTATCAAAGAATGGAATAAAATGCAAAATGGTATAGCAAAAGTTGCTTTTATCGGAGATAGTAATAATATGTGCAATTCTTGGCTTATTGCGGCTGCGATTTTGGGCTTTGAATTTAGTATAGCTATACCAAAAAACTATAAAATTAGCCCTGAAATTTGGGAATTTACTATGAAACAGGCTTTGATTTCAGGAGCTAAAATTTCCTTAGGCCATGATAAATTTGAAGCTTTAAAGGATAAAGATGTAGTCATCACCGATACTTGGGTTTCCATGGGCGAAGAGAATGAAAAAGAACGCAAGATTAAAGAATTTGAAGGATTTATGATCGATGAAAAGGCTATGAGCGTTGCCAATAAAGACGCGATATTGCTTCATTGTTTGCCTGCTTATAGGGGTTATGAAGTGAGTGAAGAAATTTTTGAAAAACATGCAGATGTGATTTTTGAAGAAGCAAGAAATCGCCTTTATGTGGTAAAAGCCTTGCTTTGCTTTTTGAATAATCAGAGAGGAAGAGAATGAAAGAGCTAGAAAAGTATAGCACTTGCTTAAAACGCATTGATGAATTTAGTCAAAATCTAGGAATAAAGAAAAAAGATAGAACGATTTTTAAAATGAAGCAAAGCGAGAATGAAAACGAAAAATGTTTAGTTCTTGAAAATGGAAGTTTTGATTCTCCTGAGCCTTGGTTTGTGATCGATGAAAACGATGAAATTCACACTTTGCTTTCTTTACAAAGTCTTAAGAATATACTTGAAAATTTAAAACAAAGTCAAAAAGAGAATTTTGAATTGCGTTTAGAAAAGGCGATTTATCAACAAATTCCTGTAGATTTTAACGATGTTTGGACGGTTGCCATGGATGAGATCAAGCAAAAGGCACAAAATGGTACTATGGAAGTTAGTATTGATCTTGAAAAATTAATTTCTAAAATCAAGCAAGAGCATCCAAATTTGTTTGTAGATATGCAAGCGATGATAGAAAGGGTAAACCAAAATGAGAGATTATAAAGCTTTTGTAAAATACTCTAAAGCAGGACCACGCTACACTTCTTATCCTACAGCAGTAGAGTTTAATACAAATTTCAAATACGAAGAATATATAGAAATTTTAAAAAAGCAAGATAGATCTTTATCGCTTTATTTTCATTTACCATTTTGTAGGAGTGCCTGTTATTTTTGTGGTTGTAATGTCATCTATACTGCAAAAGAAGAGAGTAAAGAAAGGTATTTAACTTATATCTTTAAAGAGCTTGATATTTTAAGTACTATTTTAGATACTAAAAGAGAAGTGGTGCAAATGCACTTTGGGGGCGGAACTCCAACTTTTTTTAGTGCTAAACAACTTCAAAATTTGATTTTAAAAATCAGATCTGTTTTTGGAAATTTTTCTAAAGATGCAGAGATTAGCTGTGAGATCGATCCGCGTTTTTTAAATGAGGAACAAGCCACAGTTTTAACGCAAAATGGCTTTAATCGTATCAGCTTTGGAGTGCAGGATTTTGATGAAAAAGTTCAAAAAGAAATTCATCGCATCCAGCCTTTTGAATTAACACAAAATGCTTTAAATCTTGTAAGAAATAAAGGCATAAAGTCTGTAAATATGGATTTAATTTATGGTTTGCCTTATCAAAAATTACAAAGCTTTACACAAACTTTAGAAAAAGTTATGCTTTTAAACCCTGATCGTTTGGCGATTTTTAATTACGCTCATGTGCCTTGGCTTAAGAAAAATATGAGAAAATTTGATGAAAATACCTTGCCAAGTCCTGATGTGAAGCTTGAAATTTTAGAATTTTGTGAGAAATTTTTAAGCAAAAATGGCTATAAAATGATAGGAATGGATCATTTTGCAAAAGAAGATGATGAGCTTTTTAAAGCTTTAGAAAATGGAACTTTACATAGAAATTTCCAAGGTTATACCACCAAAGGCGGTGCTGATTTAGTCGGTGTTGGACTTACAAGTATAGGCGAAGGACAAAGACATTATGCGCAAAATTTTAAAAATATGTCAAGTTATGAAGCTGCATTAGATAGAGGAGTTTTGCCTTTTGAAAGAGGTGTAGCTTTAAGCGATGATGATGAGCTTAGAAAAGCAGTGATTATGGAGTTAATGGCAAATTTTAAGCTTGATATCAAGTCAATAGAAAAAGAATTTTGCATTGATTTTCAGGAGTATTTTAAAGAGGATTTAAAAGCTTTAGAAGAATACAAAGATTTTATTAATTTTGATGAAAATTTTATCAAAGTCAATGAAACAGGCGTTTTGCTTATAAGAAATATTGCCATGTGTTTTGATGCTTATATGAAAAACATTAGTGAAGATAAAAAAGTATTCTCAAAAACGGTGTAAGATGAAATTTAGTCAAATAAGTGATGCTTGTGTTAAATGTGGCAAATGTATACCTGTTTGTACTATACATGAAGAAAATCGCGATGAAATTACTAGTCCAAGAGGATTTTTAGATCTTTTAGCTGCTTATAAAGAAGGAAGTCTAGAACTTAATAAAGAAGCTAAGAAAGTTTTTGAATCTTGTTTTTTATGCACCAATTGTGTTGAAGTATGTCCAAATAAATTAAGAGTAGATAATGCCATAGAAGAAGTTCGTTATGATATAGCTAAAAAATTTGGTATAGCTTGGTATAAAAAACTTATTTTTTTCTTTTTAAGAAGACGCAAAATTTTAGATTTGGTAGCTAAGCTTGGCTATGTGTTTCAAAGTTGTGCGTTTAAAATTCAAAATGAGAATGAAAATACAGGTATGAAGGCAAGATTTTCCATGCCTTTTGTTAAAAAGGGAAGATTACTTACAAGTTTTAATAAAAAAAGCTTCTTAAATTCTAATCCAAAATTTATCAATAATGATGGAGAAAAAACAATAGGTTTTTTTGTAGGTTGTTTGGCGAATTATTTTTACATAGATACGGCTAATGCGGTGCTTAAAATCACTAAGGAATTAAAAATCAATGTGGATTTGATGAAAGAACAAGTGTGTTGTGGAGCACCGCAATTTTTTACGGGTGATTTTAAAAGTGTTGAAGTTTTGGCTAAAAAAAATATTGAGTATTTTGAAAAAAAATTAGAAAAATTAGATGCTATTATAGTTCCTGAGGCCACTTGTTCGGCTATGTTAAAGATAGATTATGAACATTTTTTTATAATGCAAAATGATTTAGACTGGGCAAAACGCGCAAAATGTGTGTCATCTAAGATATATATGGCTAGCGAGTATTTTTATAAATTTACTTCTTTGGAAGAAATTTTAAAAACAAAAAATAAATTTAATTATAGCATTACTTATCACGATCCTTGCCATGCAAGAAAAATGCAAGGGGTTTTTAAAGAGCCAAGAGAACTTTTAAAAACAAATTATCATTTTGTAGAAATGAGTAATTCTAATACTTGTTGCGGTTTTGGCGGGGTGAGTATGCAAACGGATTATTATGATAGAGCCTTAAGTGTAGGGCTTAAAAAAGCACAAATGATCGATGAAAGTAAGGCTAGTGTGGTAAGTGCCGAGTGTTCAGCTTGCAGAATGCAAATTTCAAATGCATTAGAACAAAATTCAAGCAAGGTTGTTTTTGCTAGTCCTTTAGAACTTATAGCAAAAGCTTTGTGATGATGAAGATAGTATTTAAAGGCAAAAGTTCTGAATATGAAATTCAAAGATCGTGCTTTTGTGTTGATGCTTTTGTGATTAAAGATAAGATTGAAGAACGAGATGGTGTTGATTTTATCACTTCAAATGTAGATCTTTTGGAATTTAGTGATGACAGTTTTACTTTTGAAGAAATTGTAAAACATTTTAATATTTGTGATAGTGAAGATATGATTATCGTTGAAGATTTTGACATGAAATCAAACAAAGATAATCAAAACCAAGAAGATGATATAGAACACAACATCTTAAAATCCGAAAAAATAATACATGAAAACACAAAACAAACAAGTATGCAATTTAAAAATTTAAAATTTTTTTCAAGAATTTTTAAAAATGAAAATTTTCTTTCTGATTTTAAAGAAAGTAAGCAAGAAGTTGTTACTATCAAAAAACATGAAAAACTTGAAATTTTTAAAAATTTATCTCAAGAAGATCAAGAAATTAGCTTTGTTAAAATTGAAATTTTAAATTATGATAGTAATGAAGATAGTTTAAGCTTTAATCTTGATATATTTCCAAGCGGTATGAGCTATAAGTATGGAATTTTAAAAGGTTCTATGCATATTATTTTACAAGGTAAAACTTCTAGTACGATGCTTTTTCCGTTTTTAAAAAGTATGATTTATAAAAATAAAAGCGAAAATTCAAGTGAAAAAATTTTTACTTTAATGATAAATCAGAAAAAACACTATAAGCTTATCGCAAATCTTTCTTAGTTTTATTTTATTATATTTTCTATATTAGAGCGATTTTTTTCAATTAAAGAGCGATTTTTTTGAGTTGTTTCTTTAAGATCGGCTATATCTTCTTTCATATTTTGTATGTTTTGGTTGAGTAATTTTATCTTTTTTTCATAGCGAGTAACGATGATAAAGACTACAAATAAAAATATAATAATCAAAAAAATAAATGCTAAAAATTCCATATTTTTCCTTTTTAAAACTAGATTTTGAAATATATCATTTAAATACTTCAAAAAACTTTTACGGGTTTTTATTTTGTATTTTAGTTTTTTTATCTTTAAACTTATATATAAATTTTCAAAAAGTAACAAAAAAATATATAAAAAATAATTAAATTAAAAAAATAATTAAAGATAATAAATATCTTATTTTTTTATGTTATATTTTAATAAATATCTAAAAAGGATTTTAATATGGAAAAATCACTTTTATTTCATTTTAGACGCATTGGAGTTGAATTTATAATTTTTAGTGTTTATGCTGTTTTTAGTATCTCTTGGGCAGCGACAGGGTCTTAATGCCTTTGATTTCAAATGATCTTGCCTTAAATACTCAGCAAGCTACTTTAATCACTAGCATGATAGTAGTTGCGAAAATTTTTGGTGCTTCATTTATTGCTTTTTTGGTTTATAAATTCGGATTAAAAAAGGGATATTTTTTAGGCTGTATTTTAATGAGTTCGGGTATCTTTTTAAGTTTTGTAGATAGTTATAGCGGTATTTTGATTATAAGATTTTTAACAGGGCTTGGTTCAGCTTGTGCTTTAGTTTGCTTAGTGCCTATTGCACAACAATGGTTTGAAAAAAAGCTTTACATTTTGTAATTAGTTTTAATATAACTTCAAATTTGGTAGGCATTACCCTAGGACTTGTTTTAGCTGAAAGCATCTCAAATTATTTTGGAAATTGGAGAGATTCTTTATCATTTTATGCTTGGATTAATTTGATTTTATTGATTTTGTGGCTTTTTGTAGATAAAGATGAGAATAAAAAAGAAGAAAAAAAGAATAATGCAAAAGATCTTATTTATGCTCTAAAATCTCGTGTTACTTGGGGTATGATTATTTTTTACATAGGACCTATTTTATTTTTAAATTCTCTTTTTACTTTTTTACCAACTTTTTATGCACAATATGCAGGTTTTAGTAAAGAATTAGCTGATTTTGCTAAAAAAGAAATTCCAGCCTTGGCTAATTTTGCTATTATTTTTGGTCCTTATCTTGGATTATTTTTTAAAAGAAAAAATATTTCTTTTAAAATAATGCTATTGTCTGGAGGAGCGTGTATTTTTATATGCGGATTTTGTATGTTGTTTTTACAAAATTTAGTATTGATACAGATTTTTGCTGTGTTATCAGGCATTTTTTATTCTATGTGGTTTCCATTTTTCTGTAATCTACCTTCAGAATTAAAAAATTCCAACCCAAATCAAACTGCTTATATTATGAGTGCTTTTTGGAGTATTACATTTGTTATACTATCATTTAACCTATGGATAGTATCTTGGAGTGTTGATAAAACCCATAGTTTTACTTTGGGTTTTGTTTATATTTTTGCTTTGATTTTTATTTCAGCGATCTTAGCACAATTTGTTTTACCTAGAAGAGAAAATTTTATACAAGGAGAAAAATAGAATGAATTTAATTCCAGAAATACTAGACTTACAAGGCGAATTTGAAAAAATTCGTCATCAAATTCATGAAAATCCTGAGCTTGGTTTTGATGAATTATGTACTGCAAAATTAGTGGTGCAAAAATTAAAAGAATTTGGTTATGAGGTTTATGAAGAAATAGGAAAAACAGGCGTTGTAGGGGTTTTAAAAAAGGGAAATAGCGATAAAAAAATAGGACTTCGTGCAGATATGGATGCTTTGCCTTTACAAGAATACACAAATTTGCCTTATAAAAGCAAAAAAGAAAATGTAATGCATGCTTGCGGTCATGATGGACATACTACTTCTTTATTGCTTGCTGCAAAGTATTTAGCAAGTCAGAATTTTAATGGCACTTTAAATCTTTATTTTCAACCTGCTGAAGAGGGTTTGGGTGGTGCTAAAGCAATGATAGAAGATGGATTGTTTGAAAAATTTAATAGTGATTATGTTTTTGGATGGCACAATATGCCTTTTGGTAGCGATAAGAAATTTTATCTTAAAAAAGGTGCGATGATGGCTTCTTCGGATAGTTATAGCATTGAAGTTATTGGAAGAGGTGGTCATGGAAGTGCTCCAGAAAAAGCAAAAGATCCTATTTATGCTGCTTCTTTGCTTGTTATGGCTTTACAAAGCATAGTATCTCGCAATGTTGATCCCCAAAATTCAGCAGTTGTAAGCATAGGAGCTTTTAATGCAGGACATGCTTTTAATATCATTCCAGATATTGCAACGATTAAAATGAGTGTTAGAGCATTAGATAATGAAACTAGAAAGCTAACTGAAGAAAAAATTTATAAAATTTGTAAAGGTATTGCACAGGCTAATGATATAGGGATTAAAATCAATAAAAATGTTGTTGCACCAGTGACTATGAATAACGATGAAGCTGTGGATTTTGCTAGTGAGGTTGCAAAAGAATTATTTGGCGAAAAAAATTGTGAATTTAATCATCGTCCTTTAATGGCAAGTGAGGATTTTGGATTTTTTTGCGAAATGAAAAAATGTGCCTATGCTTTTTTAGAAAATGAAAACGACATTTATTTACATAATTCTAGTTATGTTTTTAATGATAAACTTTTAGCTAGGGCTGCAAGTTATTATGCGAAGCTAGCTTTAAAATACTTAAAATAAAAACTAATCTAGAATTTCAAGCACAATTTCTTCCCTTAAACCTTTGATTTGAATTTCTTTGAGTTTTAGGTTTGAAGGAAGGTTTGCTAAAAGCTCTTTATTGTTTTTTACTTGGTTTTTTGCACTTATGGAGAGTAAAATTCCCCTATAAGCTTTAGCAAAATGACTGATGACTTTACCATTTTTTACAAATTTATAGGTATAAAATTTCTTTTTTGGGGTATAGAATTTATCATAAAATCCTGCTCTAAGGTCAAGTATTTCCTCATTTTTTAAGTATTCATCTAAGGCTTTACTAAAATGTTCTTTATAAAATTTCTCTATGGCAAAATTTCCTATTTTAGCCCCTTGCTTGAATTTATAAAAGGGTAGGGTATCATTAGCTCTTACAACGCCAAAAAGATTAGAAAATATAAGAGTATTTTCTAAAATATAAGCTTGACTTTTTTTATCTAGGATTTTAAAATTAAGATATTCATAACTTACCCCAGTATAAAGCAATATAGCTTCTTGAGTGGGAGCTTGTTTTAAGTCGTGTTTAAATTTATCAATTTCATTTTCATTTTTAATGCCAAAAAGTTCTTGTAAATTTTGTAAACTTGCGTTTTTGATAAATTCTTCATAATGCTTTAAAGCTTCCATTCTATAAGGAAATAATTCTTTAAATATAAATGAGTTTTCATTGATAGGATTTTTTACGCAATTTTCATTTTTGCTTTCGCTAGGGGAGAAAAGTATTTTCAAGATTTTTCCTTAAACATTTATTTTTTAATAAAGGTAGCTAAAAGCTTGTAAATTTTGGCTTAATTAAAATTTATTATTATTTAGTTATAATCTAAATTTTTGAACTTTTTAATAAAAGGAATATTATGAAAATCTTTTTTAGAAATTATCTTTTTTTAGCAGCTATAACTTTCATAGCTTTTATTTTACCTGGATTTTTATTTTCGCTCTATAATGACTATATATTTCGTTTTGAGTTGAATAGTGTTTTAGCTTTAGGTGCGGCAGCTTTAATTTTTCCTTTGGTGCGTCCTAGGATTTTTATAGTTTGTGTATTTGGACTTTTTGCCCTGATGGAGTGTATCCAATTTTCGCATTTATATTATTTTAACAAACCCTTAAATATTTTTTCTTTGCATTTAATGTTTATTGAATTTGGAGAAGTGGCTAAAACGGCTTTAGTGGGGGGGGGTATTATTTAAAGGCTTAATTCATATAGTTATAATAGTTCTTACTTATGTTATTTTAAGTATTTTTTATTTTAAAATTTCAAGAAAAACTAATTTTATTGCCACAGTTTTGGCGATTTTTGCTTTAAGCATCTTACCTTATAAGGCAGTTTATAAAACCGATAGGCTTGTTAATTTTTCTCCTAAAAATGATAGTATTTCTTTATATAACACTTTAAGAACTTTTAGCGGTTATTTTTTCTTATATTTACGCATGCCTCAAGCGCCTATACCAGATTATCCTGAATATACTTATGATTATAAAAATATAGCAGATCGTAATGTTATTTTAATTTTAGGTGAAAGCACTAATGCAAATCGCATAGGACTTTTAGGCTATGAAAGAAATACAAATCCTTTGCTTAGTGAATGGGCAAAAAATGATAAAAATTTTGTAGCAAAAAGAGCAATTTCAAGTGCTGTTTTGACTCGTGTGGCTGCACCAAGCTTATTAAATATTGCTTATAAACCAGACAATATTAAGCATATTTTAAATGAGAAAACGCATCTTGTATATTTAGCCAAGAAAGCAGGATTTAAAACTTTTTATTATAGTGCACAAACCATTAGTGAACTTAGCGATATAAGTTCTGAAAATTTAGATGAATTTTTTACAAGAGAAAATTATTATTTTGAACACAAACAGTTGGGTGATTTGTTGGTTTTAGAAAAATTAAAAGAAAATCAAGATAAGTTTTTACATGGGAAAAATTTTGTTATACTGCATCAAAGAAATGCACACTCTCCTTATCAAAGAGGCTATAGAGCGTATCAAAAAGCAGATGTTTTTAAACCAATGACTCGTGAAAATACTTATGATAATGCTATGATTTTTAACGATTATTTTATTTCTAGTGTATTTGAAGTTTTTAAAAAATTAAGTCAAAAAAGTGGCATTCCAACCTATGTAATTTTTATACCTGATCACGCAGAAGCTATGGGAGAATTAGGAAGAGATGGACATGCTGAATATGGACATTCTTTTTTAAGTGCAAATGTGGCTAATATTCCTATTTTTGCTACCACTTTTAATGTTAAAAATGATGATTTTATAACTTATCTAAAACAAAGTAAATTGCCAACTCATTATGAGCTTGCTAAATTATTAGCCAAGGAAATGGGGTATGATATTCATAATTCTTTAGAAGAGCCTAATGTGTTTTACATTAATGGTGTCGATATTTCTGGAAATGCTGGTTATATTAAAGTTTTAAGAGATGGAGATAAGGCAAAATTTGAATATTTTGATAAAGAATAATTGGCTTTAAGAGGAATATTTCCTCTTAAAGATTAAAACGACGCTCCGCCCATTAACATAGAAAACATGATAAATGGAAGTATAATTTTTAACACTTCTGTGGCGTCTTGATTGTTGATGCTTAGTTTTTCTATGCTGTCGATTCCCTGTGTGCTATAGTCACTAACAGGGATGTTTTTAAATTTTAAATCAAGATTGAGTTTATAATCATCATTTTGAGTGATATTGTTTAAAATAGCTAAAGCTTTATCAAAGATTAATGCTTGTTCTTCATTTTGACTTTGAGCTTTTAAGGTTTGTAAATTTTCCTTAGCAGTTGCTATATAGCTACTAAATACGCCTTCGGTTTTAAGAGTTGAATCAATTTTAAAATTATTTAAGATGATGTATTTTTGGATTGTATTGCTAAAATCTGAAGCTTGTTCGTAGTTTGCTATATTAAGAAGTTCATTGATAGCTTGTTCATCCATAGCTAAAGTTTGAGTGTTAAATTTTATACCCTTAGAATCAAGGTAATTAAGCAAATCTTCTTTTAGATTTATATTTAGATTTGTATTGAAATTTAATTTTGCGTTATAAAATTTTATATCAAGATTATCTAGATAATTGTTTTCTTGTTTGTTTATGGAGTTATCAAATGATAAAGTATAAGAATCCGAGCTTAATTTATTGATAAAAGAGCTGATTTTTGGATCTTGTTGAAATAAGCTTGCATTGATGTCGCTAACAACTTTTTCTCCAAGTTTAAAATCTTCAAAAACCAAATTTGATTGTATGCTTTTTTGGTTTTTAAAAAGATCGTTGTAATATTCTTTAATGCTAATTGATGTATTTGCTTCGCCTTTGTAAATTTCATTTGAGCGAATTTCGATATTTTTTGCTTGAAATAGTTCTTGATACTCATCGTTATTATCTTTTGCAAGAGTTTTGAAATTTGGACTTAAACACGCTATAAAATCACCATCTGCATTGCATTTAAAATCAGAAAATTCAATCTTTATTCCAGAATCCTGAGAAAGGTTTGCAATTTCTTGTTTAACTGTTTGATTTAGTTGATTTTCATATTTTTTAACTGTTTTTTCATCTATGGAATTTCCGCAAGCTGAAAACAAAACAGCTATTCCAATAGAGAGAAAAATACCTTTTTTCATAGTTTTCTCCTTAAAAATTTAAAAAAAAGATTATATCTTTTTTTACTTAAAATTTAAACAATACTAAAAGAGAGTGTGAGATTAATTACATTTTTACACATAGGAAAATCTTTTTAGTTTGTTTCAAATGCATTATTTATAATTTTAAGTATAATTAACTTTGCAATTATTATATATTTTTGCAATAGCTTAAAGCTTATTTTTAAAGAAAGGAAATGTATGAAAAAAATACTTCTAAGTGTTTTAACGGCCTTTGTTGCAGTAGTATTGGCTGCTTGTGGAGGAAATTCTGACTCTGAAACTTTAAATTCTCTTGATGAGATCAAGCAAAATGGAGTTGTTAGGATTGGGGTATTTGGCGATAAACCACCTTTTGGTTATGTGGATGAAAAAGGAAACAATCAAGGCTATGATATAGCTTTAGCTAAACGCATAGCAAAAGAACTTTTTGGCGATGAAAATAAGGTGCAATTTGTTCTTGTTGAAGCGGCAAATAGGGTTGAGTTTTTAAAATCAAATAAAGTAGATATTATTTTGGCTAATTTTACTCAAACTCCGCAAAGATCCGAGCAGGTTGATTTTTGCTTGCCTTATATGAAGGTAGCTTTAGGCGTAGCTGTACCAAAGGATAGTAATATAACTAGCGTAGAAGATTTAAAAGATAAAACCTTGCTTTTAAACAAAGGCACAACAGCAGATGCTTATTTTACACAAAATTATCCTGATATTAAAACTTTAAAATACGATCAAAATACCGAAACCTTTGCCGCTTTGATGGATAAAAGAGGCGATGCTTTAAGTCATGATAATACCTTACTTTTTGCTTGGGTGAAAGATCATCCTGATTTTAAAATGGGTATTAAAGAGTTAGGCAATAAAGATGTTATCGCACCAGCAGTTAAAAAAGGCGATAAAGAACTTAAAGAATTTATTGATAATTTGATTATCAAACTAGGCCAAGAGCAGTTTTTTCACAAGGCTTATGATGAAACTTTAAAAGCTCATTTTGGAGATGAGGTTAAGGCTGATGATGTAGTGATTGAAGGTGGAAAAATTTAACAAAGGGCTTTTTGCCCTTTATATTGATTTAGGATAAAATATGCAAAAAAAATATAAAAATATTATTTATGCTTCTTTGGGTGGAATTTTAGAATTTTATGATTTTGTGCTTTTTGCCTTTTTTTTGGATATTTTTGCTAAGGTATTCTTTCCGCAAAATGATACTTTTTGGATGCAGATAAATGCTTATATAGCCTTTGGTGCTGCTTATTTAGCGCGTCCTTTTGGTTCTATTGTGATGGCACATTTTGCTGATAGATATGGAAGAAAGAATATTTTTTATATTTCTATGCTTTTGATGGTTTTGCCTAGTTTTGCTTTAGCTTTTTTACCAAGTTATGAAAGTATAGGTATATTTGCTATTTTGATTTTATTTACTATTCGTATTTTGCAAGGTTTAGCCGTTGGAACTGAGGTGAGCGGAGCTTGGATTTATGTGAGTGAATTTGTCAAAGGGCGTCAAATTCCTTTAGCTCTTGGTTTTATTTCAGCGACTTTAACCATAGGTTTATTGCTAGGAAATATTGCCACTTTAGGTATAAGATCTTATTTTACCTCAGAAGAAGTTCAAAGCTATGCTTGGAGAATTCCTTTTATCATAGGAGGATTTTTTGGAATTTTAGCTTTGTTTTTAAGAAATAAACTCAGCGAAACTCCAGAATTTATAAAAGTTCAAAATGAAAAGAAAATTTTAAGTTTTCCATTGTTTGAAGCTTTAAAAACTCATAAAATGAGTATGCTTGTTTGTTTTTTAATGACCATGGTTTTAACAAGCGGTGTGGCAACTTTGATGATTTTGCCTAAGTATTTTGAAAGTCTTTTAGCTATGAGTAAAACTTCTGCTTTATGGGTGCAAAATTTTGCTATTTTAGCGGTGATTTTTGGAGCCTTATTTCAAGGTTTTTTAGCAAGCAAATGGGGAAGCTATAAAATTTGCTCTATTTTTAGTATAGCTTTTATTATCTTTGGTATGCTTTTTAGTTTTTATGATGAGAATTTTTTATTTTATTTTTTACTGGCTTGTTTTGCACAAGGTATTATTACTTTCGCGCCTGTTTTTATGACGCAAATTTTTAAAAGCGAACTTAAATTTAGCGGGCTTAGTTTTGCTTATAATATTTCTTATGCGATTTTAGGTTTTTTAACCCCTTTTATAGTTAATGCTTTTTATAAAGAGTATTTAGGTATTTATCTTGCTATAGTGGGATCTTGCTCCTTGCTTTGCGTGTTTTTGTTAAAACGCGTTTTTGCAAGAAGCAAGATTAAAGAATTAAGCATTGTCTTTTAAAACTTCAAAAACAACCTTAGATATTTTTTCAACTGAAGCGATTTCACAATGCTCATCAGTTGAATGAGGATTATGGATATTTGGGCCTATAGAAGCGCATAAAAGCTCTTGTTTTTTCTCTATAATGCCACACTCAAGCCCTGCGTGGATAGCTGAAACTTTGGCATTAGGCGATACTTTTTTAAGTGCTTTAAAAACCATGTCGCTAAGTGCGTTTGGTTTACCTTCCCAAGGTGGATAGAAATTAAAACTTCTTACTTTAAAATCAAAAGCCTTGAAAAATTCTAAAGTTTCAAATTCTACTTGCTTAAGTCCATCAAGTATATTAGATCTTGCAAAAAGTGCGAATTTGATTTGGTTATCTTGCATTCTTAAAGTAGCTAGGTTAATGCTTGTTTGAACTATATCTAGATTTTCATCATAAGCTCTAACTCCATGAGTGAAAGAATTTATAAGGCTTAAAAGTTTTTTACTTTGATCGCAAATTTCAAATTCGCCTTCTTCTTTAAATTCGCATTTTATCCAGTCGTTGCTCTTTGCTTCATTTTTAAAATACACTAAAGCTTTGGCGTGTTTAGGTATAGAATTGATTCTTTCTCCGCCTTCAAAAGAAATGATTTCTCCTTCATTTTCTTGTATGAATTTAGCCATTTCTTTGATGGAACTTTTTTCATTGCGTATGATATTTATGCCTGAGTGTCCACCTTTAAAATTTTGTGCGCAAAGCTCATAAATTTTACCCTTTTTTCTAAGGGTATTAAAAGGCAAGCTAGCTTCTATATCTACTCCACCTGCACAGCCTATCATGATCTCATCATCGCTTTCATGATCTAAATTTAAAAGCATTTTAGATTCTAAAGTGTGCTCGAGTGAATTTACTCCCATGAGTCCTACTTCTTCATCGTTTGTAAAAAGACACTCTAAATTTTCAAATTCAGCCATAGCACTCATCATGATGGCTATACCTATACCATTATCTGCGCCAAGACTTGAATTTTTGGCTCTTAAAAAGCCATTTTCTTCATAAACTTCTAAGTTTGGTGCATCGCCCATACAGACCATATCATAATGGCTTTGTAGGCAAATTTTTGGTTTGCCTTTTATGGCATGAATATTTCCTGCTTTATCTACACTCACTTTAAAGCCTTTATCTTTAACATAAGAGCTTAAAAATTCTTTCATTTGTTCTGTTTCATAACTACAATGAGGAATTTTGCATAATTGTTTAAAATTTTCTATAACATTTTGCATTTTATCTCCTTTGTTTTGATAAAATTATGGCATATTTTTTAAAATTTAAAGGCAAAATGATTAAAAAATGAGAATAAATTATAAAAAAATATTTAATCTGAGAAAATTACTAAGTGATCCAAAAAAACTTTTTTCTGTATTAATCTTCACTCTTGTAGTTGTTTTTATCCAGAACTATATTGCCCAAAATTCTAGTTTTGAAGGAAAAGTAGTTAGAATTATTGATGGAGATACTATAGAAGTTAATCATGAAAACAAACTCGCTAGAATAAGATTTTTTGGTATAGATGCACCAGAACTTAAACAAAGTTTTGGAAAGCAATCAAAAGAAGCTTTAAGTAGAATTTTAAGCGGCAAACAAGTTGAAATTATTTATAAAAATAAAGATACTTATGGTAGAATTGTTGCTATTGTAAAGCTTAATGACGTTGATATTAATCGATTTTTAGTAAGCAAAGGCTATGCTTGGGCTGATACTTACTATAGTAACGCTTATATCAAAGAACAAGAAAATGCTAAGAAAAATCATTTAGGTCTTTGGAAAGAGGGTAATCCTATAGAGCCTTATAAATGGAGAAAACACAATAAATTCTAAGGAAAAACATGAAAAAATATACTTTAATGATACTATTAGCTTTAGGAATTTCTGGATGTTTTGTAAATGAAAGAGGGATTTCAAATCGTTTTTATGATGATTGTAAAGAGTATTATGATGGAAGTGGAACTTATCATAAGGATTGCCCAAAAAATTGGGTGGATATTAAAATGACTCCTTGATTATTTTCCACCCACAGAGGCCATTAATGCAGCTGCTACGGCTTCTGGATTGTTGATTTTGGTACCTTGTTCTTGATTTTCTGTAGGTTTAACAGTATTAAGTGGCGGACGCTTGAGTTTAAATATATGCTCATCGGTGCTAACAACTTGTATCGTTCCTTCAAACATTTTAATTTCTTTAACATGCCCAACCACTTTTACATCTCTTTTTTTGGAGGTTTCGTCAAAAAGTGCATGAGCTTCAAGTTCTAAAACATCGCCTAATTTAAGCGGAGCATAAAAAAAACATTTTGATCCAATAATCACTGAAAATTCTTTATTGATAGAGGCTTGTGCTACATAGTTTGCCGCAGTGAAAATAAAGGCATCAAAAATCAATCCTTGATCATCTGCTACCATTTCGCTTGTGGTTATTAAAATTGATTTGGCATAGTTTTTATCAATTTCTATAATGGTTCCAGCAAGCGAGGTGTTTAATTCAGGACAAGTGAGTAATTCTGCTCTAACGCGAGATATATCTTCTGCAGATGCGTATTCTTCAAGTTGTGCATATTCTTCAAAATTATCTTTTTTTGCCATATCTAACCTTTAAATTCTACTTATCTACTTCAAAATATCTAAATTTCAATATCGGCAAAAAATAAAAAGAATTTATATTTTAATGCGTATATAAACTCTTTTGGGTGCTTCATAGCCTTCAATGGTAAGATTTTTATCCTTTGGATCTAAGAAATTTTCCAGCGAAAAAGAGTCTATCCATTCTGTTTTTCTTTGTTCGTTTTCATCGGTTTTTTTTGTAGCCAAAACTTCAAATTCTTTAAATCCTGCTCTTTCACACCAGTTTTTTAATGCACTAATGCTTGGTATAAAATAAATATTTGGAATTTTAGAATAAGTTTTATTAGGCACAAGAGCGATTTCTCTCTCATCTTCTATATACATGGTATCTAAAAAAACAATTCCATTTTTATTAAGTCCTGCTTTTAAATCTTTTAACATTTTTATAGGATCACTTCTATGATAAATCACCCCAAGACAGAAAATCACATCAAATTTCAAGCTATAGCTTGGAAGATCTTCTACGCCTAAAAGTTCGTATTTTATAGGAGTTTTAGCTAGAGCGTTAATGAGTTCAAATTGCAAACGGTATTTGATAGAAGGATCAAAACCTATGAGTTTTGCAGGATTAAATTCAAGCATTTTAAACATATAATAACCATTATTACAGCCTATATCAGCAACGCATTTTTGAGAAATTTCGTTCATGAAAGGCTTTAGAATGTTGAATTTAATAAAACTTTGCCATTCTGTATCGATGAAAAGATCGTCTATTTTAAAAGGACCTTTTCTCCATGGCTTGAGTTCTTTTGTTATAGCTAAGATTTCATCTTTGGCTTGAGAATTTGTAGATAAATTCACGCTATCATCTAAAGAAAAATTACAAGCAAGATTAAGAGCTTTAAGTTCTTGAATTTTAGCGTATAAAGGGTGATTTAGAAATTGTTTTTCGAGTAAATTTTCTTGCATTTTTATCCTTGACATTTGCTTTTAATGCTAAATTATAACATTAAAAGCTATAAATTATATGCATTAAATATTTGATCAAAAATAACTCAAAAATACTTCCCAAAGCTTACATAAGCTTTAGAACTATAATCATCATCTAGTTTATACTTCTTTAAAGCTCTAGCTAAATCAAGCTTAACATAAAAATTCCCTGTTTTATTATAAAGCAGTTATAAACCATAAGCATCCATATAGTTTGTATAAGAATCATTCTCATACCAAGAATAACCTATATCATAAAAAGGAGTGATATAAAAATCTTTTAAAGGAGTAGCCATTTTAAGTCCAAAGCTAGCCACTACAGCATTATCTCCTTCTCCATCTCCATTATTATAAGCCCTTACTCCATAAGGACCTCCTAAAGATATAGTTTCACTACTATCTAATGTAGCTCCATTGATAACTTGTTGATAATTTAAACTAAAAAGATGAGTAAAAGTATCATTAAAGAAATAAGCATTGTTAAGATTGACATTAAGTTTAGCAAATTTTCCAAATTCTACTCCACCTACTTTGCTTGTTCCTATACCTACTATAGTCATACCTTCATTTTTAACATTACCATAGCTTATTAGCACTATAAGAAAAACTATCATTACTAATACCATTATAAACTCCTTCTATACCAAAGCTTATTGTATCAAAGCTTTTATCTATAGTCATGATATTTAATCTTGAATCACTAAGCTTTTTATGATAATAACTTGAAGTTAAATAAAAAGAATTATAAGTCGTAATCCATAAAAGGATATTTTAAATCTATACCTAGATTTTCAGAAGTTCCTATAAAGTCAAATTCTCTCCAAATTCCCCTAAAGTATAGTTTCCTTTAGAATAGCTTCGAGTGATTTTTAAATTCCCCAAGAAAGTAGTATAGCTTATACCATAGTTAGTTTGTGCTTCATCGCTTCTTTGCAAATAAGCATTAAGACTATCTCCTTGATGAGCTATGTTATTAAAACTCATACTAGCACCACCCCTATTATCTGCCTGATTCTTTTATACCGTAATTATCCCCATAAAACAATACAGAAACACAAAGCTATCACTAGGGGTAGTTTCTATCACTACATCTGTTTCACCTGGATTATCTCCTGCTTTTAAAGAAGCAAGGGTTTGTATGCCATACATTTCATTGACTTTATAAACTGCATCTTCTACTAATTTAGTAGTGATGATTTCACCTTTATGATTAGATAATTTACTTTCTATAGCATAATCTCTTACACTAGAATTGTTTTGAACCACATATTTACCTAAAATACCTAAGGTGATATTGATTTGAATTTGATCTTTTAGTTCTTGTTGTGGGATATAAGCTGTAGCAGCAGGATAACCATTAACTTAAACATAATAAGAAATAATATTGGCTATATCTTGTAAGTCTTGAACTGAAATACTTTCTTTTTTGTAATCGTTTAAGGCTTCTTATAAAACTTGCTCATCTAAACCTAGATCTTTAAAGTTTATGTTTTTATTGGTAATATGAAAGCTAAAGCTAACTTTATGAATTGATTCTTCTTTAGAAGTATTTTTTAAAGAAGGAGTATTTGAATTTGGGGTTTTAGTTTTTAAAGTATTATCATTAGACAAATTAGGTTGATTTTTTTGAGTGTTGTTATTATCTTTTTGAGTGTTTTTCTTTGTGTTGATGGTTTTTGAATTATTATTATCACTAGTATTAGAATGATCTATGATAATCACTCCATCTTTTACTTTTAAAGTGTTATTGTAGTTTTTAGGTTAGCATCTTCTTTATAAGGAGATTGTTCTAACATTTGTATGGTTTTTTATTATCTTTAGTATCACTAGCATAAAGGCTTAAGATAGCTAAACTAGATAGTAAGATAATGCGTTTCATTTAAATTTTCCTTAGTGTTTGTTTGATTTTTAATCTTTAAACTTTGTTTGTTTTATTAATTTTAACAAGATCCAAAAGGCTTTTAACCTTTTGGATTTTAATCATCTTGAGCAAGGGTTTCCTGCTTTAAAATTATCCGATACTATACAACATTACCACTTTCTTGAGTGCTGGCTTCATCTATACTTGCTTGTTTATCATCTTCATTGATATTTGGATTTTCATCTGTAGTTTGCATAAGCAAAGCTGTAGTAATGTCAGGTTCTTGTTGTCCTATGGTATCATTTGGGTTATTATTAGAACCGTTGTTGTTACCATTGTTAATATCACCTGAATCGGTTCCATCGTTTCCGTTGTTGGAGTTGTTGGAGTTGTTGGAGTTGTTGGAGTTGTTGGATCCTGAATTTATAATGGATACTGGCTTATAGTTTGCACTATATTTTCCATTGACTGTAAGATGACTAGTTCCATTTATGCTCGCACTTGCTAAAGTTTTATTAGAATTTTCTAAACTAGAATTAGTACTCGCTGTAGCGATTTGAAGAGCTATTGTAGCTTGTTGTAAATCACTAGAAACTTTATCTACAGCTTGTTTTAAACCTGCAATAACTTTATCGCCATTATTACCTGTTATACCACTTAGAGCTGTATTGTAAGCTTTAACTGCTTCATTATAAGCATTTACAGCAGTATCGTAAGTTTTTTGAGCGTTTTCTTGCCCTTCGGTCATTTTAGGAATTTTGAGAAAGAATTTCCTTTGTTTTAATAATGACTTGATTAGCTTTTCCTAGATCACCATAAGAATTTCCCAATACTTCCTTTAAAGCGTTTGCAAATGTTGCATTATTGCTATCTTGAGTTTGTCCATATAAAGCAGTAATAAAATCCATACTTTGATTAATGCTTGTTAATTCATCAGCTGTTAATATTTTTCCATCTTTATAAAATTTACTTAAGTCGCTAATATCAACACTAGAATTAAATTTCAAGTCATTAAATATAGAATTTAAAACTTCATTTGAGATGTTATCTTTAGCAATAAGATCGCTAGTTTCTTTATAGTTTTCACGATTTTTTATCGCTCCTGTTCCAACTAAAGATTTTGTAGCACCTGTCATAGATGGTCCATTTGCTGCTAAAGATGTAAAAAAATCATTAGGGCTGTAAACATACAAATAAGCCGGTTTTTCTATTGTGCTTGTAAAAAAATATCTACCATGATTATTATTAGAATCATATTCCGTCACATATTTTCCCACCATAGCAATCCCTTCTCGTACTGTCATAGTTTCTAAATTTATAACATTTCCTGCATTGGATTTAATTACAGGTGATATTGTTTTAGGATCTCCTTCAAATGCTGAAAGTTTTCCATCTTTTGCAAACTCCTTCATCCCCTTATCCTATATTGATGAAGCAGACAGAACAATTTTTTTGCATTAATACTTCCACCATTGAGTGTTCCATCTATAATGAGAGCTTTTAGAACCATAGGCAATATTTAAATAATTTTGGTTAGTTTTTCCTTGTCCAAAATTTACAGTTTCACCACTTGCTATATTAAAACCACCACCCCATTGGATAACAGAGTTTGTTTTACTTCCTGAGATATTCATAGTGCCACCACTAACACTTATACTTCCACTTGTTCCATAAGTGAACTTACCCCCACTTGGTAAAGCATAGCTTTGTGTAAAAAGAAAGAACCTATAACTAAAGACAAAGAAAGTTTATTTAACTTTTTCATGACTTGCTCCTTTTTGTAAGATTAAGATTTAAGAATCTTTTGTTTATATTTATAAAAATACAAATAAATCATTCCTATCTTAAAGATAGGAATGATTTATTTTATCCTTGCGTAAATGCTTTTGCCATCTTGAGATATTCTTGCTTCATAAGAAAACTTTTGTAAATTCATCTTTTTTAATCTATCTATAGAACTTAGTTTAAAATCTTCTTTGTTTTTTGCATTTTTTCAATAAAGCTTTGAAGTTCTTCTTGATTTAAAGTATTAGAGTTTTCATCTATAAAACCTTGCTCACTTTGTAAGATTAAGATTTCTTTATTTTTAAGGTAGGGTATTACTCTTTGAGGGTATAAAGAGCCAATACTCCCTCGCTAGAAATATTAATAGGAGCATCGTATGACTTCAAAAGGGGAGTTGTGTTGATTTTATTGGATACAATAAGATAATAATGCTCAAAGTTATTAATAATTCTAGCTTCAACTTTAGTATTTAAATCAGTCTATTGTTTTTACTTAAACTGATATCTGAAGGAGCTATAAAAACAGAATTGTTATTTTTATACTCATCAAGATTAAGATTGTTTATGATTAAGGTATTATCATAGCCATTGTTTGAAAGTCCAGCTATAATACTTAAAATCCCTTCTCTTTTATCTGAAGCTACACCCAATAAAGTATCATTGATAATGATTTTATTATAAGCAGCTTCATTATAAGCCATAATCAAATAAGCATTATCAGCTGCATTAGAAGAATATTTTTTATATCTATGGTATTATGATTGGCTTTATCCAAAGCTCTTATGATGATTTTAGAACCTTTATCTATATTACTTGCATCAGTAATGCTTTGAACATTGTTGTAATTTATAGTATTATAAGAAGCTTCTTTGGCTTCTGTTAATACAGTTAGATTTCTAAAAGAAGCAAAGTCTTTAATCGATACTTCATTGTTATTAGCACTACTAGGATAAAAGTCTTGATTATTAAGAAGGTTTTTCTTAGCTGTATAAATATATACAGGTAAGGTTGACATAGAATTATTAATATAAACTTTATTATAATCCGCACTGCCTTCTAAGGTTCTAGCAGCTATAATATTTAAAGCATCTTTATGCTTTGAGAAAGATCGGTTGTGGTAAGATCGTTTTTAATGTTAATGGTATTATGATTAGCTCCTTTAGTTGCAAAGCCACCATAAAAAGAATGTTGGTTATAACCTAAGAAGTTATTAGCGATTTCTAAAGGATGTTTTAATTCTATGTTTAAGGTATTATAATTTGCTTCTCCATTATTAGAAGCTCCTGCATAGAAGTTAAACAAAGCTTGAGCAAAAATGTTCTCATTGTTTTTATCTTTTTTTAGGTTTTTAATATCTTTTAAATTGATAGTATTATCTAAGGCTTGTCTTTGTTCGGTTTTTCCACCCCAAAAATCAGCAAATAAAACAGAATTATAAGCTAGGGGTTGTTTATCATGGTTCATATACATATCAAGATTAAAACCATCTATGTCTAAAAGGTTTTTACTGGCTTGAAAGTTTTTATCTGTTCCACTATCTATATAACCTGCGCTAATATGAGCAGCAGCTAAACTAGCATAAGCTTTGCTTGGACCATGGATAATCATATTAGCATCTTTGATAAAGATTTTATTGTTTTTTACATTGCCCTGATAAGCTAAACCACCTACAAGGTGAGTGATTCTTTCATCAAAGGTATTATTACCATTTTTATCTTTTTTAGGCAAGGAAGTAAAAAACTCCACACTACTACCTGCTTCTATATTTAAACTATTATTTGTAGAATCTCCATAAGTGGCTATAGCTCCGATTAAATAAGGAGCACCATTTAAGGCTAAATCATAAGTGTTCTCAACTCCCATACTAATATGGGCATCTTTTTGAAGTATGGTTTGGTTATAGCTTGCATTACCATAATGAGTAAAGGTAGAACTCATTAAGAAATTCATGCGTTGATTGCTTTTAGAATTACTAGGGTTTTTTATATGAGTATCTTTAGGTTTAAGATAAAAAACTGAACTAAGTTCTCCTTGTTCTAATATAAGTTTATTATAACTTGCATCAGCATGATCGGTTTTTGCTGTGATTAAAAAAGGAAGCACTCTAACTGTTTTTATACTATGATCGGCTGTATTAACACCATGCCTTGCTTTAAAAGAAAGAACTTCATCTTCTCTCATATCAGGAGTAAGTAAATAATGTTTAAAATTTAAATCGTTTATATTTGTAATATTTGGTTTAGGATTGTTATATATTAAAGTAATATTGTTAATATCTTGTTTAGAACTCTTAGCATAATAATTTATACCTTGGAGTTTTTTATAAGTAGAATTGGTTTTATCATAAAGTTCGTTATCATTAAAATAATGCTCTGGAATATTGAAATTTCGATTGTCTGTAGTATTTGCTTGAGTGGCTGCAAAAGCGTTGATGCTTAAGAAGGTAACAATAGAAAGTTTAAAACAAAATTTCTCTATACCCCCTCCCCGTGAAGTTAAAAAGCTTTATTAAATTAAGATTGGACGGAATTTTTTAATATAAACTAAAAAGCGATATCAAAGAATTTCCGTTGTATAATCTAATGTTTTTTAAATGTAAAATATTTTTTAAGGTAAAGCGATGAAAATGCGTGTGTATTATGAAGATACTGATGCGGGTGGAGTGGTGTATCATAGTAATTATTTAAAATTTTGCGAGAGAGCAAGAAGTGAAATTTTTTTCAATAAAAAAGTAGATATTTTTGATGCGTCTAAGGGACATTTTTTGCTTGCAAAAGCAAATTGCAATTTCTTAAAACCTGCAAAACTTGGAGATATGATAGAGATTAAAACAAAAATTTTAGAAGTCAAAAATGCTTCTGTGGAAATTTTACAAGAAATTTATAAAGATGAAATTTTGCTTTTTAAAATGGAATTAACTTTAGCTTTTATTAAAAACGAAAAACCAGCTAGAATGGATATGCAGTTAAAAAAGCTCTTTGAAGAATTATTTTAATTCTTCAAAGCTTGCTTGTTTGCCTTGCATAAGACGCACTTTGTAATCAACTTGAGAATTTTTGATTTTCTCATCAAATAAACTTTCGCTTTTTTTATTTAAGAATTCAGTATAAAAGTAATCAACTCCTATACTAGTAGCATAAGCAATCCAGTTATAATCTATACTTTGATTAAAAATTTCATTAAGATAGACTAAGTTATCATCGTGGTTATTGATGGAATTAGCAATGATGAAATTTTCTCTATCTCCTTGTTGTGTTAAACTTAAAAATGTTGGATTATAGTTGATTTGAGTGGATAAAAGCACATAAGGATGAATGTTATAAATTCTTAGTTGAGAACTTGCTAGAGCTGTTTTGATCAATGGAGTGTTAAAAAATATTGAGGCATTATTAACTCCGCCTTGTGATCTTAAAAGTCTGCTAAAATCAAGCTTCTCTCCTTCTATAGTATATATTCTAGCATTATTATTTTGAGCAAGAATTCTTGAATTTAGATTGCTTGATAAGGCAGAGCCATCGCTAAATATTGCGATATTAGCATTTGATTTGCTTAAAAGTGTGGCAATTTGAGTATCATAGTCAATACTTCCAAAAATAATATTTTGATTTGAAATTTGTATGTTGTTTTTATGGATAGTCGGTATGAAAATTTTCATATTTCCTGAGTAATTTTTCAACTCATTAGCACCTTTTAGAGTAAATCCAGCTATGGCATACTGATATCCTTGAGCTTGTACTGCATCAAGCTCGGCTCGAATTTTATCACTATCTTCTGTGCCGGTTAAAAAAACTTTTACTTTGATTTCGGCTCTTTGTCTTAAAAGATAGGCTATGCTTGAATTTATTATAGTATTTGAGTAGCTTTTTATGGTTTTTTCTGGGATAATTATCGCAAGTTTAACAGAAGTAATTTTTTGAACATTTTTTTCAAAATCAGTAATGGAATTTAATAATTTTGCATAAACATTAGATAAAAATTGATCGTTTTGGTCTGCAAATTCACTTAAAAAACTGAGATACAATCTTGATTCTAAAAGATCAAAAAGACAATTTGTGTTGCATTCTTGAACGCTTAATTTAGGATAAAAATTTTCAACAGGTTTTACATCGACTAATTTTTGCTCTTTTGCATTAAGCAAAAAGCAAGATAAGAAAAATATTAAAAATATTTTTTTCATAAAAATCCTTTAATTTTTTTTAAATCTTGTATGAAATTTTTTTCATAACTTGGATTTTTTTCTATAAAATCTAAATCATAACTTGGCATTATGAAAAAATTTTTATAAGCAAAAACTTCACCTTTTAAAATGTGATAATCTTTAAATCCCAAGCTTTTAAATGTGTATTCTCCTAGACAAAGTAAAAAAGCAGGTTGAATCAGTTTTAGTTCGTTCCAGAAAAATGGTAAGCAAGATTGTAGCGAAAAATCATCAAATTTTCCATTACAAAAACATTTAAATAGATAAGAAAAATAAAAATCTTCATCGCAAAGCCCTAAAATTTGATAAATATAGTGTTTTAATTTTTCACCTTTTTTTGAATTAAGCAAAATTCTGCTTTCATTTTCACTCTTTTGCCCAAAAACATCAAGAATTAGCAATTTGGCATTTTTTATCTTAGGCTCCATAAGACTAAATTTTCTTGTTTTGGAAAATTGGCATAAGGTGCAAGATGAAACAAGTTGTTTTAATTCTTGAAAATTTTGTACTTGTTCAAAGTGGTTTGTATGTGTATCAACAAAGTTAAATCCCATAGCTTTTAAATAATAAAGACTTCTTATCATAAATCACACAATTTTTCTAAATTTTCTCCACTTAGACGATAATTTCTCCATTGTTTAAGATGTTTAGCGTTTAAACTTTCATAAAAATTAATACCTAAAATATTATCATTTAAGCAAACCCAGTCGAGTCTTTTTAAATTTTCTTTTTTGCAAATTTCTCCTAAAAATTTAAAAACAGCTTTTCCATAACCTTTTTTACGAAAATCTTCTCGTATATAAATATCTTCAAGGTAAATTCCACCGCTGCCCCAAAAAGACGAAAAAGTATAAAAATAAATCATATAGCCTATAGTTTTTTCATTTTCTTTTAACAAAAAAGCACGAGCAAATTTATTTTTTAGTAAAGAATGTTCCAGTTTTTCTTTCGTGCATTGAAGAAAATCTAACATATCTTCGTATTTTGCAAATTCTATGATCATTTCTTGTAAAATATCTAAATCTTCTTGTCTTAAATCAATAATTTTAAATTCTGACATTTTTAACCTTTTAAAAATAATTTCAAAATTTATCAAAAGAATTTAAAAATTACTCTTAATCAAAAGCAATTTATAAGTAAGATTAAGATAAAATACAAGTTTATTTTATAATTTTTTAAGGAAAAATCAAATGAAAAGAACTTATCAGCCACATGGCACTCCAAGAAAACGTACTCATGGTTTTCGTGTTCGTATGAAAACTAAAAATGGTCGCAAGGTGATCAATGCAAGACGCGCTAAAGGTAGAAAAAGACTTGCTGTGTGAAAAATTTTGATAAATTTAGCACAAACGAGGAATTTTCATCTGTATATAAAGTAGGTAAAAAATGGCATTGCGAAGGTGTGATTATTTTTTATCTGAATAGTTATGAAAAAAAAATAGCAGTTGTTGCTAGTAAAAAAGTTGGAAAAGCAGTGGTTAGAAATCGTTCAAAACGAATTTTAAGGGCTTTGTTTGCTAAATTTGAAAGATATCTTCAAGATGGCAAATATATTTTTGTAGCTAAAAATGAAATCACTGAACTTTCTTTTTCTAGGTTAGAAAAAAATCTAAAATGGGGATTGAAAAAACTAGAA
Organism: Campylobacter jejuni; assembly: GCF_001457695.1. Lineage (NCBI taxonomy): Bacteria > Pseudomonadati > Campylobacterota > Epsilonproteobacteria > Campylobacterales > Campylobacteraceae > Campylobacter > Campylobacter jejuni. Next base: position 896,143 of record NZ_LN831025.1, on the reverse strand, counting down.
TGTTTCAAATGATATGCCTAAAAATACTCCGTTTTTATCAGAAATTCTTAAGCCCTTTAAAACCCGCTGCTTGTAGGTATTATCCTAGTTGTTCTGAGTATGCTCTTTGGCAGTTTCAAAAAAAGAATTTTTTTCTAGCTTTTTTTTCTACTTTTTTTAGAATTTTAAGATGCAACCCTTTTTTTAAAGGGGGTTTTGATTATCCTAGAGTTTCTAAAAATTTTTATCCTATAAATTTATGTTTTAAGCCTATATTTTTAGCAAAAAAACAACTTTGTTTTTTATATATACCTTATAAAAATAAAAGTTTCTATCTTATAAAAATCATCTTTAAAAGGACAAATCAGTGAATAATTCAAATAATATTTTTCAGCAAAAGCGTATACTTTTAGCTGTTGTGATTTCTTTTTTATTTTTTGTTGTTTATGATTATTTTTTCATTCCAAAACAACCTTTAAAAATAGAACAAAACATTACACAACAAAATCAACAAAACACAAGCATAAATAACACTCCTAATATACAAAATACCACCACAAATACTCCAAGTGCAGCTTTAGTTTCGCAAGATAGTGTGATATCTAAGGTTCAAAGCAAGCATTTTGAAGCACAAATTGACTCTTTTGGTAGAATTTCTGCTTTTTATTTGAAAGATAAAAAATACCAAAATGAGAAAGGGGAATTTATAAATCTTGTTAGCAAGGAAAATAGTCCTTATCCTTTAGAAATGCGTTTTAGTGATCCAAGTATTAACTCAGAGGCTTTTAAAATTCCTTATGTTGCTAACGCTAGCAATCTTTTTGTTGATGAAAATGGAAGTCAAGTTTTAAAACTCACTCAAAATCTTTCTGGATTGAAAATCGAAAAAGATATTACTTTTTGTCCAAAAGGAAATTATGAGATAGAAATTAAACTCAGCAAGAATGCAAATTATTTTATAAGTCCAGGATATCGTCCAAATATTGCCGTAGATAGTTATACAGTTCATGGTGCTTTGGTAATGGATAATAAAGAAACCATTGAAACTTATAAAGATGGAGATGTAGAAAAGGATGAAAGTGCTAATAATGTCGTAATGACTTCGGCTTTTGATAGATACTATGCAACTTTCTTTTATAATTTTGATAAACCTTTAAATGTGGCAATCAGCAAGGATGCTAATCAAAACCCTATAGTTTTTGCTTATAGTGATAATGAATTTAAAGCAGGGGGCTATATAGGCTCTAAAGAACATGTGATTTTAAGAAGTATAGACCCACGCCTTGAAGCAGTTGTTGAATATGGTTGGTTTACTTTTATTGCTAAGCCTATGTTTGAGTTTTTGAATTTCTTGCATCAGTATATAGGAAATTGGGGTTGGGCTATCGTTGTGATGACTTTAATTGTGCGTATTATTTTATTCCCACTAACTTATAAGTCTATGATTTCTATGAATAAGCTTAAAGATCTTGCTCCTAAAATGAAAGATATTAGAGAGCGTTATAAAGGCGATCCACAAAAAATGAATATGCACATGATGGAGCTTTATAAAAAACATGGTGCAAATCCTATGAGTGGTTGTTTGCCTATACTTTTACAAATTCCTATTTTCTTTGCTATTTATCGCGTTTTGCTTAATGCTATTGAGCTAAAAGCAGCTCCTTGGGCGTTTTGGATACATGATTTATCGGTAATGGATCCTTATTTTATTTTGCCTATTTTAATGGGTGCAACGATGTTTTTACAACAGCTTATTACACCTATGACTATACAAGATCCTATGCAAGCTAAGATTATGAAATTTTTACCAGTGATTTTTACTTTTTTCTTTATCACTTTCCCAGCAGGACTTACGCTTTATTGGTTTGTAAATAACCTTTGTTCTTTGGTTCAACAATGGGTTATCAATAAAATATTTGCTAAAGAACATCACAAAAAACAAGCGGAGCATGAAAAATGAAAATCGAAGCCATTGATCTTCAAAGTGCCTTAACAGAAGCTTCAAGAAGTTTAGAATGTTCTGTTATGGACTTAGAATATGAGATTATTCAGCATCCAAGAAAAGGTTTTTTTGGATTTGGAAGAAAAAAGGCAATTATAGAGGCTAAAGTAAAAAAAAGGATTTTGAAAAAAAATCCTAAAAAAGAATTTACAAGTTCAAAAAATCACAAACCAGAAACACATGAGCCAAAACAAGAAAACAAGATTGAAATAAAAAATGAAAAAAATAAAAGTCAAAAAGAAAAATACACAGTAAAAAGTGATGAAATTTTTGATAGTTTTCATCGAGAAAGCAAAGGAGTGCGTAATACTCAGGATATTTTAGATGAGATTTGTATTCAGCTTGTAAAACTTTTAGAAAGCTCCCAGTTTAAAATAGAGCTTAGTGAACTTAGAATGTATGATGAAGATTGTGTTTTGATTCGATTGGATGGGGAAGATGCTGCTTTGATGATAGGTAAAGAAGCACATCGTTACAAGGCTATTTCTTATCTTTTGCATAATTGGATCAATTTAAAATATAATCTTTTAGTGCGCCTTGAGATTGCTCAATTTTTAGAAAATCAAATTCAAGGTATGCAGCTTTATTTACAAAGCGTGATTGAAAAAATTAAAATTCATGGACGCGGACAAACCAAACCTTTAGATGGGGTTTTGATAAAAATCGCTTTAGAGCAGTTAAGAGCTGAATTTCCAGATAAGTATGTAGGAATTAAGCAAAATAATGATCAAAGATTTGTTGTAATAAACGACTTTTTCAAAAAAGATGAGTGATACTATAGCGGCTATTGCCACAGCTCATGGTGTGGGTTCGATTTCTATTGTAAGATTAAGCGGTGAAAGGGCTTTAGAATTTGCCTTAAAGCTTAGCCACAAAACCAAACTTACCCCCCGCCATGCTACCTTTACAAAACTTTTTAATCAAAATAATGAAATCATCGATGAAGCTATAATGATATATTTTAAAGCCCCTTATAGTTTTACGGGTGAAGATATAATAGAGTTTCAAACTCATGGGGGATTTAGTGTGAGTGAAGTTTTACTCGAAGAACTTGTGAGTTTAGGAGCAAGACTTGCTTTAGCAGGGGAATTTAGCAAAAGAGCGTGTTTAAATGGCAAAATGACTCCTTTAAAAGCTTTAAATATACAAGATCTCATACTTTCAAAATCTGCACTTGCAGCTAAAATTATAGCACGCAACATGCAAGGAAACTTAGGAGAACTTTTAGAAAAAATTCGCACAGATTTGGTTAAAACCTTGGCTTTTGTAGAAACTAGTATTGATTATGCTGATGATGATTTACCTTCTGATTTATTAGAACAAATTTCTACTATGTGTGAAGAAAATTCTAAAATTTTAAAAGAAATTTATACACTTTCTCAAAGCAAAAAAGGACTCATAGAAGGTTTTAAAATCGCTATTGTAGGTAAGCCAAATGTAGGCAAATCTTCGCTTTTAAATGCCTTGCTTTCTTATGAAAGAGCTATTGTTTCAGATATAGCAGGCACCACTCGTGATACTATAGAAGAGAGCTTTAAATTAGGAACGCATTTATTACGCATTATAGATACAGCGGGTATTAGGGAAAGTAAAGATGCTATAGAACAAATCGGCGTAGCTTTAAGTAAAAAAAGTTTAGAAGATGCAGATATTATTTTGGCAGTCTTTGATGCTTCAAGAGTGCGAGATAAAGAAGATGGGAAAATTTTTGACTTATTAGCAAATACTGATAAAAAAATCTTTTGGATTTTAAATAAAAGTGATTTAGAAAATGTTTTCAAAAATACTCAAAATAAAAATTTTATCAAGCTTAGTGCTCAAAAAGACATCACTTTGTTAAAAGAAGAATTGCAAAATTATCTTAATTCTTTTGATAGTGAAGGTATTATGGTAAGTTCTTTAGATCTTATTAATGCTTGTAAAATTTCAAGTGAAGCTATTTTTAGAGCTAAGGGGCTTTTAGAGGAAAGTTCTTTAGAGCTTTTTGCTTTTGAACTTAATTTAGCGATTAATGAACTTGCAAGATTTACCAAAGATTTTCAAAGAGATGAAATTTTAGACGAAATGTTTGGTAATTTTTGTTTAGGAAAATGAAAGGATAAAAATGGATAAAGAAACCATAAAAGCACATAAAATCAGCGATGAAGAATATGCACAAATTTTAGAAATTTTAGGACGCGAGCCAAATCTGCTAGAACTTGGGGTTATTTCTGCGATGTGGAGTGAGCATTGCTCTTATAAATCTAGTAAAAAATATCTTAATGGTTTTCCAACTAAAGCACCTTGGGTGATTCAAGGCCCAGGAGAAAACGCAGGGGTTATTGATATCGGGCAAGGTATGGCAGCGGTTTTTAAGGTAGAAAGTCACAATCACCCTAGCTTTATCGAGCCTTTTGCAGGTGCGGCTACGGGAGTAGGGGGAATTTTACGTGATGTTTTTACTATGGGTGCAAGAGTGGTTGCGGGGCTAAATTCTTTAAAATTTGGCGATATTCATGATGAAAAATGCGGCAAACATCAAAAATACCTTGTTAAAGGCGTGGTAAATGGAATTTCTCATTATGGAAATTGCATGGGTGTGCCAACTATAGGTGGAGAATGTGCTTTTGATGAGTGTTTTAATGGAAATATCTTAGTTAATGCCTTTGCTTTAGGGATTTGTAAAAGTGAAGATATCTTTTATGCTAAGGCTGAAGGTGTAGGAAATCCTGTGATTTATGTAGGTTCAAAAACAGGGCGTGATGGACTTGGTGGAGCGGTTATGGCAAGTGATAGCTTTAACGAAGAAAGCAAATCTTTGCGTCCTACAGTGCAAATTGGCGATCCTTTCAGTGAAAAACTTCTTATGGAGGCTTGTTTAGAGCTTTTTAAAACCGATTATATTGTGGGTATTCAAGATATGGGTGCTGCAGGGCTTACTTCAAGTTCTTTTGAAATGGCAGGAAGAAGTGGCAGTGGCATGAAACTTTACTTAGATAAAACTCCTATGCGTGAAAGCGGTATGACTCCTTATGAGTTAATGCTTAGCGAATCTCAAGAAAGAATGCTTATTTGTGCGAAAAAAGGCTATGAAGATAAGGTTATAGAAATTTTCAAAAAATGGGATTTAGATGCTGTGGTTATGGGTGAAGTTACCAATACAGGAAAAATGGAGCTTTTTTGGCATGATGAGCTTGTAGGGCTTATTCCTATCGAGCCTTTAAGTGAGAAAGCGCCGATTTTAAGTCGCCCTACAAGCGAGCCAAAATATTTAAGTGAAATTAAAGACTATAAATTTGAGTTAAAATCAAGCATTCAAGAGCTTTTTATACAAATGCTTCAAAATGAAAATATAAATAATAAAGCTTTTATTTATGATCAATTTGATTCAAGTGTGCAAACCAATACCATAAAAGCTGATGGAAGATTAGGTGCTAGTGTTATTCGCATCAAAGAAAATGGTGCAAGTGTGGCTATGGCTATAGAATGTAATTCACGCTTAAATTATGTAAATCCTAAAATAGGAGCAGCTTTAGCAGTAGCTTCTGCAGGAAGAAAGGTTGCTTGCACAGGAGCTAAGCCTTTGGCAATAAGTGATTGTTTAAATTATGGAAATCCGCAAAATCCTGAAGTGATGTGGCAATTCGCACAAGGTTGTGAGGGTATTAAAGAAGCTTGTAAAGAGTTAAATACCCCAGTAGTCAGTGGCAATGTTTCACTTTATAATGAAACCGAAGGCGTAAGTATTTATCCAAGTCCTACTATAGTAAGCGTAGGGGTTTTAGAAGATGCAAATCAAACCTTAAAAGCTAGTTTTGAAAAAGAAAATTTAAGCGTTTATCTTTTGGGCGAAAGTTTAGGAGAATTTGGCGGATCTATGGTAATGAAAATCCAAGATAAAAAAGTATCAGGAAGTCTTAAAGAGCTTGATTATAAAGCTGAACTTGCACTTTGGGATTTGCTTTATAAAGCCAATCAAAATTCTTTACTTGAGTGTGCCAATAGCGTAGGAATAGGGGGTATTGCTATGACTTTGGCAAAAATGTTTGCTATTTCTAGTGTGGGTGCAAATTTAACAAGTGGTTTTGATGATGAAAAAATGATTTTTGATGAGAGTGCAAGTCGTGCTATAGTAGGGCTTAGCAAAGAAAATGAAGAAGCTTTTTTAAATTTAGCCAAAGAATTTGGAGTAAAAGCTTATAAATTAGGTGTGAGTACTAGCCAAAGACATTTTAAACTTGATAGCATTGAGTTAAGCAAGGCTGAACTTGACAAGCTTTATTTTGAAAGTTTTAAAGAGCAAATCCAATGACTTTAGTTTTAATTATACTCGTTGTTTTGGTGTTTTACTGGTATTATAAAACTTGGGGAAAACAGGATTTTTTAAACTCAGCTACAAGAGGAGCCAAAGGCTTTGCTAAGGGTTTTGCTCGTGGGGTTATGGAAGAAAGAATGGATGAGTTTAAAAGGCGTATGAATTACTATGTTATTGCACTTTTGGCAAAAATTGCAAAAAGTGATGGTAGGGTAAGTGAAAATGAAGCTGAAATGATCAAAGATCTTTTAGATGCAAATGCCAAAGATGAAAAAGAAAGAGCTTTTTTAAAAGCAAGTTTTAATGAACATAAAGAAAATTTAAGCGATGCTTTTTATGTGGCAAAAGATTTTTTAAAAGAAGTGCCTTTACCTAAAAATGAGCGTTTTAATGTCTTGCGTGTGCTTGTTTTTATGGCTTTAATCGATGCAGATTTTAATGCTAAAAAGCGTGAAATTTTAGAGCAAATCGCTAAAGCCTTTGATATAGCAAAAAGCGAATTAGACGCTTTTGTAGCAAGTCTTTCAAATTTAAAAAGTACTAAAAAAGAATTAAGCCTTGATGAAGCTTTTGCTATTTTAGAACTTTCAAATAATGCGGATTTAAATGCGGTAAAAAAACAATACCGCAATTTAGCAAAAAAATATCATCCTGATATTTTAAATGCAAACAATGTTAGTGAAGAAGAGCTTAAAATCGGTATAGAGAAATTTCAAAAAATCAACGAAGCTTACGAAAAAGTTAAAAAACATTTAGAAAGGTAAAAATGAGAGCATTACTTAGTGTGAGTGATAAAGAAGGCATAGTAGAATTTGGCAAAGAGCTTGAAAATTTAGGCTTTGAGATTCTTTCAACAGGCGGGACTTTTAAGCTTTTAAAAGAAAATGGAATAAAAGTTATAGAAGTGAGTGATTTTACAAAGAGTCCTGAGCTTTTTGAAGGGCGTGTGAAGACTTTGCACCCTAAGATTCACGGTGGGATTTTGCATAAAAGAAGCGATGAAAATCATATCAAACAAGCAAAAGAAAATGAAATTTTAGGCATTGATCTAGTTTGTGTGAATTTATATCCTTTTAAAAAAACCACCATCATGAGCGATGATTTTGATGAAATTATAGAAAATATCGACATAGGTGGGCCTGCGATGATAAGAAGTGCAGCAAAGAACTATAAAGATGTGATGGTACTTTGCGATCCGCTTGATTATGAAAAAGTGATTGAGACTTTAAAAAAAGGTCAAAATGATGAGAATTTTCGTTTAAATTTGATGATAAAAGCTTATGAGCATACGGCAAATTATGATGCTTATATTGCAAATTATATGAATGAACGCTTTAACGGAGGTTTTGGAGCGAGTAAATTTATAGTAGGACAAAAAGTATTTGATACAAAATATGGAGAAAATCCACATCAAAAAGGGGCTTTATACGAGTTTGATGCCTTTTTTAGTGCAAATTTCAAATCCCTTAAAGGCGAAGCAAGTTTTAATAATCTAACCGATATTAACGCAGCTTTAAACTTAGCTAGTAGTTTCGATAAAGCTCCAGCTATTGCTATAGTAAAACATGGAAATCCTTGCGGTTTTGCTATAAAAGAAAATTTAGTACAAAGCTATATACATGCTTTAAAATGCGATAGCGTCAGTGCTTATGGAGGAGTGGTTGCAATCAATGGAACTCTTGATGAGGCTTTAGCAAATAAAATCAATGAAATTTATGTAGAAGTCATCATCGCAGCCAATGTAGATGAAAAAGCTTTAGCTGTGTTTGAAGGTAAAAAACGCATTAAAATTTTCACTCAAGAAAGTCCGTTTTTAATCCGCAGTTTTGATAAATATGATTTTAAACATATTGATGGGGGTTTTGTATATCAAAACAGCGATGAAGTGGGCGAAGATGAGCTTAAAAATGCAAAGCTTATGAGTCAAAGAGAGGCAAGTAAGGAAGAATTAAAAGATCTTGAAATCGCTATGAAAATAGCAGCATTTACCAAATCAAACAATGTTGTTTATGTAAAAAATGGTGCTATGGTGGCTATAGGTATGGGTATGACAAGTAGAATCGATGCAGCAAAGGCAGCGATCGTTAAAGCTAAAGAAATGGGGCTTGATTTGCAAGGTTGTGTTTTAGCAAGTGAAGCCTTTTTCCCTTTTAGAGATAGCATAGATGAAGCAAGTAAAGTAGGGGTTAAAGCTATAGTAGAACCAGGCGGAAGCATAAGAGATGATGAAGTGGTAAAAGCAGCCGATGAGTATGGTATGGCGCTTTATTTTACAGGAGTAAGACATTTTTTACATTAAGTTTAATGGAATGTTATGTTTTTTACACATAATTCAATAAAAATTAAATAAATTATGTGTAAAATATTTCCGAAAAATTTTATTTTTAGGAAACTATGATGTTTAAAACTATAGGATTTAAGGTTTCTGCTGCAATTTTTGTGGTGTTGCTTATAAGTTTTATTGTAATGCAAGTGATTTTAAATTTGGACTTTAAAAATACTGCCAATAAAATGAGCAGGGCAAATTTAGATACCGTAAGTACTTCTGTTTTTCAAACAATGAGAATGGCTATGAATTTAGGAGATCCTGAAAAAATTAAAGAAGCCATTGAAGATGCAAAAAGTATAGAGGGTATTAGTGATATTAAAATTTATCCTTCAAAAGATACTATAGATCTTTTTGAGATGAAAGCCCCTCAAATTTCAAATGATAAGCGTATTATAGAACAATTTTCAAATCCTAAAATTCAAGCTTTAGAAGAAAATATAAATGGTGTTGTGCATTTAAGATTGATACGCCCTTTGATTGCAGATGAAAGTTGTGTTGCTTGTCATGCAAATGCTAATGTAGGGAGTGTGATAGGGGTTATGGATATATCGCATTCTTTAGAAGGTGTTCAAAAAGATATAAGCAAAACCAGTCAATCTTATATTATAATATTTACTATTGCTTTGATTTTTACCCTTTGTGTGGTTCTTTTAATGCTTAAAGTTGTTGTTGGAAAGCCCGTTTTAGAGCTTTTAAATCATGCTAAAGAATTAGCTCAAGGAAGTGGCAATTTAAAAGCTCGTATTTCAGTTAAAGGTCAAGATGAAATTGCTTTAGCTTGTGGATATATCAATCAATTTATTGAAAAAACTCACAAGGCAGTTAGCGGTGCAAGCCATAATTCAAAAAATGTAGAAAACAAAGCAATCTTTTAAATTCAAATGCTATTTCTTTAAGTGATATCAGTTCACAAAGTCATAAGCAAATAGATCAAAGTTTTAAACTTGGTGCAAATGTTGGCAATGAACTTGGAGAACTTGCTAGTTTGTCAAATAAGGCAAATAGTGCCAATGAAAAATCCTTTTTATTATTAGAGCAAATGCTTAAATCTTTGTTTAATGTTGCTAATAAAGTATCAACAGTATCCCAAAATGAAAATGAATTGGCCAAAAAAGTTGAAAACATGGTCAATCAAGCAGGTAATATACAAAAAGCAACTCAAATGATGGATGAGATCGCAGATAAAACCAATTTACTATCCCTAAATGCTGGTATAGAAGCAGCTAGGGCTGGTGCATTTGGACGAGGTTTTTCTGTAATTGCTGAGGATGTTAGGCAGTTGGCTCAGAACAGTGAAGAATTTTTGGGAAATGTAGCTCAAATTACAAAAGAGCTTTTGCAAAGTATTAATGAGGTTAGTGCAGAATTAAAGAAAAATGCTCAAAGTGTACAAGCTTTAAATGATGACACCGCTTTATTGGTTGATGATGCTAATGAGGTTAAATTATGTAACGAAGATGCTAGGGCTTTGGTAACTCAATGTACTGAAAAAATAAAAATTTCCCAAGAGAATATACAAAATTTACTTTCTCGTATGCAAGAAAATGTTGAAGTAAGTGAAAAGAATGAAGAAATTTCTAAAATTCTGCTTCAAGTTGCAGATGAGTTAAAAATAGTGTGTCATAATCTCGAAAGCGAACTTAACCAATTTCAAATTTAAAGGAATAAAATGAAAAAAACGCTTCAAATTGCATTAGCTGCAGCTTTTTTTGCAGGTTGTGCTAGTACTTCTGTTACTTCATCTACTTCTAAAGGTAATAATGAACTTGTACAAAATCAGCTTTTCAAAATAGAAAAAATTATAGTAAATGGCAAAACTTTTGATCCAAAAAACGCAGAGGAAAGTCCAAATATCAGTTTTGAAAATAATAAATTTTATGGTTATTCAGGATGTAATCGTTTTTTTGGTTCTTACCAAACTAAGGCGGATACTTTGCAAATCGAAGGTGATCGCGTAGCTTCAACTCAAATGCTTTGTCACCCAATGGATGTAATGGATTTTGAAAATTCTTTCCTTTCAAATTTCAAAGGAACTTTTAAAATTTCAAATGAAAATGGAAAACTTGTTTTAAGTAATGATGAAATGAAAGTCTTTTTTAAATAATACTCTAAAGCCTCGAAATATCGAGGCAATCTTCTTAAATTTGACAAAAGTCTAAAAAATGATACAATTATAATTTTATTATCAAAAAAGGTAGTTAAATGATAAAATCAATTCCTGAATGGAGTGAGCAAGAATACCTCATGCTTTCTTTACCCCATGAAAAAAGCGATTGGAATCCCTACTTAGAGGAAATTTTACAAAGTTATAAAGAATTTGTAAAAGTAGTGAGTGAATTTCAAAAAGTTTTACTTATAGCTCCTAAACAGAGTGATTTTGAAAATTTTAAAGATATAAAAAATGTAGAGTTTTTTAAATGTGATACCAATGATACTTGGATACGCGATTTTGGAGCTATAGATATAGTAGAAAATGATCGTTTAAAAGCTCTTGATTTTACTTTTAACGCTTGGGGAAATAAATTTCAAAGTGAGCTTGATAATGCTGTAAATTCTAAACTTTTTAAAGAAAAATTTAAAGAGGGGCTTAAAAAGGTGGATTTTATTTTAGAAGGAGGAAGCATTGACTTTAATGGAGAGGGTGTGATGCTTACAAGCTCTCATTGTCTTTTAAATGAAAATAGAAATTCTCATCTAAACAAAACTCAAATTGATATAAAATTAAAAGAAATTTTTGGCTTAAAACAAATTATTTGGCTAGAAAATGGTTTCATAAAAGGTGATGATACAGATCATCATATCGATACCTTAGCAAGATTTATAGATAAAAATACCATAGCACATTGCATTTGTGAAGATGAAGAGGATGAGCATTATTTGCCTTTACAAAAAATGAAAGAAGAGCTTAAAAAAACAGGTTTTGATTTAATAGAACTTCCTATACCTAAGCCTTTATACTATGAAGAAAGAAGATTGGGGGCGACTTATGCGAATTTTGTTTTTATAAATAATGCTTTAATTGTGCCTTTTTACAAGGATAAAAATGATGAAATCATAGCTAAAAGACTTTCTAAAGCTTTACCTAATCATAAAATTATAGGAGTAGATGCAAGAGTGTTTTTGCGACAAAACGGTTCTTTGCATTGTTCTTGTCAAAATCGTTTCAAAGGTTTAAGATGAGTTTGCAAAAAAAAGCAACTCTTGTGGCAAGTTTATGTGCTATTGTTTTAGCCTTGGTTAAATTTATAGTAGGCTTAACAAGTGGTTCTGTTGCAGTACTTTCAAGTGCGATTGATTCTTTAATGGATTTTGCTATTTCTGCTTTTAATTTTTTAGCTCTTAAAAAAAGTTCACAAAAGGCGAATGAAAATTATAATTTTGGTTTTTCTAAAATTGAAGCTTTAATGGGTTTGTTAGAAGGTGTTTTTATAGTTGGCGTGGGGATTTTTATTTTTTATGAGAGTATTTTAAAGATTTATTATAAAGAAGAAATTAAAGATTTAAATTCAAGCATCTATGTGATGATTTTTGCTTTAATTATGACTTTTTTTCTTGTACTTTTTTTAAATTATGTAGCTAAAAAAACCAAAAGTTTGATTATAGAAAGTGATGCTTTGCATTACAAAACAGATTGCTTAACCAATGCTTGTACTTTAGGGGCTTTGGTTTTGATTTATTTTACAAATTTACATATTATTGATGCTATTTTTGGGATAGTGATCAGTCTTTATACGGCGTTTTCTGCTTTTAAAATCATTAAAAAAGCTTTGGCTTTTTTAATGGATGAGGCTTTACCTAAGGAACAAGTAGATAAAATTTGTACTTTGATTTCTAATAATCCTGAAATAATTTCCTATCATGAATTAAAGACGCGTAAAACTCCAAGTTGTAATTATTTAAGCGTGCATTTGGTTTTTTGCCCTATAATTTCGCTTTTAAATGCGCATAAAATTTCAGATGAAATAGAAGAAGGTGTGCGTAAGATGTTTGAAAATGAAAAATGGGATATACAAATTCATTTAGATCCTTATGATGATGCAGAACAAGAAAGGCAAAGACAATGAAAATCGCTTTAATACAACAAAAATTTCACTCAAACAAAGAACAAACTATAAAAAAAACTTGCGAATTTATAGAAGAAGCCTCTAAACAAGGAGCTGAGCTTATTTGTTTGGGAGAACTTCATCAAAGTGAGTATTTTTGTCAAAGTGAAAATGTGGATTTTTTTGACTATGCTAATGATTATGAAAAAGATGTGAAATTTTGGGCAAATATAGCTAGAAAAAATCAAATAGTGCTTATTACTTCGCTATTTGAAAAACGAAGTGCTGGACTTTATCATAATACTGCAGTGGTTTTTGAAAAAGATGGTTCTATAGCAGGCAAATATCGCAAAATGCACATACCTGATGATCCTTGTTTTTATGAAAAATTTTATTTTACTCCTGGAGATTTGGGTTTTGAACCTATAAATACAAGTTTAGGCAAGCTTGGAGTGCTTATTTGTTGGGATCAGTGGTATCCTGAAGCAGCAAGAATTATGGCTTTAAAAGGAGCTGAGATTCTTATTTATCCCACGGCAATTGGTTGGTTTGATAAGGATAAAGATGAAGAAAAACAAAGACAGCTCAATGCTTGGCTTGGTGTTCAAAAAGGACATGCTATAGCTAATGGTTTATATGTAGTAGCTATCAATAGAGTAGGTTTTGAAAAAGATGTAAGCGGGGTAGAAGAGGGCATTAGATTTTGGGGAAATTCTTTTGTTTTTGACCCTCAAGGTGAAGAACTTTGTCTTTTAGATTCTCAAAACGAATGTGTAAAAATCATAGAAATAGATAAAAAAAGAAGTGAAAATGTGCGTCGTTGGTGGCCTTTTTTGCGAGATAGACGCATAGAATATTTTGCGGATTTAACTAAAAGATTTATTGATTAAAATCAATAATCTTATTTGTTTTGTATATTTTCAAGATAGCTTTTTATTTGCTCTTTTTCTTGTTCGTTTAAATTTATAAAACTTATTTCTTTAAGTCTTGATAAAAGCAAATTATCTTCTAAAATTTCATTTTTTCCTATTTCTAAAGAAGTGATGACGCTAGAACTTATGAGAAGTCTTTGGGTTGCATCTTTTCTTAAGCCCCATATATTATGTATGGCAATATTATTATCTGTAATTTGTCCTGCATAAAGCATAATATGTCCAGGTAAATAAAGTAAACTAAGATAAGCTTTCCCAAAGCGGTTTAAAAAATCTTTTTTTTGAGAATTACTAAGAGTGCTTATATCAAAATGATTAAAAGAATTTTTTTGTGCAGCTGAATTTCTTGGTAGATAAAGTCCAAAAGCTGAAAAGATATCACGAGTTAGTAAAGAACAATCTCTTTCAAAATTATAACCGCCCCAGCCATAAGGCAAATTTAAAACTTGTGAAAGTTGATTTTTTAAATTTTTATCATTGAATTGTAAAGGAAATTTAGATACATCTTTTTTAGAAATTTTATATTTTTTAGAACCTATTTTTCCATAAAAATAGTTTTTATCTTCTTTGTAGTAAGGATAAATAGCGCCAATTCTACTTTCAAAGAAAAATTTACCATCCTCGCTATAGATAGGAATTTTTTCTTTTAGCGGTGTGATAAAGTTGAGATTTTCATAGATTTTCGCTCTATCGTTTGAGAAAAATTCCAAATTTTTACTTTCAACAAATCCAAACCCAGCTTCACCTAAAACAAAAGCATAACGCTTATCTTTACTAAAATGTGAAATTAAGACAGGGGTTCCAGCATTTAAAATGCCATCGCTTGCATAGTCAAAAGGAATTCCTTCATTTTCAAAAAAAGGATTTTTTAAGATAGCTCTTTGGGTTGGAAGATTTTTAATGATTGTATTTTGGATAATCAAAGCTTTTTGATTAAGTTTACCGAATTCTTGGATATTTGCGTTATTTATAACGTTTTTAAACCATGAAAGTGGAATAATTTGTTTATTGAAAAAATAATAAGTATTTTTTGAATTTAAATATAAAGGAAAGGACCAAAAAATATTTTGTCCTTTGTAATTTTTAAATGAATCATGCCAAGGATTAAAGAAATATTTTTTATATCGTTTTACATCAAAATTAATATCGTAAGTAAATTGTGGCAAAATGCTTACATTTTGTTCGTATTCAAGTTTTGCATAATGTTTATTTTCATTTTTTTGTTCTAAATTTTCATGATGAAGTGAAGTTAAATTTTTTGTTGAACAAGCTGTTAAAAATAGCACTATAAAAGTAAAATATAAACAAGATTTCATAATCAACCTTTTAGAAAAAATAGTTATAATTAAAGCCAAGGAAATATAATGCTTGATAAACTAGAAAAAATTTTAGCTTATGATAATGTTTTTTTAAGTGGTGGTGCTGGAGTTGGTAAAAGCTTTTTGACAAATGAGCTTATCAAATCTTATAGAAAACAAAAAAAATTAGCCATAGCTCTTGGTTCTAGTGCTCTATCGGCGTTTAATATAGGCGGTGTTACTTTACACAGCTTTTTTTGTTTAGGGTATTGTGATGATATGATGAAATTAAGTGCATTGGATCGCAATCAAAAACAAAAAGAAAAATTAACAAAACTTAAAGAGCTTTTAAAAACGATTGAGCTTATTGTTATCGATGAAATTTCCATGGTTAGTGCAAATGTTTTTGAAATGATAGGCTTTAGACTTAAAAATTCTCAATTTAATGGAAAAATTTTAGTTGTTGGAGATTTTTTTCAACTGCCTCCAGTAATTAAAGAAAAAAAAGAAACTTTATTTAACCATTCTTATTATGCTTTTTCTTCATTTTTTTGGCAAGATTTAAATTTTAAGAATATTAAACTTTCTCAACCTAAAAGAACGCAAAATATGGAATTTTATAACCATTTATCTTTGATTAGACAAGGTTTTTTAGATGAAAAAATTTTAAGCTTTTTTGAATCTTTGCGAATTGATTATAAAGAATTAGAAAATTTAGAAGATGATTATACTTTACTTTGTGGTATCAATAAAAAAGTAAACAATATCAATCAAGAAAAATTAAGCAAGCTTGAGACCCCACTTGTATGCTTTAAGGCTCAGGTTAAAAAAGAAGATAAGAGAATAAAAGATGAAGAACTTGATTCTTGGGTTGGAAGCTTAAATATATTGGAAGAATTAAATATTAAAATAGGTGCTCGTATTATTTTTTGTGTAAATAATTGGGATAAGAATTATTATAATGGAGAGCAAGGCATTATAGAAGATATTCTTTATGAAGAGGAGAAAATTTATATTAGTATTATTAAAAATAATGGGATGAAAATTTTACTTGAACCTTATACTTTTTTCATGGAAGAACTTGAGCAATCAGGTAAAGATTTTGTTGTTAATATTCTTGCAAGTGTTACACAGTTTCCTATTAAATTAGCTTATGCTATTACTATACACAAATCACAAGGTATGAGTATTGAAAAATTAGTGTGTGATATTGATCATATTTTTGAAAATGGACAGCTTTATGTCGCTCTTTCTCGTGCTACAAATCCAAATACTTTAAAAATTTATTCTACAAAAAAGATAAATTTTGGATTTTATTTTGCTAATATTTTAAAAATAGATTCTAATGTGATCGAATTTTATAAAAAACATAATTTTTTAGATCTTGAAATACAAGAACAAATCATTTAAAGGCATTAAATGAAAAAAATATTTTTAAGTGTTTTTTTGGTTTTGAGTTTAAATGCTCAAAATCTTGAAATAGATAAAATAAGAACAGATTTGTATTCTAAAAGTGGGGCAAATGTTCTTAAAAAAGTTGAAATTTCTTTGGAATTTGATGGGAATAATTTAAAAGAAAATGAAAATAAGTTAATTGATGCTGTAAATACAGTAATTTCAGGGTTTTTTTATGAAGATATTTTTACAGAAATTGGAAAAAATAATTTTAAAAAAACTTTAGAAAAATTTTTAGATAAGAAATATAAGATTAAACTAGATGATATATATATCATATCTTTAAATGGAGTGGAAAAATTTGATTTAGAGGAGTTTAAACGCTTTTTAGAAAGCACTGAGGCTAAAGAGAAAGGTATGGGTAGCGAGGTAAAAAAAGTACTTGAAAACTTAGAAGTTCTTAAAACTCAAGTTCCTAGTGTTGAAAAGATCCCAACCCCTAGTGTTCCAAATTTAGAAGCCAAACAAGTTGAACAGCTTTTCAAAGATTTAGATGAAGAAAATAAAAATGACAATGGAGAAATCAATATAGATAATTTAAATACACCTAAAATGACTCCAGATATAGAAGAAAAAATTAAAAGAGATTTAATCGCCAATCCTCCACAAATATTCAAAGAAAATAATGCAAACAAGCCTTATCATTTGCCACAAACAGGCTATGATATAAAGCTTGATGAAAATTCAACGCAAAATTAGCGAACTATATCATAATTTTGCGGAATTTTTACCTTGAAAATATCGGAGTTGATTTTTGGATTTTTAATTTGATTGTTTAGATTGATTATAACATCATTTTCAAATTCATCTTTATAGGATATGCTTTGAATTTGCTCTTGATTGAGTTTAATTGTATAATTTATATTATCATATTTTGCTACAAGTTTATCTTTGTTTATAAGACTTGCTTTTTTGAAAATTTCATTAAGATTTGGAATGTTATCAAGATGAGAGAAAATGACTTGTTCTAGATCGTGCTCTACTATGGTTACTTGATTTTTGTTGATATAAATCTCTTTTTTACTAGGAGTATCATAACTCCAATATGCTTGATCTTTACTCAGTATAAAATGCCCAGAATAAGAAAGTGTAGAGTTTTTGGATTTCACTATTTGGGTAAAATTGCTTGAAAAGGTATTAAAATTAAGATCAAGGGCAAAAAGTTGTCCTATAAAAATAAAAAATATCAAGAATGTTTTTTTCATTTATTTTCCTTAAAAAATTATATTTTTTATATCATTCTAGCTAATTTTAATTAAATAATCGTTATAATGATAGTTTGAAAAATTTATAAAGGTTTAAAAATGTTTTTAAATACCTTAAAAGCCGTTTTTGGAACAAAAAATGATCGTGAAGTTAAAAAATACTTCAAGCGTGTAGCACAAATCAATGCTTTAGAAGGCAAATATCAAAATTTAAGCGATGATGAATTAAAAGCCGAATTTGCAAAATTTAAAGAGCAAATTTTAAGCGGAGAAAAAAATGAAAATGATATCTTAAATGATGTTTTTGCTATAGTTAGAGAGACAGGTAAGAGAACTTTAAATATGCGTCATTTTGATGTACAGTTAATCGGTGGTATGGTTTTGCACGACGGAAAAATCGCAGAAATGAAAACAGGGGAGGGTAAAACTCTTGTAGCGACTTTGCCTGTAGTTTTAAATGCTATGAGCGGAAAAGGCGTACATGTTGTTACGGTAAATGATTATTTAGCTAAAAGAGACGCTGAGCAAATGAGTGCGATTTATAACTTTTTAGGTTTTAGTGTAGGCGTGATTCTTTCTTCTCAAAACAGTGACATAGAGCACAAGCAAGCTTATGATTGCGATATTACTTATGGAACCAATAATGAGTTTGGTTTTGATTATTTGCGTGATAATATGAAATTTTCAAAAGTTGAAAAAGTTCAAAGAGAGCATAATTTTGTTATTGTAGACGAGGTAGATAGTATTTTAATTGATGAGGCAAGAACTCCGCTTATCATCAGCGGTCCTACAAATCGCACTTTAGATGGTTATATTAAAGCCAATGAAGTAGCTAAGCAAATGCAAAAAGGCGAAGCAGTTTTACCCCCTGCAAAACCTGAGGGTGATTTTGTAGTAGATGAGAAAAATCGTAATATTTTAATCACGGAAGCAGGTATTGCTAAGGCTGAAAAACTTTTTGGTGTAGAAAATTTATACAGTCTTGATAATGCTATCTTAGCACATCAGCTTGATCAAGCTTTAAAGGCGCATAATCTTTTTGAAAAAGATGTGCATTATGTTTTAAGAAATAATGAAGTTATCATCGTTGATGAATTTACAGGGCGTTTAAGTGAAGGACGTCGTTTTAGCGAAGGATTGCATCAAGCTTTAGAAGCCAAAGAAAATGTAAAAATTCAAGAAGAAAGCCAAACTCTAGCAGATATTACTTTTCAAAATTATTTTAGAATGTACAATAAACTTGCAGGTATGACAGGAACTGCGCAAACAGAAGCGACTGAATTTTCTCAAATTTATAGTTTAGATGTTATTTCTATACCGACAAATATTCCTATTAAAAGACAAGATAAAGATGATCTTATCTATAAAACTCAAAATGAAAAATTTAAAGCTGTAATTGAAGAGATCAAAAAAGCCAACGCCAAAGGTCAGCCTGTTCTTGTGGGAACTGCAAGTATAGAACGCAGTGAAGTTTTTCACAATATGCTTGTAAAAGAAAAAATCCCTCATCATGTTTTAAATGCTAAAAACCACGAGCAAGAAGCTTTGATTATCCAAGGTGCAGGTAAAAAAGGTGCTGTAACTATCGCTACAAATATGGCAGGTCGTGGTGTGGATATAAAAATCGATGATGAGATTAGGGCTTTGGGTGGGCTTTATATCATCGGTACAGAAAGACATGAAAGCCGCCGTATTGATAATCAACTTCGTGGTCGTGCAGGAAGGCAGGGCGATCCTGGAATAAGTCGTTTTTATCTAAGTTTAGAAGATAATCTTTTAAGAATTTTTGGCGGGGATCGTATCAAAAGCATTATGGATCGTCTAGGCATAGAAGAGGGCGAAAGCATAGAGTCAAGAATCGTTACAAGAGCGGTTGAAAATGCACAGAAAAAAGTAGAAAGCTTACATTTTGAAAGCAGAAAGCATTTGTTAGAATATGATGATGTAGCAAATGAACAAAGAAAAACTATTTATCGTTATCGCAATGAGCTTTTAGATGAAAATTATGATGTTAGAGCTAAAATTTCGCAAAATATCGCTGAATATAGTGCAAATGTAATGAATGATTATATACTTGATGAAAGCGGTTCTAATGTAAATTTTGAAAATTTGAAAGCAAAAATTTTATATGAATGTTCAACTCAGATTAGTGAAAAAGATTTTGAGAATTTAAGCGTCATTGAAATGCAAGATAAGCTAAGTCAAATTCTTGAAAATTCTTATAACGAAAAGATGTCAAGACTTGAGATTAAAGAATTGCGTAATATAGAGCGTATTTTATATTTGCAAGTTTTGGATAATGCTTGGAGAGAGCATTTGTATCAAATGGATATTTTAAAAACAGGAATAGGGCTTCGTGGATACAATCAAAAAGATCCTCTTGTGGAATATAAAAAAGAAAGTTATAATCTTTTCTTGGAGTTGGTTAATCGTATTAAATTTGATAGCATTAAACTACTTTTTAGCGTGCAATTTAATCAAGAAGAGGTACAAAATTTAGAAAATAAAGCCAATGAAGAAAATGAAAAGCTGCTTCAAAGCTCAGTAGAAATGGGTGCAAGCGAAGATAATCTTGGCGAAGCTGAGTTTAAAAAAGTTCCACGCAATGCTCCTTGTCCTTGCGGAAGTGGAAAAAAATTTAAAGAATGCCATGGAAAAAGTGGTCCTAAGCAAGGAATTTTAGCTTGAATAAAAGCGTTTTAAAATATTTACTTTTTAAATATTTAAGATTTGATAAAGAGCAACCCTTTATCAATCTTTCTATGCTTTTGGCCTTTTTAGGAGTTTGTGTAGGACTTTGCGTTTTGCTTGTAGCTATGGCAATTATGAATGGTTTTGATAAAGAATTTGAAAAACGCTTTTTTGTGATGAATTATCCTATTACTATTTTGCCTAAATTCTACGTTCCTGTAAATGATGAATTTATAGATGAGTTAAGAAAAACATTTCCAAATTTGTTATTTAGCCCTTATATAAGCACTCAAGTTGTTGTAAAGGGAGATAATCGTTTTGAAGGTGGTGTGCTTTTTGGCGTTAATTTTAATGATGAAAAAAAAATAAACGAAGTGGTTGCTAAAGCTTTAAAGGATGAGAATTTAAGTGGTTTTGATATACTTGTAGGATCAGCGCTTACCGATGAATTTGGTTTGCATAAAAATGACAAACTTTCACTTATTTTTTCAAATCTTAATCCTAGTGGATTTTCTTTAGTACCGCAAACTAAACGTTTTGATGTTAAAGCGCGTTTTACTTCAGGGCTTGCATTTTATGATAAAGCTTATATGTACACAGATGTTGATGCATTGAAGAAAGTACTTGGAATGCCTAAAAATCCAAATTATGATGGAATTCATGTATATAGCGATAATGCTTTTGAGGATGTTGAAAAAATTAAATCTTATTTAAAAGATGATTATGCTGTAGTAGGTTGGTGGGAACAAAATAAAAATTTCTTTTCAGCCTTAGAACTTGAAAAAAGAGCGCTTTTTATAGTGTTGATGCTTATTATTTTGGTTGCAAGTTTAAATATAGTAAGTTCTTTATTGATGATAGTAATGAATCGTCGCAGTGAAATAGCACTTTTACTTGCTCTAGGTGCAAGCAAAAATGAGGTAAAAAAGAGTTTTTTTGCCTTAGGTATGCTTATTGGTGGTGGCGGTATGATAGTGGGTATGGTACTTGCATTTTTTGCTTTATGGCTTTTGGGAAATTTTGATATTGTAACTTTACCTGCTGATGTTTATGGAACCAGTAAATTACCACTTGATTTGTCTTTAATGGATTTTTCTTTAACCATTGTGGGTGCTTTAATAATCATAGCTTTATCATCTTTTTATCCTGCAAAAAAAGCAACTCAAATTAATATTTTAGATACTTTAAGAAATGAATAAATTGTAATTTTGGAGATTTTTATTGTCTTTGTTTGCTCAAAAAAATAAGAATTTTAAACCTTTAAAACCTCTATCAAAGTCAAAAATAATCACTAATTTAATTCTTTTGATTTTATTTTTAATATTGTTTTGTTATTGTAGTTTTAGTATAAGTACTTATCATTTTGATTTTAGCACAATTGCGACCTATAAAGAAAAATTTCTTCAAGGTTTTTTAAATACTTTAATAATCAGTTTTTTTTCTTTATTGTTGAGTATAATTTTGGGTGGAGTTTTTTGTGCTTTTTCTTTAAGTTCGATTGTTTTTTTAAGATTTTTATCTACATTTTACATAGAGCTTATCAGAGGAACCCCTTTACTAGTGCAGGTATTATTGATATATTATATCATTGCAAATAATTTAGGACTTGATAATCGATATGTGGCTGGAGTTATTATTTTATCATGTTTTTCTGCTGCTTACTTAGCTGAAATATTTAGAGCTGGAATTTTAAGTATTTCTATATCTCAGCTTGAGAGCGCTAGGGCTTTAGGGTTAAAAGAGATTCAGGTTTTTGCGTATGTGATTTTTCCCCAAGCTTTAAAAAATATTTTAGCACCGCTGAGTGGACAATTTGCAAATTTAATTAAAGATAGTTCCTTATTAAGCGTTATTGCTGTAAATGAATTAGCCCAAAGTGCGCAAGAGATAAATTCTTATACTTTTGCTACTCTTGAAGCTTATGTAATTTTGGCTATTACATATCTTGTTTTGACTTTACCTATAAGTATATTTTCTCGTTATTTGGAGAGAAAATGCCAAAAATGATTTAAAAAAGCTTGACAAATAGAGCTAATTTTGGCATAATCACATTTTTATTTCAGAAAATGTCTCGTTAGCTCAGCCGGTAGAGCATCTCCCTTTTAAGGAGGGGGCCGTTGGTTCGAATCCAACACGGGACACCATTATAAAGGTCGCTTAGCTCAGTTGGTAGAGCGCCACCCTTACAAGGTGGATGTCATAAGTTCGAGTCTTATAGTGACCACCATTTTATAAAATCATAAATAGGTTTTATAATCTCTACTTCTTTACTTTGGATGCAGCGGTAGTTCAGCTGGTTAGAATGCCGCCCTGTCACGGCGGAGGTCGCGGGTTCGAGCCCCGTCCGCTGCGCCATCTTGTCTCGTTAGCTCAGCCGGTAGAGCATCTCCCTTTTAAGGAGGGGGCCGTTGGTTCGAATCCAACACGGGACACCATTTTTATTGTTAGGGTTATGACCCTTTCGTCTAGTGGCCCAGGACAACACTCTCTCTGTGTGGAAACAGAGGTTCAAATCCTCTAGGGGTCGCCAATCATAGGTCGCTTAGCTCAGTTGGTAGAGCGCCACCCTTACAAGGTGGATGTCATAAGTTCGAGTCTTATAGTGACCACCATTTTATAAAATCATAAATAGGTTTTATAATCTCTACTTCTTTACTTTGGATGCAGCGGTAGTTCAGCTGGTTAGAATGCCGCCCTGTCACGGCGGAGGTCGCGGGTTCGAGCCCCGTCCGCTGCGCCATCTTGCTTGGTAACAATTTTATAAGTATAATTTGCAAAATAATAAAAAATAGAGCTAAGGAAAAAAATGCTTATTATTGGACATAAATTATTAAAAAATTTAGATTTTTCTTTTATTGAAAGTGTTGAAGAAGTTAAAGATAATAAAGTTTATTGTATTGTTTATGATGAAAAATTGATTTCTTATTTAAGTCAAAATGATTTTGAATTTGCTATTTTAGTTCAAAATAAAGACGAGATATTTTTAGCCAATGCTTTAGGAGCTAAGTTTTTGCTTTGTAATGATAAAAAACTTGCAAAATTTGCTAGCAAGGTTGCAGAATTTTATGTTTTTGATAGTAGGGTTTTAATGATTGTTGATAAATTAGAGAATTTTAAAAAATTTTATAAATTAAAAATCGATGGAATTATTTTAAAAGATAATATAGATAATTTTCCTAAAAACTGATAAATTCTTTTGTAAAATAAGTGCTAATTGACGAGGTTTAAATAATGCAAAAAAAATCTTTTTTGAAAATTTACGGATTAATTCCTTTTTTACTTATAGCATTCATCAATGCTTTTGTGGATTTGGGACATAAAATTATTATTCAAAATACTATTTATAAGGCCTATGAAGGAAGTGAGCAGTTATTTTTAAATGCTATAGTTAATGCTTTGATTTTACTTCCTTTTATTCTTATGCTTTCTCCTTCGGGTTTTTTAGCGGATAAATATCCAAAAAATATTGTAATGAAAATTTCAGCAATTTTCAATGTTATACTCACTTTAATAATTTGCATTTGTTACTATAGCGGTGCTTTTTGGATGGCTTTTATTTTTACTTTTATAATGGGAGCACAAGCAGCACTTTATTCACCAAGTAAATACGGTTTTATTAAAGAACTCGTAGGAAAAGACTTTCTTGCTATGGGTAATGGTGTAATTAATGCAGTAAGCATTATGGCAATCTTAGCAGGAATGGCTTTGTTTTCTTTAAGTTTTGAAAGTCTTTATAGTTCTGCATATAATCAAACAGATGAAATTTTAAAAGAAGTAGCGCCTTTAGGAATTGTGCTAATTTTATTTTCTTGTATCGAAGTATTTTTTGCGTGTCGTTTACCTAAGCTCAAACAAATAAATAAAGATTTAGTTTTTAATAAAAAAGATTATATCCGTGGAAAACTTCTAATAAATAATCTTAAGCTTGTTTTTAAAAATAAAACTATTTGGCTTTGCATAATAGGAATTTCATTTTTTTGGGCTATATCTCAACTTTATCTTGTCAGCTTTCCTGTCTTTGCTAAAAATGAACTTTTTATAGAAAATACTTTTTATGTGCAAATTTCACTCGCTTTTTCTGGTATAGGAGTGATTTTAGGCTCTTTAGTAGCTGGTAAATTTTCAAAAAATTATATAGAACTTGGATTTATTCCACTTGGTGCATTGGGTATGTTTTTAATGGCTTTTTTAATGCCTTATTTTATAAGTTTATTAAGTTATAGTTTTTTATTTTTCTTTTTTGGATTTTGCGGAGCTCTTTTTATCATTCCTTTAAATACTTTAATCCAATTTCATGCCAAAGAAAATGAATTGGGACAAATTCTTGCAGGAAATAATTTTTTTCAAAATATTGCCATGTTAGGATTTTTACTCTTAGCAACTTTATTTGCAAAATTTGAAATCAATGTGGTTTATTTGTTTTATTTTATTACTTTAGTAACCTTTATAGGAAGTTTTTATATACTTTTAAAACTTCCCTTTTCTTTAGTGCGTATACTTTTAAGCATAGCTTTTTTGCAACGATACCGCTTGCTTGTAGAAGGTTTTGAAAATATACCAGAAAAAGGTGGAGCTTTGCTTTTGGGTAATCATATTTCTTTTATTGATTGGGCTGTTGTACAAATGGCAATTCCAAGAAAAATTTATTTTGTTATGGAAAGAAGTATTTATTCTAAATGGTATATTAAATTTTTTCTTGATAAATTTGGCATTATTCCCGTATCAAGCACGGGAAGTAAGACGAGTTTAGAACTGATAGCAAAGCATATTAAAGAAGGTAATTTGGTTTGCTTATTTCCTGAAGGTACGCTTTCAAGACATGGACAATTAAATGAATTTAAAGCAGGATTTGAATTAGCTTGTGAATGTTTAAGTGAAGATGATGGAAAAATTATTCCTTTTTATATAAGAGGGCTTTGGGGTAGCGCTTTTTCAAGAAGCGATGAAGAATTTTCAGCAAGAAACCGCACTTTAAATAAAAGAAAAATTGCTATAGCTTTTGGTAAAGCCATGCCTTTGCATTCTAAAAAAGATGAAGTTAAAGCTAAAGTTTTTGAACTTTCTTTTATGGCTTGGAAATCACAATGCGAAGCTATGCATACTATAGCAAGAGCTTGGATAGATACAGCTAAAAAAAATCTAAATCAAATAGCTATTATCGATACACTAGCTGGAGATATTTCTTATAGAAAAATGTTGACTCTTAGTTTATTTCTTAATTTTTTTATTAAAAGAAAATCCAAAGAATTAAACATTAACCTTCAGCGTGGAAGTTACGCTCCTAAAGAGGAAGCTATAGGAATTTTACTACCTGCTTCTTTTGCAAGTTCTTTAACCAATCTATCTGTTTTAATCGCAGAAAAAATTGCAGTAAATCTTAATTTCACTGCTGGAGAAAAAGCTTTAAAAACAGCTATAAAAAATGCGCAAATTTCACAAATTTATACTTCTAAAACTTTTTTAGAAAAATTATCAAATAAAGGTATAAACCTAAATTTCGATACAAATATACATTTAATTTATTTTGAAGATATTGTAGAAGATTTTAAAATGCAAAAAACTAAAATTTTTAGCATGATGCTAGCAGTTAGTATTATACCTAGTTTTATACTCAAAACCATTTTCACTCCTTCAAAAAACAATCTTGCCATAGCAGCTATTTTATTTAGTAGTGGAAGCGAAGGTTCTCCAAAAGGTGTTATGCTAAATAACCGTAATATTTTAAGCAATATAGCACAAATTTCTGATGTGCTTTGCACAAGAAATAATGATGTCATTCTCTCATCTTTGCCACCTTTTCATGCTTTTGGACTTACAGTAACTACGTTTTTGCCTTTGCTTGAAGGTATTAAAAGTATCACTTTTGCAGATCCAACTGATGCTTTAGGGATTGCCAAAGCTGTTGCTAAAAATAATGTCACTATTATGTGTGGAACTTCAACCTTTTTAGGAATTTATGCAAGAAATAAAAAGCTTGATGCTTTAATGTTTGAAAGCTTAAGAATAGTTGTATCAGGTGCTGAAAAACTAAAAAATGAAGTAAGAACTGCTTTTGAAATGAAGTTTAAAAAAAGCATTTTTGAAGGTTATGGGGCTACGGAAACCACACCTGTAGCGAGTGTAAATTTGCCGAATCGTTTTGATGCGGATTATTGGCTTATACATCGTGCCAATAAAGAAGGAAGTGTAGGAATGCCTCTACCTGGAACTGCGGTACGTATTGTTGATCCAAATAATTATGAAAATTTAAAAACAAATGAAGATGGACTCATACTTATAGGCGGTCATCAAGTTATGGTAGGCTATCTTAATGACAAAGAAAAAACCGATGAAGTGGTTAAAGAAATTGATGGCATAAGATGGTACAACACGGGAGATAAGGGACATTTGGATGAAGATGGTTTTTTATATATTGTCGATCGTTATTCTCGCTTTGCAAAAATTGGCGGAGAGATGATTTCTTTGGGTGCAATAGAAGAAGAAATTGCCAAATTTATAGACACTGAAGTGGTTAAATTTTGTGCCACATCTTTAGAAGATGAGAAAAAAGGGGAACAAATTGTTTTACTCATAGAATGTAATAATGAAATTTTTGAACGAGTATGTGAGGCTATAAAAAATTCTAATATACCTACACTTTTTAAACCTAGATATTATTTTCAAATAGAAAAAATTCCCCTCCTAGGTTCAGGAAAAGTTGATCTTAAAAAAGTTAAAGAATTAGCTAAAAATTTAGCCATATAATTTGAGCTTATAGCAAAGTCCAAATTAAAATTGGCATAGAAACAAAAGCAAAAAGAACTCCAAAGGCTACAGCACTTACGGCTAAATTGCTATCTAGTTTAGCTTTCATTACCATAGCTCCTGCTAAGGTCATAGTAGGAGCTGCGCTTTCTATAATAGCAACGATGGTAGAATCTTTTAATTCTAAATTAAATATTTTCAAACAAAATACAAAAAATAAAGGAGCTAAAATCATTTTAGCAAAGATGACAACTACTGTAGGTTTGTAAGAGGTTTTAATCGCCATAAAGCCAAGTCCTAAACCTATAGCAAAAAGTGCAACAGGGGTTGCAGAGGCACCAAATAAACGAATAGGAGAGAAAATAAATTCAGGTAAAGTAATCAATTTACACAAAAAACCAAAAAGCAAAGCTAAAAAAGGTGGAAAACTAAGAATTTTTTTAACATTAGTAAGCAAACTGACTTTTTCTCCATTTCCCAAAGAAAGTATAAAAGGTCCAAAAAGTGATATAGGTAAAGTTGTAGCTAAAGCATCGTAAAATATAACTTCAGCGCTAAATTGTGGGTCATTAAATACACCAGCAACAATAGGCATACCCACAAATATAGTATTTCCAAAACAAGAAAGCAAAAACATACTGACTAAAGTTACTTTAGAAAAATGAAAAACTTTTCCAATAAAAATAGCAAAAAAGGCTGCTAATATACAGCTAAACAATCCAATAAAAATAAAAATAATCAATGAAAAATTAAAATTTAAATGATATGCTTTATCGAAAATCAAACAAGGTAAAGCAAAAATAATAGCAAAATCTAAAAAAGTCCTAGCTTGTTTTTGCTTTAAAACGCCAATTCTTTTGGCAAAATATCCGCCTGCAAGTAAAATAAAAATTGTAAATAATGGTATAAAAACAAACATTGAATAATTCTTTTTAAGGGATGTTTTTTGAAAACGGATAGAATTATATTCTTTATACTTAAAAAAAATCTTAATATTTTTTTATTTTTTGTAACTTTAAGAAATTGTAAGTTGAAATTTGATTTTGAATAGTTAGTATTTTAAGCTGAATGATTATAATTTTAAATAATGGTGCGGTTTAATCTTAATTAAAATACTATATATTGTATTTAGAATGATATAAAAACAATAAGTTAATATAGCTTTTGTTTTTAATTTTTGAATATTTTTAAACTTATTTAGGCAGAGATCATCTACTTTAGTTATTTTTTATTTTTAATATTCACGCAATAAGACAGATTTATTTTGAAAGTTTATCTTATTGCTTTTCTTATTTTCACTGTGCATCATTTGAATTTGAAATTATTTTTTCAATTTCTTTAAGGTTGTATAGCGGTTTTTTCACATTTGCACTGATTTTGTATTTTTTAATAATAAGGTTTCAAATAGCTCGGTATCTATTGATAAAAGTGCCAAATATTCAATGAACAAGGACGCCCTCAGCTTGGAAAAGGGTGGGGTAGTGCGGAAGGTCCGCAATGCAAAGGCTTCACTCCTGAAGAATTTCAAAAATTAGATTTTAGCGAAATTGATTTAAGTGAATTCATTGCTGATATTGTAGGAAGTTTTGACACAGGAAAAATACAAGCTGATTCTGTGAAAATACAAGAAAAGATTCAAAACAATATCGAGAATGCAACAAAAAACCTAAAAATTAAAAAAGAAAATAAATCAATAGAAAGGAAGATAGGGTTTAGTTAAAAGTTTGTTTAGTGTAAGCCAAAGGGATTATCCTAAACCCTGCAAAAGCAGGGGATACTCAATAAGCCTTGACATAGCAAAGCATTAAGAGTATAATTATAAGGATAATTTTTGTTAGCATTAAGCTCACCTCCCTTCTGGGCGGTAAATTAACGCTAAAGGGTTGCAGCCCTTTGGCGTTGCACCCTTTTATAATTATACCAAATAAACTCTTTAACTTCTTAAAACAGTCCATGAAAAGATTTTACTTTTTATTCTTTAGCACTTTGTTTTTTACACCTTCATTTTTATTTGGTGCTACAAACATAGCTAATAGCAATCTAATTTATACTTGGGGTTATGGCGATGTGATGAATGAAATCATGCAAGCGGTTAAAGGAATAACCACTGAAACAGATTATATCGTTAATGCAGCCTTAGCTATTTCATTATTACTTTTTAGTATTAAAAAAGCAATGGATGGACAAACAAACCCTGTGTTTGAATTTGGAAAAATGTTTGTACTTTTTGCTGTAGTCTGGTACATGTTTTTAAAAGCACCAAATGACAATAATCACCGCTTCATGATTTACGATGAAGTCACTAGTAAAGATTATGTCATTTCTCAAATTCCTATAGGCATAGGAAAAAGCTTTGCATTAATGACACAATTTGAGAAGGTTATCCTAGAAGCTATGGAAAAACATTTTTCAACTCCACAATCTACAAATTTTTCTAACGCAGGTTTAGGTTTTTCACTTTAAGTGATGAGTACTTTGCCAAGCGTAAAGCTTTCGGCTATTGATGCAACTTTGCAAAAAAATATTGATTTTTACTTTAGAAACTGCGTTTCAGTAGGTATCTTGCTTAATCAACAAGGTAGAAATCTTTTTCAAAACTCTGATAATTTAATGCAAGATCTTTTCACAAACATAGGCAATGGCTCTCAGCTTACTCCTTTGTTTAAAAATAACAATAATATTGAAGAACAAAGTGTTGTGCCTTGTTCTGATGCAGGTCCTCAAATCGTTGAAATGATTAAAAAAGATACAGATGAAGCTATGAAGATTCATGCTGCTTTGCTTGGTATGGTAGATGATATGGCAAATTATGAGCAAAAGTTCTTAGGCGCTGCACAAATCTATAATGAACAAGCTGTAAGTGCTAGATCTTATTTACAGCAATCCATGATAATGCTTGCTTCTCAAGATGCAATCATTAATACCGCTAAATCAGTAGGATTAAATCCTGCTTCTGTGGCTGCAAATACTGCTTATGCGGATCAGCAATTTTATGCAAGTATGCAAGCACAAGGACACATGGCACAAACTTATTTGCCTTTAGCTAAAGCTTATTTAACAGCTATTATTATAGGTTTATCTTGGCTTGTTGCTTTGCTTTCTATTGTATTTGGCTCTTACGCTCATATTAAGATGTTTTTTACTCTATGTATTTGGATAGTGCTTTGGACTCCTATACTTTGTATTATTAATTATCTAAATGATTTTAATCTTATGAATGTTGCACAAGTAATAACAGGTGGAAAAGCAGCTTTAAGCTTAGGAGATAATATGCTTATATTTAAAGAAGTAGCAAATAGATCAAATTTCATGAATTATCTTGTAATGAGTACTCCTGTTTTAGCTTATGCTATAGCTAAAGCAAGTGAACAAGGATTTGTAACTTTTGCTTCTGGATTATCTCAAGCTCTAGCAGGTGCTTCAAGAGCTGCTGGAAGCTTTGCAAATCAGCAAGCCTTATCTACACAAACTAGCATTGCTGCTCCTAGAGGAGATGAAGTTTGGGCTGTGGGTGCAGGTTATAATACTCTTCAATCTTCGTTTGGTGTTAGCGGTAGAAGTTTTATGGGAACAAGAGATATGCAACATGGTGGCGAATTAGTTAAAGATAATATGACAGGAAGTTCAGCTGTAATCAATGCTAATGGTTCTATAGGTAATGCTTCTATTAAAGGTTTAAATGCGGGTATGACTGCAAGCAATTTAGAAACAAGAGCACACGCTCTAAGTGATGTGATTCAAAATTCTAACCTATCTCAAAGAGCTTTAGAAGTTGCTAGTGGAAAAGGAGATAGCTTAGCCTTATCAGAAAATGATAGAAGTGCTATTACTAATGCAACGCAACATGCTTTAGCTAATGCTTATTCTAAAGCAACAGGTGTGGATGTAAAACAAGCTTATAATGATATTATAAGTGGAAAAGTTGGAATTAGTTTCGGTGTTAGTGGGGAACTATCTACAAATTCTCAAGAATCTGAAGCTTGGTATCAAAATCTAAGCAAAGATCAAAAAGAAACATTTAATAAAACCTTTAACGAAAGTCTTTCTAATGAAATTGGCAAAAATAGAGATGCAAGTGCTTCATTTAACAATCTTCTTAAAACAGGAAATGTTACAAATTCTGCTAGTATTAAAAGTTCTATGGATAGCTATAATGAAGCTAAAACACTTAATAATTCAGTGGGTTATGATGGTGGCTCATCTATCGTTCAAGGCTATATCAATGAAAATTATGGTGGCGTAGTTAGTAAAGAAAATGTGGCTTCTGCTGTGAATGCTGTTGAAAATATGGCTGCAAGAGGGGATATGCAAGGATTATCACATTACGCAGGAGTAGATTCTAATGTCAATTCAAATGGATTGTTTGGACAATCAAAACACAATTATCATGATCCAAGAGGTGTTATGACTGATCACAATAAAGCCATAGATGATTTAAATTCAAGACAAAAAGGCTTTATGGCAACAAGAAATGCCCCTAATGATGTTAAATCAGAAGGATTAGCAGGTGGAATTCAAAAAGCAGCAAATGCAGCTGAATTTAAAACAGGAACTGCTATAGAAGAAAGAAATGAAAAAATCAATGATGCTTATAAATAATAATGCACCGAGTCTAGTTTTAACTAGGCTTAGTGGCGATTAGTAGTATAGTATATATTTCCTATCATAAAGCTATATTTTGGATCATTAATATAATCACTTTCAAAAATTGACGAGCGTGATCTTAATGAGTCATCAGTATCTTCAAAATTCTCTTTTAAAAACTTCTTGATTTTCAATAATGTATTTTTAGAAAACAATTTGCTTAACCTATCTCTGATTAAATACAAAAGACAACAAGTTATTAAAACACTAACAATAGATGCAAGTACTGCTAAATAAATAATTAAGTGCGCTTTATCCATCTTTATTCCTTTCAATTATAACTTATTCATATTTTTAATAAAATTATACCATATTTTAATAAATTTTGCAAGTATTTTTGCTATAAAATGCCTATTTTTTAGTGGTTCAAATGGGGTTCTTTTTTTTATTTAACTATGTCAATTTTTAAGTGCTTATTTTATAAGACTTTATAGCACTATTTGCAAGATCAGCTAAGAATTTACTTCTATTATCGCTTATTGTATCTATTGCCTCTACTAAGCTTTTAGGCAAGGTAATATTAATTCTAATTTTTGCTTCATTATCAATAGGTTCTTTAATATAATCACCTTTTTCAAGCATAACTTCTAATGCTCCTTTAAATGCTTCTTTGAGATCTTTTAAGGCTTCTATTTCATTTTCACCATCTCCCATAATATAAGGGAAATCTTTATATCTTGCAAAATATCCTCCGCCATCTTTTTCATCAAGTTTTTTTATAATAATTTCATAAGGTAGATTAAGATAGTAATCTAAGTCTTTCATAATTCATTCTCCTGTTATAGCTTTTAAAACCATTTTGACATATATAGCCTTTATAGGGCGTTTAAATGGAATAGTAATAAGATCACATTCTTTTTTTCTGAATTGATAATGTGATCCGCCTTTATTAAAACATTCATAACCTTCGCTTTCTAATAAAATCTTAAGCGTTTCAAAGCGCACATTGTTAGGATTATTTTTTAAATCTTAATAATTTTATCTTTTTTACTCGCTATGATATCCTTATGAGTATGTATTATACACACTTTTTTTAAGTATCACTTATAAACCGATCGCAATTCTTTTAATCTTACTCTCTTTGTATGTTTAATTGAAGATTATTGAGCTGCATTTTGAAACGGATTTCTTTTTTATTTGACTTGGAAAAATGAATGAGAATTTGTAGTTTCATGTACTAACAAAGGCAAGGGGCTTCTCTGTCCTGCGGTTTTGTTAGAAAAATACTTCAACTTTAAGCTTAAAAAACCTAAAATTTAGATATAATCTCACAAAACGCTTACTATGTCGTTTCATAGTAATTTTCCGCTAGAGCTGCAACTCTAAAGCGGATTTTTTATTATAGCGAATCTTGTTTTTTGCTTTTCTAATTTTTTGCCAATCTTTTCTATTTTTTTGTAAAAGTATTTTTGCTATGAATTTCTCATAACCGAAAGCCACGTCTCTTTCGGTTAAATGTTTTTTAGTATAAATGTATTAAGCTTAGACTAAGCGTGGTTTTTATAAAATTTTTCAATGGTTATATCAAATGAGCTTGATTATCTCATTAATTAATTCTAAGACAAGAACTAAAAATTCAATGATCTTACTCATCATGTCTCTTTCTTGCAACCGAAAGAGTAGCCATGCCTAATATGCTTTAATTATAATATTTTTGAATAAATGTTTTATCATCTTATTGATTATTTGTGTGATAGAATTTCCTTTCCGCAAATCAATGTACCTTAATACTTTTAGTCTCTTGTTAATTTTCTTATTTTTGGATATCTTTATAATCAAATACAAAAAACTTCTTATAAAAATAGTTTTTATCTTTTTTATTATGTCTTTTTGTGTAAGCATTTAAAATAAACTCCTTAAGCTAATTTCTCCTAACTTTTTAAAACAAAAAATAAAAAGTTAGGAGAAAAGTTAGGGAAAAATTTTTAAAATGGATTTTAACGGAAAAATTTAATTTAGATTTTAGATAGTTTTAAAGTCCTATTTTATAGATATTTTTTAAGTTTTATATTTATGTTAATTTATGTAGTTAGCAGTATAAATGGTGCGGTTAGCGAGATTTGAACTCGCACACGCGGAGCGCACCACCCCCTCAAGATGGCGTGTCTACCAATTCCACCATAACCGCATAGAAAAAAGCCCAAAAAAGGGCTTTAATAAGTTTTATTGTAAAACTATAAAAGGATTTGCATAAAGTGCTATTAGCGCGATAACAAGAGCATAGATAACTTGTGCTTCAATCATCGCTAAAGCGATAAACATAGTTGTCATTAATTTTGGCCCAAGACCAGGGTTTCTAGCTGTTCCTGCAATTGTTGCCGCTGCAGTATTACCCATACCGATAGCACCACCAAGTGCTGCAACACCAAGACCTAAGCCTGCTGCAAGAACTGAAAATGCTTTAATCCATACATTAATAGCTTCTTGCTCTACTGGAGCATTAGTTTCAGCTGCAAAAGCTACTACTGCACATGCTAATAATAAAAAAAGAACTTTTTTCATTATCTTAACCTTTCTATAAAAAATTTTTTTCAATTTTTAAATCAGTTCGGCTTGCGTATCCCTACTTAAGACTTAAAAATAAAGCCGAATTATAACCAAAGGTATCTTTATTTTTATTGAAATTTACAAAAATTCACATTTTTGATTTAAATTTGATTGTTTTCAATAAAGCTTAAAAGTTTTTTTGCTTTAATAATATTTTAAAATAATTTTTAAGTTAAGGTTGCAACATTGAGTTCTAAATTTTCAAAAATAGGTTTCATTTTAGCGGTAGCAGGTTCAGCGGTGGGCTTGGGTAATGCTTGGAAATTTCCAACACTAGTAGGTCAAAGTGGTGGATCTGCTTTTATCTTGCTTTATATAATTCTTACTTTAGGTGTAGGTTTTGTGATATTTTTAGCTGAGCTTAGCATAGGAAAAATTAGTGAAAAAGATCCGGTTAATGCCTATGAAAAGTTAGCACCTTCAAATAAAAAAGCTTGGTCTTATGTTGGTTTTACTATGGTGGGGGCGATTTTAATAGTTTCTTTTTATACCTTGGTGATTGGCTGGATAGTTAAATATGTGTTTTTAAGTATCACTGGAAATTTGCCTATGGATCTAGAAGTAAGTAAAGCACAGTTTGGATTTTTTACAAGTGAGGATTTTTTAAGTCAGTTTATTTGTTTTACTTTGGTTTTTTTATGTGTTTTTTATATTGTTTCTAAAGGTGTTAAGAATGGGATTGAAAAGTTAAATGTTTGGATGATGCCTTCATTGTTTATTTTACTTATTTTGATGCTTGTTTATGCTATTAGCAAAGATGGTTTTATAATGGCGGTTAAATTTCTTTTTGTACCTGATTTTTCCAAAATCAACACTTCAAATGTTCTTGAAGCGTTAGGACTTGCTTTTTTTAGTCTTTCTTTGGGCGTTGGAACGATTATTACTTATTCTGCTAGTCTGTCTGATAAAACTAATTTTATTACCAGTACTTTAAATATTATTTTTATCAATCTTTTAGTTGGTTTATTAATGGGTTTGGTTGTTTTTACTTTTATCTTTGAATTTGGCTACAATCCTAATCAGCAAGGACCAGGACTTGTTTTTATTTCCTTAGCTACTTTATTTGAAAAGATTGGAGTGATTGGTTGTATTTTTGGAGCAGCATTTTTTATTTCTTTAATCTTTGCTGGTATTACTTCAGCTGTTTCAATGATAGAGCCTTTTGCTTTTTATCTTATTAATACTTTTGGCATGAGCCGTAAAAAAGCTTTGATTTTAATAGGAATTGTTGTTTATATTTTAGGAATGTTGTGTATTTTATCTTCTTTAAAAAGTACTCAGTTTGGATTTTTTGGAATGAGTTTTTTTGATTTGCTTGATAGTGTTTCAAGCAAGGTTATTATGCCTTTAGGTGGAATTTTGGCAGCTATTTTTGTGGGATTTGTGATGAAAAAAGAAGCTTTAAAAATTTTATTTAAACCTTATATGAGGGGTATATTTTTTGAACTTTGGTATGTGTTTTTGAGATTTATTTCCCCTTTGGCTGTTGTTATAGTTATGATAGCCGCTTTTTTAAAGTGAGTTTGAAAAATAATGAGAACATATTTTTCAAAAATCGGTTTTGTATTGGCTGTTGCTGGTGGAGCCGTTGGTTTAGGTAATGCTTGGAAATTTCCAACTTTAAGTGCAGAAAATGGTGGTTTTGTTTTTGTGCTTTTATATTTGTTTTTTACTTTAACCATAGGATTTAGTATTTTTTTGGCTGAAGTGGCTATGGGACGTTTAAGTAAAAGTGATCTTGCAAATGCTTATTCAAATCTTGCCATAAAATATGGCAATAGATGGCGATATGGCGGCGTTTTTATGTTAGGTGGTATTTTTGTTCTCTCTTTTTATCTAGTTATTATGGGATGGGTTTTAAAATATACTGTAGTTAGTCTTTATTATCTTCCTAAAACCTTAGATGAAGCAGCAAGTAATTTTCAGAATTTAATTACTACAAATTTGACAAGTTCTGTTTTTTTCTTCACTTTATCTTTTTTTCTTACTTTATTAATAGTATCTAAAGGTTTAATCAAAGGGATTGAAAAATTAAACGTTGTTATAATGCCTAGCTTATTTTTAATGCTTGTTTTTATGTTGTTTTATTGCATGGGATTTAAGCAAGGTTTTGCAAATGCTTTTTCTTATTTATTTTATCCCGATTTTTCACATTTTAAATTTAGCTCTATTGCCGAAGCTTTAGGGCTTGCATTTTTTACCTTATGCTTGGGAATAGGTTGTATAGTTACATATTCATCAGCCTTGGATAAAAAAACAAATTTTATAAAAAGTTCAGTGTATATTGTTTTGATTAACTTATTGATTTCTTTTATCATGGGACTTATTGTTTTTACTTTTATCTTTGAATTTGGAGCCGATCCGCATACTCAAGGAGCAGGAATTGTTTTTATATCCTTGATGAGTTTGTTTAATCAACTTGGAGCTTTAGGCTATATTTTTGCATTTTGTTTTTTCTTAGCACTTTTTTTTGCTGGTATTACTTCAGCTGTTTCAATGATAGAGCCTTTAACTTTTTATATGATTAATAACTATCAAATTTCTCGTGTTAAAGCTCTATTTTTAATAGGTTTATTTGTTTTTGTTTTTGGAATTTGTTGTATCTTGTCATTAAATTTAAATTTTTTTTCTATGTTTAGTTTTTTTGGTAAAGATTTTTTTACTTTATTAGATAAATTAACTTCAAATTTTTTACTTCCACTTGGTGCTATAGTATGCTCTATATTTGTAGGTTTTTTTATGAATAAAAAACAAATTTATAAAATTTTTTCTAAATTTATAAGTCGAAAAATTTTCTTAATTTGGTTGTTTTTTATTCGTTTTATATCGCCTATAGCAATAATTTTGGTAATGTGTTATCAAATTTTTGTATAATAATGAAAAAATATTTTTTTAAGGAAAAATAATGGCTAAAAAATTCATCGATGTAATGGATACAAGCTTTAGGGACGGTTTTCAGTCTGTTTATGGAGCTAGGGTTTTAATGGATGATTTTTTTCCTGCAGTAGAAGCAGCAAAAGAAGCGGGTATTACTCATTTTGAATTTGGTGGTGGTGCTAGATTTCAAAGCTTGTATTTTTATCTTAATGAAGATGCTTTTACCATGATGGATAGATTTAGAGCTATTGTAGGAAAAGATTCCAATCTTCAAACTTTAGCAAGAGGGGTTAATACTGTTACTTTAGATACTGGAAGTAGTGAGCTTATTGATTTGCATGCAAAACTTTTTGCAAAACACGGTACCACAACGATAAGAAATTTTGATGCTCTTAATGATATAAATAATTTAAAATTTAGTGGTGAATGTATAGCAAAACATGGATTAAAACATGAAATCGCTATTACCTTAATGGATCTACCGCCAAATTGCAAAGGTGCTCATGATGTGCCTTTTTATGAAAAAATTTTGAAAGAAATTTTAGCAGCAGAAATTCCTTTTCACAGCATTTGTTTTAAAGATGCAAGTGGAACTTCAAATCCAAATAAAATTTATGAAACCATTAAAATGGCAAGAAAAATTTTACCTCAAGATATGCATATTAGACTTCATACGCATGAAACTGCAGGGGTGAGTATAGCCTGCTATCTTGCAGCACTTGAAGCAGGTGTTGATGGTATCGATTTGGCTGCAGCTCCTGTAAGTGGTGGAACTTCTCAGCCTGATATTTTAACCATGATGCATGCCTTAAAAGGTAAAGATTATGATTTAGGTGGACTTGAAGAAGAAAAAATTCTAAAATACGAAGAAGTTTTAAAAGATTGTTTAAAAGAGTATTTTTTACCCCCTGAAGCTACTATGGTAAATCCACTTATTCCTTTTTCTCCTATGCCAGGAGGAGCTTTAACAGCAAATACACAAATGATGAGGGATAATAATATTTTAGATAAATTTCCACAGGTCATTCATGCTATGAGAGAAGTTGTAGAAAAAGGTGGATTTGGTACTTCGGTTACTCCAGTTTCTCAATTTTATTTTCAACAAGCATTTAATAATGTTATGTTTGGGTCTTGGAAAAAAATCGCAGAAGGTTATGGAAAAATGGTGCTTGGTTATTTTGGAAAAACTCCAGTTGCACCCGATGCAAACATTATTGAGCTTGCTTCAAAACAACTTAATTTAGAACCTACTACAGAGCTTGCTATAAATATAGCTGATAAAGATGAGAGTAAAAGTATAGCTTATACCAAAACCTTGCTTGAAAAAGAGGGTATAGAAACGAGTGAAGAAAATATATTTGTTGCAGCAGCTTGCAAAGAAAAAGGTATAGCATTTTTAAAAGGAGAGGCAAAGGTAAATATACGCAAATTAGCCAGTATGCCAAAACCTATGAGTGCAGATGAAAACAAATTTACCGTAGCTGTAAATGGTAATAAATATCATGTAGAAGTAAGCTATGGCTTTGATAAAGATGTTAATGTTAAAAGTGTGAAAAAAGTAGAAGAAAATAAAAATATTATTTCTTCAAATTCAACAAGTTCTGTAGATGCTGAAAATGAAGTTTTAGCAGGTATTTCAGGTAATGTCTTTAAAATTTATGTTAACGAAGGCGAAGAAGTAAAATCAGGTCAAGCTATCATGGTTTTAGAAGCAATGAAAATGGAGATTGAGGTTAATGCCCCAAAAGATGGAATTATTTCAGAGCTTTGTATTAAAATAGGCGATACTGTTAATGAAGGTGAAGTATTAGCTATTTACAAGAATTAAAGTGAGGGAAAAATGAAAAAATTTGATAATTTAGATTTAGATAACATAAAGGAAATTTTTCATAATTTAAGTTATGATGAATTAAATGCTCATGAAAAAGCAAATAATGAAGGTTTAAGCACGGATAATGATACTTTTTGTGTAGATACGGGGATTTTTACAGGTAGAAGTCCTAAAGATAAATATTTTGTAAAACAAGATCCATCTAGTAAATATATAGCTTGGGGGAAGGTAAATCAGCCTATTACAAAAGAATTATTTGATAAACTTTTAACTAAAGCAAAGCAAGAGTTAAGTGGAAAGAAAATTTATGTTCAAGATGCTTTTTGCGGTGCTTCTTTGCAAAGTCGCAAAGCAGTAAGATTTGTTACTGAAATTGCATGGCAAGCGCATTTTGTTAAAAATATGTTTATTCGCCCAAGTCAAGAGGAACTTGAGAATTTTAAAGCAGATTTTATTGTTTATAATGCTTGCAAATGTATTAATGAAGATTACAAACAAGATGGTTTAAATTCAGAGGTTTTTGTGATCTTTAATGTTGAAGAAAATATAGCGGTTATTGGTGGAACTTGGTATGGTGGAGAAATGAAAAAAGGTATTTTTTCTATGATGAATTATTGGTTGCCACTAGAAAATAAACTTTCTATGCATTGTAGTGCAAATGTCGGAGAAAAAGACGATGTGGCACTTTTCTTTGGACTTAGCGGTACAGGAAAAACTACGCTTTCAACCGATCCAAAAAGAAGACTCATAGGTGATGATGAGCATGGCTGGGATGATGAAGGTGTGTTTAATTTTGAGGGTGGCTGTTACGCAAAAACAATCAATCTTGATCCTGAACATGAGCCTGAAATTTATGGTGCCATTAAAAGAAATGCACTTTTAGAAAATGTAGTTTTAAGAGCTGATAAGAGTATTGATTATGCTGATGCTTCAAAAACAGAAAATACAAGAGTTTCTTATCCTATAGAGCATATTGAAAATCATGAGCCTAGTTTAAAAGCAGGTCATCCAAAAAATATTATATTTTTAAGTGCAGATGCTTTTGGAATTTTGCCTCCGGTGAGTAAACTAAGCAAAGAGCAGGCTATGTATTATTTTTTAAGTGGTTATACAGCAAAAGTAGCTGGAACTGAGCGTGGTATTTTAGAACCTCAAGCAACTTTTTCAGCTTGTTTTGGAGAACCTTTTATGCCTTTGCATCCAACGGTTTATGCGAGATTACTTGGTGAAAAGATTGAAAAGCATGAAGCTAATGTTTATCTTGTTAATACAGGCTGGAGCGGTGGAAGCTACGGTGTGGGTAAAAGAATGAGCATTAAGGCTACTAGGGCTTGCATTAATGCTATTCTAGATGGAAGTATTGCAAAATGCGAATTTGAAAATTTTGAAGTGTTTGATTTAGCTATTCCAAAAGCTTTAGAGGGTGTAGAAAGCATGCTTTTAAATCCTATAAATACTTGGTCAGATAAAAATGATTATATTGCAACAAGAGATAAATTAGCACATATGTTTATACAAAATTTCAAACGCTATGAAGATGTCAAAGAAGGCATTGAATTTAGCAAATTTGGACCAAAAATTTAAGGCGTTTAAATGAAAAATGAAATGTGGTCAGGACGCTTTAGTGGTGCAAGCGACGAGCTTTTAAAGAAATTTAATGCGAGTTTAAATGTAGATAAAACTTTGTTTAATGAAGATATACAAGGATCCATAGCACATGCTACAATGCTTGAAAGTTGTGATATTTTAAAAAAAGAAGAATTAGATGCTATTATAAAAGGCCTAGAACAAGTTAAAAGTGAAATAGAGCAAGGTAAATTTGTTTTTGATATCAAAGATGAAGATATTCATATGGCTATAGAAAAGCGTTTAAGCGAGATTATAGGTAGCGAAATTGGCGGAAAACTCCATACTGCAAGAAGTAGAAATGACCAAGTGGCTACTGATTTTAAACTTTTTGTCAAAAAATCTCACATAGAACTCATAAAGCTTTTAAAAGAATTGATTCAAACCATGCTCGAACATGCTAAAGCGCACAAAAAAACCATTATGCCAAGTTTTACACATTTACAACACGCTCAGCCTGTGAGTTTTTCTTTTTATATTTTAGCTTATGCTTTTATGTTAATGCGAGATGTTAAGCGTTTGCAAAATAGCCTAGAACTTGCAGACTTTTCACCACTTGGATCTTGTGCATGTGCAGGAACTAGCTATAGAACCAATCGTGAGTTGAGCACTAAAATTTTAGGATTTAAAGATATTATGCCAAATGCTATGGATGGAGTGAGTGATAGGGATTTTGCTCTTGATTTACTTTATGATATAGCAGTTATTTTTACACACACTTCAAGACTTTGTGAAGAAATGATTTTATTCTCAAGTTCGGAGTTTTCTTTTATAACTATAAGTGATAGTTTTTCAACAGGGAGCTCTATTATGCCTCAGAAAAAAAACCCCGATGTTTGTGAGCTTATACGTGGAAAAACAGGGCGTGTTTATGGAAATTTGATTTCTCTTTTAACTATAATGAAAGCTTTACCTTTAGCTTATAATAAAGATATGCAAGAAGATAAAGAGGGGCTTTTTGATAGTGTAAAAACGGCTAAAGATAGCTTAATTATCTTAAATGCAATGTTAAAAGAAATACAAATCAACAAAGAAAATATGCTTAATGCTTGTAAAAAAGGTCATTTGTTGGCTACCGATTTGGCAGATTATTTGGTGCGTGAAAAAAATATTCCTTTTAGAAAAGCACATTTTATAGTGGGAAATGTTGTTGCACAAGCTGAAGCACAAGGTATTGATATAAGTGAAATTAAAGATGTTTCAAAAATAGATCCTGTATTTGATGAAAAAGCTATGGAACTTTTAAATTTTGAATT
This sequence comes from Campylobacter jejuni, assembly GCF_001457695.1. NCBI lineage: Bacteria > Pseudomonadati > Campylobacterota > Epsilonproteobacteria > Campylobacterales > Campylobacteraceae > Campylobacter > Campylobacter jejuni. Next base: position 854,390 of record NZ_LN831025.1, on the reverse strand, counting down.
TTCTTTAAATTCTAAGCAAAGTGAAGGCTCAAGTTCTATTGCAAGCGTAGAAAAGCAAATTCAAATTTTGGAAGGTTTTATTCAAAATTTATAAATATTGTTTAGGCTATTTTGCCTAAACATTGAATCTAAAGTGCATTACATCGCCGTCTAAAACGATATAGTCTTTTCCTTCAAGGCGTAGCTTTCCTGCTTCTTTGGTGCCATTTTCGCCTTTGTATTGGATATAGTCTTCATAGGAAATAACTTCAGCTTTTATAAAGCCTTTTTCAAAGTCATTATGAATCACGCTTGCTGCTTTTGGTGCTTTCCAGCCTTTTTTGATTGTCCAAGAACGCACTTCAACTACACCAGCGGTAAAATAGCTAATCAGTCCAAGCTTAGCAAAAGCAGTGCGTATGATTTGATCAAGGCCGCTTTCGTTAACTCCTAGAGAGCTTAAAAATTCATGACTTTCTTCATCGCTTAATCCTACTAATTCTTCTTCAATTTTTGCACAAAGCTTGATAACTTCATGATCATTTTTTTTAGCGTATTCTTTTAAGGCTTTTACATAATCATTATCTTCACTAATACCATTTTCATCAACATTTGCACCATAAATCACTTCTTTAGCAGAAAGTAGTCTTAATTCTTTGATTAAGGCTTGATAAATTTCACTTTCCTTTTCAGGATAAGAGCTTGCAGCTAGGCCTTTGTTTAAATGATCAAGTAAGGAATTTGCAAGTTCGAGACTTTCTTTAGCACCCTTTTGATTGGCTTTGGCCTCTTTGGTGAGTTTTTCTATTTTTTTACTAAGTTGTTCAATATCTGCTAAAATAAGCTCTGTATTGATAATTTCTACATCACGTAAAGGATCAACTCCACCTTCAACATGGGTGATATTTTCTTCATCAAAACAACGTACTATATGTAAAATAACCTCAGTTTCACGTATATTTGAAAGAAATTTATTTCCCAAGCCTTCACCTTTACTTGCACCTTTAACAAGTCCAGCGATATCTACAAATTCTATTAAAGAATGCATAATTCTTTCAGGTTTTACGATTTTGGCAAGTTCATTAAGTCTTAAATCAGGAACTTCAACCATGGCTTTATTAGGCTCTATAGTGCAAAAAGGATAGTTTGCGCTTTGCGCATTTTGTGCTTTAGTTAAAGCATTAAAAGTTGTTGATTTCCCAACATTTGGAAGTCCTACTATACCTACGCTTAAACTCATTTAGCTTTCCTTAAAATTTGAATTAAATAATTAACACACATTCTAACTCCAGCTCCACCTGCGCCAAAACTAGAATATCCCCAAGATTTTTCTGTATAAGCAGGTCCTGCTATGTCAAGATGTAGCCATTTATCTTTATATTCTTTACGAATAAATTTATCTAAAAATAACCCTGCGGTAATTGCACCTCCGTAGCGACTAGAGGCAGTATTACTAACATCGGCAATATTTGATTTTATAAGTTCTCTTAAGTGAGGGTTGAAATGTAAGATTGTGGTATATTCTCCGCTTTTTTTAGAGCTTAGATAAAAATCATTTTGCAATTCCTCATTATTTCCCATAATAGCACTTGTAAATTCTCCAAGTCCTACAATACAAGCTCCAGTAAGAGTTGCCATATCGATAAGTAAATCAGGTTTTAAATCCTGTGCAAAAGAAAGACAATCAGCTAAAACCAAGCGTCCTTCTGCATCTGTATTTCTTACCTCTATGCTTACACCTTCACGACTGATTAACACATCATCAGGCTTATAAGCATTGCCGCCTATCATATTTTCAGTTGCACCTAAAATGCAATGTACTTCTAAATCTAAAGCAAGTTCAGCTACGGCTTTTATGATTCCCATTGCTGCTGCTGCACCGCTTTTATCAGCTTTCATTGTAAGCATAAAATCAGCTGGTTTTATGCTTAATCCACCGCTATCGTAAGTTAAGCCTTTTCCAACAAATACAACACGTTTTTTTGCATTTTTGGCTTTATAGCTTAGATGAATGAGGCGTGGTGGGTGTACCGAGGCACGATTTACCGCTAAAAAGGCATTCATTTTTTCTTTGGCTAAAAATTTTTCATCATAAATTTTACAAGTGATGTTTTTATTTTCTTTAGCTAAATTTTGTGCATCTTCTGCCATTTTTAAAGGGGTGTAAATTTCAGGAATTTCATTGACTATATTTTTGGTAAAATTTGTAGCATTGGCTAAAATTTCTCCACGCTCTAAACCTATCTTAGCTTCATCTTTATTAAATTTCTTACCATTTAATTCTCCACTTGAAATAATAAATCTTTCTAAAGTTCTTGTTTTTTTCTCGCTTTTATATTTGTCAAATTTATAAGCTCCAAAAAGTACGCCTTCAACTAAAGATGCAAAACTTCTAACTACACAATCTCCTATTATGCTAGGAAGTTTTACGCTTTTAATATTAAGCTTTTCAAGAGTTTTATATGCTGTGTAAAGACTTAATCTTATATCCTCATAAGCAAGACTTTTAAGCTCTAAATAAAGCTTTTTATTGTTTAAGTCTAATAATACACCTTCGCCTTTGTAATTATTAAGTTTAAAAAAATCTTTTTCTTTGTTAAAAATTTTTAAATTTTTATCCTGTATAAAAACAAGTTCAAAGTCTGCTTTTATAGCATCTAGTTTTTTATCGTTTAATTCAAATTTCATGATTTTTTCCTTTTATTTTTAAGTATAGCTTTTTCCATTTGTTTAAAACCAAATAATAAAAGGGATAAAAAAGCTATAATAATAATGGCTGCATAATACCAATGTTCTTCAGCCCAAGTCACCATCTTCCAAATTTGTTCTCCAAAATACCAAGCTAAAAGTATAGTGATTGATGCCCAAACCCAAGCACTAAAAAGATTGATAATAGCAAATTTTTTTGCACTATAACGCGTGATTCCTATACTCATAGGTATAATAGTTCTAAAGCCATACATATAGCGTTGTATAAAAATAATAGGCCAACCAAAACGTTGTAAAAGTAGGTGTGCTACTGCAAATTTACGCCTTTGAGTTTTTAATTTTTTTTGTATGTAGCGTTTATTATATCTTCCTATATAAAAATAAATTTGATCGCCTACAAAACCGCCAAGACCTGCTATAAATATAACAAAGCCTAAATTTACATGTCCTTGATGGGCAAAAATACCTGCTAAAATTAAAGCTAACTCTCCTTCTAAAATACACCATAAAAAAATAATAATATAAGCTAGATCTTTGTATTGGTAAAGTAAATTTTTTAAAAATTCTTCCATTTGTACCTTTCTATAGTTTTAAATTTCTAAAACACTATAAACTGAAGTAAGTTTTTCAAGTTTATGTGCTCCATTTAAATCTTTAAGATTCATTAAAAAACAAGCTTCAACACATTTTGCTCCAGCTTTTTGAATGAGTTCATATGAAGCTATAGCTGTTCCGCCAGTTGCTATTAAATCATCTACAAGTAAAACTCTTGCATTTTGAATATTTTTAAATGCATCTTTATGAAGTTCTACTTTATCGCTGCCATATTCAAGATCGTATTCGCAGCTAAAGGTTTCAAAAGGGAGTTTTCCAGGTTTTCTAATAGGCACAAAAGGAAGATTAAGTTTTGCACAAATCATAGATGCAAAGATAAATCCTCTGCTTTCTGTTCCTGCTATGAAGTCTAGATTGTAATCTTTGTAGCGTTCTTTTAAATGTTTAAGTAGAAAATTTAAAGCCTCTTTGTTATTTAGTAGAGTGGTAATATCTCTAAAAATAATTCCTTTTTTTGGAAAATCAGGAATAATTCTAATGCTATCAAGCAGGTATTTTTGTTCTTCTTGTGTTAGTTTTATCATAATAATGCCTCGATTTTTGCTTCTAATTCTTTAATTCTTTGTCTTAGTTTGTCATTTTCTAAACGATATTGAGAATTTCTAGTTCTTAAAGATGTAAGGTCTGCTTTGATTTTATTAAGTTCTTCTGTGAGTATATCTATATTTCCAAGACTTCTTTGAAGTTGAATTTGTAGTTTTCTAATGACAATCTCAGTATCATCAAGATTGTTTTTGATAAAATCTTTTGATGTTTTTTCTTTATTAAGTAGAGTTTTATAGTAAAACAACATTACAATAAGATAGATAGTTGCACAAATCAATATAGTTAAAACAAGCCAGTTTGTAAACATTATATTTTTACCTCAATTTTTTGAATTCTTTGCATATGTCTCCCTTCTTCAAAAGGAGTTTGAATGAATTTTTCTATAATATCTATAGCTAATTCAACCCCGATTAATCTTCCGCCTAATGCCAAAACATTGGCATCATTATGCCTTCTTGCAAGTTCTGCACTTAAGCTTTCATGGCATAATGCACAACGAATGTTTTTATGACGATTTGCTGCAATAGAAATTCCAATTCCACTTCCACAAATAAGAATGCCAAAGCTTCGTTCGTCTATTTTTTCGGCAAGTAAATGTGCATAATCAGGATAATCGCAGCTTGTGCAAGTGTTTGTTCCTAAATCGTTAAAAATTATATTTTTTTCTTTTAAAAATACGCAAATTTTTTCTTTTAATTCAAAACCAGCATGATCACTAGCAATATAAATTTTTTCCCTAAGCATTGGTTTCCTAAATTACTATATAAAATAAGATAAAAACCTAATCTTATCATATTAAATCATAAAAACAGCTTTTCTTTTTTTAAAAATAAGTTTTATTTTTCTTTATATATGTTAGAATTAAGTGACAAGAAAAATAAAATTTCAATAAATTAAGAGGAGAAGAAAATGAAGCTCATACTCATAGGATCTTCAACAGGTGGTCCTAATCAGCTTAAATTTCTTTTAAAGGATATTGATATAAAAAATGCTTGTGTAGTTATAGCTCAGCACATGAGTGCCAGTTTTATTCCATCTTTTGTGGGGCAATTTAATAAAGAAGCTTTTAATGAAGTGTGTTTATTAAACGATAAAGAGATATTAAGCAATAAAATTTATATTTGCCCTAAAAATACTATTTTATCTGGAAATTTAAATATTGTAGCCGCTTGGCAAGATGTGGCTTCAAGCTTTAAACCGAGTGTAGATTTACTTTTTCATTCTGCTGTTTCTTTGGCAAAAACAAATAAAATACTTGCTATTATTTTAACGGGCATGGGAGATGATGGCGCAAAAGGTTTATTTGAGCTTTATAAAATAGGAGTTAGATGTTTATGCGAGAATAAAGCAGATAGCGTCGTTTATGGTATGCCAAAAAGAGCAAAAGATATGAATCCGCATTTAAAACCTATGAGCTTAAAAGAAATTAAAAAAGAAATTGTAAATTTTATTGATCAGGATTAATAAAAGGAAAATTGCATGGAAAAAAAAATAACTCCTAGCGAATTAGAACTTAATGAATTTATAAAAATTATCAACGAAATGAGCGGTATTGATTTAACCGATAAAAAAAATATACTAGCTTTAAAGTTGAATAAATTTCTTGAAGGAACTAATACTAAAAATTTTTCCGAATTTTTGGGAAAATTAAAAAGCAATAGACAACTTAAACAAGAAACTTTAGATTTTGTAACCATAGGTGAAACTTATTTTTTAAGAGAATTGGCTCAATTGAAAGAAATAATTTATTATGCCAAAAGCTTAGAAAAGAGAGTAAATATCCTAAGCGCCCCTTGTTCAAGTGGAGAAGAAGTATATTCTTTGGCATTATTGGCTGCACAGAATTTTATTAAAGATATGTATATTTTAGGCATTGATATTAATTCAAGCGTGATTGAAAAAGCAAAACTTGGAAAATATCAAGGAAGAACTTTACAGCGATTGAGCGAGAGTGAAAAAAGAAGGTTTTTTTTAGAAAGCGAAGATAAATTTTATACTATTAATAAAAATGAGCTTTGTACTTGTAAATTTGAACTTTGCAATGTTTTTGAAGAAAAATTTTCAAGATTGGGAAAATTTGATATTATAGCTTCTAGAAATATGATTATTTATTTTGATCATGAATCAAAACTAAAACTTATGGAGAGATTTCATAGAATTTTAAATGATAAAGGAAGGCTTTATGTTGGCAATGCTGATTTAATTCCAGAGACTATTTATTTTAAAAAGATTTTCTCTCCAAGAGGTGTTTACTATGAAAAAGTATAAATTCTAAAAATTACTAAAAGTTACACTTTGGAAATTTATTAGTAAAAATAAGTTACATTTTGAAGTAGTTTTCTTTATTTAATGATAAAATAATTTTAATTAATTTTATATTTAGTTAAAAATATAAGGAAAAAACTTGATTGAATTAAAAAATGTAAACAAATACTACGGAACTCATCATGTTCTAAAGAATATTAATCTTTCTGTTAAAGAAGGTGAGAAGCTTGTTATTATAGGTCCAAGTGGAAGTGGAAAAAGTACAACTATCCGTTGCATGAATGGGCTTGAAGAAGTTAGTTCAGGAGAGGTCGTAGTTAACAATCTTGTTTTAAATCATAAAAATAAAATTGAAATTTGCCGAAAATATTGTGCAATGGTTTTTCAGCATTTTAATTTATATCCACATATGACGGTTTTGCAAAATTTGACCTTAGCTCCAATGAAACTTCAAAAAAAATCTAAAAAAGAAGCTGAAGAAACAGCTTTTAAGTATTTAAAAGTCGTAGGTTTAGTGGATAAAGCAAATGTTTATCCAGCAACCCTTTCAGGCGGACAACAACAACGCGTTGCTATAGCAAGATCACTTTGTACTAAAAAACCCTATATTTTATTTGATGAACCTACTTCAGCCCTTGATCCAGAAACCATACAAGAGGTTTTAGATGTAATGAAAGAAATTTCACATCAAAGCAATACTACCATGGTGGTTGTTACACACGAAATGGGTTTTGCAAAAGAAGTAGCAGATAGGATTATTTTTATGGAAGATGGTGCTATTGTGGAAGAAAATATTCCTAGTGAATTTTTCTCAAATCCAAAAACTGAAAGAGCGCGACTCTTTTTAGGGAAAATTCTTAAAAATTAACCAAAATTGAAAGGAGAAAAAATGGTTTTTAGAAAATCTTTGTTAAAGTTGGCAGTTTTTGCTCTAGGTGCTTGTGTTGCATTTAGCAATGCTAATGCAGCAGAAGGTAAACTTGAGTCTATTAAATCTAAAGGACAATTAATAGTTGGTGTTAAAAATGATGTTCCGCATTATGCTTTACTTGATCAAGCAACAGGTGAAATTAAAGGTTTCGAAGTAGATGTTGCCAAATTGCTAGCTAAAAGTATATTGGGTGATGATAAAAAAATAAAACTAGTTGCAGTTAATGCTAAAACAAGAGGCCCTTTGCTTGATAATGGTAGTGTAGATGCAGTGATAGCAACTTTTACTATTACTCCAGAGAGAAAAAGAATTTATAATTTCTCAGAGCCTTATTATCAAGATGCTATAGGGCTTTTAGTCTTAAAAGAAAAAAATTATAAATCTTTAGCTGATATGAAAGGTGCAAATATTGGAGTGGCTCAAGCTGCAACTACAAAAAAAGCTATAGGTGAAGCTGCTAAAAAAATTGGCATTGATGTTAAATTTAGTGAATTTCCTGATTATCCAAGTATAAAAGCTGCTTTAGATGCTAAAAGAGTTGATGCGTTTTCTGTAGACAAATCAATATTGTTAGGCTATGTGGATGATAAAAGTGAAATTTTGCCAGATAGTTTTGAACCACAAAGTTATGGTATTGTAACCAAAAAAGATGATCCAGCTTTTGCAAAATATGTTGATGATTTTGTAAAAGAACATAAAAATGAAATTGATGCTTTAGCGAAAAAATGGGGTTTATAATATGAATGAAAGTGTAGGTTTTGTTGAACATTTAAGACAAATTCTTACTTCTTGGGGTTTATATGATGAAAATAGTATAAGCCCTTTTGCGGTATGGAAATTTTTAGATGCTTTGGATAATAAAGATGCTTTTATTAATGGTTTTATTTATACTTTAGAAGTAAGCATTCTTGCTTTGCTTATAGCTACAATTTTTGGAACTATAGGCGGAGTTATGGCTACAAGTAGATTTAAAATTATCAGAGCCTACACTAGAATTTACGTAGAGCTTTTTCAAAATGTTCCTTTGGTAATACAAATTTTCTTTTTGTTTTATGCCTTGCCTGTTTTAGGTATAAGACTTGATATATTTACTATTGGTGTATTGGGTGTTGGAGCTTATCACGGAGCTTATGTAAGCGAGGTGGTTAGAAGTGGAATTTTGGCTGTGCCAAGAGGTCAGTTTGAAGCTTCTGCTTCTCAAGGGTTTACTTATATTCAACAAATGCGTTATATTATAGTACCTCAAACCATTAGAATTATTTTACCACCGATGACAAATCAAATGGTAAATTTAATCAAAAATACCTCTGTATTGCTTATTGTAGGTGGAGCTGAGTTAATGCATTCTGCTGATAGCTATGCAGCTGATTATGGAAATTATGCGCCAGCTTATATATTTGCAGCGGTTTTATATTTTATAATTTGTTATCCTTTGGCTTATTTTGCAAAGGCTTATGAAAATAAATTAAAAAAAGCACATTTAACGAGATAAAGGGTTGTTAATGGAAAATGTTTTTAATGCACAAAATATTGAATTTTTAATGCAAGGTTTATTTCTGACATTAAAAATAGCCTTAGCAACTTGTATTATTTCGATTGTTTTTGGAACTTTTTTAGCTATAACTAAAAATTATGGGGATAGATTAAGTAAATTTTTAGCAGCTTGCTATATAGATATTTTTAGAAATACTCCTTTATTATTATGGATGCTTGCAGCTTGTTTTGTTCTACCTGTATTTTTTGGACAATTTCCTCAAGCTTTTTGGGGTACTATAGGATTTTCACTTTATACGAGTTCGGTTATGGCTGAAATTATTAGAGGTGGATTAAATTCTATACCAAAAGGTCAGTTTGAAGCAGCTTATTCTCAAGGTTTTGGTAAATTTTTTACTCTTTTTTATATTATTTTACCACAAACTTTTAGAAAAATAATACCTGCTTTATTATCTCAAATTGTAACCACTGTAAAGGATACAGCTTATTTAGCGGGCTTAGGTATAGCTGAACTTACTTATAATTCAAAAACTATATTGGCAAAACTAACAAGTTTTGAAGAAATTTTAGCGATGATAGGTGTTGTTGCGGGAATTTATTTTATAATATGTTTTTCGCTTTCTATGTTGGTAAGATATTATGCCAAAAAGACAGCTTACATTTCTTAAAAAAGCTTATATTTTTATATAAGCTTTTTAAATTTACAGCAGTTTTTAACATTTTTTTTATTAAAATCTTTTGTATTAATTCATAATTTTATTGATTAAGGTTTTTTATGCGAGGTTATAAAATTTTTTCAGGCTCAGCTAATGTCGAATTTGCAAGACAAGTTTCTAAATATCTCTCCCTGCCTTTAAGTGATGCTGGAGTAAAGCGGTTTAGTGATGGAGAGATTAGCGTTCAAATTGATGAGAGTGTACGCGGAAAGGATGTTTTTATTATTCAAAGTACTTGCGCTCCTACAAACGATAATTTAATGGAACTTTTAATTCTTACAGATGCTTTGCGTCGCTCAAGTGCAAATTCAATTACGGCTATTATCCCATATTTTGGCTATGCGAGACAAGATAGAAAAGCAAATCCTAGAGTGCCAATTACTGCTAAACTTGTGGCTAATTTGATTCAAGCAGCTGGGATTGATCGCGTAGCTACGATAGATTTGCATGCAGGACAAATTCAGGGTTTTTTTGATATTCCAGTAGATAATCTTTATGGAAGTATAGTTTTTAATGATTACATTAAAGCCAAACATTTTAAAAATGCTATTATAGGAAGTCCAGATATAGGAGGTGTTGCAAGAGCTAGGAGTGTTGCAAAGCATTTAGGACTTGATATAGTTATAGTTGATAAGCGTCGTGAAAAAGCCAATGAAAGTGAAGTAATGAATATCATTGGAGATGTAAAAGATAAAGAAGTTATCTTAGTGGATGATATTATTGATACTGCTGGTACTATAGTTAAAGCCGCAGAAGCTTTGAAAGAAAAAGGTGCAAAATCTGTTATGGCTTGCTGCACTCATGCAGTTTTAAGTGGAAAAGCCTATGAGAGAATAGCAAGTGGAGCTTTAGATGAGCTTGTGGTAACAGATACTATACCTTTAAAAGAGCAATTACCAAATATTAAAGTATTAAGCGTTACACCTGTTTTTGCTGAAGTAATACGTCGTGTTTATCATAACGAAAGTGTAAATTCTCTCTTTATTTAGATTAAAAAAGCTTAAAGATTATTTTTAAGCTTTTCATTTTTATGCTACTTAAAGAAACAAAAAACATATATTTTTTTAAAAATGTGAAAAAACTAAACATCTTTCTATACAATTTAATCTATAAATCTGCTATTCTTTGAAAATATTTTATTTTCTTAGGAGAAATTATGACTCAGTTAAGTGCTAAAATTTTATGGTTGTTTGTTGCAACTTTAGGCGCTATTTGTTTTGGTTATTTAGCTTTACAAAATGGCGAAAGTGTATCAGCGATTTATTTGGTGGTTGCTGCTGTATGTATTTATATGATAGGATATAGATTTTATGGGCGTTTTGTAGCTTATAAGGTTTTAGAACTTGATAAAAATCGTGCAACACCAGCACTTGTAGAAAATGATGGGCGTGATTTTGTGCCTACAAATAAAGCTGTATTATTTGGACATCATTTTGCTGCTATTGCAGGAGCAGGTCCATTAGTAGGACCTATCTTGGCTGCTCAAATGGGATATTTGCCTTCTATGCTTTGGATTTTAGTAGGAGGAGTTTTAGCGGGTGCTGTGCATGATTTTGTTGTTCTTTTTATATCTACTCGTAGAAAAGGTAGAAGTCTTGGCGAGATGATTAAGGATGAGATGGGTAAATTTACAGGTGGAGTTGCTATGGTGGCGATTTTTGGCATTATGCTTATTATTATTGCCATTTTAGCTATGGTGGTTGTAAAAGCTTTAGCAGAATCTCCATGGGGTTTATTTACTATCGCAATGACTATTCCTATAGCAATATTTATGGGAATTTATATGCGTTTTATCCGTCCAGGTAGAGTAGGGGAGGCTTCTATAATAGGTTTTGTGCTTTTAATTTTGGCTATTCATTATGGTAGCGTTATAGCTGCTGATCCTTATTGGGCTAAAATATTTACTTTAGAAGCTCCAACTTTGGCAATTGTTATGATGGCTTATGGTTTTATTGCTTCTGTTTTACCTGTGTGGTTTTTACTTGCTCCAAGAGATTATCTTTCAACTTTTTTGAAAATCGGTGTTATTGTGGTAATGGCTGTAGCTATTGTTTTGGTTGCTCCTGATTTACAAATGCCAAAAGCAAATACTCAGTATTTTGATGGAACAGGTCCAGTATTTGCAGGTGGAGTGTTTCCATTTTTATTTATTACCATTGCTTGTGGTGCGATCAGTGGTTTTCATGCTTTGATTTCTAGTGGAACTACTCCTAAAATGCTTGAAAACGAAACTCATGCTTTGGCTGTTGGATATGGCTCTATGCTTGCTGAGAGTGCTGTGGCGATTATGGCTTTAATTTGTGCTTGTATTTTACATCCAGGTCTTTATTTTGCTATAAATTCAAGCTCTGCTTTGATAGGAACAGATGTTGTAAATGTAGCACAAACTATTTCAAGTTGGGGATTTAGTATTACTCCTGAAGAAATTACTACTTTAACCACAAATATAGGAGAGCATACTATACTTTCAAGAACAGGGGGAGCCCCGACTTTTGCTATAGGTGTAGCTTTGATCTTGCATGAACTTTTTGGCGGCGTGGATTTGATGGCTTTTTGGTATCATTTTGCTATATTGTTTGAAGCTTTATTTATTTTAACAGCGGTGGATGCTGGGACAAGGGCTTGTCGTTTTATGGTGCAAGATATATTGGGTAATGTTTATAAACCTTTAGGAGATATTCATAATTATCCAGCTGGACTTTTGGCTACGGCTTTAAGTGTTGCAGGTTGGGGATATTTTCTTTATCAAGGTGCCATTGATCCTAAGGGAGGAATTTATACGCTTTGGCCTCTTTTTGGCGTGAGTAATCAAATGCTTGCGGGTATGGCTTTACTTCTTGCTACAACTATACTTGTAAAAATGGGCAAGGCAAGATATACTTGGGTTACTTTAGTACCTGCGGTATTTGTCTTAGTGGCAACTCTGTATGGAGGAATTCAAAAAATTATGCCTTATGAAGAAGGCAATAAAGTAGCAAATGCGGTAAGTCATGTAGCCGCCGTTAACATACAAAGTCAAAAAATTAAAGATTTAGAATTTAAATTAAATAATACTAAAGATGAAAAAGAAATTTCTGTAATTAAAAAAGAAATTTCAATAGCCACTCAAAGTAAAGTTGGAAATTTGCTTAATGCAATTCTTTGTGTGTTCTTTATGATAGCTACCTTGCTTGTTATAATTTCTTGTATAGGAATTTGTTTAGGTAAAATTAAAATTCCTCTTAAAGAAACTAAGTATATTAAGATTGATGAATTTCAAAAAATTTAAATATTATTATGAAAAAGCCGAAAGGTTTTTTCATCCCTTGGTGGGACTTTCTAGTTATGATAAGTATTTAGAACACATGAAACAAAAACATCCAGGAAAAATTCCAAAAACCAGAGGGGAATTTTTCAAAGAATGTCTAGATAAAAAATACAATAGTGGCGGTTTAAATAAATGCTGATAAGCTTAAAGGATAAAGTTTTATCATACAAAATAAGCTTTAAGCATTTAAAAAGCCATGAATTCTTTTAAGTTCTTCACTAATAGGCTTTTTCTTTCCATCTCTTGTAACACTTACATAAGTTACTAAAGCCGAAGTTACATTAATGCAAGAAGTACAACCTTGAGAATCCACTCTTTGAGCTGTGACTTCTACTTCAACGCTGATTGAAGTGTTGCCCACATTTACAACTTTAGAGTAACAAGAAATTATATCGCCTATAAAAACAGGTTCTTTAAAAACTACTTTATCCATAGAGATGGTTACAACGCGTTCAGGAGAAAGTTCTCTTGCTGCGATAGCTCCTGCTAAATCGATTTGTGAAAGTATCCATCCGCCAAAAATATTTCCCGCTGGATTTGTGTCACTTGGCATGGCTACAATTTTTAATTTTGGTTCTCCCATATCTCTCATTTTTACTCCTTATTTTAAAAAATGAATTATAATTAAAAAAGTTAAAAAGGAGAATAAAAGTATGAATAATTTTAAAGAAATAGCTAAATTGGTTAGAAAATACAAAGAAAGAAATAATGCGTTATATGAGTTTTTAGACAAAGAAGATGTGGGCGAGTATTTTAGATCTTTGATTTCTTTAAGTGAGTTAAAACAAGATACAACAACTATGCTAACCATACTTAGGCGTTTGGTTGATTTAAAAGAAGAAAATTTAGTTCAAGAATGGAAAAAAAACAACTTTAAGGAAGATAAGATTATAGAGTTAAAACATAAGTTCTATGAAGAGATTAGAAAGTTTTATGAAAAAGAACATCAAAATTTAATTAATGAAATAAAAGAGAAAAAACTTTTAAATAATTTTTATCTGTCCTTAATACAAGGAGTGCATAATATAGGTTTAATTATGAATATTTTTGAAATTTCTTGGACTAAAGAAATTATAGAAAAAAATAACAAAATTTTATCTACTCAATTTCCAAATTTAGATGATGCAATGGAATTTTTACGTAAAAATCATTTATATCAAAAAACTCCAGAAGGAGAAATTTGTGAGCGAAGCTATGGTGTTTTAGTTAGAATAGGAAATTTATGGAAATTTGTTCCTTATGCGAGATTTTTCGAGAATGAAATTTTAAAATTAGAATTTGCTTTTGAAAATATGATTGATCAGCTTAAAATATTTGCTAGCAACGAAGAGGAAAAAGCTTATATAGAATATTTTGAAAAATTAAAATTGGCATTTTGTGAAAAAGACGAAGATAGAGTTATAAAAGCTTGGCAAGAAGCTGAATTTGCTTGGATGAAAGTAAAATCACCTTTACAAGTGGGACATCCTTTAGAATATTATGAAGATAATTATACTCATGCGGTGGCATTAGAATGGGATATAAGAATAGAAGATGAGAATGATTTTGATGTTTTGAAATTTGGTAATGAAATTAAGGAAAGTTTTGAACATGTTTATAAAAATATAGGACTTGAAGATTGTGAATTAGAAAAAGAAGTTTTATCTAATATAGAAAAAACTCAACTTTATATTTGCACTCCGATGATATTTTATGGTGCTGAACTTAAAGGTTTATTCTCAGCCCAAGTCGTTCCAAATGATGAGTTTGTAAGTTCTAAGGCGGGCAAAAAAATATTTGCCTTTATAAATTTTGTATATGAAAATGCTAAAACAAAGCCTTTTATGAAAATTTCTAGCGAGATTTTTGATAAAGAATTTTTGGATTTTGGAAGAAATATTTTATTTTATCAGGAAAAAATTTGGAAAAGGGTTTATGAAGTATCAACTATAGGCCATGAATTTGGTCATATATTTTTTATTGCTAATGATACCGAAAAAACAATGAATCAGAATGGTTTTTTTAAAAATATAGAAGAATATAAAGCTACTACAGGTGGACTTATAAATTTCTTTTATCATGAACAAGATGACTTGATAATGCCTGTTTTTCATGAACTTATAAAAAGAGCTATTGGACTTATTTCTTGGCAAAGGGTTGATGAAGTTAGACCTTATTATACAGAAGCACTTATTCATCTTAGCTTGCTTTTTGAAAGCGAAGTATTGATTTTTGAAAATAATAATTTGAAGATAAATTTTGATTTAGGGCATTATGAAAAATTTAAAGAACTAACTTTAAAAAATTATCATGAATTGGCAAAACACTATGCTTTAAGACTTGATGCAAAAGAGTTTTTAAGTAGATTTTGTGAAATTGAAGATAATATTTTTCTTCCTATTATGTCTAAGTGTAAAGAATTTGTTAAATTTTATTATGATTTATACGAGAAAATTGGCAATGAAATTGATAATAGCGGAGAATTTGAAAGATATAAGAAAAAATAATAAAGTTTTTTGAAAAAAACTTAAAAAAAGCTGTTTTTTACTTGATATTGTTTTTTAAATATGCTAAAATTAGGCGTTTCAATTAAAACAAAGGAGCTTTTATGACTAAAGCAGATTTCATTTCATTAGTTGCTCAAACAGCTGGGCTAACAAAAAAAGACGCTACTACTGCTACTGATGCAGTTATTTCTACTATTACTGATGTTTTAGCTAAAGGTGATAGCATCAGTTTTATTGGTTTTGGTACTTTTTCAACTCAAGAAAGAGCTGCTAGAGAAGCTAGAGTACCAAGCACAGGAAAAACAATCAAAGTTCCTGCTACAAGAGTTGCAAAATTTAAGGTAGGTAAAAACCTTAAAGAAGCTGTTGCAAAAGCAAGTGGCAAAAAGAAAAAATAAAACTTCGGCTAGATAAATTCTAGCCTTCTTTCTTAATTAATTCAGATATTTTGTATCTTTTATTTACTTTATTTTTTTAAACTTTTATAAAACTATCATTATTAAACAAAAAAGGATATTAAAATTATGAAAGTACATGAAAAAGTAAGTGAGCTTATAGGAAATACTCCTATTATACATTTGAAAAAATTTGGTATCAATGTTTTTGCTAAATGTGAATTTTTAAATCCTAGTCATTCTATAAAAGATAGAGCAGCTTTTGAAATGATTAAAGATGCTTTAGATAGTAAAAAAATTAATCAAGATACTACAATAGTTGAAGCAACTAGTGGAAATACTGGAATTTCTTTGGCTATGATTTGTGCAGATTTGGGGCTTAAATTTATTGCTGTAATGCCTGAATCTATGAGTTTGGAAAGAAGACAAATGATAACACTCTTTGGTGCTAGGTTAGAATTAACTCCTGCAAATTTAGGAATGAAAGGAGCGGTTGATAAAGCAAATGAAATATTATTAAATGCTCCAAATTCTTTTATGGTTTCTCAATTTGAAAATATCTCAAATAAAAACGCGCATCGTAAGAATACGGCTTTAGAAATTTTAAGAGATTTGGATAATGAACTTGATATTTTTGTAGCTGGTTTTGGAACTGGCGGTACTATTAGTGGAGTTGGGGAAATACTAAAAGAAAAATTAGAAAAAGTGCATATTGTTGGAGTCGAGCCTCTAAATTCTCCATTGCTTAGCAAAGGTGAAGCGGGAAGCCATAAAATACAAGGAATAGGCGCGAATTTT
This sequence comes from Campylobacter jejuni, assembly GCF_001457695.1. Taxonomy (NCBI): domain Bacteria; kingdom Pseudomonadati; phylum Campylobacterota; class Epsilonproteobacteria; order Campylobacterales; family Campylobacteraceae; genus Campylobacter; species Campylobacter jejuni. Next base: position 838,149 of record NZ_LN831025.1, on the reverse strand, counting down.
ATACCTGCTATTTTAAATAAAGAAATTATAGATGAAGTGATCACGGTAAGTAATGAAGATGCTATAAATACAGCCAAAGAACTTGCCAAAAGTGGTTTAATGGTAGGTATATCAAGTGGAGCAAATGTATTTGCCGCAAGTATGCTAGCAAAGAAATTTCCAGATAAAAGAATTTTAACTATGCTAAACGATACGGCTGAAAGATACCTCTCAACTGATCTTTTTGCTTAAGTATAATTATTGAGAATTTAGAAAAATTCTAAGTTCTCTTAAAATTTCTTGTGGATTTAAATCGCTAATTTCTTTATAAAAATGACCTTTTTCATCAATAAGATAAAGCATATTGCTATGTGCTATAGAATAACCCATAAAAGAATCATTTAGATCTATTTTTTGATATTGAACATTATATTGTTTTGTTATTTTTTGAAGAGTTTTTTCATCTTTTGCAATTAAAGCATCTGCTTTTGGATAAAAGTATCGTAACCATTCGTTTATATTACTTAAGTTATTATCTCTATTTGGATCTAAAGAAATAAAAAGAAGGTGAGCCTTAGGATTATTGATTTGCTTTAAGGCTTTGCCTACTAAACTAAGAGTTGCTGGACAAACATCAGGGCAATAAGTGTATCCAAAATAGATAATAAGCTTATCTCCTTTAAAATCTTTTAGAGTGATTTCCTCTTTTAAGTCTGATTTTAAGATAAAATCATAAGAATTTTGATGATTTTTAAGAAAAAATATTACACCTAAAATAATAGCAACTATAACTATAAACAAAATAATATTTTTTTTCATTTTTTTAGCTCAAAATCAAAATAAAACCCTATGGGTTTATTATTATCCATAAATTCTACCCTAAAACGCATAGCATCTAAAACGCAAGCAGCAAGAACTATTTTACTTTCATAGTCTGTTGAATTTAATCGATGTATTTTAGGTTTAATTTCGCCCATATACATATTTAATCCATAAATTTTAATTCCTAAGTTGTTATAATTTCCTAGATTTACAATCTTTAGATTTGTAACATCTAAAGATTGTAAGGGTTTGGGATTTAGGGAAATTAAGACTTCTTTATTATTAAAACTATATGTGCAGTCTTTAACATTAAGATCGCAAGTCAATGGGGTAGAAAAATCAGCTTTTGTTATTTTTTTAGAATCTTTTATTATATAAAAATCAAAAATAATATATAAAATAACAATAACAAAAGCAAAAGCTAGGATAAAAATAATTTTTTTCATTAATTAAAATTCTTTAGAATCAATATTTTTTAACTCTATGATTTTATGATTATTAAATTTTAAATCTAAATTTACCTTCGTGTCTTTAATAATAGGTTTTTTTAGTTTTAAAAGCATTATATGGTAACCTCCTGATTTAAGCTCTGTGCTTGAATGAGCTTTTATAATAATTTCAGGAATTTTTTGCATCATCATTTTTCCATCTTTATGTATATGTGTATGCAGTTCACTGACTTCACTGATATCGCTTTTGGCGCTTATTAGAGCAATATCCTTATCGGTATTATTAAAAATGGTAAGAAAAATAGCACTATTTTGCGCATGAGGTGGAGTTTGTTTTACAAAGGCGTTTTTTACCTCTATATCATTAACAGCCCAAAGATTTACAGCAAAAAGAGCACCTAAGAGAAGAATTTTTTTCATATTGTATCCTTATTTTTATAATATTAAATATTTGTTCATTATATCAAAAAATATTTTTATTTGAATATAAAATTTTGAAAATTTTTCAATGTGTGTTACCTGTTTGAAAATTTTTTTGCATAGTAACATCAAAATCAAAGAAAAAACCAGTTGGAGCATTATTGTTTAAAAATTCAACCCTAAATCTAGAATCATCGGTAATGCTTCTACCTATAAAATTTATAAGAATATCACCATTAACTATATTAAATTTAGGAATGATATCGCCTATATAGGAATTTAAACTATAAATTTTAATCTTTAAATTAGAATAATGAGGAAAATTTTTAATTTTTATAGTAGTTTTATTGAAAATTTTTATAGGTTTTGGGTAGGCTGAAACTTCAATATTTTTTTTATTAAAAGAAAAAACACAATCTTGTAAATTTAAGTCACAAGTTAGAGGTTGGCATGTATTTAAGCTAAATACACTTTCTTTCTTTTTATCATATAATGCATAAAAAGCTAAAAACAAAATGCCTAAAAAAGACATTCCTATAAAAAAATTTCTTATCATTATAGACAACCTTTTAAAACAAGCCTTTATGATTTATAAAAATTATATCATAAATAAGGCCGCATGTTAATATAATTAATATTTTTTAAGAAAAAAAATATTATAATCACAAACATTTTTGACTTAAAAAATTTTGAAATACCTAAGGAAAAACATTGTTAAAACGACTTGCTTTATTAATTACACTTTCTTCATTGATGTTACATGCCTCAGATCTTGTTAAAATTTATCTTAATCAAGGGTTAGATGCTGTTGGTGTAGCGATTGAAAAAGAATTAACTCAAAAGGATTTTTGGTTAAGTGAAATAGGAGATAAAAATATTTCACTTGGATACTATGATGATAATGTTGCTATCGTACTTACAAATAAAACAGATAAAATTCTCCGTGTTTATTCTTACGAGGATGGAAAAATAAGAAAAGATTTTGAACAAAAAGAAATAATAACTGGATTAATGGGCGATAAAAAAATAGAAGGAGATTTGAAAACGCCAGTAGGTTTTTATGAGTTAGGCCGTAAGTTTAATCCAGGTGATCCTTATTATGGTCCCTTTGCTTTTGCTACAACTTATCCAAATTTACTTGATAAAGTACAAGGAAAAACAGGTGGTGGTATTTGGATCCATGGCTATCCTTTAGATGGTTCTAGACTTGATGAATTTAAAACAAGAGGATGTATTGCTTTATTTAACAATAATTTGGAGAAATTTGCACAAGTTGTACAAGATAAAAAAGTTTTTGTTATGACAGAAGAAAAAGAAAAAATTAGAGCTAAAAAGGATCAAATAGCTAGTTTATTGGCTGATCTTTTTACATGGAAACTAGCTTGGACAAATAGTAATACTAATACTTATTTAAGTTTTTATGATGAGCAAGAATTTAAACGTTTTGATAAAATGAAATTTGAACAGTTTGCTTCCATGAAAAAATCTATTTTTTCTCGTAAAGAAGATAAAAAGATTAAATTTTCAGATATTAATATCAGCCCTTATCCAAATTTAGAAAATGAAACTATGTATAGAATTTCATTTTATGAGGATTATTACACTAAAAACTATCAGTTTAGAGGCGATAAAATTTTATACGTTAAGATAGATAGTAAAGGTAAAATGAAAATTTTAGCAGAGCAATAAATGTCTTTAATAAAAATTGATCAAAAAGCTTATGAATATAATTTAAGACATATTGCTAAAAAAATAGGGAGTTTTCAAAGATTAATTTGCGTTTTTAAAGATAATGCATATGGACATGGAGCTAAGCTTTTAGCTCCATTAGCCAAAAATTTAGGAGTTTCTTTTGTTGCTGTTAAGAGTGAAGAAGAAGCTCAAGAAATCGAAGAATTTTTTGAGAATATATTAATACTATCACATCGTCCTCATGGTAATGAAAATTCTCGATTTATTTATGCTTTAAATGATATTTCCCAAGCAAAAAAATACAAGCAAGATATAAAAATACATCTAAAAATAGATACAGGCATGCATCGCAATGGAATTTGTGTAGAAAATTTAGAGCATGCTATAGATCTTATTCAAAGTAGTGATTTAAAACTTACTGGAATGTTTACACATTTTGCTAGTGCAGATGAAATGGATGGAAGTTTTTTTGTTCAAAAAGAAAATTTTCAAAAAGCTAAAAAGATAGTAAAAAAATATTTTTCAAATTTATTATTTCATTCGCATAATTCTGCAGCATTATTTAGAGGGAAAATTCCCGAAGATGAATATTGTAGAGTTGGGCTTGTTCAATTTGGATATGGGGATTCAAATTTAAAAAGAGTTTTAAGCTTGTATGCTCATAGATTAAGTCAAAGGATTTTACAAAAAGGACAGAGTATAGGATATGGAGGCATTTTTACTGCTGCAAAGGATATGGAAGTAGCGACTTATGATTTGGGTTATGCTGATGGTCTTTTCCGATACAATGGAAAAGGGGAGTTAGTGCTTGGAAATGGAAAAGTAATGCTTGGAAAGATGTCAATGGATAGTTTTTCTTGTGAAAATTCTGGTGAGGAAATTTGCGTGTTTAAAGATGCTGATATTTGGGCTGATTTTTTTCATACTATTAACTATGAAATTTTAGTAAAATTAAATCCTAATATTCAAAGAGTTCTAGTATAAATATGTTTAATATAGTTTTAGTTCACCCTAGAATACCACAAAATACAGGTAGTATAGGTAGAATGTGTTTTAATGCCGGTTTTAAACTTCATATCGTTAAACCAACTGTTTTTGATATTTCTCAAAAGGCTGTTAGAAGAGCAGGGCTTGATTACTGGGATAAATTAGAGCCTATTATTTGGGAGAATCTTGAAGAATTTTTAAATGAAAATATTATTTATAAAAATCGCTTTTTTTTCGCAACAACTAAGAGTCAAAAAGCTTATTTTGATGCAGAATTTCAAAAAAATGATTTCTTATTCTTTGGAAGTGAGAGTTATGGCTTACCTATGGAATTAATGCAATTAAATTGGGAAAATGCTATAACTATACCTATGAAATCTTATGGAAGAAGTTTAAATTTAGCTACAAGCGTTGGTATAATCTCTTATGAAGCTTTAAGACAAAATTTTAGCAATTTTGTTTCTTAAAAGTTTCAAATTTACACAATAACTTAAAACAAATAAAATCATAAAGTCCTTTTTATAAAAATTATGTTAAAGTAAAATTTAGATTATTTTTTGAGGAGTTTGGATGAATTTAGATATTATGCTAGATTTTGCCAATAAAGCGTCTGATATTATAGCTAATAAGATTGTCCCAAATACAGACATTATTATGGTGGTTTTACTTATTGTTTGTGGGCTTTATTATAGTTTTTTAACTCGCTTTGTTCAGTTTCGTATGTTGAGTTCTGTATTTAAAATTCTTACAGAAAAAAACGAAGGACACACTAAAGAACATATTTCACCTTTTCAAGCATTGATGATCTCAACTGCTTCTAGAGTTGGTATAGGAAATATCGCTGGAATTTCTTTGGCATTGGCCACAGGTGGAGCTGGTGCTTTATTTTGGATGTGGGTTATGGCATTTTTTGGTGGTGCCTCAGCATTTGCTGAAAGTACCTTAGCTCAAGTTTACAAATCAAAAGATGATACAGGTGGATTTAAAGGTGGGCCAGCTTATTATATAAAAAAAGCCTTAGGCTCACATTTTTTTGGAGCTTTTTTTGCTTTTATTCTTATTATTACTTATGCTTATGGATTTAACGGACTTCAAAGTCAAACAATGACTTCGTCTTTTAAAGTTTATTATGATATGTTTAATCCAAATGCTGCTGTAGATTTTGCATCAAGTTCTTGGCCAATGATTATTGGTATTGTTTTAACTATTTTTGGTGCATGGATGTTTTTTTCTCACCATACTAAAATAGGTAAAATTAGTTCTTTAATTGTTCCTTTTATGGCTTTAGCTTATGTTTTACTTGCTGTGATTGCTGTTTTAATGAATTTTGATAAAATTCCTTCTGTGGTTCATATGATTTTACAAAGTGCTTTTGATTTTAAAGCGATTTTTGGTGGTTTTGCTGGTTCTGCTTTAGTTATAGGGATTAAAAGAGGACTTTTTTCAAATGAAGCAGGTATGGGCTCGGCACCTAATGCAGCTGCAGCAGCTTTGACAAGTCATCCAGCTAAACAAGGTGTTATACAAGCCTTTTCAGTTTTAATTGATGTTGTTGTTTGTACAAGTTCTGGATTTTTAGTTCTTTTTTCTATGGCATATTTAGGACTTGGAGAAAGTAAAATTGATGGTGGAATGCCTTTAGTTCAAGAAGCTATGCGTGAGTATTATGGTAGCTTTGGAATCCATTTTATTACTATAGCTATTGTTCTTTTTGCAATAACTTCTTTAATAGGAAATTATTATTATGCTCAAGCTAATGTTAAATATTTAACAAATTCCAAATTTGTAATGAATTTGTTTAGAATTACAGCTGTGGCTATGATTTTTATAGGCTCGCAAATGAATTTAAAACTTGCTTGGAATTTGGCTGATTTGACTATGGCTTTCATGGCAACGACAAATATTATATCTTTATTGCTTTTAGGTGGTATAGTAAATAAAGTTTTAAAAGATTTTAATACGCAACAAAAATCTGGTATAGATCCTAAATTTAATGCTAGTAAACTTGGAATTAAAAACGCTGAATGTTGGGATTAAAATTCATAAGCCTTAATGGCTTATGAATTAATGATTTAAAACCTTGTTTAAAAATTCTCTCAATCTTTCATTGCTAGGATTTTCAAATACTTCTTTAGGGCTTGCATCAACAGCAATTTTTCCTTTATCCATAAAAAATATACGATTGGCAACATTTCTAGCAAAGCCCATTTCATGAGTTACTACAAGCATAGTTAAACCTTCTTTTGCAACATCTTTCATAATGCTTAGAACCTCGCCTATCATTTCAGGATCTAGAGCTGAAGTAGGCTCATCAAATAAAATAACATCAGGATTCATCATCAAGCTTCTAGCAATAGCTATGCGTTGTTTTTGTCCGCCAGAGAGCTTATGGGGCATTATATTTTCTTTGTCTGCTAAACCCACCTTAGCAAGAAGTATTTTTGCTTTTTTTATGGCTTCTTCTTGACTTAAAATTTCTGTTTTAATGGGTGTTAAACATAAATTTTCCATAACATTTTTATTAGCAAAAAGATTAAAATGCTGAAATACCATGCTAACTTTTTGCCTGATCTTATTAATATCAATTTCTTTATCAAGTATGTTTTGCTTATTGATTAAAATTTCCCCGCTATCAGCTAGTTCTAAGCGATTGATGCAGCGTAAAAATGTACTTTTTCCGCCTCCACTTGGACCTATGATAGCTATTACATCGCCTTTTGAGATTGTAGTGTTAATATTTTTTAAAACTTCTAATTCTCCATATTTTTTTTGTAAATTTTTAACTTCAATCATTTTTATTCATCCTAAGTTCAAGTTTTTTTGCAAAATAGCTAAAAATTTTTACACTTACATAATAAACAAGTCCAGTGAAAATAATAGGTTTTGGATTGTAAAGTACGGCTTGCAAGCTTTGACTTTGCATGGTAATATCAATAACACTAATAAATCCTACAACAGAAGTTTCCTTAAATAAAGAAATAAATTCATTAGCTAATGCAGGTAGAATGTTTTTAGTAGCCTGTGGAAGAATAATTTCTTTCATTGAAGTTTTGTAATCAAGTCCCATTGCTCTTGCAGCTTCCATTTGTCCCTTATCTACACTATTAATGCCGCTTCTTACAATTTCTGCTATATAAGCCGAGCTATTAAGTCCTAGTGCAAGAATGGCTGCATAAAGGTTATCTATAAAAGTAAAAATTACAAAAGCAAAAATCATCAATTGTAAAATTACTGGTGTTCCTCGTATAATGTCTATATATTCATCTATAATAAAATTAAGCGTTTTAAATTTAGAGAAGTGTAAAATAGCTAAACTAAAACCAATAATCACTCCGATAATAACAGCGCAAGCAGTTAATAAAAGTGTAATAAGATAACTTTTTAAATAAGCTTTTGCATTTTCTGTATAGCCATAGCTTACAACTCCACTAGGATCTTGAATTTTTAATATTTCTATTGGGAAAGAAAAATAGCCCCATAAAATAATAATAACAAAAAAAACAAAAATTCTTATATTTTTCTGATTCAATTTGTAAACCTTTTCAGAGAAATTATTTAAAAAAAGATTTTATAGAAATATCTTTGAATTTTCTCTAAAGATTTAAAAAAATGTGTTAGAATTTCCCAAAAATAAGGTTGTATTTATGGAAATTTTAGATTTCATTCTAATAGTTATCTTTGTGTTTTTAATGATTGTTTTGGTCATAGGTTTTAATCGTCAAATGATGCAAAAAAACAAAGAAAGAGAAGAAAGATTTAAAAAATATAAAAAAGGAGAACAAAATGAGTAAAAAAGTATTAATTCCATTGGCTCAAGGTTTTGAAGAAGCTGAATTTATAGGAATTGCGGATGTTTTAAAACGAGCAAAAGAATTAAATCCAGATTTGGAAGTTGTTATAGCTTCGTTAAACAGTGAGTTATTGGTAAAAGGTGCTAATAGCATTAGTATAAAAGCAGATTGTTCTATAGAGGATGTTGATATAGAAAATTTAGATGCTATTGCTTTGGCGGGTGGCTTTGAAGGTATGATGAATCTTAAGAATTCAAATGTTATTTTAAATATCATTAAACAACTTCATAGCAAAAATAAAATTGTTGCCGCAATCTGTGCTTCTCCTATAGTTTTAAATGAAGCAGGTGTTTTAGAGGGCGAGTTTGCTTGTTATCCTAGTTGTGAAGTTGGACTTAATGGAAATCGTGTTAACAAGGCTGTAGTTGTAAATAAAAATGTTATAACTTCAGCAGGTCCAGCTACGGCAATTCTTTTTGGTTTAGAACTAGCTAAAAAGTTATGCGGTGATGAAATTTATCAAAAATTATATGAGGGAATGTTGCTACCTTTGACAAAATAGTTTAAATGGTAGTTTTTCTACCATTTAAACTAAAATAAAGCTTGAGGATTTTCTTTTTTTGTTTTTTCCTTAGGCAGTTCAAAACCTCCAAGCATATGAAAATGCAAATGAAAAACTTCTTGTCCACTATTTTTTCCACAGTTTGTTACCAAGCGATATCCACTTTTATCTACACCTAAAAGAACAGCTAATTCTTGTATGAAACTTGTCATTTTGGCCATAAGTTCAGGATCAAATTCTTGAAAGTCTTTAAAATGTTTTTTAGGGATTATAAGTATATGTATGGGTGCTTTGGGTGCAATATCATGAAATGCTAGAAAATCGTCACTTTCAAGCACTTTATTGCATGGAAGTTTACCTTCAACTATGAGTTCAAAAATTGTTTTTTCTTGCATTATTTATCCTTTTTTACTGTTGGTTTGATACAATTATATCTTTAAAGTTTGGTTTTTATGCTGAATTTAAAATAGTTTTTAATAGAATTAGAACTTGAAATATTTTATTTAAGGTAAGAAAATTGCAAAATTTTATAGAACAGATTCAAAAATGTGAGAATTTAAATGATTTGGAAGCCATTAGGATTTCCGTTCTTGGAAAAAAAGGTATTTTAACAGAAGGCTTTACAAAGCTTAAAGAGTTAGAAGATAGGGCGAAAAAAGAATTTGCTGCTAAATTAAATGCACAAAAAGAAATATTTAATGAGGCTTATTTAGCCAAATTTAAAGATTTGGAAAATCTTGCTTTAGAAGAAAGAATGAAACAAGATGCTTTAAATTTTAACTATTTTGATGAAAGTATTACAACAGGTGCCTTGCATCCTGTTATGAGCACCATGGATAAAATCATAGAGTATTTTATAGCTTTGAATTTTAGCATAGAAAAAGGGCCTTTAATAGAAGATGACTTTCATAATTTTGAAGCGTTAAATTTACCTAAATCTCACCCTGCAAGAGATATGCAAGATACCTTTTATTTTGATGATAAAAGGCTTTTAAGAACACAAACTTCGCCAGTGCAAATACGGACAATGCTTGCACAAAAACCTCCTATTAGGATGATAGCCCCTGGTGCTGTATTTAGAAGAGATTTTGATATTACGCATACTCCTATGTTTCATCAAGTTGAAGGCCTTGTGGTGGAAGAAGGGCAAAAGGTTAGCTTTGCAAATTTAAAAAGTGTATTGGAAGATTTTTTGCGTTATATGTTTGGGGATGTGAAAGTTCGTTTTCGTCCAAGTTTTTTTCCATTTACAGAACCTTCTGCTGAAGTTGATATTTCTTGTGTATTTTGCAAAGGAAAGGGTTGTAGAGTTTGCAAACATACAGGTTGGCTTGAAGTTTTAGGATGTGGAATAGTTGATCCTAATGTTTATAATTTTGTTGGCTATGAAAATGTAAGTGGTTATGCCTTTGGATTGGGAGTAGAACGTTTTGCAATGCTTTTGCATCAAATTCCAGATTTAAGATCTTTATTTGAAGGTGATTTGAGATTATTGGAGCAGTTTAGATGATAATTACTAAAAGTTGGTTGAATGATTGGTTAGAACTTGAAGAAATAAGTTCAGATAAAATAGCTAAAACTTTAAACTCTATAGGTATAGAAGTTGATAGGGTTGGCGCTTTAAAGGCTCCAGATAAAGTTGTTGTAGGCTATGTTAAGGAAAAAATTAAACATGAAAATTCAGATAAATTAAGCATTTGTCAAGTTGATATCGGAAGTGAAACCTTGCAAATTGTCTGCGGTGCTGCGAATGTTGATGCAGGACAATTTGTAGCTGTTGCAACTAAAGGTGCTATCATGCCAAACGGTATGGAAATAAAAGAAGCAAAATTACGAGGAGTGGATTCTTGTGGTATGCTTTGTTCTAGTTTAGAACTGGGTTTTGAAAAAATCAATGAAGGAATTATGCTTTTAGATGAGAGCATAGGGAAATTAGAACTTGGGAGAGCTTTAAATACTTATGAAATTTTTAATGATGAGCTAATAGAAGTAGAACTTACTCCTAATAGAGGTGATTGTTTAAGTATTTATGGTATAGCTCGTGATTTAGCCGCAGCTTTAAATTTAAATTTAAAAGAACCAAAACCATTTAAAGAAAGTGAAAATGTTTTAGGTATCGGTAGAATTTTGCGCTTAGCAGCTGAGAAAGAACTTAATGGACTTTATAATTATCGAGCTATAGAGCTAAAAGAAGAAATTCAAACAAACTTATTACTTAGTTTAAGACTTGCTCAAATTGAAGGTTTGGGAAAAAATTCCATAGAAAATTTATTAAATTATGCAACGCATTCAACTGGTGTTCTTTTTAATGCTTATGATTTAAGTAGTTTTTCTGAAAAAGATGAAGAATTTACCATTAATTTAAGCAAGCAAGTGCATGGAGAAACAAAAGTATCTTGCAAAGATAAACTTTTAAGCTTTAGCGGAATTTTCCAAAATAATGAAAGTAGATGTAAAGATGATTCTAAAATAATTATTATTGAGGCTAATTATACCGATCCATTGGTAATTGCAGATGCTAAAATATATCATAAAGATCAAGATGAAAAAATGCTTTATAGAAGTTTTAGGGGAAGTGAACCTAAATTAAATTTAGGAATGGATTTTTTGCTTGGTATTTTTGAGCAGATTCCAAATCTTGTTATTTATAGTTCTTCTCAACAAATTTTAACCGACAAAGAATTACCAATCATACCAATAAGTATTGAAAGTATTGGCGATATAATAGGGCAAAATGTTGATAAAGATGAAGTATTAAAAATATTAAAGAAATTAGGTTTTGAGCTTATACTTTCAGGTGAAGGGCTTATAAATGTTAAAGCACCTTTACATCGTCCTGATATTAAAAATTTATCAGATATTTGCGAGGAAGTTGTAAGAATTATAGGTATTGATAATATTGCTTCCAAGGGTTTAGAATTTATAGAAAAAAATCGTTTAAATTCTGCATATAAAAATTATATTGAGTTTTTAAATTTAAGAAAAAGAGCAGTAGCTAGTGGTTATTTTGAAAGCTTACATTACGTTTTGGATAATGAAGAAGAACTTAAAAGATTGGGTTTTGACTCTGTTAAACTAAAACTAATCAATCCAATTACAGCAGAACTTAATACTTTAAGAACAACCCTTTTAAATCATTTGTTAAATGCAGCAAGTTTAAATGCAAAAAATTCTAAAAAAATTATTAAACTTTTTGAACTAGGGGCTGTTTTCAATGTTAATAATCAAGAATTAAACCATATCGCATTTATCCATTCTGGCTTAAAAGAAGAAGCTAAAATTTCCAACAAGGCAAAACCTGAATCGGTGCAATTTTATGATTTTCTTTTAGACATTAAAAATATTATAGGTGATTTTAAACTAAAATCATCAAAATATAATATTTTAAGCCCTTATGAACAAGCAGATATTTATCTATCAGATATTAAAGTAGGTTTTATAGGCCGTTTGCATTTAAAAATAGAAAATGAGAGAGATTTACCAAAAACATATATTTGCGAACTTGATTTAGATTTAATCAGGCAAGATTTTAAAATAGCTAAGCCTTACTCCAAATTCCCAGCTATCACTAGAGATCTTAGTGTGTTAATACCTAAAGGTTTTGAATACAATCAGATTAAAAATTGTATCGAAGAATTGAATTTAGAAATACTTGAAAATTTTCGTTTAGTTGATATTTATAGTGATGAAAACCTTAAAGAATTTTATAGCATTACTATAAGTTTTTCTTTTAGGGATATAAATAAAACTCTAGAAGATAATCAAGTAAATGAATGTATGGATAAAATTTTAAATACTCTTAAAAATTTGGGTCTTGATTTAAGATGAAAATTTACAAATTGCAAACCCCTGTAAATGCTATACTTGAAAATATAGCAGCAGATAAAAGCATATCTCATCGTTTTGCTATATTTTCGCTTTTAACACAAGAAGAAAATAAGGCTCAAAATTATCTCTTAGCTCAAGATACTTTAAACACTCTTGAAATTATAAAAAATCTTGGAGCTAAAATTGAACAAAAAGATTCTTGCGTCAAAATTATACCCCCTAAAGAAATTTTATCTCCAAATTGTATTTTAGACTGTGGAAATTCAGGAACTGCTATGCGTTTGATGATAGGATTTTTAGCAGGAATTTCTGGTTTTTTTGTTTTAAGTGGAGATAAGTATTTAAACAATCGTCCTATGAGAAGGATAAGCAAACCACTTACTCAAATAGGCGCTAGAATTTATGGAAGAAATGAGGCAAATTTAGCTCCACTTTGCATAGAAGGTCAAAATTTAAAAGCTTTTAACTATAAAAGCGAAATTTCTTCGGCTCAAGTTAAAACAGCTATGATTTTATCTGCTTTTAGAGCTGATAATGTATGCACTTTTAGTGAAATTTCTCTTAGTCGAAATCATAGTGAAAACATGTTAAAGGCTATGAAAGCTCCAATAAGGGTTAGTAATGATGGCTTAAGTCTTGAAATAAGTCCTTTAAAAAAACCTTTAAAAGCTCAAAATATAATCATTCCTAATGATCCTTCTTCGGCTTTTTATTTTGCTTTAGCAGCTATTATTTTGCCTAAATCTCAAATTATTTTAAAAAATATTTTACTTAATCCTACTCGTATAGAGGCGTATAAAATTTTGCAAAAAATGGGTGCCAAACTTGAAATGACAATAACTCAAAATGATTTTGAAACTATTGGTGAGATCAGGGTGGAGTCTAGCAAGCTTAATGGCATAGAAGTTAAAGATAATATCGCTTGGTTGATAGATGAAGCACCTGCTTTGGCTATAGCTTTTGCTTTGGCTAAGGGTAAATCTAGTTTAATAAATGCTAAAGAATTACGCGTTAAAGAAAGCGATAGGATTGCTGTGATGGTTGAAAATCTAAAGCTTTGTGGTGTTGAAGCTAGAGAACTTGATGATGGTTTTGAAATAGAAGGTGAATGCGAACTAAAATCTTCAAAAATTAAAAGCTATGGAGATCACCGTATTGCTATGAGTTTTGCTATTTTAGGTTTGCTTTGTGGAATTGAGATTGATGATAGTGATTGTATAAAAACTTCTTTTCCAAATTTTATAGAGATTTTATCAAATTTAGGAGCTAGGATTGATTATTGAATTAGCAAAAAACTATGGTTTTTGTTTTGGTGTTAAAAGAGCTATTAAAAAAGCAGAACAAATAAAAGATGCCGCAACTATAGGCCCTCTTATTCATAATAACGAAGAAATTTCTCGTTTACAAAAAAATTTTAATGTCAAAACTTTGGAAAATATACAAGCTTTAAGCAATGAAAAAAAGGCTATTATAAGAACTCATGGTATTACAAAGCAAGATTTAGAAGAATTGAGAAAAAAAGATATAGAAATTTTTGATGCCACTTGTCCTTTTGTTACAAAACCACAACAAATTTGCGAGCAAATGAGCAAGGAGGGTTATGAAGTTGTTATTTTTGGAGATGAAAATCATCCCGAAGTTAAAGGAGTAAAAAGTTATGTAAGTACAAAAGCTTATGTGGTTTTGGATAAAAAAGAACTTCAAAATATAAAACTTCCTAATAAAATAGCTGTAGTAAGCCAAACAACTAAGAAGCCTGAGCATTTTATGGAGATAGTAAATTTTTTAATACTTAAAACCAAAGAAGTAAGGGTTTTTAATACTATATGTGATGCAACCTTTAAAAATCAAGATGCCATTAAAGAACTCTCGCTTAAAAGTGATGTTATGGTTGTTGTAGGGGGTAAAAACTCAGCCAATACAAAACAACTTTTTTTGATTGCAAAAACCAATTGTGAAGATAGCTATCTAATTGAAACCGAAGAAGAGTTAAAAAAAGAATGGTTTTTAGATAAAAAACATTGTGGCATTAGTGCAGGTGCTAGTACTCCTGATTGGATTATACAAAAAGTTATCGCCAAAATAGAAAATTTTAAAATTAATTAAAAAATGTTTTTAAATAGAATAAAAAAGTCAAAAATTTAAAAAAAATTAACAAAAATAAAAAAACTTAACACTAATTAAAGAAAAATAAGGTAAAATCAATCAATTTCTAAAAATTATTTTAAAGGACCATAATGAGCGAGGTGAACAAAAAAGTTCAAGACGGCGTAGATGATTATCTTGAGGAAGAAGATTTTGGACAGCTTTTGGAGGCTTTCGATAAATCAAGAGAAGAGGCTACAACAGAGGGTGTGATTGTAGAGATCAAAAATGATGAAGTTTATGTAGATATAGGTAAAAAATCTGAAGGTATTTTAGCTCTTAGCGAAATACAAGGTGACAATTCTAAGCTATTGTTTAATGTAGGCGATAGTATTAAAGTTGCTGTTATGGGTTCTCGTGGTGGCAGATCTTTACTTTCTCATAAAAAAGCTTTGAGAAAAGAAAAAGTTATTGAATTTATTAAAAACTATCAAGAAAATCAAGATGATATTTTTACCGTAAAAGTAGTTGGAAAAAATAAAGGCGGATTGATAGTTATTGATGAAAATGATGTTGAATTTTTCTTACCAAAATCTCAATATGGCTTTAAAGAAACAAATAATATTATAGGCAAAACGTTTAAAGTTAAAATTATTAAAATCGACAAAGATGAGCAAAGTATCATTGTTTCTCGTAAAAAAACTTTAGATGATGAGAGAAGAAAACGAAAAGAATTGATCAATAATGTAGCACAACAAGAAGATTTAATTGAAGGTATTGTAAAAAAAATTACCACTTATGGTATGTTTGTAGATGTAGGAGGTGTTGATGGTCTTGTTCATTACAGCGAAATTTCTTACAAAGGACCTGTAAATCCTGGAACACTTTATAAAGAGGGCGATAAAGTTCCAGTTAAAGTTATAAAGTATGATAAAGAACGCAAACATTTATCCTTATCTATAAAAGCGGCTTTACCTGATCCATGGAGCGAGATAAAAGATACTCTTGATGTAGGTGATACCATTAAAGTAATAGTATCAAATATAGAGCCTTATGGTGCTTTTGTGGATTTAGGAAATGATATAGAAGGATTTTTACATATCAGTGAAATTTCTTGGGATAAAAATATTAAAAATCCAAAAGATTATATCAATAAAGGTCAAGAAATTGATGTTGAAGTAATTGAAATCAATCCAAATGAAAGACGCTTAAGGGTTTCTTTAAGAAATTTACTTTCTAGACCTTTTGATGAATTTATGAAATCTTATAAAATTGCAGATGTGGTTGAAGGAGAAATTACATCAGTAACTTCTTTTGGTGCATTTGTTAAACTTGGTGGTATTGAAGGTTTATTGCATAATGAAGATGCTTCTTGGGATAGAAACGATAAATGCAAAGATAAATTCTCTCAAGGGGATAAAATCAAGGTAAAAATTATCAAAATAGACAAAGAAAACCAAAAAATATCATTAAGTACAAAAGAATTAAGCAGTTCTCCAGTGCAAGAATATGCTAAAATTCATAAAGTCGGCGATATTGTAAAAGGCGCTATCCGTGATATTAAAGATTTTGGTGTTTTTGTAGAGCTAAGTAAAAATGTTGATGCTTTAATTCATAAAGAAGATATAAGCACTTCTATGCTTGAAAATTTAAAAATTGGCGACGATATTGAAGCTGCTATAGTTTTTATTGATGAAAAGAAAAATAGAATTCGCCTAAGTGTTAAAAATCTTGTTAGAATGAAAGAAAGAGAAGTTCTTAATGAAATCAATAATGATGATAAAGTAACTTTAGGTGATATCATTAAAGATCAGCTAGCTTAATGAAAAAATACATTACAATAAGCATTTTGAGTATTTTATTACTCATTTTGCTTGCTGTTGTTTTTACATTGCTTTGGCAATTTAAAGCTAATGTAAATTTCATTCCACAATTTGCTAAAGATACAAATACGCAGCCAGGCATTCAAACCCAAAATCAAGATCTTTCATGGCAAGAAGAATTAGCAAAATGGCCTACAAGAGATTTTACCCCAGCAGCAGAAAAATTTACCTTATATTTTGATGCGGATACTAGCGAGCTTAAGGAGAAAAATAAATATTATCAACTTATAGTTGGAAAATATGATATTTATTCTATGTTTTGCTTAAGACAGACTTTAAATTCTTTTAATGTGAAGTATTTTCTTCTTAAATCGGGCGATAGTCCAGAAATCTTCTTGGATACAGGTAATGAAAAACTTATAGATGATATTATCAAAGAATTAAAAAAATATAAAATAAATACAGAAGTAAAGGAAATTTGGTTATGAAAAAAAAGATTATAGTATGTGATGCTATTTTGGATAAAGGTGTCGATATTCTAAGAAGAGCTGAAGATATTGAGCTTATAGAAGCTACAAAAGTTCCAAAAGATGAACTTATGCAAATGCTAAGCGATGTTGAAGTTGCTATTACTAGAAGTTCTACAGATGTAGATATAAATTTCTTAAATCATGCCAAAAAATTAAAAGCGCTTGTGCGTGCTGGGGTGGGCGTAGATAATGTTGATATTCCAGAGTGTTCTAAAAGAGGAGTGATTGTGATGAATGTCCCAACTGCAAATACTATTGCCGCAGTTGAACTAACAATGGCACATCTTTTAACATCGGCTAGAAGCTTTGTCAATGCTCATAATTTTTTAAAAATTGAAAGAAAATGGGAAAGAGAAAAATGGTATGGCATTGAATTGATGAACAAAACGCTAGGGATTATAGGTTTTGGAAATATAGGTTCAAGAGTGGCTATCCGCGCTAAAGCATTTGGTATGAAAATTTTAGCCTATGATCCGTATATTTCTGCTTCTAAGATTACAGATTTAGATATGGAGCAAGCAAAAAATTTAGATGAAATTTTAGAAAAAAGTGATTTTATTACCATTCACACACCAAAAACCAAAGAAACCAATGGTATGATAGGAAAGCAAGAAATTGCAAAAATGAAAGATGGAATAAGATTAATAAATTGTGCTCGTGGAGGATTGTACACAGAAGAGGCTTTATATGAAGGTTTAAAAAGTGGTAAAATAGCATGGCTTGGTATAGATGTGTTCGATAAAGAACCCGCGACTAATCATCCTCTTTTAGACTTTGAAAATATTTCAGTTACTTCTCACCTAGGAGCAAATACTTTAGAAAGTCAAGATAATATCGCAAGAGAAGCTTGTGAGCAAGCATTAAGTGCAGCACGAGGCGTGGCTTATCCTAATGCCTTAAATTTACCAATTAAAACTGAAGATTTACCACCTTTTGTAGCTCCTTATATAGAACTTGTTTCTAAAATGGCTTTTTTAGCTGTTCAAATTGATAAAAATCCTATAAAAAGTATTAAATTAGAGGCTGAAGGAATTATTGGCGAGTATGTAAATTCTATGTTAACCTTTGCAGCTGTTGGTGCTTTGGGTGGAATTTTAGGAGAAAAAATTAATTATGTTAATGCAGAATTTGTTGCCAAAGAAAAAGGAGTTGAGTTATCTTGTGAAACTCTTCCAAATAGTGGTTATAATAATAAACTTAGCGTTAAAATTATCACCGAAAATTCAAATATCAGTGTTTCAGGAACAGTGTTTAATGAAAATGAACAACGCATAGTTGGATTAAATGGCTTTAAAACTGATTTTAAGCCAAAGGGAAAAATGATTATTTTTAAAAACAAAGACATACCAGGAGTTATAGCTAAAATCAGTTCTGTTTTGGCAGCTAAAAATATCAATATAGCTGATTTTAGACTTGGTAGAGATAGTTTTGGGTATGCTTTGGCTGTTGTTTTGATTGATGAAAAAGTTCAAAAAGAAGTATTAGATGAGTTAAAACAATTAGAGGCGTGTGTATTTGTCCAATATGTTGAAATTTAAAATTTTAATTATAGAAGATGATGTAGATTTGAACGAACTACTTGTCTTAAAGTTAAAATCTAGTGATTATGAAGTTATATCTTTGGTGGATTTTTTTGGAGTTGAAGATTTGCTCGATAATGAGCAAATCGATCTTTTAATAGTTGATAGAAATTTGCCAAGTGGGGATTCTTTAGAAAAAATTCAAGATTTAAGAGAGCAAGGATACAAAGAAGCAGTTATTTTTCTTACAGCCAAAGCTTTACATCAAGATTTACTCGAAGGTTTTGAAAGTGGTTGTGATGATTATGTTTGCAAACCTTTTGATTTTAATGAGCTTTTGCTTCGCATTAAAGCAATTTTAAAACGCCATAAAAAAGAAGAAGAAAAATTATTTTTTGGTGATTTTATTTTGGATTTGGCTAATTATGAATTCTTTTACAAAAATCAAAAATTAGAAATCTCAAATCTTGACTATGAGCTTTTAAAATGTTTTTTTGAAAATCCAAATACCTTGCTTACTAGACAATTTTTAAGCGAAAGTGTTTGGAAAGATGATACTACAAGTGATAAAACAATCAATATAGCTCTAACAAGACTTAGAAATAAATTTCCAAAACTAAAAGATCATATTATAAGCGTTAGAGGTGTTGGCTATAAATTATGCTAAAAACTAAAAATATTTTTATAGTTTTTTTTGTTGTATTGGCTTTGATTTTTGGGTTTATTTTTTATACTTTTACTAATTCTTATCTTAATTTCTTGCTTATAAAACAATATAAGCAAAAAATCAAAAGCCTTGATGATGTTTTAAAATTTTCTCTCTTAGAGCATTTAAATGATGCTAATATCAAGGATTTTGCTAAAGATACTAGGGCTGATTTTATTATCCTAAACAATGATATGAAAATAAGTTCTGTAAAAAATCCTGATTTTTTTTCTAATCTTAAAGAAGGAGAAATTTTAAATTTCAATTCAAAAAAAATTCTTACTAAAAGCTTTATTTACAAAGGATATAAATATATTATTATTGTTTATCCTCGTTTTTTAGATTTAGAACTTTTTTGGACAAAAATAGCAATCGGTTTTGGAGTGTGCTTGCTGTTTGTTTTTATTTTAATGTTGTTGCTAGGTAGAAGAATAGAGAAAAATTTTAATAAAATTTTGGATTTTTTGGATTCTATAGGCAATCATAAAGTTGTTATATTAGAAAAAGGAATGTTTAAAGAATTTAATTTGCTAAATGAGAAACTTTTAAAAACTAAGGATAAAATTCTAAAGAATACTCAAAAAAATAAAAAACAAAGCGATAAAATTACTTTAAAAAATACTCAGCTTGCTAGTGTGATTTCTGCTATTTCTCATGAGCTTAAAAATCCATTAAGCGTGATTGATCTTAGCTTAGAGATGCTAAAAGACGAGAAATTGGAAGATAAAAAATTAAAAAAGGAATTACTAGAAAAAATTTCGCGTCAAAGCATTAAGCTTAATGCTTTGACCCATAAGCTTAATTTTGTTTTTAATCTTAATAGTGGAGCCTTGCAAATGCAAGAATTTGATCTTTTTTTTCTATGTGAAAAAATCACTAAAAACCCAGGCTTTGAAAGAGTTGTATTGCAAGGTAAAAGCACGAAAGTTAAGGCTGATGAATTTTTAATCGAGCAAGTGATTATAAATTTGCTTTCTAATGCTTTAAAATATAGCCAAAAAGAAGTCATTTTAACAGCAAGAGATCAAAAAATAATAGTGCAAGATTTTGGAAAAGGCATAGAAGAAGATAAAATAAAATTGATTACAAAAAAATTTTATAAAATTGATGTAAAAAGTGATAATTCTTTTGGTTTAGGACTTTTTTTAGTAAAGAAAATTTTAAATATACATAAAAGTTATCTTGAAATTTCTAGCACTTTAGGCCATGGTTCTAGTTTTAGCTTTAAACTCAGTCAAGGATAAAAAATGGCTCTTATAGATTTAATCGAAGCTTCAAAAAAATTTGGAGACAAAATAGTTTTAAATGAAGCAAATTTTAGTGCAAACGAGGGAGAAAAGATTGCCATTATAGGCAAAAATGGAGAAGGAAAATCTACTTTTTTAAAAACGCTTTTAGGCACACTTCCTTTAGATAGTGGTAGAGTAATAAGACAAAATGGAAAAAGCATAGCCATGCTTTCACAAACCGTTGATTTTAATGCAAATTTAAGTGTAAAAGAAGCTATCAAGCAAGAGCTTGCAGAAATTTACAATGCCTTAGAAGAATATGAAATACTGCATAAAAAATTAGAAGAAGATCCTAGTAATAAAGATTATCTTAAAAAAATAGATACACTTATGACTTTGATTGATAGTAAAGATGCTTGGAATATAGAATCTAAAATAATACGCGTTTTAAAAGAATTTAGTTTGCTTGAGTATGAAAGTCGCATTATATCTACTTTAAGTGGTGGAGAGATACGCCGCGTTGGACTTTGCATACTTTTACTAAAAAATCCTGATATTTTATTGCTTGATGAACCAACTAATCATTTAGATGTATATATGACAAGCTTTTTGGAAGAATTGCTAAAAAATTCAAAGATGTGTGTGATTTTTATTTCTCATGATAGATATTTTATTGACGCTATAGCACACAAGTGTGTAGAAGTAGAGCAGGGTAAACTTAGTATTTTTAAAGGCGGATATGCAAACTATTTAGAGAAAAAAACACAAATTTTGCAAAGCCTTGCTAAGAGCCATGAAACTCTTTTAAAGCAATTAAAAAGTGAAGAAGAATGGCTTAGAAGAGGGGTTAAAGCAAGACTTAAAAGAAATGAAGGACGAAAAGAACGTATTTTTAAAATGCGTGAAGAAGCGAAAAAAAATCCTGGAGCAATCAAACGCTTAAAACTTGAAATTTCAAGAGCGGCTTTAAATTTTAATGGAGAAAAAACGATCAATCGTAAAAAAATGCTTTTTGAGCTTAAAAATATAAGCAAAAATATAAACGATAAAAATCTTTTTAAAGATTTTTCAACGCGTATTTTACAAGGTGAACGCATAGCTATCGTAGGAAGAAATGGTTGTGGGAAATCAACATTGTTAAAAATTCTTCTAGGGCAAATAAAACAAGATTGCGGTGAAATAAAACGCGGAGAGCTTAAGATAGGATATTTTGATCAGGCTAGAAGCTTGGTAAATTCTGATAAAAGCTTACTTGAAATTTTTTGCCCCAATGGTGGAGATAGGGTTGAAGTTCGTGGTAAAAATATGCATGTTTATGGATATTTGAAAAATTTTTTATTTCCTAAGGAATTTTTAGATAAAAGCGTAGCTCTTTTAAGTGGCGGAGAGAAAAATCGCGTTGCTTTAGCCTTGCTTTTTACTAAAGAATATGATGTTTTGATTTTAGATGAGCCAACTAATGATCTTGATATAGCTACGATTAATATATTAGAAGAATATTTACTTAGTTTTGAAGGGGCTATTTTGCTAGTATCACACGATAGATATTTTGTTGATAAAATCGCAACAAAACTTTATACTTTTGAGGGAAATGGATATATAAATATTTTACACACTCTTTATACTGAATATCTTGAAAATGAAAAAGAAATTGAAGAATTGGATAATTTTGCTTTAGAGCTTCAAACCCAAGAGCAAAATAATAACCAAAAAGAAAAAAGCTCTAAAAAATTGAGCTACAAAGAAAATGGGATATTAAAAAACCATCCTGAAAAAATAGATTTTTTAGAGCAAAAGATAGCTAAATTAAATCAAGATTTATCCGATCCAAATGTATATCAAGAAATAGGTATTAACAAGCTTTATCAAGAACTTGAAGTAATGCAAAAAGAACTTGAAATTCTAGAAAATGAGTATTTTTTAGTATTAGAGAAAAGCGAGAATTTATAATTAAAAAGATTTTATATTTTTTTACTCTATGGAGCGGGAAACGAGATTCGAACTCGCGACCCCAACCTTGGCAAGGTTGTGCTCTACCCCTGAGCTATTCCCGCAAAAAATAAGTGGTGCCCGAGGTCGGACTCGAACCGACACAAGGTTGCCCTTACCAGATTTTGAGTCTGGCGCGTCTACCAGTTTCACCACTCGGGCTCATTTTTAAGATTTAAAGCTAAAATTATACTTTTTTAGGCTAAAAAATACTTTAAAAATAAAAAGTATTTTCAAAAAGACGATATAAAATTATATAATTTAAATTTTTGGAACAGTTATTGCTTTTGTTTATTAGCAATGTTTGAAAAGATTTTAACTTTAATACTTTAGAGGAAAAAAAATGAGAATTACAAATAAACTTAACTTCACAAATAGTGTGAATAATTCTATGGGTGGTCAAAGTGCTTTATATCAGATATCTCAACAACTTGCTTCAGGTTTAAAAATTCAAAATTCATATGAAGATGCAAGCACTTATATAGATAATACGCGTCTTGAATATGAAATTAAAACATTAGAGCAAGTAAAAGAATCAACTAGTAGAGCTCAAGAAATGACTCAAAATAGCATGAAAGCTTTACAAGACATGGTTAAACTTCTTGAAGATTTTAAAGTTAAAGTAACTCAAGCTGCAAGCGATAGCAATTCTCAAACTTCAAGAGAGGCTATAGCAAAAGAACTAGAACGCATAAAAGAAAGTATAGTTCAGCTTGCAAATACTAGCGTTAATGGTCAGTATCTTTTTGCAGGTTCTCAAGTTGCAAACAAACCTTTTGATTCTAATGGAAATTATTATGGAGATAAAAATAATATTAATGTAGTAACTGGAGCTGGAACTGAAAGCCCATACAATATACCAGGTTGGGATTTATTTTTTAAAGCAGATGGAGACTATAAAAAACAAATAAGCACCAATGTTAGTTTTACAGATAATCGTTGGGATTTAAATAAAGACCCTGATAAAACTAAATATCTCACAGGAGATTCTAAATGGCAACAACTTATCGGGCAAGGTTATGTAAAAGATAATAGCTTAGATGCTGATAAAGATTTTGAGTATGATGATAGCAAACTAGATTTTCCTCCAACAACTCTTTATGTTCAAGGTACAAGACCCGATGGAACAAGTTTTAAAAGCGCTGTACTTGTAAAACCCGAAGATACTTTAGAAGATGTAATGGAAAATATTGGAGCTCTTTATGGTAATACTCCAAATAATAAAGTAGTAGAAATAAGTATGAATGATAGTGGTCAAATTCAAATTACAGATCTAAAGCAAGGTAATAATAAACTCGATTTTCATGCTGTAGCTTTCACACCACAAGCTGATACCAAAGATGAACTTAAAAATATTATTGAAGCTGCTAATCAAGAGGGTATTTCAATGAATGAAGTTACAAATAGGGTTATGCAAGCTGCTACAGCTGCTCCTAGTAATGGAGATATTACAAATTTAAATAATCCTGTAACCATTCAAATCAACGGACAAGGCTTTGAAATCGATTTAAAACAAACTGATTTTATCAAAAGTAAAATGACAGATACAGATGGAAATGCTACTAATGGAGCTGATTACGATAATGTGTATTTTGAAAAAAATGGAAATACTGTTTATGGTAATGTTTCTCAAGTTATCAAAGGAAGCAATGCTTATGCAACTGATTCAACCAAACTTAGCGAGGTAATGGCAGGAGATAGCCTAAATGGTACTACTTTAAATTTAAAAGTCAATTCCAAAGGTGGAAATACTTACGATGTTACTATAAATTTACAAACTTCAACTGTAAGCTATCCTGATCCTAATAATCCAGGTCAAACCATAAGCTTTCCTATTATGCATACTAATCCTGCAACTGGAAATAGTGGAGTTGTTACAGGATCAAATGATATTACCTATAAACAGCTTAATGATATTATAGGTATGTTTGCTGCAGATAAAATTCCTACAACAACCATACAAGCCAATAATGGTCAAATTAATAATGCAAATTATACCCAAATACAACAACTCATGAAAGATTCTCAAGCTACTGTCGATGTAAGTATGGATTATAAAGGTCGTATTAGTATTACTGATAAACTTTCTTCAGGCACTAATATAGAAATTTCTCTTAGTGATTCTCAAAGTGGCCACTTTCCACAACCACCATTTAACACAACTTCTTCAGTAACAAATGGTCCAAATTTTAGTTTTAGTGCGAATAATTCTTTAACTATAGATGAGCCAAATGTGGATATTATTAAAGATTTAGATTTAATGATTGATGCTGTTTTAAAAGGCAATATGAGAGCAGACTCCGAAAGTGAAAACCCTAGAAATACAGGTATACAAGGAGCTTTAGAAAGACTTGATCATTTAGCAGATCATGTTAGCAAGCTTAATACAACTATGGGAGCATATCATAATACTATCGAAGGTGTTAATACACGCACATCCTTTTTAAGCGTTAATGTCCAAAGTATAAAATCAAATGTGATTGATGTAGATTATGGTGAGGCAATGATGAATTTAATGCAAGTTCAACTTGCATATCAAGCTTCTCTTAAAGCTAGTACAACAATTTCTCAACTTAGCTTATTAAATTATATGTAAAATTTTTTATGGTATAATTTGGCTTTGATTTTATTTTCAAGGAAAGAATATTAAAAAAGAAGCCATTTTTACCAGCTCTACACTTGTTATTTTTTATCTTTGTCTTTGTATGCTAGCACCTAGCATGGGAGAATGGGTTTACAAGGCTAATTTATTTTTATTTGGAGAATTTGGGTATTACTATCCATTTTCTTTGCTTATATTAAATTATCTCTACTATAAAAAAAATTATAAAATAGAAAATTTTAAGCGTAGAGAACTTTTTGGTTTTTCTTTAGCCTTTTTTTCTACCTTGCTTTTATTTTCTGTCTTTTATAGAGGGTTTGGGTATATTTTAGAAATTGTATATGGATTTTCTTCTGCAATCTTAGGGCATACAGGGAGTGGAATTTTTGCTCTTTTGCTTTTACTATTTTCTTTGGTTTTATTGTTTCCAAAATTTGCAAAAGAAATTTTAAAAATAGAATTAGATTTTACTTATTTATTAAAAGTAGAGCAAGCTTTTAAATCTTTACTTATGCGTGTATTTGGCGGAGAAAATGAGAAAGAAGATGTAGGTAAATCAGAACTTATGGTGCCAAAATTAAATATTTTACAAGGCAACATATACGAAAATTCACAAATAAACAAAAAAGAAAAAACCAATAACTTAGAACAGATAATTAAAGATAGCAATATCAATGCGAGTAAAAATTCAATTACCACCGCCAAAGAAAACTTTGAAAAACTAAAAAATCAAATTTTAGATGAAACCATAGAGATTGATAAACAAAGCTTAAAAGAATCGAGAAGTTTTGTTTATGAACATTCTCAACAGGTGCGAAATTTTGCACAAAAAGCGAGTAAAATGAGCATTAGTCTTGATGAAGATTTTAATTTTATTTCAGAAGAAGAGGTAGATATGATCCCTGAACGTTTTTTAAAACCTAAAAAACTTGAAGATATAAAGCAAATAGATACAAATAAAAATTTAGATGAGCCAAGTTATAAACGTAAAAATATTGAAATTCCAGTTTCTAATCAAGAAGTTAAACCAAAAATTTTTACAAAAGAGCTT
Organism: Campylobacter jejuni; assembly: GCF_001457695.1. Classification (NCBI taxonomy): domain Bacteria; kingdom Pseudomonadati; phylum Campylobacterota; class Epsilonproteobacteria; order Campylobacterales; family Campylobacteraceae; genus Campylobacter; species Campylobacter jejuni. Next base: position 812,084 of record NZ_LN831025.1, on the reverse strand, counting down.
GAACTTAGAGAGAATTTGATAAAAAAAGAAAAACTAGAACAAGAATACAAAGCCTATCAAAATGAAATTTTAGAAAATAAAGTAAAACAAGAAATTAAAAAATTAGAAGAATATGATGCGATAAATTCAAGTGATATTATAGAAGGGAATAAATATAGTTTTAATAGCCCAAAAACAATTAAAACAGAAACAGAAGAATCAGACAAAATAAATGAAAATAAAAATCTAGATAAAACAGACAATATCTTTGAATTTACTCCCATTGTAGAAGAGTTAAATCATCCTTATATAGAACCTACTCCTATAAAAAATATAAATGAAATAGTTATAGAAGAAAAAAATACACTCGATTTTATCCAAAATACAAAAACTAAAATTGATGATGAAAAAACAAATGATCAAGAAATTAAACTTCAAAAAGCAGTTTTAGCCAAAGAAATTGCTATTAACCAAGCTTTATTGCGTGAAATAGAGCAGGGCGAAGTAGAAAAACCAAAAGATTTCACCTTGCCACCATTAGATTTTTTGGCTAATCCAAAAGAGCATAGACAAGAAATCAATGAAAGTGAAATAGATAAAAAAATTTACAATCTTCTTGAAAAGTTGCGTCGTTTTAAAATAGGCGGTGATGTTATAAGCACTTATGTTGGTCCTGTGGTAACTACTTTTGAATTTCGTCCTAGTGCAGATGTAAAAGTAAGTCGTATTTTAAATTTACAAGATGATTTAACTATGGCTTTAATGGCAAAATCAATCCGCATTCAAGCTCCAATACCAGGAAAAGATGTTGTAGGTATAGAAGTTCCAAATGATGAAATTCAAACCATTTATTTAAGAGAAATTTTACAAAGTGAAGTTTTTAAAAACGCTAAAAGTCCTTTAACCATAGCCTTAGGTAAAGATATAGTAGGCAATGCTTTTGTAACCGATCTTAAAAAACTTCCGCATTTACTCATCGCAGGAACGACAGGTAGTGGTAAAAGTGTGGGGATAAATTCTATGCTTTTAAGTCTTTTATATCGCAACTCTCCAAAAACCTTACGTTTGATGATGATAGATCCTAAGATGCTTGAATTTAGCATTTATAATGACATTCCTCATCTTTTAACTCCTGTTATCACAGATCCAAAAAAAGCAGTCAATGCGCTTTCAAATATGGTAGCTGAAATGGAAAGACGCTATCGCTTAATGGCTGATGCAAAAACCAAAAATATAGAAAATTACAATGAAAAAATGAAAGAATTAGGAGGAGAAGAGCTTCCTTTTATTGTAGTAATTATCGATGAACTTGCTGATTTGATGATGACTGCGGGTAAAGATGTAGAATTTTATATAGGAAGACTTGCGCAAATGGCAAGAGCAAGTGGAATCCACTTGATTGTAGCTACACAACGACCTTCTGTTGATGTTGTAACAGGACTAATTAAAGCGAATTTACCAAGTAGAATTTCTTATAAAGTAGGGCAAAAAATTGACTCTAAAGTTATTTTAGATGCTATGGGTGCTGAAAGTTTACTTGGAAGAGGGGATTGTTTATTTACTCCTCCTGGAACAAGCTCTATAGTGCGTTTGCATGCGCCTTTTGCAAGCGAATTTGAAATAGAAAAAATCGTGGATTTTCTAAAGGATCAACAAAGCGTAGAATATGATGAAAGCTTTTTAAAGGATCAACAAAGCGTAGGTGTTACAACAAATGAAAGCTTTGATGGGGAAGTAGATGAGCTTTACGAAGAAGCTAAAAGAGTAATCTTAGAAGATGGAAAAACAAGCATTTCTTATTTACAACGCCGTTTAAAAATCGGCTATAACCGCTCTGCAAATATTATTGAACAACTTACGCAAAACGGGATTTTAAGCGAACCTGATGCCAAAGGACAAAGGGAAATCTTGTAAGATTTTTCTTGTGTTTTTGATATATAAAACTGATTACAAAAGAAGAAATTTAAAAGGCAAAAGCCCCGTAAAAAGGGCTTAAAAATTATTTATCTCTAAGATTTAATTCAGTAATTAACTTACTATAAGAATTATAATCTTTTCTTTTAAGATAAGATAAAAGTCTTTTTCTTTGACCTACAAGTTTTAGAAGTCCTAATCTTGATGAAAAGTCTTTTTTGTAGATTTTTAAATGTTCTGTAAGTTCTGCAATTCTTGCAGTTAAAAGAGCTACTTGAACTTCTGTTGAACCAGTATCACCTGGTTTTTTAGCGAATTTCGCAACTATTTCTGCTTTTTTGGCCGAATCCAAAGCCATGATAGACCTCCTGATTGGTAAAATAATAAAATTAAAGAACTGTAATTTTATCTTAAAAAAGCAAAAAATAAACTGAATTTATCTTTTTTAGAAGGTTTTGTCAAAATTTAAGTCTTTTTCTAAGAATTATTTATTATAATTACAGCTATTTCTGTAGTTATAACAAGGAGAATCTGTGCTATTTACCAAAGCTAGCGAATACGCTTTACTTTCTTTAATTTATATTTCTCAAAAAGAAACACCTCAAGATGTAGATTCTTTAGCTTTAGAGCTTGATATTCCTAAAAGTTTTTTAGCTAAAATTTTACAAACTTTAGCTAAAGATGGCTTGTTAAAATCCTTTAAAGGGGCAAAAGGTGGTTTTGTTTTAATCAAAGAACCAAGTCAATATACTATAAAAGAAATTGTTAATAGTGCTGAAAAAAAGGATATCAGTGTATTTGAATGCAGTGGTGGCACTTGTCCAAATAATAAAGAAGAAAATTGCACCTTAATGCCTATGTTAGTAAATTTACAAAATAAAGTAGATGAATTTTTAGATTCTATTACTTTAGAAGATATTATGAAAAATAATGGCAAAAAATAAAATAGTCGATTTAGTTTTTCCTTTCTTGGGGCCTTTAATCGCTCCTGTTTTAAAAGCTAAAAGCTTGACTATTGTTGGTTTTTTAGTTTGTATTTTAGCTATTATTATAGTTCCTTTACCAAGTCCTATTTTGGACTTTTTCTTGGCTTTAAGTATAGCTTTATCGGTATTAATTATTTTAATTTCTATTTATATACCCAAACCGACAGATTTAACAACTTTTCCAACTTTAATCTTGATTATCACTTTATTTAGGCTTTCATTAAATATAGCTACCACAAGGATGATTTTAAGCGAAGGGCAAAACGGCCCTGAAGCTGTGAGTGAGATTATAGCAGCATTTGGAGAATTTGTTGTTGGTGGAAATATGGTCATTGGCGTGATTGTATTTTGTATCTTGGTATTGATTAATTTCATGGTTGTAACAAAAGGTAGTACAAGGGTTTCTGAAGTACAAGCAAGATTTACACTTGATGCGATGCCGGGTAAACAAATGGCTATTGATGCGGATTTAAATGCAGGACTTATTGATGAACAAACCGCTAGAGCAAGACGTCAAGAAGTTATTGCTGAGGCAAACTTCTATGGTGCAATGGATGGTTCTTCTAAATTTATCAAAGGAGATGCTGTTGCAGGAATTATCATAACTATTATAAATATCATAGGTGGTTTTTTAATAGGATCTTTTCAGCACGATATGGCTTTAAGCGATGCTGCTTCTACCTATACTATTTTAACCATAGGTGATGGACTTGTATCTCAAATTCCAGGGCTTATTACTTCTACTGCAACCGCTATAATTATCACTCGTGCAAGCAAAGATGAGGAAAATTTTGCAGAAGGAACTTTAACTCAACTTTTAAGCGAATATCGCACGCTTTTAATAGTAGGTTTTGTACTTTTTATCTTTGCGTTAGTGCCTGGTTTGCCAACTTTATCCTTGGGCTTTATGGCTTTAGTATTTTTAAGCCTTGGCTATCTTACCAAGCAGGTTAAGGAAGGTAAAATTGATATAACTACAGTTAAAAAAAGCAAACCAAGTGCCGCAGCTGCATCTCAAAGTGGAGCAGGTGGGACAACGGCAACGCCTGCTAAGAAAAGCGAAGAAGAAATTCTCAAAGAAGAAGAGCACAAGATTAACGATATCCTCAAAGTTGAAATTTTAGAACTTGAACTTGGATACGGACTTATTAAGCTTGCTGAAAACGAACTTACAGAAAGAATTCGCTCAATGAGAAGAAGTATTGCTGAAAGTTTAGGATTTTTAATGCCAAAAATAAGAATAAGAGATAATTTAAGACTTAAACCAAATGAGTATAGTTTTAAACTCAAGGGCGTGTCTATAGCAAGTGCTGAAATTTATCCGGATAAATATTTAGCCATGGATAGTGGTTTTATCACAGAAGAGATAGAAGGGATTGCTACAAAAGAACCCGCTTTTAACTCTGATGCACTTTGGATTGATGCGAATTTAAAAGATGAAGCAACATTAAATGGCTATATAGTAATAGATCCTGCAAGTGTTATTTCAACACATATGAGCGAACTTATCAAAGCGCACGCAAGCGAACTTCTCACACGCCAAGAGGTGCAAAATCTTCTTGATAAGGTTAAAAATGATTATCCAATCATCGTAGAAGGTGCTTTAGGTGTCGCACCTGTAAGTCTTATTCAAAAAATTCTCAAAGACTTGCTTAAGCATCACATACCAATTAAAGATATGCTTACTATTTTAGAATCTGTAAGTGATATAGCAGAAGTAAGCAAGAGTTTTGATATGATTATTGAACATGTAAGGGCGTCCTTAGCTAGGATGATTACAAATATGTATTTAGATGATAAAGGAAATTTGGATATTTTTATCTTAGACTCTGCTAGTTCTGCGGTTTTATTGGAAAATGTACAATTTAGAGATGGAAGTTATCACTTGCCTTTAAGTGTAGCTCAAACAGGTACTTTAGTAGATACTCTAAGGGCTGAAGTTGCCGCAGTAGCAAATGGTCGTATCAAGCCTTTTATACTTTGCGTTGAACCGCAGCTTAGAAAATTCATTGCTGATATTTGTTATAATTTTAGCATTAATATAGTAGTGTTAAGTTTTGCAGAAATTGCAGAAAATACAAATTTTAATACCGAGGGTATTATTAGGATAGAACTTTAAGGAATATAATGAAAATTTATCATCTTTCGCATACAGATCTTGATGGTTATGCTTGTCAATTTATAGTAAATTTTTATTTTAAAAATGTGAGATTTTATAATTCTAATTATGGTAAAGAAATTAATGAAAATTTTAACTCTATTATAAGCGATATAGAAAAAGATGAAAATTTCGGAAAAGCTATTATTCTAATAACAGATTTAAATTTAAATTTAAATCAATGCGAAGAATTTGAAAAAATTTGCAAAGAGAAAAATATTAAAATTTTTCTTCTTGATCATCATCAGAGTGGCGAAGAATGTGCTCAAAAATATTCTTGGTATTTACTTGATTCTAAAAGATGTGCAACTAAAATCGTTTATGATTTTTTCTCTAAAATCTGCACCCCTGTTTTAGAACTTTCAAACTTTGTTGATGTGGTTAATGCTGTTGATATTTGGCTAAGCGAGGATGAAAATTTTGAACTTGGAAAGGTTTTTTTAGGCTTGATTGCCAATGCAAAAGAAATAAATCGTGTGATGTTTAAAGAATCTCAAATTGATTATATGTTTTTCTTGCTTGATAAGGCTTGGAAATTTATAGGAAAAGAAAATGCAAATATTTTACTCGATAATGCTACTCATTTTATAAAAAAGGATTATTTTGCCAGAAAAAATGATGATACTCTTTCTAATTTAATTTCTTATTTTGTAGTTGAAAAACTAAGTGAGCTAAAAGAAAATTTCAGTATAGAATATGAAGGCCATAAAGGCATCTTAACTTCAAATATAGGCAATACTTCTGTTATTGGAAATGATTTTTTAGTAAAAAATCCTGATTATGACTTTTTTATTGATATTAGTTCTAGAAAAACCTTAAGTTTTCGTGCAAATGGAAAAATAGATGTAAGTTTAATGGCTAAAAATTTAGTAGGTGGCGGTGGACATAAAAATGCTAGTGGTGGACTTTTTGCGACATTTAAAGATGGAATAAATTATAATTATATTAAGGCTCAAATTATTGATTTAATTAAAAGCAAAGAACTTAAAAAGGAAAACAATGAATCAAAACAATAATAAAACCTTAAAAAATGAACTAGAAGATTTACAATATGAGCTTAGCATAGTTTTAGAAGCTATGCTTTTATACGCTGGAGTTAAAAGAGAAAAATTAGAAAATGCAATAGAAGCTTATATTGATAATATAGATAATGTGCTTGAAAATTCCAACAAAGAAGGGGTTGATGAAATTTTAGAAGTGGTGGAATTTCTAAAAAATAAATACAAACATTTTTTTCAATGAAAAAGTGTATTTTAATTTTTTTTAGTTTATATTCTTTAAGTTTTGCCAATATTTATGAAAAATTAAATGATTTTGCTTATGAAAAAAAACCGAATAAAGATTTTAAGATTCAAGAAGTTAAATTAGTGCAATTTTCACAAGAAAATAAAGATTGCCTTGAACTTTTAATAGAAGCTGGTCAAGTTAGAATTTTAAATAGCTATAATTCTTGTCAAAAATTATCTAAAGATGAAAGTTTTCAAAAATTTCTTAATGAAGATTTTTTAAAACTTTATAAAAATAATAGATACTTGATTAATGAAAATTTACAAAATTTGAAAAATACCATGCAGGATATTATGATATATTATAAACTTCGATATTCTTTTAGTAAAGATGTAAAAGATATGAGTAAAAATAAGAATTTGGATATTTTAAATATAGACGAAAAAGACGGTGGTACTTTGCTTTACAAAATCAACAATCAAGCTTGCGTTGGAATAGAACTTACAAGACATAACTCAAGAATGGCTATGAAAATATACGGAATAGAAAATTTGGATAAAGAGTGCAAACTATTTATCCAATCGCCTTCTTTTAAAGATCTTTCCTACACAAAAAAAGATTTTAAGTGGTATTATTTAGAATAAATAAATGCTTTAATTTTTAAATAAAAATTTTTAAAAATCGTGCTTAAAGCAAAAGTATCTTGCCTTCCAAGATTTTGAAAAACACAGTTGTCTAAGTCTTTTTTTTCTTGAATGCTTAAATTTTTCATTAACCTAACCTTTAAAAATATTGCAAGATTTTATTATAGCGAAAAAACTTTATTTTTGCTTTAAATATTTATAAGTTCTATTTTAAATATAAATGAATATTATTTTAAGGTTTAAAGCTTTTTTCTTAAAATGTAATTAGGTTTTATTGACTTTTTCTAAATAAAGTCTTATGCTGAATTTAAATTACGCAAAATAAGGAGGAAAATTGATGAATAAATTTTCTATCGTTTTAACTTTGTTGTTATGTGGAAGTTGTGCTTTAGCCTTAGATCCAAATTTGGAAAAAACTAAGAGTGCAACAGGTATTGATCTGTCTACCGCCAAATGGAATTTACCTAAGGCATTAAATGAAGATGGCACTATAGATGAAACTAAAATGCCAAAAAAATTCAAAATATAGCAAAATGGTTATTTTGGGAAATAAAATTCTTAATGAAACAAGCAAATATGTGGGTCCACAGGCCAAAGATCCTAAAAAAGATTTGCGGGAAATAATCTTTCTTGTTCAAGCTGTCATGCTAATGGTGGAAGTGTGCAAAATCAATCGGGTTTTGTAGGAATTTGGGCAAGATTTCCACAATATAATGCCAGAGGAGATAAAGTAATTACCTTAGCAGATAGGATCAATGGCTGTTTTGAACGCTCTATAAATGATAAAAGAATGTCTAGTGATGCGCCTGAAATGAAAGCCATGCTAACTTATATGCAATGGTTATCTCAAGGAGTTCCAGTAGGAGCTAAGATAGAAGGACAGGGACTTAAGAAAATAGATTTCATCTCAAGAGCAGCTGATCCTAAAAAAGGTAAGGCAATTTATATGGATAAATGTGCCGTTTGTCATCAAGAAAATGGCTTGGGGCTTAAAAATGAGGATAGCGCAGGGCGTATTATCTTTATCCACCACTTTGGGGTGATGATAGTTATAACACAGGAGCTGGAATGTATCGTCTTATCAAAGCTGCTTCTTATATTAAAGAAAATATGCCTCAAGGTGCACCTGACTTAAGTCTTGAAGATGCTTATGATGTAGCAGCTTACATGAATTCACAAGCTCGCCCTATTAAAGCAAATAGAGATGAAGACTTTCCAAATAGAAAGGTTAAGCCTTTAGATATGGATGTGGGACCTTATGACGATAGCTTTTCTACAACCCAACATCGCTATGGACCTTATACAAATATGATCAAAAAATAATTTTTAAGGCAATTTTTATTGCCTTAAAAATTTATTATTTCATATTACTTAATTTTTTAACTAGATCTTCTAAATCTTGCATCGAATTGATTGCACTTGGGTTAATTTGATATTTTCCATTAACAACAAAAGCAGGGGTGCCATAGGTTTTAGCTATATCATTAGCTCTTTGAAACTCGCTTAAAATTTCTTTAGCTTTTGGGGTATTTAAAAAATTTAATACTTCATTTTTATTTACATTCATAGCCTTTAAACCTATGTCGTAAAATTCATCTAAATTTGAAAAATTTCTTTGCTTGTTTAAAAAATAAGAAGCAAAATAAACATCAGCAAGTTTATGAGATAAACTATCAGAATAACTCGCATCTTTACCATTTTGCTTATCTTTGTATTGAGCAAAGGCAAAAAGCTCATTCATTTCTTTGGAAAATTCCCCATTCATTAAACTTACAGGATAGAGTTTAAAATGTAAATTTGGAAAAGCTTCTCTCAGTTTTTCAAGAGTTCCAAATTTATGATGATTATAACAATGTATACATTTATAAGAAAATGCTTCTATTACACTATTTTCAGAGTTGGGTAAACTTGGATTAAGGGTAATAAAACTATTATTTGCTAATGCAAAACTTGAATAAAATACAAGAGCTAAAACAAATTTGCAAAAAAAATTACGCATATTATATCCTTGGTTAAATAAAATTTTCAAAGATAATTTTATTTAAAAAAAATAAATAAGCCCAAATTTATTTTTGGGCTTATTGTTATTTTTTAGGATTGAATGCTTGATCAACACTAAAAGGCATTGCTTGATAACCCGTGCCTGAACCGCTAAATTGAATTTGAACCGAAGGTTCCTTAGCACCCCAGTTAAATTCATCAATTTCAGGTTTTGGTTCCCCAAGACTTACACCTTTGCTAAGGTCAAAAGCCATTCCAGCTGTTGCACTATAAACCACAATAGAATCTTTATCTGGTTCATATTGAGTTAAAGAAGTTACAGGAGAAAACCATTCATTTCCACGATTTTTACCATATTCCCAAATTTGTTCCACGGTTTTATTTTGCTGATCGATTTTATAAATTACAGCACGAGAATATTTTTGACTTGCAAATGCAGGTTGTTCAGCTCCTCTTGCATCACCATTATCAAAAACACTTATATAAATATAACGCTTGTTTGATTTACTATCAATTCTCCAGCCTGTATGCTGCGTCCAAGTGAAATCAAATCCACCATTTTCATTTTCATAACCTGGGCATTTGCTATAATCATCATCGCAAACAATTTTTTTGCCATTTTTATCTACAGGTTGCAATAAATATTTTTGAAATTCTTTATTCCACCCTTTATGTGCCCCTAAAATCCATTTTATTTTTTTATCACGACCAATTTTAACAACAGCACTTTGATGGCGACTAGAAATAATAATACTATCATCACTTGGATCATAATCAACGCTATTTACATGAGCCCAATTCCTACCTATACCTGCACCTGCTATATCTCCAAATTTATCGCTTTCATCCATTTTGGCAAGCTCTTCATCGCTTAAGGTTTTACCCGCTTTGCTTGCATCTATATTTAAACACACTGCACCTTGATCTAAAGCTTTGATAATGGTACTTCTATAAGGATCTAAAATCTCATACAATCTCCAATCATCAACAACATTACCATTCTCATCTACTTCTACAATAGTATCACGCACTGTGCGTACATGCTTACCATCTGGACGCAAAGTATTTGCTGAAGCTACTCTTAATAAATAATGCCCATTTTGCATATTGTCCATAGCATGAGAAAAATCTATATAGGCAGCAGGTAATTTGCGATTGAAAATTTCTCTTCCCAGACATCGTATTTTACATATCTTTGACCAAATCCCCAAGTTAAAGCTCCATCTTTGTTTTGATGAAAGCCCATCATAATTCCACGATTATAAATATTGTCCCAGTTCATTAGTTTATCGTTATCAAAATACCATCTGATTTCACCCTTGATATCTATGATAAAGACATTTGAATTTTCATCCCATTCCATATCACCACCTACAGGATTATTCCATACAGATTGTGAGCCTTTGCCAGACTGTTTTCCAGGAGCATTATTTACTAAATATAGCCTATCTGAAAATTTTGGATCCATTTTTAATACTTTCACATTTTCAAAAGGAGTTCCTGTTTGATCAGTACTTCCACTTGGTTCTATGCTAACCCCTGGAGTTGTAATTTTATAAATCTCATCAATGACTTTTTGACTTTTACCATTTGCAGTTTTAGTATAACTTACCTTTACTGTATTTAAATAAGAAGGATAAAGTCCAAAAATAGGAATTCCACCATAAGTCTTAGCCATTTTAGAATTCACATTATAAGAGATAGTTTGGCCATTTGGTTTAGGAACAATGGTTACTTTTATATCACTTAAAACATAGCCATTATCCATGATAATAGCGGTCAAAGGAGACAATCCATAAGGATTCATTTTAATCGCACCTATTTGCCCTTGAATTTGCCAATCTATTTTCGCTCCACTAGGACCACCCATGGCCATTAAAGCATTAGGTGCAAGTAGGGTAGAACCCGCCAAAAGTGCCATGCAAAGAGTTTTGCTAAGTCTCATGATCAATCCTTTAAAATTATTTAAGCCATCCTAAGATAGCTTAATAAAATTTTAATAATACACAACAAAAATAATTTGTTGTGTATTTTAAGAGTATCTTTAAACAACTTGATTTAAATGGTTTAAACTAGCTATATTTTGATTTGGATTTTTTGGTTCGCCTATAAATTTAAGCACTAAAACCAAAATAACAATCACCAATGCAAAAATTTTAGCATTAGGTTTATTTTTATCTAAAACATAGGCTATAAACATTGCAAAAAGCACAATAAAACAACATAAAAATGCTATAAGACAGCAAATTGCCATATTCATAAACTTTAAACTAGGAATCAAATACCAACCATTGCTATAAAGCCCATTTTCAAAATCAGGTAGAGTTCCTATAAAAAATTTTTGAAAAGCATTGAGATGATTATAAGCATTTTCTGGAACTACAGGGGTATCCATCCCACATTCTCCTGTTGGCAAAAACCAACTAGGAGCCCATTCATGCAAAGGTAAATTAAATGGATAGATAGGAATTTCACGACATCCATCTACACCTGCAAAAGGATTTTCAGAATGAACCACTTCATGAATATGATTTAAAGTTAGACAATGCTCCAAGCCAAGCCAAATTCCATAAAAAGCTAAGCTATAAGAAAAAATTTTTATAATATTATTTGCAGGGTTGATTAATGCAATCATACCACCTATAGCCATAACAAGCATATCAAATCTTATATACACACATTGTTCGCAAGGTTCCATAAAAAGATATTCTTGAAATAAAAAATGTGCTATACAAGTAAGTCCTATAGTAACTATAATCAAAATCAACCAAGGTTTACGCGTATCTTGCCATTTAGAAAGTGAAAAATTTCTGCATTTATCTTTCATTTTTATACAACTCATTTTTGCTTGCTAAGTTCTTTAGTAATTTCAATCAAAGTCTCTGGAGAGTTGATTGCACTTGGAATGATTTGATATTTTCCATTAACAACAAAAGCAGGGGTGCCATAATTTTGCGAAATAGGATTGGCAATTTCATAACTTTTTAAAAGCTCTGCAGCCTCTGGAGTTTTTAAGAAATTTTCCAAATCAGCTTTACTTACATTCATTGCTTTTAAACCGACACTATAAAAAGCTTCAGGATTTTTACCATTTTCCCATCTTTGTTTTTTCTTAAAATATGCATTAAAATAAGCTTCAGCGACTTTATGAGTTAAACTATTTTTATCCGTAGGATCAATTTTATTTACACCATCCTTAAATGCCGCAAAAGCAAAAATTTCATTAGCTTGCCTTCCATAATCTCCCATAGAACTTACAGGATAAAATTTATAAGTTAAATTAGGTAATTTTTCTTTAACTTTACCCATGGTATTAAATTTGTGATGATCATAACAATGAGTACAGTGATAAGAAAAAATTTCAATCAATGAATTATCAGCGTTAGCAATAGGATTTTTAAGAATTACATATTCTTTACCTTCACTTAATGCGCTAGCACTTATACCTGCTAAAAAAGCACATACAACAATAGATCTTGCTAATTTTACTGGAAATTTCATTACCCTCTCCTTGAAATTTGGTTTTGATAAAACTTTTTATTAAGTTTTTATGTAATAACTATTTATAACACTATTAAAATAAAAATATTCTTAAAAAATTTTATAACTAAGAATATTTACTTTAACTAAAAATCAAGAATAGGGGGTTAAAAAATTTAATGCACAAGTTATCATTTTTATGTATATTTTGATAATAATATAAAATAATTTAATTTTTAAATATTCTTTATAGTTTTCAAGAAAAGTAAAATATAATTTTAATTTACGAAATAAAATTATCAATTTTTTACATTATATTTTATGGATAAGTTTATTTCACTCAAAAGGTAAAATCATAAAAGTATGTAAAAATAGTAGCTTAATCTATATCAAAGTAGAATAATCTAGGTGTATATAAAAAAGTTTGAAAATTACAGTTTTCAATACAAAATTATAAATTTTATATATTTTTACCTTTTATCATATCTTTTTATGATTGATATAAGATTTATTTAATAAAAATATTTCAATCTTTTTGCCTTGCATATAAAAACAAACTTTTTCCTAAAAAAGCTTTTTTTTACTAAGTTAATACTAAAATACCTTTTCTAGTTAAAAAGCTAAAATTTTAGATTTAGGAAAAGTTTTTATGAAATACCCTTTAGATTGTGAAGAAAATTTTGAAAAATCATTCTTATTTTGGTTAGCAAAATATGTAAAATTTAAACTCAACTCACTATCTAACAAAGAGTTAAAAAATCCACAAGCTTTAGCAGAAGTTAATTTTGCTCTTACAAAAGGTGTAAAAAATATTGATGAACTTGACGCTCTAGCAAAAAAAGCAAGAAATGCTGGTTTAAGTGGAGTTAATACTTATTTTAATCCTTTAAAAAAAGTATTTGAATATTTAAATTTTTATAAGCTTTACTCTTTAAAACAGATTGATGAAGAACTCATTGTAGAAGTTTTAGCAAGTATAACAGGTGCTTTATCAGATGCAAGCAAAAAAAATTACCGTATTGCTGTGATTAATTTTTTTGATTTTTTAGACAAGCAAAATGAAGAAGATGAAAAAGCACATATTTTCGATATCAATCTTAAAAACTGGGCAGGTATAGCAGGTTCTAAAGGGGTAAAATTACCTGAATTTATGAGTGAAGAAGAGCTTAAAAAATTTCTTGATGCTATTAAAAATGCAGATTTTAAAAACAATACCATACGCAATAAACTTATTATTAAAATCATCATTTTTACAGGCATACGGGTAAGTGAAGCTATCAATATCAAAATGGGTGATATTAGCGAAGAAAACGATCTTTATATCATAAGAATAAGAGCTAAAGGCAATAAATATCGTGTTGTAATGATAAAAAAAGAACTTATTTACGATTTGCTTAAAAATGTAAGTATTAATTATATGAGTAAAGACGCCCTACTTTTTGTCAATAAAAAAGGCACTCCACTGACTCAATCTTATGTCAGTCGCATAGTAGAACAGCTTTTATTTCGTGCAGGAATTCGCAAACAAAAAAATGGTGCTCATATGTTGCGTCATACTTTTGCCACCCTGCTTTATAAAAAGCAAAAAGATTTAGTTTTAGTTCAAGAAGCTTTAGGGCATGCAAGTTTAAATACCTCAAGAATTTACACTCATTTTGATAATAATAAATTAAAACTTGCCGCACAGGTTGCAAAGGAATTAAGTGACTCTTGAAAACTATGCTGTTTTTGGTAAATATTTTTACCATGATTTAAAACACACTTTAAAAGCCTTTAACCACAAAGAAAGTAAAAAATGCTTTAAATTTATAGAAAAATATAAAAATGATTTTTATATTTTAATGCTTGCTGATTATGAGCTATATAGATATTTTCAAGATAAAAATTTCACAAGCAAAAAGGCTTATTTGTCTGTATTTGCTTTTAAAAAAAGAAAAAAATTTCAAAAAGAAGATATCGATGAAGAAAAATTTATTCCTGAATTTATAAATTTTTTAGATCAAGATAATTACAAGGAAAATTTCATCAAGGTTAAAGAGGCAATCTCCAAAGGAAGAGTTTATCAAATCAACCTTACTCAAAATTTTAAATTTCATAGCAAAATGGATTCTTTTGAACTTTTTAAACTTTTGCTTTCTAGACAAGATACTGAATTTAAAGCTTTTATAAAAGATGAAACAAGAGAAATTTTATCCTTTTCTCCTGAACTTTTCTTCAAAACCAAAAAAAGAAAAATATTTACAAAACCTATGAAAGGCACAATTAAGCGTGATAAAGATCCTATAAAAGATGAAGAAAATAAAATTTTCTTGCAAAATGATACAAAAAATCTGAGTGAAAATGTTATGATTTGTGATCTTTTACGCAACGATCTTTCAAAAATCATCACAAAAAAAAGCTTAAAAACCAAACTTTTTGAAATTCAAAGTCACCCTACTTTACATCAAATGACTTCAAGCGTACAAGGAAAACTTAAAAAAAATATTTCTTTATATCAAATTTTTAAAGCTCTCTTTCCTTGTGGTTCTATTACAGGTGCTCCAAAGCTTGAAAGTATTAAATTTATTGAAGAATTAGAACAAAGAGATCGTGGTATTTACTGCGGAACTATAGGTTTAATACACAAAAATAAAAATAAATTTAGCGTAGCCATACGCACCTTAGAAAAACAAGATGAAATTTATACTTATAGCACGGGTAGCGGCTTGGTTTGGGACTCAAAATTTAAAGATGAATTTGAAGAATTAAAACTTAAAAGCGCGATCTTAAATCCTTGTGATTTTCATCTTTTTGAAACCATGTATTTTAAAAATTCTCAAATTTTATTTTTAAAAGAACATTTATTAAGGCTTATAAATTCAGCTCTTAAATTTAATTTTAATACTCACAAGCTCTTTAAAGATTTTTATAATATTTTAAATCAAAAAAGTTCTTATAAAGAATATCAAAATTTTACACTTTTTAAACTCGATGAAAAAATTTTCCACAAAAAACACTCTTTATTTTATAATTTTCCCCTACCCTTTAAAAATCCACATAAAGAAGGAATTTTAAAGCTTATTTTATACAAAGACGGAAGATACGAATTTCAACAAAGTGCCTTAAAACAAAATTCAAACGATATTTTGCTTTTAAGTGATGATAAAATTAACTCAAAAAGTGACAATCTCTATCACAAAAGCTCTTTACGTACTTTTTATAATCAACACTCATACAAATGGCAGCAAAACTTGTGTTATGACATAGCTTTTTTTAACGAAAAAGATGAACTTTGCGAAGGCTCAAGAACCAATCTCATCTTAGAAAAAAACGCTCAATTTTATACTCCACAAATTCAAAGCGGTATGTTAAATGGCGTATATAGAAATTTCTTAATCAATCTTGGCTTGATAAAAGAAAAAGCATTATTTAAACAAGATTTATTTGAAGCAGAAAATATTTATTGCATTAATTCCGTGCGTGGTTTAAAAAAGGTAAAATTACAATGAAGAAAATTTTATTTATAGATAATTATGATTCTTTTAGTTACACCATCATCTATTATCTTAAAGAACTTGGTTTTGAATGTAAAGTGATAAAAAACGATGCCTTTAAAAAAGCCAAAGAATTAGAAAAATTTGATTTTACTCATCTTATCATTTCTCCTGGTCCTCATTCTCCTAAGGAATCTAAATTAAGCTTAAAAGCAATCAAATATTTTAAAAAAAATAAAAAAATTTTAGGCATATGTTTAGGACATCAGTGTATAGCTGAAATTTTTGGCGGTAAGGTTTCTAAAATGCAAAATCCCATGCATGGTAAAATTTCTAAACTTTATTTTAAAAAAGATCCTATTTTTAAGGGTATTAAACAAGAAATTGAAATTTGCTTATATCATTCTTTACACATTAGCTCCATGCCTGAAAAATGCAAAATTTTAGCTCATAATTCAGAAAATATTATTATGGCAATTAAACATAAAAAATATCCTATTTATGGATTACAATTTCACCCCGAAGCAGTTTTAACTCAAAAAGGCAAAAAAATACTTAAAAACTTTATGAAACTTTAGTCTTTTTTGCATTTAAAATATAAATATGAAAATCTAAAATAAAATATCCTTAAAATAATTATCATTAATATAAATTTATAAATAAAAAAACCGATAACAATACAAATTAATTTAAAAAGATTTAAGATGAAAATAGATACTTTGACAAAAAATTTTAGCAATTATCAAACACAAATAAACAAAAACAATGATTTGGCAAGTAATGTTCATAGTGACAATGTGGTTAAAATTCAAATTTCAGATGAAGCAAGAAGCTTAAGTCAAACAAATTCAAAAAATGAAAAAGAATATGAAATCAAAGTAAGTCAAGAAAAAATAGAAAACCACAAAGACCAAAATTCCATTCAAAATAGCAAAGGTGGCGTAAATCCCGCATTAGAGGCTTTAATAGCAAAATTAGCTGAAATTTTAGCTAAAATTGCAGAACTTGCTCAAAAAATGACAAACGCTAACGAACAAATGAAAACGACATTTCAAAAACAAATTGATGTGCTAAAATCTCAAGCAGATGTAATTCAAGCTCAAATTCAAGAACTCCAAAGCCAACAAGCTTGATTATATTTTTTCAAAAGTTTAAGAATGCTATAATGATGCATTTTTAAACTTTTTCAAGGAAAAATATGACTTATCTAGAAATCGAAGGCACAAATCATCTAAGCGGAAATGTTACAATAAGCGGAGCAAAAAATGCTGCCCTACCCTTGATCGTTTCAAGCATACTTGCTAAAAATGAAGTAAAAATCAACAATGTTCCTAATGTTGCTGATATAAAAACTCTTATATCTTTGCTAGAAAATTTAGGAGCTAAGGTCAATTTTCAAAACAATAGTGCCTTATTAAACACAAACACTCTTAATCAAACCATAGCTAAATATGACATTGTGCGTAAAATGCGTGCTTCTATACTTACTCTAGGGCCTTTACTTGCTCGTTTTGGGCATTGTGAAGTATCTTTGCCTGGTGGATGTGCTATAGGACAAAGACCTATTGATTTACATCTTTTAGCCTTGGAAAAAATGGGGGCAAATATACAAATTAAACAAGGCTATGTCGTAGCTAGTGGAAATTTAAAAGGCAATGAAATTCTTTTTGATAAAATCACGGTTACAGGTAGTGAAAACATCATCATGGCAGCAGCTTTAGCTAAAGGTAAAACCAAGCTCTTAAATGTTGCAAAAGAACCCGAAGTAGTTCAACTTTGCGAAGTTTTAAAAGACGCAGGACTTGAAATCAAAGGCATAGGTACAGATGAACTTGAAATTTATGGTAGCGATGGAGAACTTTTAGAATTTAAAGAATTTAGCGTTATACCTGATAGAATTGAGGCAGGAACTTATCTTTGTGCAGGGGCTATTACAAATTCTAAAATTACTTTAGATAAAGTTAACGCCACTCATCTTAGTGCAGTTTTAGCAAAACTTCATCAAATGGGTTTTGAAACTTTGATTGCAGAAGATAGTATCACCCTACTTCCTGCTAAAGAAATTAAACCTGTAGAAATCATGACAAGTGAATATCCAGGCTTTCCAACCGATATGCAAGCACAGTTTATGGCACTAGCTTTAAAAGCTAATGGAACTAGTATTATTGATGAAAGACTATTTGAAAATCGTTTCATGCATGTAAGTGAACTTTTAAGAATGGGTGCAGATATTAAACTAAATGGTCATATTGCCACCATAGTAGGCGGAAAAGAACTTAACGCTGCTGATGTCATGGCTACAGATTTGCGTGCTTCTTCAGCCCTTATCTTAGCAGCTCTTGCAGCTAAAGGCACAAGCAAAGTCCATAGAATTTACCATCTTGATAGGGGTTATGAAAATTTAGAAGAAAAATTTAAAGATTTGGGTGTGAAAATCACAAGGCTTGAAGAATGAAAAATATCTTTGAAACCTTAAAAGACTTAGAAAATCAAATTTCATGTTTAGATGAAAGTGAGCTTATTAGCCTTGAAAAAGCAAAGGATAGAATTTTAGCTAAAGATTTATACGCTAGAAAAAATCTACCTAGTTTTGACAATGCTGCTCTTGATGGCTATGCTTTTAATTATACTGATATCAATGAGGCTTTGGAGATTAAAGGGACTATTTTTGCAGGAGATAAAAATTTTTATACAGTTGCTAAGAATGAATGCTATAAAATCATGACAGGGGCTAAAATGCCCAAAAATGCTGATACTATCTTAATGTTAGAAGATGAGTATATAGAAGAAAATAAACTCATCATTAAAAAAGCCCCTAAACAATACAATGCCTATCGCTATAAAGGCGAAGAATTAAAAAAAGGTGAAATTTTACTTCAAAAAGGCACCAAACTTAATGATAAACATATCGCCCTGCTTGCTTCTCAAGGCCTTTATAAAATAGAAGTCATAAGAAAAATTCGCATAGGTATTTTTTCAAGTGGAAATGAGCTAAAAGAACCTTGGCAAGAATGCGATGAAGAAAGTATTTATAATGCCAATGCTTTGCCTTTACTAACCATGCTTCAAAATGTTTCTTATTTAGGTATTATCAAAGATAATTTTAAAAGCACTAAAGAGGCTTTAGAAAATACAAATTTTGATCTTTTAATCACTTCAGGAGGTGCAAGCGTTGGCGAGGCTGATTTTATGGAAAAAGCTTTAGATGAATTAGGCTTTACTCCGCTTTTTAAAGGACTAAAAGCACGCCCTGCAAGACCTACTAAGCTTTATAGAAAAGGTGAAAATTTCGTATTGATTTTACCAGGAAATCCTATGGCAGCTTATCTTTCTTGTTTTATTTTTGCTAAAAAAATTATTGCTTTATTAAGTGGAAACCTAGACAATCCTTTAAAATTTCATGCTACAATGGGTATGGATTTAAAGCTTAAAAGTGGAAGAAACAATCTCATTTTAGGAAATTTAGAAAAAGATATTTTTACACCATTTAATGAAAATAAATTTGGATCTGGTATGATACTTCCACTTATTAAAAGTGAGTTTTTACTTATAAGTGAAGAAAATACAGGTGAATTAAAAAAAGGTGATGAAATCACGCTTTTAAAAATATAATGTTTGTGTTTTTCACAAACATTAGCTTAATTTATCCTCATCATCATGATCATGGATATATTGTTCATCATTTTCCAAGGTGTCAACAAAACGCCCTATCCTTTCCCAGCGAACATTTTTATCTTTATCCCAAGAGAAATATACAAACCAAGGTTTACCTACTATCAACCTATAAGGAACAGAACCCCAAAAACGACTATCATAAGAATAATCACGATTATCACCCATCATGAAATACTCATTTTCAGGCACATCAAAAACATAAGCATTTCCGCCGCTAAAACCTATATGATTTCCAAGTTCTTTAATATAAGTTGGAGACATGGCAAAATCACCTATGCTAAGAAAGCGTAAAATATCACTTTCTATATCTTTTTTTGGATCATAATGAATACCTTTTTGTTTATAAGGTTCTTTTACATAAATTTGCCCTCCAAGAGTAACAAGATCATTCGGATAATGTTCTCTCATAAAATCATCACTCTCATGCATTCTTACATAAAGTGTTTTATTTGCATAAACTATCCTATCTCCTCCTGTGCCTACACAACGCTTTACAAAGTGTTCTTTTTCATTTCTAGGATTTCTAAAAACGACTATATCTCCTCTTTGTGGCCCTTGTGCTTTTATCAAATGCCCATCTTTATTGAAATCTGGCAAAACAGGAATTTCCAGCCAAGGAATATGAGGAGTTGGGATACCATAACTAAATTTTTTAACAAATAAAAAATCCCCCACCAACAAGGTGTTTTTCATAGAACCAGAAGGAATAACAAAAGCTTGTATAAAGAAAAAAATCACCAAAAGAACAATAACTACAGTTCCAGTCCAAGACTGTGAAAATTTATATAATTTCTTTAAAATTTCCATAGATTTTCCCTAATTAAGTCTATTTTTAGCAGATTTAACTGTGTTTTCTAAAAGCATGGCTATAGTCATAGGACCTACTCCACCTGGAACAGGAGTTATATAACTAGATTTTTTAGATACCTCTTCAAAATCCACGTCTCCAACTATCTTTCCACTTTCAAGACGATTAATTCCAACATCAACAACAATCACTCCTTCTTTTACCATATCCGATCGAAGTAAATTCACACAACCTGCTGCTACTATAATCAAATCAGCTTGCCTAGTATAAAGGCTCAAATCTTTGGTTTTAATATGACAAACGCTTACTGTAGCTCCAGCGTTTAAAAGCATAGTAGCCATAGGACGACCTACTATATTTGAAGCACCTATAATAACAGCGTCTTTTCCTTCTAAATCAATTTCATAAGCCTTCAAAAGCTTCATAACTCCAAGTGGAGTACAAGGCAAAAACCCGCTTTCTAAGCCTAAATTTAAATATCCTACATTAATAGGATGAAAACCATCAACATCTTTACTACTTATAATACTTTCAAGTATTAAATCTTTACAAATATGATCAGGTAAGGGAAGCTGAACCAAAATTCCATGAACACTATCATCGTGATTTAAGGTATTAATCAATGCCAAAAGTTCATTTTGTGTAGTATTTTCATTAAGATGATACACTAAAGATTTAATTCCACATTCTTCACAGGCTTTAGCCTTAGATTTTACATAAGTTTGACTTGCAGGATTATCTCCAACCAAGATAACAGCTAAACAGCTTTCAATCCCTTTGCTTTTCAAAAATTGATTTTTTTCTTTTAATTCTTCTTTGATTTTTGCGCTTAAAGCTTTACCATCAAGCAAAGTCATTATTTTCCTTCTATAAATTTAATCACTTTTTTAAAGTAAAAATTGTATCATATTAAAACTTCATTAACAAGGTGAAACTTTGAAAATTGTTTTAATGTTTTTTTTATTTAGTATCAGTTTTTTTGGTGCTGATTTTATCACTCTTAAAGAATACTCTAAAATGCTTTATGAAAATCCAAGGGGCATTAGTTGTAAAGAATGTCATGGAGCAGATGGAAGCGAACAAATTTTAGGATATTATATGAAAAATGGTATTAAAACAGCTTATAAAGTTCCAAGTATACAAAATCTTAGTTTTGAGAATTTTAAAAATTCTCTTAATCAGAGTAAAGACGCAAAATCAATCATGCCAAATTACTCTTTAACAAATGATGAAATTGTAACTTTATATAATTACATCAAGCAATTTAGCAAGGAAGAAAAATGACAAACAAAAAAGCTTTTAAAGAAGCGTGTAAATTCATCGCAGGTGGTGTAAATTCTCCAGTTCGTGCTTTTGCAAATGTTCAAAGTGAGCCAAAATTTATTTCTCATGGAAAAGGTGCTTATATTTTCGATATAGATGGAAATTCTTATATAGACTATGTTCAAAGCTGGGGGCCTTTACTTTTTGGACATTGTGATAAAGATATACAAAAAGCTTGTCAAAAAGCACTTCATAAAGGTTCAAGTTTTGGAGCTCCAACTTTATTAGAAACTGAACTTGCCAAGCTTGTTTTATCTGATTTTCCTCATTTAGAAAAGATCCGCTTTGTAAGCAGTGGAACAGAAGCAACCATGAGTGCTATTCGTCTTGCCCGTGGTTTTACTAAAAAAGATAAAATTTTAAAATTTGAAGGATGTTATCACGGGCATTCTGATTCATTATTAGTGGGTGCAGGAAGTGGTGCTGCTACTTTTAACTCTCCTAGTTCTTTGGGTGTTTTAGAAGATGTAGCTAAACACACTTTAGTAGCTAAATATAATGATATAAATAGCGTTAAAGAGCTTTTTGAAAAAAATAAAGATATTGCATGTGTTATCATTGAGCCTATTGCTGGAAATATGGGGTTAGTTCCAGCTAAACAAGATTTTTTAGAAGAACTTGCTAAGATCTGTAAAAACAATCAAACTCTGCTGATTTTTGATGAAGTAATGAGTGGATATAGAGCATCTTACCTTGGTTCCTATGGAATCAATCATATCCAAGCAGATATAATTACTTTTGGTAAGGTAATAGGAGGCGGTCTACCTGCAGCAGCATTTGCTTCTAGAGCTGAAATTATGGATATTTTAAGTCCTTTGGGTGGAGTTTATCAAGCAGGAACTTTAAGTGGAAATCCTTTAGCAATGGCTGCAGGTATAGCAAGCCTTACAAAAGCCAAAAAGAAAACCAAGCTTTATGACAAACTTGGAAAATTAGCAAAAAAACTTACCCAAGGAATGAAAAAATTAGCAGATGAAAAAGGACTTCCACTGCAAGTTTGTCATGTAGGTTCTATGTTTGGATACTTTTTCACCAAAGATCCTGTATCAAACTACCAAGATGCATTAAAATCCGATCTAGCATTATTTTCAAAATTTCACAAAAATATGCTTGAAAATGGAATTTATTTAGCACCTTCTCAATTTGAAACAAGCTTTATATGTTCAAAAATGGATGATAAAATTATAGATACAACACTAGAGGCTGTTAGGGAAAGCTTTAAAAGAATATGAGCAATATTTTAAAAGAAGAAAAAAATCACTTAGAAAATTCCAACAGTAAAAGACAAAAAATCATTCGCAAAACTCTTGAAGCTGCGGATGGTTTAAGTCTTGGCATCTCTATGGTTGTTGCTGTATTTATAGGTGTGGGAATAGGATATTTACTTAAAAAATTTACTCCTTATCCTTGGCTTTTTTGGCTTGGAGTTTTTTGGGGGATCAGTGCTGCTATACTTAATGTTTACAAAGCTTATAAAGTTCAAGTAAAAAGCTATGAAGAATTTAAAGAAAGAGATGAGTTGATCAAAGAAAAAATTCAAAAAGAAAAGAACAAATAATGGAACATAAAAAAGCTCTATTTTGTATTTTTGCCATTATTCATTTATTTTTTTGGATCATATTTTCATCGTTAAATCATTTTAAATTAGATACATTTTTAAGCTATGAAATAGCTTTTTTTAGTGTTTTATTGATTATTTTTGCTTCTTATTTAAATTATAAAAAAGTCATTATAAAAAAATCAAAAAATTATGAAAAAGATTTTAATTTCATTTCATCGCTTTTTGTCAAAAAAAAACAAAATTTATCAAAAATTATTCATTTTAAAGTTCTAAAAGACGATTTAAAGCCAAATGTTAAAGAGAAAATCCATTTTTTTGCTATGTTTTTTACTCTCTTTAAATTGATGGCTTATGTAATATTGGTTGCTGGATTTTTATTTTTACATCGCCAAGATAGATTAGATATCTTTGCTTATATTTGTGGAATTTCATCCTTGCTAGTTTGTGTGTTTATTTTTATTTTATATATAAAAAAGTATGAGTCCAAAAAAAATTATTAAATCAATGACAGCACTTTTTGCTGGTATGGCATTTTTATTTGCAGGTAATGCCTTGATAGTAAGCTCTATAGGTGTTATATTAAAAGAAAACGGAGAAAGTTCTTTAGCTGTTGGAGTGGTAAGTTCTTGTTTTTTTATAGGCGCTCTTGTTGGAACCATCAGTGCTCATAAAATTATTTCTCGTATAGGTCATATACGCTCTTTTGGGCTATTTGGTGCTATTTTTGGAATTTCAGCTATGCTTCATACAGTAAGCGAAAATCTTATTTTTTGGGCTATTTTAAGATTTTTCATAGGGATTTGCTACTATGGACTTTTAATGGTCATAGAATCATGGCTTAATGAAAAAAGCAAAAATGCCATTCGATCTAGAATTTTAGGTTTTTATGAAATTGTTTTTTATCTTGCGTTTGGTATTGGAGTTTTAATCATAGCGTTAAATTTAAGCAAACATAGTGTATTTATTCTCAGTGCAACTTTAATTTTACTTTCATCTTTACCTTTAAATCTAATTAAAATCAAAGAACCTGTTTTACCCGCATCAAGTCCTATTTCTATACCTAAAATTTTTGATATAGCTCCTTTAGCTATCGTCACAAGCTTTATAGCCGGAATGCTTATAAATGGCTTTTTTTCTATGGCATCTTTATTTATACTTTTGCAAGGTTTTGATACAAAAGCGGTTTCTTATTTTATATTTTGTGGGGTTTTAGGTGGTTTTATTGCACAAACCATCATAGGAACTATTTCAGATAAACTTGGTCGCAAATTTGCCATTATCACTTGCGCAAGCATAGGATTTGTCACTATGCTTATATTTATCTTTTTTAAACTTCACTTGTATATGCAATATTTTTTAGGAATTACTCTTGGTATAGGAATATTTTGTTTATATGCTTTAGCACTTGCTAGAGCAAATGATGTTTTAGTAAGCAAAAATAAAGGCGTAGAGTTAGGTCGTGGAGTTCTTTTTTGCTATTCTTTGGGCTCTTTGTTTGGCCCTTTAATTTTAGGTTTTTTAATGCAATATTTTGAAATCAAGGGTTTTATATGGTTTTATATAGTTTCTTTAGCATTTTTAATTCTTTTTGCTATCAATAAACCAAATATTTTAAATAAAAAATTTAAGAAAAAGCCTGGAAATATGGTGGTATTTGATGATTAATACTCAACTAGCAAGTCAAATTGCCAATACGCAAAAAAATGATTTAAAAGTAGATAACTCTGCTTCAAAAGATAAAACAAATTTAAAAGACAATCCAAAAGAAGCACTTGCACAAGCTTTAAAGCAAAATTTAGGTTTAAGCAAGGACGCTAGTAGTGAGGAAATACTAGCAAAATTTGTTCAAAATGAAACAGGTACCAAATTAAAAGAACTTGTTAATAAACTTTTAGATCAAATCAATGCTCAAAAAAATCCCGATTCCCCTGTACTTAAACAAGGAAAAAATTTAAATTTAGCTCCTAATTTTGCTAATGAATTAAAAATCTTAAGTACAGAACTTGCAAAAAGTGATACTTTTACACAAGTTTTAGACAGATTAAATCAAATTTTAAAACCTGCCAGTGAAATAAAAAACAATAACTTAGCTCCTTTGTTTAAAAATTCAGGCGTATTTTTAGAAGCTAAATTAAAAGATGCCCTAAACGAAGAATTACTACCCAAAAGTTTTCACTCTCTTTTAAGTACAATCAAAGGTCTTAGTAGCGAAAAACTAAGCGTTCAGATAGCCCAGCTTGCAAATACAAATTTAAGCCCAAAAGACACTTTAAAAGAATTAAAAAATATTATTAATTCTAGCAAAAATGAAAATAAGCAAATTTTAAATCAAAGTTCTTTTAAAGCACTTTTAAATTTAAGTTCTAAATTGGAAAATTTTAAAAATTATATAAGTAAAAATCCCAGTTATGCTCAAGAAAAAATCACCCCTATAGCTAATAAAATTTTAAAAGAATTAAATTCCATCAAAAATGATTTTTTCAAAGCTCTTAATAAGCCAGAAAATTTAATGATAAAAGATCCAAACATCCTTAAACAAACTGCTACCGCCTTTGAAAAACTTGAAAATACTTTAAAAAATATACTAGGCAATCAAGCTTCTAAAATACAAGATAAAGAAAATATTTTAGAAAATCTTTTAAGTAACAAAGAAAATATGAAAGAAGAAAAACTTAATCATAACACAAAAAACCAAGATGAAGAAAAACATATAAAAGCATCAAAAGAAGAAACTCTCACAGATGATACTAAAACCGATATTAAGCAAAATGTAAAAAACGAAGAAAATTTACCTAAAAAAGAAGTTAATGCAAATTTAGATTCTAGCACAAAAACTCACGAAGAAAATATCAAAGAAAATCCAAAATTTTATGAAACAAAAACAGAAAGCAAAACTTCAATCAATACAAATACTAACACAAACAACACGCAAAATTTAAATAATTCTCAAAATATTCAATCTAACAATAACCAAACTATGCAAAATATTTTTAAAAATCAGGAATTTATAAAACAAAATATTGTAAAAAATTTAGCATTTAATGTAGAAAATTTAGATCTAGAACAAGTGCAAGATTTAAGTAAAAATTTAAGCAATCTTTCTCGTAGACTTAATGAAAGCTTAAAAGAACTTGAACCCTATACTCAAAATGCCAAGCTTAATCAAGCAGAACTTAAAAATCTCGAACACAAACTCAATCTTTCTACCAAAGATCTAGTGCAAATTAAACCAAAAACAGAACAAGATATAGCTGAATCTTTACATCATGATGTAAAATCAACACTTTTGCAAATTTCAAATTTGGCTAAAAATGAAGGCAATGAAGCTGTATATAATCAAGCTAATCGTCTTTTAGCGCAAATTGAAATCAATCAGCTTATGTCTTTAGCTAATGATTCTATCAATACTTATCTGCCTTTTTCTTGGGATGATTTAAATGATTCTAAAATTATGTTTAGACGCGGAAAAAAGGATAAATTTTTTGCTCAGATTAAACTCGAATTTGCAAAACTTGGGGATTTGGAAATTCTTATTTCTTTAAATAATGAAAAATATATAGATATTAATATTATGGCAGAAAATATTGAATTTAGAAAAACCATCTATGAAAATGCCCATGAGCTTAAAAGAAATATCAATAAAGCAGGACTTTTAAGTGCAAATTTCTTTGTAGGTGATATCATAAGAAGTAAATTTGATACTAGAAATATGAAAAATTTAGATCTTGAAATGGGTATGGATAAAAAAGTATGAGCAAAATCAAAAGATCGATTAAAAAAGCCGTAGCCCTAGGCTATCAAAAAGAAAAAAACTCTGCACCAAAAGTGCTTGCAAGTGGCAAAGGCGAAAGTGCTGCTAAAATTATTTCTTTAGCCAAGGAACACGGAGTTCCCATTAAAGAAGATGAAGATTTAATAGAAATTTTAAGCAAGCTTGACTTAGGTGATGAAATTCCACCTAATATGTATAAAGCTGTAGCTGAAGTTTTTGCCTTTATCTATCAAATGGCAAATAAAACTCCTAAAAACTAATCCGCTATTTTTTCTCCAAATTTAATACCCTGCCCTGCTTTTAAATTAAAATTTAAAATCCCTTTTTGAGAGATTAAAACTATAGTAGAACCCAGTTCAAAATTTCCTAGTTCTTCGCCTTTTTTTAGATTTAAATTTTCATATTTTCTAGTAAAATTATGAGAAATTTTAGTATTGGTTTGTATGCTTATATCAAAATTAAAACGCATTTTTCCTACATTTTGCGCTCCTACAAAAACAAGCCAAAAAATACCTTTTTCATTTTGACATTTTAAACTCACTCTTTCATTTTTTACATACAAATTACTAATGCGTTCTAAATGCTTTTCATTTACACTATAAAGGGCACCACTTGTGTAAGTTGCACTTAAAATTTGCATATCACAAGGGCTGTGATAACGATGATAATCTTTTGGAGAAAGATAGATATTGACATAATCAAGCCCATTTTTAAGCTCATCTTTTTCAAAGCTATCTTTTAAAAGCTCCTCAATGCTATAAGTATGTCCTTTTATAGAAAAAGCAAAATGTTCTTCATTTGCCAAAAAAGTACTTCCACACTCTAAAATTTTACCATCACTTGGACTGATAAAACCTTCTTCAAATTTTCTTGGAATTTGCAAAGTTCTTGTAAAAAGAGCATTTAAACTCTCATATTCACAAGGAGCTTTAAACTCACTCATATTGATATTAAAATACTTAACATAATTTTCATTAATAACTTTTTGTATCATTTTAGGAAATTTAATCCCCGCTACAAAACCAAAAAGTCTCGAACTTTCTTTTGAAAAACTCATTTTTTTCCTTTTAAATTTAAAATCACTATTTCACTCGGAGCAAAAACTCTAAGACTTGGCCCCCAAAATCCTGCTCCACTACTCACATAAAGCTTAGTTTTTTCTCCTAAATCATAAAGCCCATGAACAAAACCTTGCTGAAGTTTAACTAAAAACATAAAAGGGAAAATTTGCCCTCCATGTGTATGCCCACTTAAAACAAGATCAAAATCACTTAAATCATAAAGCAAAGCTGTTTTAGGTTGATGTGTGAGTAAAATACTAGCTTTACTTGTATTTAAATCCACTTTTATTCTTGCTAAATCAGGAGCATATAAACCCCTATCAAGTCCGGCTAAATCTCCAAGTCCAGCAATATTTATAAAACCCAAATCTAAATTTTGATTGACTAAAATTTTCATATTAGTATGTTTTCTAAGTAAATCCAAAACTTCATTGATACCATGATAATACTCATGATTTCCCAAAGCATAAAAAGTTCCGTAAGTGGAGTTAAAATCATTAAGTTTTGAGATGTAATTTTTTAAATCTTTAGGATTAGTATCAATCAGATCTCCTACTATTACAACTATATCAGGACTTTGCAAATTCACTTTAGTGATGAGCTTATCTAAAAAATTTTCATGCAAATTTTTACCCAAATGTATATCGGTAAGCATGGCAATTTTTAGATCTTGTTTAAGATTTGGTATTTCAACATCAACACTCTTTACTTCAGGTATTTTTAGAGCATTATTTATACTTATATAAATTAAAAACACACTTAAAACTATAAGAGAAAGCTCAAAAATCAAACGCAAAATAAGATTATATTTTTTATCTCTTTTACCCATAAGAGCTAAAATCAATTTAATAAAATCCCAAGCTAAAGTCATAAAAAACAAACAATAAGTCGGCGCATAAAGCATGGCTAAAATTTCATACCAAGTATCACTTAAATATTCATCTCTACGAAATATTAAAAACACAGCTTGAGCTAAAAAAAGCACAATAAAAATAAAGGAAAAAATTTTATAAAAATACTTAAAAAGAGTAATTTTCTTGATTAATCTTTTATAAATATAAACATTTGCTAAGCCAAAAATCAATAATACAATGAAAGAAAAAATTAAAAATATCATAAAAGTATTATAACCAAGTAAAATTAAATATCCGTATAAATTTTTCTGTTATAATAAGCTTTTAAATAATTTTAAAGGCTATAAAATGTACCGTTTTGCACCTTCTCCCACAGGTGATATGCACATAGGAAATTTACGCGCAGCAATTTTTAATTATATCTGTGCAAGACAAAAAAATATGGATTTTATTTTACGTATTGAAGATACTGATAAAGCTAGAAATATAGCAGGAAAAGAAGAAGAAATCAAAGAAATTTTAAATCTTTTTGGTATTTCATGGCAGCATTACTATATACAAAGTGAAAATTTAAAATTCCATCGCCAAATGGCTTTAAAACTTGTAAGCGAAAAAAAAGCTTTTGCTTGTTTTTGCACCGAAGAAGAACTTGAAGCAAAAAAAGAGTTAGCTAAAAAACAAGGTAAAGCTTATCGCTACGATGGCACTTGTGAAAAACTAGCCGATATTGATGTTTTAGAATGTGAAAAACCCTTTGTTATCCGTCTTAAAAAACCTACTCATACTATGAAATTTACTGATTTTATCAAAGGCGAGCTTAGTTTTGAACCTGAAAACATAGACTCTTTTGTAATTATGAGAACAGATAAAACTCCAACTTATAATTTTGCTTGTGCGGTTGATGATATGCTTGAAAATGTCACTTGTATTATACGCGGAGAAGATCATGTTTCAAACACTCCAAAACAAGAACATATCCGCGCAAGCTTAGGTTATAATAAAGCCATGACTTATGCACACTTACCTATCATTTTAAACGAAGAAGGTGTTAAAATGAGTAAAAGAGAAGCACATTCTTCTGTAAAATGGCTACTTGAAAGTGGAATTTTACCTAGCGCAATCGCAAATTATCTGATCATGCTAGGCAATAAAACTCCTTGTGAAATTTTTACCTTAGAAGAGGCTATAAAATGGTTTGATATTTCTAAAGTTTCAAAAGCTCCCGCAAGATTTGATCTTAAAAAACTCTTACAAATCAATCGTGAACATATCAAAATGATCAAAGATGATGAGCTTAATAAAATTTTAGATTTAAACAAAGATCTTGCACAACTTGCTAAATTTTACACTCAAGAAGCAAGCACCATAAAAGAACTTAAAGAAAAAATGCGAGCTATTTTCAACACAAAAGACTTTGGAGAGTTTGAAACAGAATGTAAAATTTTAAAAGAACTCTTAAAAGATATTGAACTTTTTGAAAACTATGAAGATTTTAAAAATGAACTTTTAAGCAAAAGCGACTTAAAAGGTAAAAAATTTTTCATGCCTTTAAGGATAATTTTAACAGGAAATATCCACGGACCTGAGCTTAGTGATCTTTATCCTTATATTAAAAATTTTATTCACGAATTAGCAAGGATTTAACTATGGTTATAGACTCTTTTATTATTTCTATTTTTCAAGTACTACAAATTGTCATTAACATTTATACTTGGATTATTATCATCACAGCACTTTTAAGCTGGGTAAACCCTGATCCTTATAATCCCATAGTGCAAATTTTATATAAATTAAGTTATCCTGCTTACGCCTTAGTTAGAAAAATTCCAACACGCATTGGTAATATTGATCTTGCGCCTTTGATTATAGTCTTAGCATTGCAGTTTCTTGGCATTTTTCTTGGGAATATCTTAAGGAGTATATTGTGATAAAAAAAATACTCGTTTTTTTATTTATTTTTTCAAGTTTAAATGCTACACAATATAGCATAGAAAAACTCAAAAAGGAAGAAAATTCACTTGCTAAGGATTATTATATTTATAGGCTTTTAGAAAAAAATAAAATCAGTAAAAAAGATGCACAAGATTTAAATTCTCATATTTTTCGCTATATAGGAAAAATTAAATCCGAACTTGAAAAAATCATCCCTTTAAAGCCTTATATCAACCCAAAATATGCTAAATGCTATACCTATACAGCAAATACTATCTTAGATGCAAATTTAACTTGTCAAAGTGTGCGCTTAAATTCATTAGTTTTTATAGCGAGTTTAAATTCCAAAGACCGAACGACTTTAGCTCAAACCTTTAAAAATCAAAGACCTGATTTGACAAATTTATTGCTAGCTTTTAATACTTCTGATCCTATGAGCTATATAGTACAAAAAGAAGATATTAATGGTTTTTTTAAACTTTATAATTATTCTAAAAAATACGACTTAGATTTAAATACAAGTTTAGTCAATAAACTACCAAACCACATTGGTTTTAAAGATTTTGCACAAAATATTATTATTAAAAAAGAAAATCCAAAATTTAGACATTCTATACTAGAAATAAATCCTGAAAATGCAAGTGAAGATTCTGCTTTCTATTTAGGAGTCAATGCCTTAACTTATGATAAAACAGAGCTTGCTTATGACTTTTTTAAAAAGGCGGCACAAAGTTTTAAATCGCAAAGCAATAAAGACAATGCTACATTTTGGATGTGGTTGATTAAAAACAATGAAGAAGATTTAAAAACTTTATCGCAAAGTTCTTCTTTAAATATTTATAGTCTTTACGCAAAAGAACTTACTAACACACCTTTTCCAAAGATAGAAAGCCTTAATCCAAGCAAGAAAAAAAATAATTTTAATATGCAAGATCCTTTTGCTTGGCAAAAAATAAACAAACAAATTCGCGATGCTAACGCAAGTCAACTAGATGTCTTGGCAAAAGAATTTGACACACAAGAAACCTTGCCTATTTATGCTTACATATTAGAACGCAAAAATAATTTTAAAAAACATTATTTTATAATGCCTTATTATGACAATATAAAAGACTATAACAAAACAAGACAAGCTTTAATTTTGGCTATTGCCAGACAAGAAAGTCGTTTTATTCCAACTGCTATTTCAGTTTCTTATGCTTTAGGCATGATGCAATTTATGCCATTTTTAGCCAATCACATAGGGGAAAAAGAATTAAAAATTCCAAATTTCGATCAAGATTTTATGTTTAAACCTGAAATAGCATATTACTTTGGAAACTATCATCTAAATTACCTTGAATCACGTTTAAAATCTCCACTTTTTGTCGCTTATGCTTATAATGGCGGTATAGGATTTACTAACCGTATGCTTGCAAGAAATGATATGTTTAAGACAGGCAAATTTGAACCTTTCTTGTCTATGGAGCTAGTTCCTTATCAAGAAAGCCGAATTTACGGAAAAAAAGTTCTAGCTAATTATATTGTGTATCGACATCTTCTGAACGATAGTATAAAGATTTCGGATATTTTTGAAAATTTAATTCAAAACAAGGCAAATGATCTAAACAAATCTTAGCTACAAGCTTAGTCTCTTCCTTGACACTAGGAAGAGATACTTTAAAATAATCAGTATAGTTGTTTTGTATTATATATTTTAAATACTCATCATCTAATTTTTCAATATTGGCTTTTTTATTATTGATAAAAACTTCTAAATTTTGAATTTTTAATGTATTTGGGGTAAAAGACAAGGCCAATATATCATCTTTACTTGTCTTATCTAGAATTGGGTTTAAATAAGACATGGTTATAATGGCATTAATCTTATCTTGTGTGATTTTATATTTTTGAGTAAACATTAAAGTTTGAGATTTTAAATTTGTATCCACAATCGCCTGATCTTTTAAAGAACAAGCTCCAAGCAAAAAAGCACCTAAAATTACACTATAAATTTTCATTCTTTTTCCATATTTTTTAGTATTATTGTAGCCTTTTAACCCTATTTTTTGGTTTAAAAAGATATAATTTTACAAAAAAATTAAGAGTATATTTTATGAAACAACTTATCATGGCTTTTAGCGGACCTTCAAATTCAGGTAAAACTACACTTATTACCAAAATAGCTAATAATTTTTTGCAACAAAATTTAAAAGTTTTAATCATTAAACATGATCCTGCCGATAAAGCTCAATTTGATTTTAACGGTAAAGATAGTTTTAAATTTTTTCAAAGTGGGGCTGAAATCATGGTTTTAAGCCCTACGAGAACAACTTTTTTTTCTCATAAAAATAGAGATATTTTAAAAGCTTTAAAATTAGCACCCAATTTTGACATTTGTTTGGTTGAAGGATTAAAAACTCTTGATTTACCACGCATTAGCGTATTTTGTAAAGAAATTGATGAAAGTTATTTTACTTTTTCAAACGCTATTGCAAGCTATGAAAAAATTTCTCACCCTTATCTTACTTGGCTTGATTTAAACGATATACAAGCTATTTGCCAATACATACTTAAAAATGCTAAAAATTTACAAGGAGAATTATAAAATGCAAGAAGTGATTTCTTATATACAAAAAGCGGTTTTAGAAATTTCTAACGCTTTAAAATTTCCCGATACAAGCTACAGTCAAAATCAAAATTTTACAGGCGATACCCAACTCAAATTTGATGTTTTAAGCGATGAAATCATCACAAAAACTCTAAGTCAATGTTCAAGCATTAAAGCCATCATAAGTGAAGAAAAAGACGAAATTTTAACGCTTAACGAGAGGGCAAATTTTATCGTAGCTTATGATCCTTTAGATGGTTCTAGCTTAATGGATGTTAATTTTGCCATAGGTTCTATTTTTGCTATCTATGAAGAAAAAGCAAATGCTAAAAATTTAAGAGCTGCACTTTATAGTATGTATGGAGCACGCTTAGAACTTGTGATTTGCAAAGATCAGCCAAAACTTTATCGCTTAAATGCAAATAATGAATTTATTTTTATAAAAGATCTTAAAATGAATGAAAAAGGCAAGATTAATGCTACAGGCGGAACGCAAAAATTTTGGGAAGAAAAACACGCTAAATTTATCAAAAATCTTTTTGATGAAGGCTATCGCTTAAGATATTCTGGAGCCATGGTAAGCGATATCAATCAAATTTTATTAAAAGGGGGTGGGATTTTTAGTTATCCTGCAACACAAGATGCACCTAATGGTAAACTTCGCGCCTTTTTTGAAGTTTTTCCTCTAGCCTTTATCATAGAAAAAGCAGGCGGAAAAACTACAAATGGAAAAAACCGCTCCTTACTTGAACTTGAATTTGATAAAATCCATGCGACAACTCCTTGTTTTTTTGGATCAGAATATGAAATTTCAAAACTTTTAAAGGCTTACAATGAATGAAATTAGAGATGAATTTGAGCAAGATATGGATAAAAAAAAAGAAATTTTACTTTCATGTCAAAACTCAAAAAACCTAAACTCTTGTTATAATTGCGATGAAATTTTTAACTGCCAAACTAGAAAAAATTATGTTGATGCAGTCTATAACAGTATGTCTAAGGGTAAAACCGAAGGCGGATTTGACTTTTAAAGGAAAAAAATGCGTTATATTACAACACCAATTTATTATGTAAATGATGTGCCTCATTTAGGTCATGCTTATACTACCATCATAGCCGATACTTTAGCAAGATTTTATCGTTTGCAAGGACATGAAACAAGATTTCTAACAGGAACAGATGAGCATGGACAAAAAATCGAAGAAGCTGCCAAACTAAGAAATTCCACTCCTCAAGAATACGCTGATAAAATCAGTTTTGAATTTAAAAAATTATGGGATGAATTTGAAATCACCTATGATATTTACGCAAGAACAACTGATACAAGGCATATTGAATTTGTTAAAGCTATGTTTTTAAAAATGTGGCAAAAAGGTGATATTTATAAAGATGAATACGAAGGACACTATTGTATTTCTTGTGAAAGCTTTTTTACTCAAAGTCAGCTTATCAATGATTGTTCTTGTCCAGATTGTGGCAAAAACACTACGATTTTAAAAGAAGAAAGCTATTTTTTCAAACTTTCAAAATATCAAGATAAAATTTTACAATGGTATGAAGAAAAAGATCCCATCTTGCCAAAAAACAAAAAAAACGAACTTATAAATTTTGTCCAAAGCGGCCTTAAAGATCTTTCCATTACAAGAACAAGTTTTGATTGGGGGATTAAACTGCCTCAAGAAATTAATGATGATAAACATATTGTTTATGTATGGCTTGATGCACTTTTTATCTATATAAGTTCGCTTGATTTTCAAAGCAAGGGAGAAAATGCTAAATTTTGGCCTGCGCATGTGCATTTAGTAGGAAAAGATATCTTGCGTTTTCATGCCATTTATTGGCCAGCTTTTTTAATGAGCGTAGATTTACCTTTGCCAAAATTTATAGGTGCACATGGCTGGTGGACTAAAGAAGGTGAAAAAATGAGCAAATCTAAAGGCAATGTTGTAAAACCTAAAGAAGTGGTTGATGCTTATGGAAGCGAAGCTTTTAGATATTTCTTGCTTAGAGAAGTACCTTTTGGTAATGATGGGGATTTTAGCGAAAATATGCTGATAAATCGTATCAATACTGAACTAAGCAATGAATTTGGAAATTTACTTAATCGCATTATAGGTATGAGTACAAAATATTCTCAAGGAAATATTTCAAAAGAAGGTGTTTTAAAATTTTACAATGTTGAATTAAATCAAGCAAAAGAACACTTAAATTTAGCGGTAGAATTTTTAGAAAACTTACAGTGTAATCGTTATTTAGAAGAACTTTTTAAAGCCTTAAGTGTGGCAAATTTAGCTATTAGCAAATACGAACCTTGGAATTTAATCAAAGAAAACAAACACGAACAAGCTAATGCTTTAGTAGCGCTTTGTGCAAATATTTTAGCCAAAACAAGCCTTTTATTAAGCCCTACTCTACCAAAGTCTTGTCAAAAGGTGGCCTTAGCTTTAAATTTTGAAATTTCATCTACAAATTACGCAAAAATAATACTTGATAATGAACTTTTAGATTTTAAAGCAAATCCTTGCGAAGCTTTATTTCCAAAAGTAGAAAAAGCTCTTTTAAAACAAGAAATTAAAGAAGAACCTAAAAAAGAAGAAAGTCCTAAAATAAAAATCGATGATTTTGCAAAAATTGAAATCAAAGTCGCTAAGGTGCTTGATTGTCAAAATATAAAAGGAAGCGAAAAACTTTTGAAATTTCAACTCGAACTTGACGATAAAGAAATCCGTCAAGTACTCTCAGGCATAGCAAAACACTATAAAGCCAGTGATTTAATCGGTAAACAAGTTTGCATTATAAGCAATCTTAAAAAAGCTAAAATTTTTGGACATGAAAGCGATGGTATGATACTTTCTGCAAAAAGCGGAGATAAGCTTGTTTTAATCACCCCTGAACAACTTGTGCAAAACGGTTCTTTAGTAGGCTAAAATATGCAAATTAGCAATTTAGGTGAACTTTTAAACGCAACACTCATTCATGAAGGTAGCGTTTTAAGCGCGGAAGGTTTTGCCATAAATTTAAACGAACTTAAAGCAGGCTTTGCCTTCTTTAATAACGATAAAAAAGAAATTACCCAAGCTGTAAAAAAAGGCGCTTATGCTATAATTACAGAAAATGACATTACTATTGAAGATAAAGATATTTTTTACTTTAGAGTAGAAAATCTAGAACAAGCTCTTGTAAGATTTTTACGCTTTTTTTGTGAAGATAAAGAATGTGAATTTTTGCTTTTTAAATCTTACGAACTAAGTCTTTGCAAGGCTTTTTATTTTAACATTTTAAAAGGAAATATTTTTGCTGATTTTGAAAAACTAATCAAAGCAAAAAAGGGTGAAATTTTTTGCTACTGTGAAGAAAATTACTTAAATAAACTTTGTGCCTATTCTCATAGTCTAAAAGATGCTAATTTTACCTTATTATCGCGATCTAGCTTCTTTTTTACAACTTTGATTTGTGAAAATTTATATTTTAAAAATCTTAATTTGCCTTTTTTTTACGCAAATAGTTTTGCAAAAATTATTTCTTTTTTAAAAGAAAAAAATCAAAAAATAATATTTGACTTTAATAAGATTGATGATTTTAAAATTTATTTTATTGATGATAAATTTGAAATCACTCCTTTTGGTTCAAGCTCTCAAGCGTTTATTGTAAGCAACAACCAAAATACCTTTGAATTCTGGAAAGAAAAATTTAAAAACATAAAAGACTTTAAAATTGCTTCTAAAAATTCTTTATTTTGCGATTTTTCCTATAATCAGCTTTCAGATTTAAGAAAATTAAAAAATTTTAAATATTGTTTAATTCTTGAAAATTATGATATTTTTGAACAAGAATTTGAAAACAAAGAAAATCAAACCCCAAGCTTATTTTAAATTCACTCCTTCATTTTCAAGCAAAAATCTTTTTATTTCAAGCCCTCCATTATATCCTCCTATGCCATTGCTTGCAATAACTCTATGACAAGGTATAAAAATAGGAATTTGATTTTTAGAATTTGCATTTCCGACAGCTCTAAAAGCTTTAGGATGATTGATTTTTTGGGCTATATCTTTATAGGTAACCATTTTACCATAAGGAATTTTCATTAAAGCCTTATAAACCTTTGATTCAAAATCTGTACCTTGTATCAAAACAGGAATGCTAAATTTTCTAAGCTTATGAGTAAAATATAAATCAAGTTCATATTTTGCTAAGTCAAGCAAACTACAATTTTTTTCTGATCTTTTATTATCACAAAAATCAACTCTAGTTAAAAATTTTCCATCACTATGTAAAGATAGGTAACATAAAGGCATTTTATAATAAACTTTAAACATTTTTTATCCTTCAAAGAGCTACAATTATAATAAAAAATATTTAAGGAGTAGAAAATGTCTTTTATGCAAGAATACAATAAACTTGTTGAAGAAAGAGCCGCTTTGGGTATACCACCCCTTCCTTTAAATGCAAATCAAACTAGAGAACTTTGTAAATTACTTGAAAATGAAAATAATGAAGAGCTTGCAAATCTTTTAGAAAATAGAGTAAATCCTGGTGTTGATGATGCAGCTTTAGTAAAATGTGAATTTTTAGATTCCATACTTAAAGGCAAAATCAGTGCTCCAAATATAGACAAAAAAAGAGCCTTAAGAATGCTTGGAACTATGCTAGGCGGATATAATGTTAAAGTTTTAATCGATGCCTTAAAAGATGAAAACATAGCCAAAGATGCTGCAGAAGTGTTGAAAAATATTATTTTTGTACATGATAATTTCCATACCATAGCTGAACTTAGCAAAAACAATCCACACGCTAAGGAAGTTTTACAAAGCTGGGCAAATGCGGACTGGTTTAATAAAAAAGAAAAACTACCACAAGTGATTAAATGTATAGTTTTTAAAGTAGCAGGGGAAACAAATACCGATGATCTAAGCCCTGCAGGAGATGCTTTTACAAGAAGCGATATTCCTTTACATGCAAATGCCATGCTAAAGGTAAGACAAACAGGATCCTTAGAAAAAATCAAAGAGCTTAAAAAAAGCGGTCGCGAAGTGGTTTATGTAGGTGATGTTGTAGGAACAGGTTCAAGTAGAAAATCGGCAATAAATTCCATACAATGGCACTTAGGAAAAGAAATAGAAGGTGTGCCAAACAAGCACAGCGGTGGCATAGTAATGGGTTCAACCATAGCACCGATTTTCTTTAACACTGCTCAAGATAGCGGGGCTTTACCTATCATCTGTGATGTAACAAACTTAGAAATGGGCGATGAGTTTGAAATTCATCCTTATGATGGAAAAATCATAAAAAATGGCTCTACAATTGCAGAATTTACACTCAGTCCAAACACTCTCTTAGATGAAGTTAGAGCAGGAGGAAGAATCCCACTTATCATAGGTCGTGGGCTTTGTGCTAAGGCTAGAGAATTTTTAGGCATGGAAAGTGAAAATATCTTTACCAAACCTGAACAACCTAAATCTTCAAGCGGTGGTTATACCTTAGCTCAAAAAATGCTAGGTCGTGCCTGTGGAGTTGAAGGTGTGCGTCCAGGTATGTATATAGAACCTATGACTTTAACCGTAGGCTCTCAAGATACTACAGGTCCTATGACTAGAGATGAAATTAAAGAACTTGCAAGCCTAGGTTTTAATGCAGACTTTGTGATGCAAAGCTTTTGCCATACAGCTGCTTATCCAAAAGTAAGCGATTCAAATTTACATAAAACCTTGCCCAATTTCATGACAAGTCGTGGTGGGGTGAGTTTAAAACCAGGTGATGGGGTTATTCACTCTTGGCTTAATCGTTTTGTATTGCCAGATACCGTAGGAACGGGTGGGGATTCTCACACACGCTTTCCTATAGGAATTTCTTTCCCTGCAGGAAGTGGACTTGTGGCTTTTGCTGCGGTTACTGGTTCTATGCCTTTAAATGTACCTGAAAGTGTTTTAGTGCGTTTTAGCGGGGAATTACAAGCTGGAGTTACCTTAAGAGATTTGGTTAATGCTATACCTTATTATGCAATCAAACAAGGACAACTTACCGTTGAAAAGAAAAATAAGAAAAATATTTTTGCAGGAAAAATTTTAGAAATAGAAGGCTTGCCAAACTTAAAAGTCGAACAAGCTTTTGAACTTAGTGATGCAAGTGCTGAAAGATCTGCAGCTGCTTGCAGTGTGGATTTAAGCATAGAAAGTGTAAGCGAATATATCAAATCCAATATTTCTTTAATTGAAGCTATGATAGAAGCAGGATATGAGAATAAAGCTACCCTTGCTAGAAGGGCTGAAAAAATGAGAGAATGGCTTAAAAACCCTACTCTTTTAAGAGCAGATAAAGATGCAAAATACGCTTATATTATAGATATTAATCTTAATGACATTAAAGAGCCAATCCTAGCTTGTCCAAATGACCCTGATGATGTGGCGACTTTGAGTGAAATTTTAGCCGATGATAAGCGTCCAAAAAATATAGATGAAGTTTTTGTAGGCTCTTGTATGACAAATATAGGACATTATAGAGCTTTAGGAGAAATTTTAAAAGATAAAGGCATACTTAAAACCAGACTTTGGGTAGTGCCTCCAACAAAAATGGATAAAGCACAACTTACTAATGAAGGTTATTACAGCATCTTTGGCGCAGCAGGTGCTAGAATAGAAGTTCCTGGTTGTTCTTTGTGTATGGGTAATCAAGCTAGAGTAAATGATGGAGCTGTAGTTTTCTCAACTTCTACAAGAAATTTTGACAACCGTATGGGAATGGGTGCTAAAGTATATTTAGGCAGTGCAGAACTTGCGGCAGTTTGTGCGATTTTAGGTAAAATTCCAAGCAAGGAAGAATACTTACAAATTGTCAGCGAAAAACTAAGTGATGAGCATAAGGCAAATATCTATAGATATTTAAATTTTAATGAGATTGAAAATTTCAAACTTGAAAATTAATTCAAATTTAATACTTATTTGGATTAAATAACAAAATTAAAATTTTCAAAGGAAAAATATTGAAGTTATTATTCACTTCCTTTTGTTGTTTTGCAAGTTTAATGGCTAGCGATGCCATTAACTGCGACAACATTAAAAATAATAAAACATTGCTAAATAAAAGTTCAAATTTAGATTATTTAAATATAACTTCAAGCTGTAAAGAATCTTTAAAAAATCAAGATTTTACAAAAAAACTCTATGCAATTTCCAATGAAATTCGCGGAAGCAATAGCTCTTGTAATGGTGTGGCTTATTTGCCAAAATTACAACAATTTGATTTTTTATTATTAAAAATAGCTATCAATCCCATCGCTTATCAAAAAACTTTAGATACACCCGAAAATTTAGAAAAAAAATATGATATTTTAAAATCTTATTTTAGATATTGGGCATATCAAAGCATAGGAAATTTTAGACTTTACAAAGCTTTTTGGAAAGAATATAACAATGCTATAGAACCTTTAGAAAAGTATTTTGAAAGTAATTTTAATTTTGATAAAGGTAGTAATATTTACTATACTAGCAATGCCTTAAACGAATTTTTAAATTGGGCTGTTGGTGAAACAAAAATTTACAAAGACATTAGTCCTTTAGCAAAAATCATGTCAAATAAAAATTATTCAGTATCTTATATACAAGATTTTATTTTTTCAAATAATCCAAGCCAAGATGATCTTACTATAGCCTTGCAAGCAGCGCTTTTAAATCAAAGAGAAAAAGAAATTTTAGAACTTTTGATTCGTTTTGGTGCTAGGATTGACGAAGGTTATGAAAGTGCTATTTTTTACGCATTGGAAAATTATGAAAATACAAATTTTTTAATCCAAAATGGAGCGAATGTTAATCAAGCCAATGCCTTTGGTAAAACCCCACTTTTTTATGCCATAGAGTTTAATCGTCTTGATATCATAAAACTACTTCTTGATAATGGAGCAAATGTTAATCAAAAATATATTAATAACAATGAAAAATTAGCATTAAGTGCGAACATAGGTTCAAATACGCCTTATTTTATTACATTTTGTGCTCTAGAGCACACTTCAAAAAATGTTTTAATGCATGCTGCAGCCTATGGAAATGTTGAAATTTTAAAACTTCTTATTTCAAAAGGAGCAAATTTTAATGCTGTTGATGATCTTGGTTTTAATGCACTTGACTTTGCACTAGCAGCAGGTAAAAAAGAAAATGCTGATTATCTAAAAAGCTTAGGTTTAAAAGCAAACGAAAATCTATTTTACGGAGGTAGTTTAGAATGAAAACCGCATTTATTACAGGAGCTAGTTCAGGTTTTGGTAGAGCTTGCGTTGAAGCTTTTATACAAGAAGGCTACAAAGTAATCGCCCTTGCTAGACGCAAAGAGCGTCTAGAAGAGTTAAAAAATGCTCACAAAGATAAGATTTACACGCTTTGCATAGATGTAAGAAATCAAAAAGAAATCTTTGAGGCTATTGAAAATTTACCCAAAGAATTTCAAGAAATTGATGTGCTTTTTAATAATGCAGGTTTAGCTTTAGGGGTAGATGAATTTGATAAATTAAACCTTGAAGATATTAACACTATGGTAGATACAAACATCAAAGGATTTTTATATGTTGCAAAAGCTGTTATTCCTATACTTCGTAAACAAAAAAATGCTTATATTTTTAACTTAGGTTCGGTTGCAGGACGCAATCCTTATTTTGGAGGCAATGTGTATTGTGGAACCAAAGCCTTTGTAGGACAATTTTCATTGGCCTTAAGAAATGATCTTAGAGGAAGCAATATCAAAGTAACAAACATTGCTCCAGGACTTTGCAAAACTGAATTTAGCGAAGTGCGTTTTAAAGGAGATATCCAAAAAGCTGATGCAGTGTATGAAAATACGCAATTTATCAGTGCTAATGATATTGCCAAAGTGGTAATGTCTATCATTAACCTACCAAGCCATATTAATGTTAATGAAATCGAGCTTATGCCGGTAACACAAACTTGGAATGGATTTTATATAGAAAGAGATGAATGAATAAATTTTTAGTTTTATTGTTTTTACCTTTAGTTGCATTTGCAAACTCCTCAGAAGCAGCTGCAAATGCTAATTTATTTGGAGCTTTTACACTTATACCGCCTTTAGTTGCTATTGCTTTAGCCTTTATCACAAAAGATGTTATTTTGTCACTCTTTGCTGGAGTTTTAAGTGGAACTTTTCTGCTCAGTCTTTCTGTAAATATTTTCAAAGCACAACATTTAGCTTTTGTAAATTATTACAATACCGCAGTAGAATCTTTTTCAAAGATTATTTCTTATATCTTAGGTTCAACTTCTGATCCAGTAAATGCGGGAATCATTTTACAAATTCTTTGTATAGGTGGTCTTGTGGCACTTATCACAAAAATGGGTGGTGCGAAAGCCGTAGCGTTAAAATTTGCCAAAAGAGCCAAATCAGCTGTATCAGCTCAAGTTAACACTTGGTTTTTAGGGCTTTTAATATTTTTTGATGACTATGCTAATTTACTGATCGTAGGTCCAATTATGCGTCCTTTGGCGGATAAATTTAAAATTTCTCGTGAAAAATTTGCCTTTATTATCGACTCTACCGCAGCTCCTGTGGCAGGAATAGCTGTAATTTCTACTTGGATAGGCTTAGAAGTTTCTTTAATTAAAACCGCTTATGAACACATAGGCATTAGCGATATTAGTGCTTTTGGAATTTTTGTCGAAACCATACCTTATCGTTTTT
Source organism: Campylobacter jejuni (assembly GCF_001457695.1). NCBI lineage: Bacteria > Pseudomonadati > Campylobacterota > Epsilonproteobacteria > Campylobacterales > Campylobacteraceae > Campylobacter > Campylobacter jejuni. The sequence goes on along the minus strand of NZ_LN831025.1, from coordinate 768,971 downwards.
ATAATATCTTCATGCTTTTTTTTGTAGTCATGACTGCAATCATGGGGCGTGAGTTTGGTTCTATGTACAAGGCTGAAGTGCGTGCAAGAACCACAGGACAAATTGCTCCTCTACCTAAATCAGGCACACTAGATACTGCCGAATTAGAAGATCAGTTTTTAGCGCCAAAAGAAGGTATTAAAATTCGTGCTTTTGATGCTATTGTTCCTATTTTTACTTTAATCATTTTAGCTATATTAGGATTTTATTTTAATGGACTTAGCACTTTAGAAGGCGAAGAACTTGCAAAAGCAAGTGCCAATCCTTTGTCTTTTGAAACTTTTAGAGCTGCTTTTGGAAATGCTGATTCTTCTGTGGTGTTATTCCAAGCTGCTTTGTTTGCTGCTATTGTAGCGATTTTTATTGGGGTGCGTCGTAGAATTTTCAATCTTAAAGAAGCGGTAGAAACTTGGATATATGGCTGGAAAACCATGATTTTTACCATAGTATTGCTTTTATTTGCTTGGTCACTTTCAAGCATAGTAAAAGATCTAGGAACTTCTTTATTTATCACTAGTTTGCTTGCAGACAAATTGCCTGAGTTTATTTTGCCTGCTACTATTTTTGCTTTTGCCTCAGCCATTTCTTTTGCCATAGGAACAAGCTATGGAACTATGGGGATTTTAATGCCTTTGGCTGTGCCTTTAGCTCATGAAATCGCCAAAATCAATGGTATGGATGCAAACGCTATGCATCATTATATGGTTATTAATATAAGCTGCGTTTTAACAGGTGCGATTTTTGGAAACCATTGCTCACCAATTTCAGATAATGTAATCCTTTCATCTATGAGTGCAAAATGCGATCATATGGAGCATGTAAGAACACAAATTCCTTATGCTTTATTTATCTGTGGCATTTCTTTAATCGCTGGATATATTCCTGTATCTTTAGGACTTAGCGTTTGGTTTGTCTTGCCTTTAAATTTCATACTTATTGCACTTTTACTAAGACTCATCGGAAAGAAAGTTCCATGAGTCTTGAAAATTTTGGAAATTTTCTTACTTTAGATGAAAAACATTCTTTCATAAAAAAATATTTTAAAGAATTTTATACAAAGGATTTTAAACTTTTTGCTTCAAAAGATAAGCATTATCGTACAAGAGCTGAACTTTCATTTTATCATGAAAACGATACGCTTTTTTATGCGATGTTTGATCCAAAAAACAAAAAAAAGTACATTATAGAATATTTAGATTTTGCTGATGAAAAAATTTGTGCTTTTATGCCAAAACTTCTAGAATACTTGCGTCAAGATAATAAACTAAAAGAAAAACTTTTTGGTGTAGAATTTTTAACCACAAAGCGAGAACTTAGCGTAACTTTACTCTATCATAAAAATATAGAAGATATAAAGTCAAATTTAGAAAATTTAAGCAATAATCTTCATATCAACCTCATAGCAAGAAGTAAAGGCAAAAAGCTTATTTTTAAAACAGAAAATCTAAGACAAACTTTAAATATTCAAGGTAGAAAAATATTTTATGAATTTAACAACGATTGTTTTATTCAACCCAACACTACTATAAATGAAAAAATGATTACTTGGGTGTGTGAAATTTTAAACACTCAAAAAAGAATGGATTTGCTTGAGCTTTACTGTGGATATGGAAATTTTACTTTAGCTTTAGCGCCATTCTTTTTTAAAATTTTAGCCACTGAAATTTCAAAAAGCAATATTAATTTTGCTTTAAAAAATTGCGAGCTTAACAATACAACAAATATCCACTTTGCAAGACTTTCAAGCGAAGAATTAAGTCTTGCTATCAAAAAAGAAAGAGAATTTTTTCGTTTAAAAGATATTCGATTAGATGATTTTAATTTCTCTCATGTTTTAGTTGATCCACCCCGTGCAGGACTTGATAAAAGCGTAATTGACTTAATAAAAAAATATGAAAATATTATTTATATTTCTTGCAATCCTATCACTTTAAAAGAAAATTTAAAAGAATTAAGCCTAACACATAGAGCGGAAGAGTTTGCTCTGTTTGATCAATTTGTCAATACTCCACATCTTGAATGTGGAGTATTTCTTAGCAAGGTATAAAAAAATAATTCATTAATTTAGCCAGTATTACTATCGCGATACAAAGCATAAATACAAAAGGGTGGATAAAAACACCGAGTGGATTTTTCTTCTTTAATATAAAATGACAAAATAAAGAAAAAACAACTAAAGATAAAATTCCAAAAGCCAAAATAATTTTTACAGCAAAAAGTAAATTTAAAGGTTTAAAATGAAAACCTGCCAAAGCACCTCCGCTTAAAAAAAGCAAAAGAACCACAAAAGGCATTATTTTAACCCCGGTAGCACTAAAAAGACTTTTGTCAAAATTAGGATTTTTCTTTTTAACTACACCCAAAACAAATACATCAACAAACAAATAACCTATAAACAAAATAGCACAAAGAAGATGGATTGTTAAAGTATATGGATAAAATTCTTCCATTTTTCCCTCCTTATTAAACTTCGGAATTTGCTATATTATAACACTTTTTTCATTTTTTAAATTCACTTTAGTTAATTTTTTAATCATTTAAGATAAAATACCAAAACAAAGGTTAACAATGAATGAAAAAGAAACTATCTCTTATATTATAAATACAAGTAAAAATATTGCCATATTTGCTTTAAGTCCAGATAAGACAAAAGCTTCTTATAGGGTAGCAGAATTTTTACAAAGAAAAAATTATAAAATTTTTCCTATTTATCCTAAAGAAGAGTTTATTTTAAATGAAAAAGTTTATAGAAATTTAGATCAAATAGAAGAAAAAATCGATACACTTATACTTTTTAGAAAAGGCGAAGTGGCACTAGAAATTCTTCCTAAGCTTGTTGAAAAAAATATTAAAAACCTATGGCTTCAACTTGGTATTAGTAATGAAACAGCCAAAGAAGAATGTAAAAAATTAGATATAAATTTTATACAAAATCGTTGCATTATGCTAGATATCCGTATTTTAAAACAAAGGAAAAATAGTGTTAGAGCTTAATAAAATTTACAAAGCAAAACAACAAATTTCAGGGTTTGTAAACAAAACTCCTTTCATATACTCTTCTTTTTTAAGTGATATTTGTCAAAGTGAGATTTATCTTAAAAATGAAAATTTACAAATTACAGGTGCTTATAAAATTCGTGGAGCTTATAATAAAATAGCCAATCTTAGCGCTGAACAAAAACAACATGGAGTCATTGCGGCAAGTGCGGGAAACCATGCTCAAGGCGTGGCCATTAGTGCAAAAAAATTTGGCATTAAAGCAGTTATCGTAATGCCAGAATCCACTCCGCTCTTAAAAGTTTCTGCTACAAAAGCCTTAGGAGCAGAGGTGATACTCAAAGGGGACAATTTTGATGAAGCTTATGCCTTTGCAACCTCTTATGCTAAAGAAAATAATCTTAGTTTTATCCATCCTTTTGAAGATGAATTTGTAATGGCAGGACAAGGAACTTTGATGCTTGAAATGCTTGATGAAATAAGCGATCTTGATATGATTATCGCACCTGTTGGAGGTGGAGGACTTATAAGTGGTATCACAAGTGCAGCTAAACAAATCAATCCAAACATTAAAATCATCGGAGTTGGAGCCAAAGGAGCTCCTGCAATGTATGAAAGTTTTCATGCTAAAAAAATCAAAAATGCAAAAAGCGTACGCACTATAGCCGATGGTATTGCTGTGCGTGATGCAAATCCTATTAATTTTAACATTGTTTTAGAATGTGTAGATGATTTTATCCAAGTTGATGATGAAGAAATAGCTAATGCGGTATTGTTTTTACTCGAAAAACATAAAATCATAGTTGAAGGCGCAGGAGCTGCGAGTGTGGCTGCCCTGCTTCATCAAAAAATAAATACACAAAATCACAAAAAAATTGGCGTAGTTTTAAGCGGAGGCAATATCGATGCACAAATGCTAAATATCATCATAGAAAAAGGTTTATTTAAATCTTACAGAAAAATGCAAATTCATGTTACTTTAGTAGATAAACCTGGGGCATTATTACACCTTACAGACAGCTTAAAAATAGCCAATGCAAATATAGTAAAAATCGACTATGATAGATTTTCTACCAAGCTTGATTATGGCGATGCGATGATTTCAATTACCCTAGAAACCAAAGGTAAAGAACATCAAGAAGAAATAAGAAAAATTTTAACCCAAAAGGCTTTTAATTTCTATGAAAGTTTTTAATAACATATACGGCTTAAATAAAGCCCATTTGGCGGTGCTAAAAAGTGATTGTATTGCTTTTTAGCCTCAATCTGTTCTTTGAGTTCTTTTTCACTCATTTTTCCTTCTAAAACTTTTAAAACGCTTGCTACGCTTAATCTAATTTGCCCTCTTAAAAAACCATTAGCTTTAAAATGAAAAATGCTAAAATCTTTATAAGCATAAGCTCTAGCAATAAAAATTTCTCTTAAAGTTGTTTTATTATCCCCTCCACTTTTACAAAAAAACTTTAAATCCTTTTTTCCTACAAAAAAACCCAAAAGCTCGTTAGCCTTATCTAAGTCAAATTTAGGATAAAAATGTACATAAGAAGCCATAAAAGGACTATAAGAAGAGTGAGAAAATATATAGCGGTATTCTCTACTTTTTACATCAAATCTTACCTCAAAATCATCTTTTGCTTTTTCAATTTTTTTGATATGGATAAAAGGATGGGAAAATTTATTAAGTTGTTTTTGAAGATATTCTAAATTTACAAAATGATCTCCACATTCTACACTAGCTACAGCATAGCTTGCATGTACTCCTTTATCCGTACGAGAAGCCATCAAAAGAGGTGAAAAAATACCCAAATGCGATAAGGCCCCACTTAAAGCATCTTGAACACCTTTTTTATGAGGCTGAGTAGCAGAACCTAAAAAAGCAGAGCCATCATAAGAAAATATAATTTTTATTTTCATCAATAACGACTCAAAACCATTTTCTTAAAACAATAAGCCGAAACAAATAAACTTAAAGAAAAAATTCCAAGGCAAGCCAAAATTGGAGGTTGAGAAAAAGAACTTAAAAGTCCAAAATATATAGCAATCACTCCAAACATACCTAAATACACATAGCCTTTTTCATAACGATAAGTAACCAAACCAAAACAAAGCGCAAAAAGCGTACTAGCAAGTGGAAACAAGGCTATAGTTGTATAAATCACAAATTCTCTTGCTCTTTGTGGGTTTTCGTTTAAATCATTCCAGTATTCATAAAATTTCTTTGTTTGAAGATTGTCTGTATTAAACTGAGTATTTACTACTAAAGTGTCAAATTCTCCACTAAAAATACTTTGATCTTGCTCAAAATTATACATTTTGCCTTGATTTAAGCTAAAAGCAAAGCTATCATCTTTTCTTTGCACATGCGCTTCTTTGGCTATGATAAGTTGTTCTTTATCATCTGCTTTATGTTTAGGGCGATACATAATTATGTTTTCATACTTATCGCTATCTTGTTTTTCTATAAAAATCATCCAGTCTAAAAATTTTTGTCCAAATTCTCCTGTTTTGTAGTTAAATTTCACTTGAGTGCTTTTATAGTTTACAAAGTTATCCTGAAGTTCAAATACTATAGGTATCATTACCAAAGCCACAACAAGCATAAAAGCACTAATCAAGCTTGCAATTTTAAGGAAAAATTTTGCCAAAATCATTGGTGAAAATCCCAAAGTAAAAAGTACTATGCTTTCATTTTCCTTAGAAAGCCTAAACAAAGCCAAAGTTAAAGAAATAAAAAAAGATATAGGCAAGGTAAAAATTAAAATTCTGGGCAACATAAATCCATAAAGCTTTAAAAGATCCAAAAAACTAATCTCTATGCTTGAAGTAAGTTTTGCAAGTTGAATAAAAAACACCATAGATACAATAGCAAAAAGTACGAAAAATATAGACAAATTCGTACTTAAAAATTGATTTAAAACATATCTTAAACTAAGCTTCATTAGAATAATCCTAAGTTTTTATAAAATAAAACTGCCACAAAAGCGATATTTAAAAAGGGTATCATAGCAAGTTCTTGCTCTTTTATTGCTTTAATTTTAAAAAAAATAAAAAAAGGCAAAGTTAAAATAGAAGCTATAAGTAATACTAAAAATCCATACTCAAAACCTAAAATTCCACCTATACAAGACATAATGATAATATCAGCATCGCCCAAATTTTCTAAAATTTCATCTTTTTTTTGGAAATTCATTAGAAAAAAAACCAAACTTTTTAATAAAAAAATAAATCCTCCAAAACTAAAAGCATTTAGTAAAAAACCTCCGCTAAACTCTTTAAAAATCAAAAAATATAAAATTTCACTTTCCCTAAAGGCGTAAAAAAAAGCAAATAAAAAAGCACTCCAAAGTAAAATTTGTGGTACAGCTTTGAGTTTAATATCAATTAAAGAAAGCAAGAAAAGATTAAATAAAAATAGAGATAAAAATAAAAAATCATAAAAATTTTGACTTAAAGAATAAACCAAAATAAGCAAAATTATGCCTAAAATTTCATTGATTAACAAAGAAATAGGCAAATGACATTTGCAAGTTTGACATTTTGCCTTTAAAAAAACATAAGAAAAAATAGGAATAATTTCATAGTATTTTAATTTTGTATCACAAGAAAAACAAAAAGAGCGTGAGATAAAAAAGGTTTTTTTTTCAATTATCCTACTTGCCAAACTTGTGCAAAAAGAACCCAAACAAGCCCCTAGAATTATTATGAAAAATATCATTTTCCAAAAGTTCTTTCTCTATTTCTAAATTCTTTAATAATCCTTTTAAATTCTCTCTTGGTAAGAGATGGAAATAAAGTTTCACTAAAATAAATTTCAGCATATGAACACTGCCAAAGTAAGAAATTTGAAAGTCTTTTAGCATTTCCAACGCGAAGCATCAAATCCACATCTAAAGGTAAATCTAAATTTTGCGTTAAATTTTCTTCATTTAGCTCAAGTTTTTTTTCAATCACACGCTTAGCAGCTCTTATAATTTCATCTCTTGCACCATAACTTATAGCCAAATTAACACAAAGTGCGTCACAATGCTTTGTTTTTTCTTCAACTAAGGTAATTTTTTCTCTTACTTTATCTTCCAAGCGCGATAAATCACCTATAGCTCTTAAACGCACATTATTTTTTTCAAATTTTTCTAAAGCTTCATCTAAACAACGATCTAAAAGTTCAAAGATAAAATCAATTTCATCTTTAGGACGCTTCCAATTTTCCGTACTAAAAGCAAAAAGGCTTAAATTTGAAATATTTTCTTCCATGCAAACTTCCATCAATTTTTGCATAGTTTTGACTCCTTGGGAATATCCAAGTTTTGCCAAAAAACCCTTAGCCCTAGCCCAGCGCCTATTGCCATCCATAACAACAGCAAGGTGTTTTAATTCATTCATTTTTCATCCTTTAAAATCAAAAAGCCTTTTAAAAACAAACAAAGGTTCAATCTTGTTTTCTTGCGATACATTAAAATCTAAATGTTCGTTTAAAAATTTTTGCACCTTAGCAAAAGGTGTAAAAACACTAATGCCTTGCGAGTCTATTAAAATTTTTAAAGCTCCAAAAACACTAAAATATAAGTAAATTTCTAAATATTTTGCTCTTTTACGCATTTGAAACAAGCAAGATTTATTTTCAAAGTTAAAAGGAATATGATAAATATTTTCAAAACTTGCAAAAAGCATTTCTTTTAATATCTGATAACGCTCTATATCTTTACAATCTAAAAGATTTTGTATAATGAATTTTTTATAAGAAATTTTATCCTCTAAAATAGCGATTATCAAAGCCAATCCCTCTTCAAAAGGTTTGAAATTAGGACGCTTTGAAAGATGTTTAAATTGTATAACTCCACCATTTTGCATATAAAGTTCGGCTAAATATTCAGCACCAATTTCAAGCTCTATCATGCTTTTGGTTTGAATCTTTTTATGATTTAATAAAAGCGTATAATGTCCATAACCTGATTTAGCTAAAACTTTCATTTGTATAGGTAAGGTAGAATTAATCATACTCATAATTTTTCACACCATTTTACTAATTCAAATGCCAATTTTTCTTTATTTTGCAAGGTACTTTTATTTTCATTGTTTAAAGTGATAAAATAAAGTTCATTTTGATCACTTCCAAAATAATTTTTTTGATCAATAATATTAAGACAAACCATATCAAGTTGCTTATCTTTTAAAGATTTTTTCGCATTTTCTAAGGCATTTTGAGAATCAAATTCCATCTTAAAACCTATCTTTTTGCCTTGAAATTTGCAAGTTTTAAGCAAATCTTCATTTAAAGATAGGTGCAAATTTAAACCCTCTAAATGCTCATTTTTTTTAATTTTTCCTTTTACACTTTGAGGGATAAAATCACTCACTGCAGCTGTCATAATCAAAAAATCATGATTTAAATTTTTATCCAAAAGCTCCTTTAGATCCTTAGAACTTTCAAATTTGCAAAGCTCATAAGGAGTATCAAATTCCACAGAGCTTAAAAGTTTTACCCTAGCTCCTAAAAAATAAAAAGCATCAGCTATGGCTTTTGCCATTTTTCCACTTGAAAAATTACTCACACAACGCACATCATCGATTCTTTCCCTTGTGCCGCCACCTGTGATAACTACGCTTTTATTGCACCAAAACTTTTCTTTTAAAAGCTCTCTTTTGGTGATATTAAAAATATCCTTAACTTCAGCTAAGGCTCCTACGCCTTCATCTTTACAAGCTAAAACTTTACAAATAGGCTCTATAATCAAAGCTTTATTTTCTTTAAGTATCTTTAAAGAATTTTGCGTGCTAAAATGATGAAACATATTTGTATTTGCCGCAGGAGCTATGATAAGAGGTTTATTTGCTGCGATTAAGGTTTGGATAAAAAGATTATCCGCTATACCAAAAGCAAGTTTATTGATAGAATTAACACTTGCAGGGGCAAACAAAACAAGGTCTACATCCTTGCTAAAAGCTATGTGATTGTTTGAATTTTGCCAACTTTCATTTTCCTCACATAAAACTTCATCAACCAAGGCTTCAAAACTCATTTTGCTAGCAAATTTTAACAAACCATTAGAAAGCAAAACTTTTACCCTAAAGCCTTCTTTTTTAAACAAAGAAATAAGCTCATAAGATTTATAAAAAGCTATACTACCGCTAATGGCTAAAAGTATGGTTTTCATTTTTGAAATTTCTTGTAATAATAATCTTTTATCATTTTATGCCCTGCTCTATTGACAAACAAAGCACCCTTTTCTACATTGACACTTACTGTGCTTCCTGCTGCTATGATCACTTCATCTTCGATTTTTACAGGTGCGATAAATTGCGTATCCGAACCTACAAAAACATTTTTTCCTATGATGGTTTTATGCTTTTTTACCCCATCATAATTACAAGTGATAGTCCCACAGCCTATATTGGTTCCACTATCTATCTCACAATCTCCTAAATAGCTCAAATGCCCTGCTTTTACGGTATTTAACTTTGCATTTTTGCATTCTACAAAATTTCCTATATGAGTGTTTTTTAACTCACAATTTGGACGCAAATGTGCCAAAGGCCCTACATCGCTATTTTCTACGATGGAATTTTCTATCACGCTTGAACTTTTAATGATAGAGTTTATAATCTTACTTTTGCCCTCTATCCTTACATTTTCATATACTTCACATTCACCTACAAATTCAACATCTGCACCTATAAAAGTGCTTTGCGGTAAATGAAAAATCACACCCTGTTGCATCCAGTATTTTTTAATTTTTTCTTGCATGAAATTTTCAGCTATACTGAGTTCAAATTTATCATTAATCCCCATAAATTCATCTTCATCTACAAAAACTGCTTTAATCATCACATCTTTTTCTTTTGCTAGTTTTACAATGTCGGTTAAATAATACTCTTTTACCGCATTATTGTTATCAATCAAAGGTAAAAGCTCTTTTAAAAGCCTCGAGTCAATCACATAAACCCCAGCATTGCAAGTATTTATCTCTTTTTCTTGTGTATTTGCATCTTTAAATTCAACAATTTTTTCAACGCTATCGTTTTTTATCACCACTCTGCCATAACTTTTAGGATCTCTTGCTTTAAAAACTGCTAGATTTAATTTTGCATTATTACCTAACAAAGCTTCCAAACTTGTTTGCTCAACCAAAGGCATATCGCCACAAAGAATCAACACTCTTTCATTTTTAGGCTCAAACCCCCTTAAAGCTCCCGCAGTTCCTGGATAATTTTGCAAGTCTTGCTCTAAAATTTGTGTTTTTGGAAAATATTCTAAAATTTCTTTTTCAACGCGTTCTTTTTGATGCGATAAAACTACACTTACATCATCACTTAAAGCAAAAGCCTTTTTTAAAATGTGTAAAATCATACTTTTTTGACAAAGCTCTTGCAAAACCTTTGGCTTTTGTGATTTCATTCTAGTGCCTAATCCTGCCGCTAAAATCAAAATAGAAGTTTTCATTTTTTACCTTTGTTATCAAGAAGTCTAAAAGACTATTTTAGCAGTTTAAAGTTAAAATCCTAATACCCTTAAACTAGTTTTTAGTCATCAAAAGATAAAATTTAAATTTCTTTAGTAAAAAACAAAAAAAGGTTTTTAAATTTTGAAAAAAATATTATTATTTTTACTTTTAAGCATGAGCTTATTTGCTGCTGAAGCAACTATTCCTACAGTAAATTTAAGCTTAAGTGCACCCAATACACCTAATCAGCTTGTTACTACTTTAAATATAGTGATTGTTTTAACCATACTTGCGCTCGCTCCAAGTATAGTTTTTGTTATGACTTCTTTCTTGCGTCTTATTGTGGTATTTTCATTTTTGCGACAAGCTATGGGGACGCAAAGTATGCCACCTAACACTATTTTAGTAACCTTGGCTTTAATTTTAACTTTTTTTATCATGGAACCTGTAGCTACAAAATCCTATAATGAAGGTATAAAACCTTATTTAGCAGAAAAAATAGGCTATGAAGAGGCTTTTATAAAAGGAGCAAAGCCTTTTAAAGATTTTATGCTTAAAAATACTCGAGAAAAAGATTTAGCCCTTTTTTATCGCATACGCAATCTACCCAATCCCAAAACCATAGATGATGTTCCCCTTACGGTTTTAGTTCCTGCTTTTATGATTTCAGAGCTTAAAACCGCTTTTGAAATAGGGTTTTTAATCTACCTACCCTTTTTAGTCATAGATATGGTTGTAAGCTCAGTTTTAATGGCTATGGGTATGATGATGCTACCTCCTACTATGATCTCTTTACCTTTTAAACTCTTAATTTTTGTATTAGTGGATGGATGGAATTTGCTAGTGCAAAGGCTTGTGGAAAGCTTTGTAACCTAAGAAGGAAAATCCTTCTTAGAAAAAGAATTCTAAATTATTCTTTTTAAAAGTATCTTTAACATCTTTAAGATATTTTTCTCCTAAAGAATCAAAAAGCCCATCTTTTTTGCTTTCTGCAATAAATTCATCAAGCTCTTTTTTAAGTTCTGCATTACCTTTTTGCACTGCTATACCCCAAAACTCAGAATTTTCTTGAAAAGGTGCCAAAATGGCTCTAGTTGTATCTTGATGTTTTTGCCAAGTGCGATAAATCGTAAGTTGATCATAAAAAAATCCATCAGCCTTACCTTGAATCACTTCCAAAATAGCAGCATTTTCTTTATCAAATAAATTAATAGTTGCATTTTTTAAATTTTTAACCGCATATAAATGCCCTGTAGAACCACGCTTTAAAGCCAAAACTTTGCCCTTTTTATCTAAATCTTTGATATTTGTAATATCAGAGTTCAAAGGAGTTAAAATAGCCAAATTTGCCTTAGCATAAGGAATGCTAAAATCCACCACTTTCTTTCTCTCATCGGTAATTGTCATAGAGGACATAATAAGATCTATCTTGGCTGTTTTTAAAGCAGGTATTAAACCATCCCAAGCGGTATTTTTTACTACAAGTTTATAGCCGTTTTTCTTTGCAAAAGCTTCTAAAAAATCCACGCTAATTCCACTTGCTTTGCCTGTTTTATCGCTCATTTCAAAAGGCGGATATCCAAGCTCCATTCCTACAACCAAATCTTTTGCACTCAAATTTAAAGCAAAAAAAGAGATAAAAATCAAAATAATTTTTTTCATAATTTCCTTTCAAATTTTTTTGTAAAAAAATTATACTAATTTTATCTTATTTTGTTATTAGCAATTTATTTCAAACTTAAAAAATTAATACTTCCTAAACCCTAGTTTGTCCTATAAGATTATTAAGTCTATCCATTATAGAATTAACATAAGAGTCTATACTTTGGTTACTTGCTTTCCAACCATTAGCTTTTACTTGATTAAATTCTCTATCAAACCAAGCTCCACCATAGCCTATGCTTGTATTTTGCCAAGCAACTCCTTTTTCCATTGCATATATATCTGCATCAAGCCAACCATCTTGCGCATAGCCTTTTAATAAACTTGCAAAATCTACTTTGCCTGTCATAATGTCATCGAAATCTACATTAGAGTATTTTGGAATACTTTGTTTAGCAACATTAAGATTATAATTCATTGCTTGCGGTGCAATAGTTGTATTTTTTCCTGCAACCATATAACCACCTTCTGATTTTAAAAAGCTCATAAACAAAGTTTCTTTAGAATAACTTCCATCTTCATTTTGTGGATAAACTGACATATCAGGATTAAATCCACCTTCCATTAAAGCTCCTTGTGATAAACTTTGAGTTGATATATTTAATTTTTGCGGATAAAAATCAATACCCATCATTCCCATTTGTATTGCTTGAGCTTCATGAAATTCATCATCTGTTTTAAAAACATTAGTTACTTTTGTGTTAGAATGATTAACTAGTCCTAATGCATTATAAGGATTGGATTGATCTAAAAAATCTAAACCTTTATATCCAACAGAAATATAACCCTTAGGCATAGAATTTATATCTGCTTCAGTGAAACTTGTTTTATTGGTATCATTAAAAGTATGATTAACAATTTGATTAAATTGATTATAGTATTGTTTTATGGTATCAGCCATATCGATATTGGTAAAATAGCGAGAAATTCCTAGCTGTTCTTTTATATCTTGATATTGTGCTTCATTAAAGTTATATATCTCATCCAAAGTAGATTTATGTATCTTAAAATCTTCAGGTAATCCTGCAGCTTTGTTAAAATCACTTCCCATATAACCATTTTTATCTACACTATAGCCATAGGCTGTATTATTACTTATATCTGCTTGTTTATATTTTAGAGTATAAATAGAGTTTTTAAATTCACTTGATATATCATAATTAGGAGAATTTGTTTTACTACTTATACTAAAATTAGTGTTATTGCTAGTATTTGTTGTATTGGTAGAATTTAATACTTCACTTCTTGCTAGAGTTTGTGAATTTGCATTTTGAATTTCATTTAATTTACTAGCATTTTGTTTTAAAAAAGCATTAGCAAAACTTATTTTAAAATTTTCTTTACTTTCTTTATTGGCTTTTGCTTGTGAAAGTATAGAATTATAATTTGAGTTATCATTGATGCTAAAGATACTCATATTAATTCCTTAATTTAGATTTTTCTGCCTTCAATCTAAATATATTAAAATAATATAAGCAAAATCTGTTTCGTTTTGGGGTAGAGTTATTTTTCTAAATAAATTTTTAAAGCCCTTTCATAGTCTTCTTTAGTATCAATCCCCATGCTTGTTGTTGATATTTCAAGCATTTTGATTTTTTTACCATTTTCTATAGCTCTTAACTGCTCTAATTTTTCCGCTCTTTCAAGTGCAGAACTTGATAAAGAACAAAACTCCCTTAAAGCTTTGACACTATAAGCATAAATGCCTAAATGCCCTTTAAAACTTTCCTCGTAATTTTCTCTTTCATAAGGGATTTTAGCTCTTGAAAAATACAAGGCATACCCTTCTTTATCGCAAAGCACTTTAACCAGATTAGGATCCATAGCTTCTTCTTGGGTGATTTTTTTATAACAACTCACCATAAAAGCTTTTTTATCCAAGCAAGAACTTGAAAATTCTTTAAATTTTAATAAATTTTCACATTCTATAAAAGGTTCATCAGCTTGGACATTGATAATAATCTCATCATCTTTTAAAGATAGTTTCTTGCAAGCTTCATTAATCCTATCCGTACCGCTTTCATGATCTTTGCTTGTTAAAACCGCATTTAGACCATATTCTTTAGCGATACTTAAAACCTTTTCATCGTCTAAAGCTATACAAACTTCATCCACGCTACTTACTCTTCTTGCAGTAGCCACAAACATAGGCACTCCACCTATATCGCATAAAATTTTCTCATGAAAACGACTTGATTTTAATCTTGCAGGAATAATAATCATTTTTGCATCCAATTTAAAATTTCTTTTTTTATATTTTTGGCTTCAAATACCTTTTCATCGCTATTTTTCAAGTCAAATAAAGCCAAAATTTCATCTTTAACTTGGACATTAAACTCTTTAGCTATAAATTTTAAATCTTCTTTTTCATTCTTAGAATCCCTATCATATAAAGCTTTTATCATACTTGGAGTAAATTTTGTCCATTCTGCTGTAGAGGTAATAATGCTAGGTTTTAAAGGATCAAGCATTTTAAAACAAGTTGCGGTGTGCGGATCGATTAAAATCTTGCTTTGTTTGATAAATTGCATACATTCTTCATCGGTGCAAAAATCCGCCTCAAAATCTTCTTGCAAACTTTGCAATTCTTCTTTTTCAAGTTTAAAATATCTCTCATTTTTCAACAAATTCATCAGTTCTTTGGTTCTTTTATCTTTAAATTTCGCAAACAAAAGTCTTTCGATATTAGATGAAACAAGTATATCCATAGCTGGAGAAATAGTCTTCTTAAGACTTTTTTCACGCAAATCATAAACGCCATGATTAAAAAATTCACTCAAAATATTATTCACATTTGAAGCGATTTTGATTTTTGAAATTTTAGCTCCCATTTTTTTAGCATAAAAAGCCCCTAAAGCATTGCCAAAATTTCCACTTGGAACGATAATTTGCACTTCTTCTAAAAACTCATTAAAAAGTTTTAAACTCGCATAATAATGATAAATAATCTGAAATAAAATACGCCCAAAATTTACAGAATTAGCTGCGCAAAGCTCATAATTTAAAGCTTTAATTTCGTTTTGAAAATCTTTTGAAAAAAGCAATTCTTTTAAAGTGCGTTGCGCTGCGTCAAAATCCTCATCTATGGCAAAAACTTTCAAATTATCCTTATCTAAAGCTCGCATTTGCAACTCTTGAACTCCACTTGTGCCACCTTTTGGATACATACAAGCTACTTTAACATTTTTTGCATTTTCAAAGCTTTTTAGGGTTGCAGGTCCTGTATCGCCACTTGTAGCACAGATAATTAAAATATTTTTATCCTTTGAAAATTCGCTTAAAAGCACGCCAAAAGGCTGTAAAGCCATATCTTTAAAAGCTCTTGTAGGCCCATGCCAAAGCTCGTTAATATAGGTTTTTTCAGCGATTTTTTGCAAAGAAATAGGCGTATTTTTATCATCAAAGCTTTCGTAACTTTTCAAAGCCTTTTTAAAAAACTCTTCTTCGCCAAAACCAAAACTTTCTATAAGCTTTAAAGCAAAATCTTTATAAGACAAATTGGCATATTTTTCTCCTTCAAAAATAGGTAAATTTAAAGGTGAGTAAAGCCCTCCTTCTGGAGCGTTTGGGTTAATCAAAGCTTCCTTAAAACTTGATACATTATTTACATTTCTACTCTCGACCAATT
The DNA here is from genome assembly GCF_001457695.1 of Campylobacter jejuni. Taxonomy (NCBI): domain Bacteria; kingdom Pseudomonadati; phylum Campylobacterota; class Epsilonproteobacteria; order Campylobacterales; family Campylobacteraceae; genus Campylobacter; species Campylobacter jejuni. The sequence continues at coordinate 753,206 of NZ_LN831025.1, read as the reverse complement.
TCACTGTTCAAACTCCTTGATATAAGTTTTTATTTTTTCTCTTAACGAATCTTTTAATTCTATATTTAATTCTATAATTTGACATTTAAAACCAAAATCTTTAACTTTAACAAAATCCTTAAAAGTAAGCATTAGTGTATCGCAATTATGTTTTTTTAGCAAATTTTCTAGTTCTTCTTTTTTAAACTCATAATGATCTTTAAAAAAATAACAAGCCCTTGCTTTGATAAAATGCTCATACAATCTAAAAGATTTAGCAATAGCAGTTACCAAAACAGCCTTTGGATTTTCTTTTACAAAAGAATAACGCACAAAATCCCTGCCTTCTAATGCAATAAAATCAGCCCTTTTTTCATAAAATTTTGGCAAACGATAAGCCCCACTTGGCAAAGTAAAATTAAAATAAGGTTTGATTTTACTTTCAAGTAAAATATCAAATTTTTTAATATGAAATTTAGAAAAAGCATCATCAAGTACAACGATTTTAGCTCCCAACTCAAAAGCTTTTTCAATACCTTTTACTCTATCTTCGCTCACAATCACACCTTTGATATTTTCTTCAAAAGCATACTCCATAGCTTCATCGCCACTTTGTGCTAAGGTGCATAAAATTTCATTTTGATTTTTAACAACAAACAAACCTTTAGATTTTCTTTTATAGCCCCTAAGCACTATAAAAACGCCATCAAATTCCCTTGCTATAGCTTTGCAAAGCGGGGTTTTTCCATTACCTCCAAAACTTAAATTACCAACGCTAATAACAGGTTTTTTAAAAACTATTTTTTTACGAAAAAAAGTATTTAAAATCGCAAAAAAAGCATAAAGCACACTTAAAGGTAAAAGTATAAAAGCAAGGCATTTTTGCCAAAAATTGGGCTTAAAAAAATAATTATCAAGCCAAAGTTCATAATTTTTTTCTTCACTCATTGTTTAAATTTCCAAAATTTCAGGCATTTTTCCCTTAAAAGCATTTTTTTGCATGCGATTTTTTAGCATGGCAATCAAAGAAGAATCCAGTGTTTTTAAAAGCTTTTCATCATTAGTTTCTAAGGCTTTTAAACCTTCATCGATTTTTGCATAAGAAAAACCCAAATCCGCTTCATCGCTTTGATTTTCCCAAAGATCCGCACTTGGAGCTTTTTTGATAAAATTTTCATGCAAGTTAAGGTATTTTGCTAAGGCATAAATTTCACTTTTATAAAGCGATCCTATAGGATTAAAAGCACAAGCTAAATCTCCATAAATCGTACCATAACCTAAAAGCAATTCACTTTTATTAGAAGTACCTATGACTAAAGAATTTTTCAAGGCAGAATAATCATAAAGCAAACTCATTCTAATACGCGCTGCAAAATTTCCCAAAGATACTAGAGTAGTATTTTCACTTTGCTTTATAAAAGCATCTAAAATGCTTTGAATTTCTATGATTTTATATTCAAGATTTAAATCCGCACAAAGCCTTAAAGCATCTTCAAGATTGGCTTTATTTGAAATTTGAGTTGGCATTAAAAGAGCAAAAACATTCTCTTTTAAAGTTCTTTTGCAAAGTGTTGCTACTAAAGCAGAATCAATCCCACCACTAAGCCCCAAAACCACACCTTGACTTTGAGAATTTTTCACTTTTTCTTGTATAAAATCACACATTTTTTCCGTAATCTTTTGCCAATCCATAAAGCTTGCCTTTTAAAAATTTAATGTATAATTATATTTATTTAAGGCAAATTTTTTATTAAAGAGGTAAAAAATGCAAATTATCAAACAAGCTTGTGGAGCTTATGAGACAAATTGTTATATTTTATTTGGTGAGCATGGAGAAATTATAATTGATCCTGGTTTTGATGCGCTAAATTTTATCAAAAAACATGTAAAAAATCCTTTAGCGATTTTAAACACTCACGGACATTACGATCATGTTTGGGATAATGAAAAAGTAAAACAAGCCTATCAAATCCCCATTTATATTCATAAAAATGATACTTTTATGCTTGAAGATCCTTTTAATCAAGGTTTTATGCCTAGCAAAGCGGATTATTTGATTGATGATGAAAATATCATTTCTATAGGCGGACTTGACTTTAAATTTCACTTTTTACCAGGACATACACCAGGTTGCACTATGATAGAAATTGTAGGTAAAAATATCATGTTTAGTGGAGATTTTTTATTTTATAGAAGCATAGGAAGATGGGATTTTCCTTATTCAGATGCAAATTTAATGAAACAAAGCTTAGAAAAAGTTATGACTTACAAAGAAGATTTTAAACTTTTGCCAGGACATGGACAAGAAACTACTTTAAAAGAAGAGCAAGTCCATCTACCCTCTTGGCTTAGATATTTTTAAGGTATATTAAAATGGAATTAGATCAAATTTTATTATATGCTTTTATTTTTTTAAATCTTTTTGCCCTTTTTGGTTTATTTTTGGGAAATAAAAAGAAAAATCAATTTAATGATAAAAAATTTTATAAAATCTGCCCATGTAAAAAAATGGCAGAAAATGGATCTTTAAGTACGATTTGTATTTATTCAGCTGTAGGAGGATTTTTTTACAGCGTATTATCTATAGGTTTTATAGGTTTTGGTAATTGGACTTTAAATTTTATTTTTTTACTTGCATTATTAAGTGTTTTTTTAGGGTGGAAATTAAAACTTGATTGAAAAATATTTTTAAGAAAAATCCATTGATTTTTCTTAATTTTTATTTAAAAGTTGTACCACCATCAACGATGAAAGTATGTCCTGTCACCCAACTTGCCTTACTTGAACAAAGAAAAAGACATGCTCCAGCCAAATCTTCAGGCTGCCCCATGCGATTTAAAGGGCTTAAATTTATAGTAGCCTGTTTTACTTCTTCATAATTTGTAAAAGCTCTTAAAGCATCAGTTTCAATAGGCCCACCACTTACGACATTTACACGGATATTTTTTTCTCCAAGTTCAGTAGCCGCATATCTTGCCATAGCTTCTACAGCGGCTTTTGCTGTACCATGACCTGAATAATTTTCTATATACACTAAATTTCCTGTAGATGAGATAGAAATAATGCTTCCACCCCCTACTTTTTCCATCCTTTTAGCTGCTTCTTGTGCGCCCACAACAAAAGCATTTACTGTGGCTGTAAAAATGTTATTAATTCCCTTTGGTTTTAACTTCATAAATTTAGTATAACCACCTACAACCGCACGTCCTGAAATGATAGCATTTGAGATAAAATAATCCACTCTATCAAAATCCACATCAATTTTTTCAAAAAGTTCTTTATAAGTTTCAGGTTCTAAAATATTAAACTCATAAGCTCTAGCTTTGATTTTATAATTTTTCTCCAAATCTTGAACCATTTCATCAGCAATTTGCACATTAGAATTATAAGTAAAAGCTATATTTACACCCACTTTAGCAAATTCATAAACTATAGCTTTGCCTATCCCGCGAGTTCCACCGCTAATTACTAAAGTTTTTCCTTGAAATTCTGTATTCATTAAAATCCTTTAATCTTATATTTTTTCATCACTTCTTCAATTTTAGCAAAATTTTCCTTACTTGGAGGACAAAGGGGAAGTCTAAATTCCAAACTTTCTATCAATCCAGCTATATACATAGCCGTTTTAATAGGAATAGGATTACTTTCGCAAAATAAAATTTTATTGATATTATAAAGCTCATCATTGATTTTTTTAGCTTCTTTATAATTTTCATCTAAAGCAAAATGAGTTAAAGTGCTAATCATATCGGGTAATAAATTTGAAGTTACTGAAATCACTCCCTTTCCGCCATTTGAAAGTATAGGATAATTGATCGCATCTTCCCCTGAAATAAGCATCATTCTAGGTTCGTGCGCAAGCAAATCCACACACTTATCGATATTTCCACTCGCTTCTTTTACTCCATAAATATTTTCACAATCTCTAAAAAGCTTGATAATAGTATCCGTTGAAATTTCACAACCTGTTCTTCCTGGAACATTATATAAAAGCACAGGAATATCTACACTTTGTGCAATAGCCTTATAATGCTCATAAAGTCCTTGTTGTGTAGGTTTATTATAATACGGTGCCACACTTAAAATCCCATCAGCACCATGCTCTTTAGCAAATTTAGCCAAACCCACTGCCTCATGAGTTGCATTACTTCCCGCACCTGCTAAAACCTTAACTTTAGTTTCTTTGCAAGTCTCAACGGCTATTTCTATGCAAGTTCTATGTTCTTCATGGGTTAAAGTTGCACTTTCTCCTGTTGTTCCTACTGGAACTACTGCATCGATGCCATTTTCTATTTGTCTTTTAATCAATCTTGCATAACTTTGCTCATCAACTTTTCCATTTTTAAATGGTGTAATAAGAGCCGTCATCGCCCCAATAATAATATTTTTATCCATTTGAATCCTTTCTTAGAATTACCGTAGTTGAATTTTCTTGAATAAAATATTTTTTAGCACAAGAAATCAAATCTTTTAATTCCAAATTTTGTATATCTTTCTCATAATTTAACAAAGGATTGATATCTCCTCTTGCTAGATATGAACCATAAATATTTGCCACTGCACTAGCATTGTTAAATGAGAAAATAAAATCGCTTTTGACATTATTTTTCACTCTTTGCAAATCTTTTTGAGAAATTTTACCCATTTTAAGCTTATCAATGATTTTTAAAAGCTCTTTTTCTACTTTTTCTGCATTAACATTGGGGTTACAATTACAAATAAAAATAAATAAATTTTCATCTATACAATCATTAACATAAGCATAATAATCATTGATTAAATTTAATTTATCAATCAAAATTTCACTCATTAAAGAACTTTTCCCACTTCCTAAAAGCTCGGATAAAGCATTTAAAGCAGGTATATCTTTGTGCTTGAAATTTGGAATTTTATAAGCAAGGGCTAATAGTTCAGTATCTGAGTTTTTATGCAAATATATTCTTTTTGCTCCATCTTGCTTAGGCTCTTTTGTGTGAATTTTAGGCATAGTCTTAGTATTTTTAATCTTTTCAAAATGTTTTTTTGAAAGCTCAAAAACTTCTTTACTTTCTATATCGCCACTTACAAGTAAAATCGCATTTTTAGGTTGATAGTAAATACTGTGAAATTCTTTAATATCTTCAATACTCCAATTTTCTATATCTTTAAAAAAACCTATAGGAGTCCAATGATAAGGATGATACATAAATGCGTGATTAAAAAGCCTAAAATAAAGATATCCTAAAGGATTATTATCTGTTCTCCATCTACGCTCTTCTAAAACTACCGCTCTTTCAGGCTGAAATTCTTCATCTTTTAAATTTAAATTCGCCATAAGTTCAGCAAAAAGCTCGAAAGCTTTATCTAAATTTTTCTTCGCACATTTAATATAATAATGAGTATAGTCAAAACCTGTGCTTGCATTATTCACACCACCAAAACCCTTAACAATCTCATCAAATTCGCCAGCTTTTAAATTTTTAGTACTTTTAAAATTTAAATGTTCTAACATATGAGCTATGCCGCTTTTTCCCATGATCTCATTTCTTGAACCCACTTTATAAAAAATATCAACGCTAATCACATCACTATTTTTATTTACAGGCAAAGCATAAATTTCAAGCTTGTTTTTCAATTGAATTTTTTCATAAGCAATCATTTTAAATTTACCCCAACAGCTTCACTAATGTGTAAAAAACCATCTTTTCTTAAAAACTCTATAAGATTTTGATTGATATTTTTTACCAAAGAAGGACCTTTAAAAATCAAAGCTGTATAAACTTGCACCAAATTAGCCCCATTTTTAATACGCTCATAAGCAATATCAGCACTATCAATCCCTCCACTTGCAATAAGCAAGGTTTTGCCAAAAAGAATTTTAGCTACTTCTTTGAAAAAAATACCACTTTTTTCCGTAATCAGCCTTCCGCTAATACCGCCAAAAGTACGATTATTATCTAGCAAGCTATAATCAACACTAGTATTGGCTAATATAAATCCATCTGCACCTTTTTTAATGACATTTTCACATAAATTTAAAGCATCATCTATTTTCATATCAGGAGCAATTTTTATCAAAATAGGCTTAGAAGTGATTTTTTTGGCTTCTTCAAGCAAGGTATTTAAAAAATCATCATTTTGCAACTCTCTTAAATTTTTAGTATTAGGAGATGAGATATTAACGATAAAATAATCACACAAATCCTTAAAATCTCTAAACAAAGTAAAATAATCCTCCAAGGCTTTGTCATTTGGAGTGATTTTATTTTTCCCTATATTTACCCCTAAAGGCAAAACAAAAGGATAAGTTTTTGCAAGCCTTAAAGCAATCTTTTCAGCACCTTCGTTGTTAAAACCCATAGCATTTTGTATACTTTCTTGTTTTACAAGTCTAAATAAGCGTGGCTTTTCATTGCCTTCTTGGGGTTTTGGAGTAAAAGTTCCCACTTCCAAAAAGCCAAATCCTAAAGCACTCAAAGGTCTTATCATAGTGGCATTTTTATCAAAGCCTCCTGCTAAACCTACAGGATTATTAAAATCAAGTCCAAGTAAATTTTGCCTTAAACTCTCATCATCAACTATATATTTGTGTGCTAAAAAACTTAAAGCTCCTGGAAAACTAGCACTTAAAGCCCTTAAGCTATATTCAACCAAAGCATGTGCATGCTCAGGGTTTAACTTAAAAAGTAAAGGTTTTATCATTTCATAAGCCATTTTTTAATCCTTTTTAAAATTCTAACTAAAATTAACTAAAGCTAGGCTTTGTTTTTTCTTTGCTTTTAAATTTTTGGTATAAAGAACAAGTTTGCAAAAGCTCTTCATCTTTACCTATTGCCAATACTTTACCCTTATCCAATACTACTATTTTATCTGCATTTTCTATAGTGCTTAAACGATGTGCAACCACTAAAATCAATCTGTCTTGTTTTAAGTTTTCTATAGTTTTAACTATTGCTTTTTCACTTTCATTATCCAAAGCTGAAGTTGCTTCATCAAAAATAAGCACATCAGGATTTTTATATAAAGCTCTAGCGATTGCTATTCTTTGTTTTTGCCCTCCACTTAAGTTCTTACCATGTTCTTTCACTTCAGCCCAAATCCCGCCCATTTCTTTAACAAATTCATAGGCATTGGCCAATTTTAAAGCTTGGATGACTTTTTCTTCTTCTAACTCTTCGCTATAAGCAATATTTGCAGCAAAACTATCATTAAAAAGATAAATATTTTGCGTTACAAGTCCTATTTTAGCATGTAAGCTTTCTATGGTAAAAGTGCTAATATCTTCTTGATTAAGTAAAATTTTACCTTTTTGCTTTTCATAAAAATACATCAAAAGATTAATAATAGAAGATTTACCACCCCCACTTGTCCCTACAAGAGCAAGCATTTGCCCTTTAACAAAATCAAAATTTACGCCTTTTAAAACACTTTTATGCGGGTTTTCATAAGCAAATTCAACATTTTCAAAGCTAATTTTTTCAATGTTTTTTAATTCTTTGCTTCCACCTTTAATTTGAGGTTCTAAATCCAATAAATAAAAAGTTCTTTCACTTGCCGCAACAGCACCTTGAAGTTTTCCATATAAAGACGAAAGACGCTTTAAAGGAGTATATATCGCAAAAAGTGCCGAAACAAAACTGATAAAACTTCCCACACTCATAGAACCATTGATAACCTCTCTACCCCCTACAATAATCACCACAGCAACCCCAACAGAACCCATCATATCCATTAAAGGACTTGTAAGTGCATCAATACGTGCGGATTTTAGGTTTAATTTACATAAAGTATCATTATGCTTAGCAAATTTATCACTTTCTTTTTTTTCATTATCATTAGCTTTGATCAATTCAATATTTGAAAAAATTTCACCCAAATAAGAAAGTAAATCCGAATTTGTTTCTTGTATATTTCTTGCATATTTTTTAAGTTTTTTAGCAAACCATACCAAAGGAAAAATAGCTAAAGGCAAAATCACTAAAGCAAAAAAAGCCAAAGTAGGACTTTGATACAAGACTACCGCAAGCAGTCCTATAGCAGTTAAAAGCTCTCTAAAAAAATCAGGAATAATGTTTGATACTATACTTTGAAGTGTATTAATATCATTAGTACAACGACTTACAAGCTCTCCACTTCTATAGCGTTTAAAAAAATCCATATCCAAGCGTAAAATATTTTTCAAAACCCTAGCACGCAATACTCTTAACATATCTGTTCCTATAAAGGAAACATAAAAACTTTGTAAATAAGTTCCAAGATTTTTAAAAAAATACATCAATACTAGCAAAAAAGGCACTGTATAAAGTAAAGCTTCATTTTTTTCAACGAAAATATAATTTAAAATAGGTTCTAAAGCATAAAAACTTCCAGCAGTTCCTCCGCTTGCTAAAATCATACCAAAAATAGCTATAGCAAATTGTTTCCAATATCTTTTATAAAAGGGCTTAAAGCGTATTAAAACCTCTTTTAAATTCATCTCATTATGCATTTATTTTCTCCCAAATTGTTCCATTTGGAGTATCTAAAAGAGTGATTTTTTTACTATTTAATTGCTCTCTTATTGCATCAGCTGTGTTAAAATCTTTGTTTTTCTTAGCCTCAGTTCTTTCTAAAATTAACTTTTCAATCTCTTCTCGTTCTTCTTTGCTTACACCCCATTGAAAATATAAAGTTGTATCCATAAAACCAAAGCCAAAAATTTTAGCTAGCTCACTTAAAGCTTCTTTGATATTTTGTTTTAAAATTTTATTTTTGCTTTCTTTATCCAACTCTAAATTTGCACTACTGATAAAATCATCCAAAAGAGCTAAGGCTTTAGAAATATTTAAATCATCATTTAAAATCTCTAAAATTTGCTTAGCAATTTCGCTTTTTATTTCAATATCATTTAAAACATCAAAATCAGAAATTTCACCTAAATCCAATCTTTTTTTAAGGCGATAAAATTTATCTAAACGTTTTTTAGCATTTTCTAAATCCGATAAAGAATAATTAAAATGAGATCTATAATGAGAACTCAAAAGATAAAATCTTAAAGCCTCGCCCATAAATTCTTTTAAAGCATCTTTTATGAAAAAACTATTATTTAAACTTTTACTCATTTTTTCACCATCGATTTTTACAAAACCATTGTGAAGCCAAATATTTGCTAATTTTCTCTTACATCCACAACGACATTGCGTAGCTTCATTTTCATGATGAGGAAAAAGCAAATCTATCCCTCCAGCATGTATATCAAGAGTATTTTCAAAAATAGAATCAATCATAGCAACACATTCAGTATGCCAACCTGGACGCCCTTTGCCAAATTCACTTTCGTAAAAATTTTCATCAAATTTCCAAAGCACAAAATCACTTTCATTTCTTTTTTGCACTTCATTACTTAGACGAGAGATATTTTCTTCTAAATTGCGATTTGATAAGCTTAAATATTTTTCATCTTTACTTGTATCAAAATAAATTCCATCTTCTAGAGTATAAACAAACCCATCCTTAGCAAGCTTTTTAATCAAATCAAGCATAGCTGTTATATAATGCGTTGCACGAGGTTTAAAATCAGGATCTAATACATTTAAAACCCTCATATCCTCTTCATAACTTTTGATATAAAATTCCGTAATTTCCTCTAAAGTTTGACCACTTTGAGCCATTTTTTTCAAAATCTTATCATCAATATCTGTATAATTTCTAGCAAATTTTACCCTATTGCCCTGAGCAAGTAAAACCCTATGCAAAAGATCAAAACAAACACTACTTCTTGCATGTCCTAAATGTGCATCATCATAAACCGTAGGCCCGCATAAATAAATACTAATATCTTTTTTATCAAGTTTTATTTTCTCTTTTGTTACACTGTCTAATAATCTCATTAAAAAACTCCTTTAAAACTTGTAAAAATTCCTATAAAAAAACTTAAAATATAAGGTTTAACCAAAATAAGTAAGATTGTAAAAATAATCAAAGCAACTATAACCAATAAGCAAATTTTAATAGATATTAAAGCAAAAAATTTCTTAAAACCAAATTCTTTGATATTAGCTCCAAGCAAATAAAAAGCACTAATAGAGCTTGAAAGTGCTACTGCAATAACCTTTAAACTTTCATCTTTAATCAAAAATATAAAAGCCATAGAACATAAAGCACTGATAATTAAAGATTTTACCGCGATCCAAGCTGCTGTTTTTTGTTTAAATTTTGCATAAAGCCACAAAGAAAAAAGCTTTTGCAAACCAAAAGGTAAAAGCCCTATAAGATAAGCAATCAAAACATAAGCCGTAATCACACTATCTTCGTGAGTGAAATTTCCTCTTTCAAATAAAAGCTTTGAAATTTCCAAAGCAAATACAGAACCTACAATACTAGAAGCAATAAGCAAAATGCTTAAAAGCGCTAATGCTCTTTGCATAAATTTTAAGGCTAAATTTTCTTGATCACTTTTTAAATGTTTTAAAATTTTTGGAAAAGAAACTTGAGTTAAAGCGATAGCAAAAAGCGCAAGGGGGAGTTGGAAGACACGATTTGCATAATAAAGATAAGAAATACTCCCGCTCATTAAAAAACTAGCTATGGTTGTATCAAGCAATGAGCTAAATTGAGTCGCAGAAGAACCTAAAACTCCATGAAAAAAATTGCCATAAAAACCTTGTAATTTCGCCTTAGCTTTTTTAAATTTTATACTTAAAGCCATAGCACGGATTACAGGATTGTTTTTTAAAACAAGCAAATGTAAAATAAGCTGTGCTACCCCACTTAAAACCGTTGCATAAGAAAAATAATAAAGTGTATTTTGCGGTGCATTTTTATCCACAAAAAAGGCAGCTATAACAATACTTAAGTTAAATAATGCCGCAGAAAAAGAGGTAATGAAAAATTTTTGTCTATAATTTAAAATAGCTCCTAAAAAAGTAACTAAAAAAATAAAAAACAAATACCAAAAATTAATCGCCACCAAAGGAGCTGCTAAAGCTATAGTATCTGCGTTAAACCCAAAAGCAAAAAGCTTAGTAAAAAAAGAGGAGAAAAAACTTACCAAAAGACAAAATAAAAAAACTATAAGGCTAAATTGCATCATTACACTAACGCAAAAAGCTCCTTTTTTTTTCGCTTTTACAAAATTAGGCAAAAAACTTTGTCCAAAAGCTCCTTCTGCAAAAATTCTTCTAAAAAAAGCAGGCATTTTTAAAGCCACAAAAAAAATATCACTATAAAGCCCTGCTCCTAAAAAAAGTGCTATTAAAACATCTCTAGCAAGCCCTAAAATTCTTGAAAATAAAATTCCTAAAGCATTGATAATAAAATTTTTAAATACTAAACTCTTCATTAAATTTTTTCATAAATTTCAAAATATAAAGAGAACTATTTTAACTAAAATTGATTAAAAATTGACTATAATTACATTCTTAATTTTTTACAAGGGGAAAGTTTTGGCTTTGGATGAAAAAATTATTGCCTATACAGAAAATCCAGCTCGAGAGCTTTTAAGCGTAACTTCACGAACAAACCTTAGCTTAAATGAGCTTGATTTTAGTTTATTGGCATTTTCTACACAATATCGCTTTGGAGATTTAGAATGGGAAAAAATCTCTGAAAAAGAATTAACTCTTTTTGATAAAGATGAAATTTTTTTAAAAAACGATCTTCAAATCAAGCAAGAATACAAAATAGAAATTTTCCATGGTATAAACCAAAGCAAAGCATCTCAAGCAGTCAAACTAGTTGCGAATAAAAATTTAACCAAAATAATGGCTCAAATTGATTTTACAAATTTAGACTTTCATGAAAAACTAGCACTAGAACTTTTGCAAAATATTTATAAAAAGATGTTGAAACTTAAATTTTTAATAGGTATCCGCATTTTTGATTTTAAGAAAAATTTAATGTCTTTTTGTAACCAACATAAAAATACCCCTTTAAATAAAACTATACAAATCACCGTTGCACAAGGTATTGATCCTATAGAAAGTCAAGACGAATCCCTGATCTTGACTTATAAAGAAAAAACCAAAAACTACACTATCGATGAAAAACGCTCAGGTATTATTGTTGTTGATGAAAATGAAGTTGTTTTAAAACACGCCAAATTTAAACAAGGTAAAGAAGGAAAAGACTTAAATTTACACACCTTAAAAGTTTTAGCCGCAAATGAAAATAAAGTTAAATTTTCTTGTTCTTCGGCTTTTAAACAAGTAGAGCAAGATGGATACACAGAATATATAGCCTTAAAAAAAGGTTATGTAGTACAAGATGGTGAAAAATTTGATATCGCCAATGAACTAGATTTTCATGGAGTAGATTTTAAAAATATAGGGATTATAAGAGCTGGACTAGACAAAAATGTCAAAATCAATATAAAATTTCTTTCAGAAGTAGAAGATGCTGTAAATTCTGGCGTTGGGATAGAATGTGAAGAATTAAATGTAGTCGGAAGCGTAGGAAGCAACACTCAACTTAATGCCACTAAAATGAAAATTGAAGGCACTACACACTCTAAAGCCAAAATTCAAGCCAAACAAGCCTATATAAAAACTCATAGGGGATTTGCAGAAGCCGAAATTTTAAATATAGATTTGCTCGAAGGGGGAACAATCAAAGCCAAAGAAGTGAGAATTAAAAAAAGTTTAGGTGGAAATATACAAGCTGATAAAATATATATAGAAAATTTAGAAAGTAATAATTCTTGTGTGTTTTTTGAAAACACCACAATAGAACACATCAACGGGGATAATAATAAATTTCATGCTAAAATTAAAACTCTTGATAAAAATTATGATGAAAAATTTGCGATTTTAGGAGAGCAAATTTCTAAGTTAAATCATAAAATAAATAAAATAAGACAATACATTTTATCAAGCAAAAATGGAATTTTAAGCATTGAAAAAAAGATAACAGAACTTAAAAATCAAGGTCAAAATGTTCCTGTACAATACGAAAAAGCCCTAAAAGATTTCTCTTTACAAAATCTTGAATTAAATAAATTACAAAATGAAGAAAAAGAACTTCTTGAACGCAAAAAATCTTTACAATTAGAATTAATCAATTTGCAAAAAATGCTTTTTGAAGCAACTTTTATAAATAAAAGCGGCAAATGGACTGATATGAATGAGATCAAATTTTCACTTCTAGAGCCTAAAGAAGATGTTTTTTACTCTTCATTTGTTAATGAAAGTGCTAAATTCATAGGCATTAAAAAAGTCATACAAAACAACCAAGAAAGTATAGAAATACATAAAAAATTAGATTATAAAGAAAAGGATATAGCATGGTTGTCGGCATCGAAGGAATAATCACAAAAAAAGAACCTACTTTTATCATTGTTAAATGCGCTAGTGGTTTAAGCTATGGGATATTTATTTCGCTTTTTTGTTCTGCTAAAATTCAAACTCAAGAAAAGCATGAGTTTTTTATCACTCAAATCATCAAAGAAGATTCTAATAAATTTTATGGCTTTTTGGATAAAGATGAACAAAAAATGTTTGAAATGCTTTTAAAAGTCAATGGAGTGGGTGCAAATACTGCTATGGCGGTATGCTCTAGTCTTGATGTAAATTCTTTTTACAAAGCGTTAAGTTTGGGCGATGAAAGCGTGCTTAAAAAAGTACCTGGCATAGGTCCAAAAAGTGCAAAACGCATTATAGTAGAACTTTCTGACACAAAAACCAAACTTGAAAATGTAAGCGATGATAAAAGCGAAGCCTTAGCCGCACTTCTTACTCTAGGCTTTAAACAAGAAAAAATCATAAGTGTTTTAGCAAGTGCTCAAGCAACAAGCACAAGCGAACTCATCAAAGAAGCTCTTAAAAAACTAGGATAAAGGAATAAAATGAAATTTGCAATACTTTTTGGCGGAAATTCTTATGAACATGAGATCAGTATAGTAAGTGCTGTAGTACTTAAAAAAGTTATCAATCAAAATTTAGAATTTATTTTTTGTGATGAAGAAAGAAGATTTTATCATATCCCAAGTGAAAAAATGAATTCTAAAACTTTTAGCACCAAAGCTTATAAAAAAGAAAAAGAACTTTTCATCAAACAAGGAGGTTTTTTTAGCAAAGGCTTTTTAAAAGAAAATAAACTAGAGTGCGAATGCGTGATCAATCTTATCCATGGTAGAGATGGAGAAGATGGAAAAATTGCGGCTTTATTTGAGTTTTATTCTATTAAATTTATAGGACCTAGGCTTGAAGCTAGTATATTATCTTTCAACAAAGAACTTACCAAACTTTATGCCAAAAGCGTTGGAGTAAAAACACTTGATTATACCATGCTAAGAAAAAATCAAAACTCTAAAGAAAAGCTTAATTTTCCTTGCATTATCAAACCTGCAAGACTTGGAAGTAGCATAGGTATTAGTATAGTAAAAGATGAAAAAGATTTAGAATACGCCAAAGATGTGGGTTTTGAATTTGATAATGATCTTGTAGTGGAAGAATTTAAAAACAATATCAAAGAATACAATCTTGCAGGATGTATGATCAATGATGAGTTTGTTTTTTCCATCATAGAAGAGCCAAAGAAAAAAGAATTTTTAGACTTTGAACAAAAATATCTTAGCTTTTCAGGACACAATGAGCTTATAGAAGCGGATTTAAGCGAAGAATTAAAAGAAAAACTCGAAGACAGTTTTAAAAAGATCTACAATCCTTTGTTTAAAGGTGCTTTAATACGCTGCGATTTTTTTATACTGGATAATGAAACATATTTAAATGAAATCAACCCAAATCCTGGTTCTTTGGCTAATTATCTTTTTAAAGATTTTAATACCACTTTAAACGCTTTAGCTGATCAAATTTCACTTGAAAAAATGATAAAAATCAACTACAACTTCCTTCACTCCATCAACGGACAAAAAGGAAAATTATAAGCTTTTAAGTCAAAATACGCTAAATTATACATAAAATTTAGCGTATTTTAGGAAGAAAAATGCTCTCTTTTAAACAAGATGAAATTTACACTGCCACCGAGGTGGTAAGAAATTTTAGCCCCATTATGGAAAAACTCAAAAAAAGTGAAAGTGGAAAAATAGTTATTTTAAAAAATAACAAATTTGAAGCTGTAATGCTTAGTATGAAAGAATTTGAACGCTTACAAAATGCCATGCAACTTTTAGAAAATATCTACAAAAATCAAAAGGCTTAAAATGGCTCAAACTCAACTTTCTTATAAAAACAAAACTTATCAAATTTCTTATGAAATTTTAGGCGATCTTTCCTTACCGCAAATACTTATCTTACACGGCTGGGGAGCTAATAAAGAACTTATGAAGCAAAGTTTTTGTCCTTTTTTAAAAGATTTTTGTCAAATTTATATGGATTTGGCGGGTTTTGGAAATTCAAGCGTGGAAGAAATTTTAAACACTCAAGATTACGCCAATATCACAGAACTTTTTTTAAAACAAAAAAAACTCAATGTCTGTTTTTTCATGGGGCATTCTTTTGGTGGAAAAGTAAGTACCCTACTCGCAAAAGAAAAAGACACTCTAATCTTACTTTCAAGTGCGGGAATTTTGGCTAAAAAATCCCCAAAAGTGCGTTTTAAAATCCGTATTTTTAAAATTTTAAAACTCTTTGGTTTGGGAAAATTTTATCGCTATTTTGCTAGTAAAGATGGAGCAAATCTTAGTCCTATGATGTATGAAACCTTTAAAAGGGTTGTTGATGAGGATTTTAGTGAAATTTTTGCCAAGCAAAAGGCTAAAAGCTTGGTTTTTTGGGGGAAAAGCGATGAATCTACGCCTTTGTATTGTGGTGAAAAAATGCATCAATTTTTAAAAAATAGCACTTTTTATCCTTTAGAGGGAGATCATTTTTTCTTTTTAAAACATTCTGCTTTCATAGCTCAAAAAATTAAGGAAATTTAAATGCTTGTCAATACTCTTTATTTTATCAATTCTTTATTTTTTAATTTTTGTATAGCTTTTTATCTTATGAGTGCTTTACAATGGTATTCTTATAAATTTAAACGCGTGTTTTTTCATTATCATAAACCTTTGTGGCATTTGTATTTTTTATTTATTCCTTATTTTTTATTCTTAGCTTTTCCTTTATACTCTTTGGCATATTTTGCATTGATCCATACTCCGATTTTGTATTTTTGGAACAAAGGTATAGATAAAAAGCTTGTTTTTACAAGTAAGGTTAAATGGTTTTTTGTTTTTGTTTTTGTTTATAATGCTATTTTTGCTATCCTTGCTTTGCGTTTTTCTTTTCTTTTTAATCTTTTTAGCCTTCCTTTTGCTTTATTTAGTCTTAAAATTTATGAGTTTTTTACAAATTTATATTATAAAAAACAAGCCAAAGCCAAACTAAGAGCCAATGAAAATTTAAAAATCATACTCATTACCGCAAGTTTTGGAAAAACAAGTATTAAAAATTTTTTATACGAACTTTTAAAAGATGACTTTAAAAGCTACAAAACACCACGCTCTGTCAATACCTTGCTAGGCATAGTTGCTGATATCAACACCAATTTAAGCCAAGATACTCAAATTTACATAGCTGAAGCAGGTGCTAGACTTAAAGGCGATATTGATGAAATCACGCGTTTTTTACAACCTCACATCAGCATAGTAGGAGAGATAGGCAATGCACATTTAGAGTATTTTAAAAGTGTTGAAAATATCCGCTCAACCAAACTTGAAGCCTTAAATTCCAAAAGACTAGAAAAGGCTTTTTTACACTCTAGCACCCAAAAAGAAGAAGATAAGCTCATCAACCTTTATGATGATAAATTAAGTCTTATTCATTCAAGTCTTGAAGGTTTAGAATTTAAAATCGATATAGAAAATAAATCCTATGATTTTAAAAGTCAAATTTTAGGGGATTTTAATGCGCAAAATCTTTGTGTTTGTATACTTTGTGCTCATTATCTTGGCATAAAACTAGAAAAAATTCAAAAGCAAGTTTTAAATATAAACTCCGTAGAACATCGCTTGCAAGTGCTTTCAAGAGAGCCTAAATTTATTATAGATGATGGTTTTAATGGAAATTTTAAAGGTATGAGCACAAGCTATAAACTTTGTAAAAGCTATAAAGGACGCAAAGTTTTAGTAAGTCCTGGTATAGTGGAAGTAAGCGAAGAAGAAAATATAAAACTTGCTAAAATCATCAATGAGTGTTTTGATCTTGCTATCATTAGTGCACAAATCAATGCTGAAATTTTCAAAAAAGAGTTAAAAATAAAAACCATTATACTTAAAGAAAAGAGTCAGCTAGTTCAAACTCTAGCTAAAGAAACAAAACACGGAGATTTAATACTCTTTTCAAACGATGCACCTAGCTTTATGTGATTCGCATAAGTATTTGCAAATGTCATCATTTTCAATTTGACTTCGTGCAAATACTTCTTTAAACCCTAGTCTGCCCTATAAGATTATTAAGTCTATCCATTATATTATTTACAAAAGAATTTATACTTTCATTACTTGCTTTCCAGCCATTAGCTTTTGCTTGATTAAATTCTCTATCAAACCAAGCTCCACCATAACCTATACTTGTATTTTGCCAAGCAACCCCTTTTTCCATTGCATATATATCTGCATCAAGCCAGCCATCTTGTGCATAACCTTTTAATAAACTTGCAAAATCAACTTTGCCTGTCATGATGTCATCTAAGGAAGTTAATGATCCATCAAAGCTTTCTTTGGCCATAGCTTCAGCATAAGACTTAGCTATAGGATTTAATGTTGCACTACCTTCTCTTGGCGATACACCCGTTGATTTTAAAAAACTCATAAACAAAGCCTCTTTAGAGTAACTTCCATCTTCATTTTGTGGATAAACTGACATATCAGGATTAAAAGTATCTATTGCAGTGTCTTTATCTAAATTTTGAGTTTGCATACTTTGCGGAGTGAAATTTAATGGTTGTAAGCCTATGTTAACATGCCCAAACATTCCTAATTGTTCTGCTTCATTATATCGTTCTTGTGTATTATAATAGTTTGCTATTGTTAGCTTATCATAATTTTTCGGCATAATACCTATAGTTTTATCAGATGATAATTCACTAATTCCCTTAGGCATAGAATTTATATCTGCTTGGCTAAAACTTGTTTTATCATTTGGAAAACTTTGACCTAAAGCATTAGAAAAAAGATTATAATATTGTTTTATGGTTTCAGCCATATCGATATTAGTATAATACTCGCTTACGCCTAAGTATTCTTTTGTACTTGAAACAACAGGATCATTTTCGGCAGCTTTTTTAATCTCATCCAAAGTAGATTTATGTATCTTAAAATCTTTTGGTAATCCTGCAGCCTTATTAAAATCACTTCCCATATAACCATCTTTATCTACACTATAACCATAGGCTGTATTGGTAGAAGTGCTTATATCTGCTTGTTTGTATTTTAGAGTATAAATAGAGTTTTTAAACTCACTTGATATATCATAGTTGGGAGAACTTGTTTTACTACTTATACTAAAATTAGTATTATTGCTAGTATTTGATATATTAGTAGAATTTAATACTTCACTTCTTGCTAGAGTTTGTGAATTTGCATTTTGAATTTCATTTAATTTACTAGCATTTTGTTTTAAAAAAGCATTAGCAAAACTTATTTTAGAATTTTCTTTACTTTCTTTATTGGCTTTTGCTTGTGAAAGTATAGAGCCGTAGTTTGAGTTATCATTGATGCTAAAGATACTCATATTAATTCCTTAATTTAGATTTTTCTGCCTTCAACCTAAATATATTAAAATAATATAAGCAAAATCTGTTCCGTTTTGGGGTGAAAAGAAAATATTTATCACACCAAAGGTAAGGTAAAATAAAAATTCTTAGGATCGCTTTGAAAACTTAACTCTCCCTTATGGGCGTTTATGATTTCTTTAGAAAGAGACAAGCCAAGCCCATTGCCTTTAAGTTTTGTTGTTTTAAAAGCTTCAAAAACCAATTTCTCATCTTTTATTTCACAACCATTATCATACACTCTGATGCATATTTTTTCATTATCACAACTTGCTAAAATTTTAATCATAGGCTTTTCACATTCGCTTTCTTCTATCGCATCAATAGCATTATAAATCAAATTTTGCAAAACCAAACCAAGAAGAGCTTTATCAGCACAAATCTGCTTATCCAAAAAAGATATTTCAAAGTCTATTTGAGAAGTGAAATTATAAGAGTTAATGGCACTTTCACACTCTTCTTTTAACTCTAAAAGATTAAAATTTAAAGCATTGATGTGCACACCCTTAGTAAAAAGTAAAGTTGAATTTACGATACGCTCTACTCTAGCAATAGCCTTTTGGATTTCAAGAACTATATGCTTATTTTTAAGCTCACTACGAGCAAAAAGAGTTGAAGCAAGCAAAGATATAGATCCAATAGGATTTCTTATCTCATGTGCCAAATGAGCCGCTACACTACCCATGCTTGCAAGCCTTTCATTGCGTTTTTCATCGCTAATATCTGTAGCTGAAACTATAGTTTTTTCATTATGTGCTATGATTTTTACCGCATAAAACCTACCTTCAAATTCAAGCTCATCGCGAATTTTATCAAGACTAATGATACTAAGTAATTTTGGATTTTTCAAGGCTTCTTGATTTTGTAAAATAATATTTTTTTCTTTATCTAAAATCCAAAGTGCACTAGGCAATACCTCTATAATCTCATCAACCATTGCACGTAAGGAATTATAGTTTTCATTTAAAGTTTTGTATTCATTTTCTATTACATAAGTTTGTTCTATAAGACTTTCTAAGCCTTTTTGTAGGGTTTCTTTTTCATTTGAGTCTAAACTTTTTAAAATACTTTCATTCATTTATCATTCCTCTAATAAAATCTTAAAATCATTCAAATCAAGTAAAAGCAAATTCTGTTCGCATATTTTATCAAATTCCTTGCTAAAACCATTTTTTGAGATTATAATGTAATAATTTGGAGCCAAATTTAAAGACTTTGCTTTTGATTTTAAAAGATTTAAAATATTTTTACAAATTTTTTTATTTTTAAATTTAACTTCTCCGACAAAACACAAATTTTCATCTTGATAATAAAGATCAAGTTCTAAATTCTTATCCCAGTAGCTTTGCACTCCATTGATATTGAATTTTTTCTCAAGCAATTCTCTAGAAAGTTGCTCAAAACAAAAACTTTGATAAAGCTCAAATTTTTCCTTAATGCATTCTAAAACTTCTTTATAACGATTTTGCAAAATAAGCTTTTCATTGGGCTTTAAAAAATAAAAAAAGAAACGAGTAAAATGGTTGCCAAATATAATCTTATCTTGGACAACATAAGATCTTAGTTCTTTTTTGATTTTTTGTCTTTTATCTTTTATTTTTTTAGCTTCCTTACTATACTCAAGTTTTATTATACCTGTTTCTAAAAGATATTTAAGTGTAGATAAAGCTTTAAAATGCTGAATTTTTCTATTGATAGAAAAACGCTTGCGATTGTTTTTAGCTAGCAAAGTAAGAGCATAAGAACTTGTTTCATCCAAGGCGAAATAACTTTTAATTTTTAGATAATCATCAAGCAAAATTCGCTCTATATTTGTAAATACATCGTCTTCAAAATTTAAAATGTTTAATTTTTCAAAACCTTCAAACACACTATAAAAATCAAAAAGCTTACTTAAAGACAAATTCTTATGCAAATCTACAAAGTTCTTAAATTTTATATTTTTCCTTTTATAAAGCATTTTTATAGTATAATTTTAGCAAATTTTTATAAGGATTGTATTTGCAAATTTCAGATTTAAAAAAAGAATTGATCTTAAAAAAAGGTATTTTGCATTTTGACTTCACAGCAAGTGCTTTAGCTCTAAAATGTGTAGAAAAAGAAATTTCAAAAATTCTCCCAACCTATGCAAACACACATTCTGATAGCTCTTTAAATTCTTTTAAAACTCAACAAATTTACGAACAAGCAAGAAAAGATATAAAAAAAAGTTTATCATTAGATGAAAATTTTGCCCTTATAGCCTGCGGAACAGGATCAAGCAGTGCTATTAAAAAATTTCAAGAATTGATCGGCATTTACATTCCCCCTCTTGTAAAAGAAAGATATTTTACGCAAATTGATAAAAATACTTTACCTTTAGTTATCGTAGGGCCTTATGAGCATCATTCTAATGAACTTTCATTTCGAGAAGGCTTGTGCGAATGTATTAGAATTCCCTTGGATAAAAATGGGGAAATTGATTTTGATTTTCTAGAAAAAACTTTACAAAAAAACAAAAAAAGAAAAATAATCGCTAGCTTTTCTTTAGCTTCAAATGTTACTGGGATACTAAGTGATTACAAACGCATTTCTGAAATGGTTCGTAAATTTAAAGGGATAGTTGCTTTTGATGCATCTAGTTTTATTCCCTATAAAAACATATCTTGTCAATACTATGATGCGTTGTTTATAAGTTCTCATAAATTAATCGGTGGTATTGGCGGTTCTGGACTTTTAGCTATCAAAAAAGATCTTTGTGGAAACAAGCCTAGCTTTGCAGCAGGTGGAACTGTGGGCTATGTTTCTCGCACTTCACAATGCTACCTTTGTAATGAAGAATCTTTAGAGGAAGGAGGAACACCTGGAATTTTACAACTCATTCGCGCTAGCTTAGCTTTTAAAATCAAAGATTCTATAGGGGTTAAAAATATAGAAAAAAAAGAAGAAATTTTAAAAGATTATTTTTTTGAAAAACTAAAAACTATACCTAATTTAATTTTATACGCAAAGAATTTAAAAACCCGATTGCCTATTTTTGCTTTCAATATCAAAGGAATTTCTCCTTTTGATATCGCTTACGAACTTAGTAAAAAATACCACATAGAAACACGTGCTGGATGTGCTTGTGCTGGGCCTTATGGTCATGATTTGCTAGACTTAAAAGATAATCAAAAACTTAAAACAAAACCAGGCTGGTTAAGAATAAGCTTGCATTATACGCATGAAAAAGAGGATATTGATTATTTTTTTAATGCTTTAAATAAAACTATAGTAAAATTATCGCATTAAAATATTATAGTTTTATTATTATGTATAAAAATTCTATCTTCAAAAACCAAATCAAGTGCTTTTGAAAGAACATCTTTTTCTATATTTCTACCTGCTTGTTGCATATCTTGCCAAGTAAATTCATGGTTTACAGGCGAAACAGCTTGAGTGATAATAGGACCTTCATCAAGATTATTATTTACAAAATGTGCCGTAGCTCCAATTATTTTAACCCCTCTTTCAAAGGCTTGTTTATAAGGATTTGCTCCTATAAATGCAGGTAAAAAAGAATGGTGAATATTTATAATCTTGCCTTCAAAATACCTAACAAAATCAGGAGATAAAATTCGCATATATTTTGCTAAAACCAAATAATCAAATTTATATTGTTCAAGACATTTTAAAATCTGATTTTCTTGCTCTTTACGATCTAAATTTTCAGCGCTGATAAAATGATAAGGAATTTCAAATTTCTCAACTAAATCCTTTAAAGAGTTGTGATTTGAAATCACAGCTTTGATATTTGCTTCAAGTTCGTTACTATAATGCTTTATTAGCAAATCTCCCAAACAATGACTTTCTTTAGTAACAAAAACAACAATATCTTTTTTTCTCTTCTCGCAAAGCTCTATCAAGGCTTCTTGTCCAAGCATAGCCTCAAGCGTTCCTATAAAAGCTTCTTTATCAAACTCACCTTCTAAAAGAGCACGAAAAAAAAACATTCCTTTACCTACAAATTCATCGTTTTTTACTATATTGATATGATATTTAAAAATAACATCAGAAATTCTATAGATTAAACCTTTTTGATCTTTGGTGCAAATTTTTAATACAGAAATCATTTAGCTAAACCTTTTATATATTCTTTTAATTCATTCTCTCTTGCTTCTTGAAGCTTTAAACCAAGAATTTTACCACAAAATCCAGCATTTATGAAATCTTTTGCTAAAATTTTACTTTCAAACTTATTCTCATAAAGCCCCAATCTTTTAGCTTGCTCAATACGCTTTTTACTCCAAAGTCCAAGCCATTCCTTCAAAGGCATTTCAAAAGCAATTTTTGCTAGTTCAAAATCACTTATATCATCAAGATAAAAAGCTTGATTTGCGTATTTTAGGTATTCTTTTTTAAGTTTAGTTCTTTTAAAAAATATATCTTTTTCTAAATTAAAAAAATTCAAATACAAATACAAGAATAAAGCATCGCTTTTTACAAATTCTCTACTTTGTCTGAGTAAATTTTGAAATTCCAAACTCTTAAAAACACTCTCAAAGCCGAAAACCTGTTTCTCTAAGCCAAGTTCTTGTAAATATCTATAGCCGACATCAAGTCTAGGACTTTTAAAGAATTTATAAAGCTCTGCATTGATCCTATCTTTGCTAAGATCAGTTATATCCATACTTTGCATCAATTTCAAGCTTTCGCTAGTTATCTTAAAGTTAAACCTTGAAGCAAATACTACCGCTCTTAATACCCTTAAACTATCCTCTTGAAAGCTTTGTTTATCAATATGCCTTAAAAAGCCTGCTCCTAGATCTTTTAATCCTCCATAAAAATCTAAAAACTCATCGTTAAAAAGATTAATCATCATAGAATTTATGGTAAAATCGCGTCTTTTGGCACCAAGTTTTTCATCATTACAAATTTGAACTTCAAAACCTTTATGTCCATAGCTTATTTTATTTTCGGTTCTAGCAAGAGCTAAATCATAATTTTTAAACTTATACACAAAAAAACTTTTTCCAAAGCCTTGTGCGCCCAATTTTTGCATAATCTTTTCAAAATCTTTAGGTTTTATATCATAAAGCTCTATATCATAGTCACAAATTTTTAAGCCTAAAAACAAATCCCTAACGCTACCTCCAACCAAATACGCTCGTTTGGTATAAGGCTTTAAAAACTCAGCAATAAACTGTAAATCGGGATTATTTTTTAAGCTTATCTTCGATATTTGCAAGTAAAAACTCTAAAAAATTTATGGTCAAGTTTAACCTATTTTCAAGATCATCTTTTTTTATGCTATTTAAACCTTCAAAAAGAACTAAAATTCTCTCTCTAAGATGTTTTAAAAAAATGTCCTCATTAAGTGTTTGAACCTCTGTCATAACACTAGGATTTAAAATTTCACTTTGTAAAAAAGGCTCTTCTTTTTTAAACTCTTTATTTTCCTGAGTAGAAATTTCAATATTATTTTGTATTTTTTGCTCTTCTTCAAATTTTGCCATAGAAATTTTATCTTCTAAGTCTTGCGGAGTATCAAGCTCTTCGCATACAAACTCCATAGGTGGTAATTCATCTTTTATTTCAGTTTTTCTATTTAATTCTTGTTCTTTTAAAATTTCATTTTGTCTTCTTTGCTCTTCCATGATAGAGCTAACTTCGCTAATGGTTTTTTTAGCTAAATCTTCCAAATTCATATTTTTATCAACCACCTTTTAAATTCATTAATTTCTTCATCGCTTTTCATATTAATAAAAAAATCCAACATTTGAGTGTTTAAGTCTTTATGCTTGGATCTAAAACCACTAAGACGACGAACCGCATCGATAGCGTTTTGATTATCCGGATCTTCTTTTAAGATATTTTTATAAATTTCTAAAGCTTCGTCTTTTAACCCTTGAGCCTCATAGATAGAAGCTTCAGTGACTGTATTTTTCATCACTGTTTCCTAAAATTTTTCTTTAATTCTAGCAAAAAGCTTTTTAATTTATCTTTAAGAAAATAAGATGTTTTTTAATGTCTATTTTGTTTTAAACAATTTTTCTATATATTCTTTTTTTTCTTTCTCTAAACTAGAATTTAATTCTTTTTGTTCTTTTTTAACTTGTGCTTTTAAATCTTGATTTTTAAAATACACATAATCAATTCCAAAAATAACACCAATTATAATAAGCAATGGGATTAAAAATACCATCTTTACACTTTAAGAAAATTGATTAAATACACTACCATAGTAGCGAACATTCTCAGCATTTTCATTTTTTTCTATCGTTTCTATTGCACCGCTATTGATTGCTTTTTGGATATCATCATTTAAATCTTGATAAGAAAAAACCATATTAATACTGATAATATTTGGCAATTTCTCAAGCATTTTATAAGAGTTTAACTCATCTTCTAAATTTTCACTTTCAATCACAACTATAATCTTTTCATTTTCACAAAGTTCTACAGAACAAAAAGGAATTTCAGATATAGCCTTTTTTAAATCATTTATATATTCTTCTTTT
This sequence comes from Campylobacter jejuni, assembly GCF_001457695.1. Classification (NCBI taxonomy): domain Bacteria; kingdom Pseudomonadati; phylum Campylobacterota; class Epsilonproteobacteria; order Campylobacterales; family Campylobacteraceae; genus Campylobacter; species Campylobacter jejuni. The sequence continues at coordinate 728,079 of NZ_LN831025.1, read as the reverse complement.
GCTAAAATCAAAACACTAGAAAGATTATTCATCAATACTCCTAAACATTATACTATCACCAAAGCCTGAAACGATAAAATCTTTATTGTTTAAAAAAATAATAAACTCACTCATCAAATTTTCATTATTAAAAGTTTTAACAGGCTTAAAATCACTTGTGCTAAAAACTTCACTAACTCCAGCTTCATTATCGCTATAAACAGCGAATTCTCCACTAGGACTTAAAGCACAAGTATATATCAAAAAATCTTTTTGCAAAAAATTTTGCTCTTCATTTTTTACAACTCCTATACGCCTATCCGTTCCACAACTTAAAATAACATTATTTTTAAAATCTACTTGATAGATATTATCTTTATGCATTTTATCATAGTTTTTTAACATCTTCCAATTTTTCAAATCAAAAAGTTCTACTTCTCCACTCTCAAAACCTGCAACTAGTCTACTCTTATCTTCATTTAAAACTGCATCATTAAGACTAGAATGGGAAAAATTAAATTTTTTTATATTTTTTAAGCTTTTATCAATCAATTCTATTTCAGAACCAATAGAAATCAAAAGATAAGTGTTTTCATTGATAAAAAATGCTTTTATTATGCTATTTTCTTCGAGCTTTTTGATTTGTAAATTTTCCTTATAAAAACTTAAATTTTTAGCACCAAAATCACCCTCGCTAAGTATTAAAAGTGTATGTTTAAAAACATCAATGTTATAAATCTTAGCAAAATCATCACCATAATAATTTTTAATCTTTGGCAAAGATAAAAGTTCTTTTAAACTTTTATCTTTAATGTTATATTGTAAAATTTCACCTTTATCAGTGCCTATATATAAGTTTTGCTTATCAAGCTTTAAAGCTGTTATATTAGCATTTAATTTCAGCTCATAAGCATAAGACAAAACACAAAAAAGACTCAAAATAAAAAGAAATTTTTTCATTTATTTACTTTACACCCTCATTAATCACATCAATTAAATTTGAACGACTTTTTAATTGTTCATTTTTAAATTCAGGTTTAAAGCTATTTCCCACTAAAGGTTTTGCATCGCTTTGTGGAACATGACACTGAGTACAATTAAAACGACTATCGCTAATCACATCTCCTGTGGTTTTATTGTGTCTAAAATCATAATAATGACTAGCAGGAAGTGGAGTTGCACCAGCATCTGCTGCTATAGCCTTATCATGGCAGCTTAAGCACATATTGTTATCTTTAGTTATAGGTAACAAATCTTCAATAGCATGCGGAATTAATGGTGGTGCATTTTCATAAGAACGCTCAAAACGAGTAGATTCCCCAGGTTGTAAAGTTGTGAAATTTGCTTCCACTAAATTTACTTTATTTTCATTTTCTAAACTTGCTTTTCTAAGTCCAATTTGTTCCGAACTTACCCCACTATTCATTGCACAAGCGGCAAAAAATACCACTGCAGCACTTCCTAATAAAACCAATTTCTTCTTCATCATTTATTCCTTAAATCAAAAATATTAAAATTCAAAGCATCATCATTACAAACTTCTATACATCTTGCACACCTTATACACTCTCCTGATTTCACGCTAGTACTTTCTTTTCCAACCATCCACAAAACCTGTTTTTCAGGACAAATACGGATACATTCATAACATTTAGTGCATTTATCACTATCATGCTTTATTTTAAGCAAAGCAAAACGAGAAATAAAAGCATAAAAAGCTCCTAGTGGACAAAAATGTGAACAAATTGCCCTAGGACTTAAAAAAGTATCGATACAAAAAAGTATAAAGGCTACAAAAATCCAAGAACTTGTAGCAAAAATAATCCCTCTATGTATCATTCCTATATAAGAAAAACTTTCAAACACAGGCAATGAAAATACAAAAGAAAGGACTAAAACCAAGACCAATACAAAATAGCGTAAATTTTTAGGCAAAATTAAAAATTTATTATTAAGGGTTAATTTATTTCGCACAAAAGCAGCAAAATCTGTGATTAAATTAACAGGACAAACCCAAGAGCAAAAAACCCTTCCTAAAAGCAAACCATAGATGAAAAATATAATCAAAGCTCCTATTAAAGCCATTAAATCTATACTCCAGCTTGCTAAAATGATTTGCAAAACCGCAAAAGGATCGCTTAAAGGTATGGTATTAAAAAGTCTAGAAGAACTTAAATTTCCCTGCAAGATAAAATCTGTAGCTTTAAAACTAAAAAGCGCTAAAATTCCAAGCTGAACGATGCGTCTAGCAATTAAATACTTCATCACAGTTCTCCATCATTTAAATAATTGGTTGCTTTTTTAGCATCAAAATGTTTTGAAGTATCTGCATTTTTTATACGACCTTCATCTTTTTCATCCCAGCCTTTTACATAATGAGATCCTGCTTTTCCCAATACATACTCCCTTGGCAAAACACGAATGGCCGGTTTTTCAGTAATACAAGCCAGTTCACAAAGCCCACAACCTACACACACTTCATGATCCACACTAGGTAGTAAAAAAGCATGTTTGGCGGTGCGTTCATTGCGTTTAAGCTCAAGTTTTAAAGCCCTATCTATCAAAGGACAAGCTCTATAACAAGCATCACATTGAATTCCCCAGTGTGCCACACAAGAAGCACTATCAACAATAGCAATACCCATTTTCAAAGATTCTATACCCTGCTCTAAATGCTTTTTATCTAAAGCATCAGTTGGACATTCTCTAATGCAAGGAATATCCTTACAAAGATAGCAAGGAATTTCTCTTGCCTTAAAAAAAGGCGTGCCATTTTTTGGACTATCTAACAAGCTAGCAAGCTTTAAAGTATCATAAGGACAGGCTTTTACACAAAGCCCACAACGAATACATTTGCTTAAAAATCTAGCTTCATCTTCAGCCCCAGGAGGACGCAAAGCATAATTATCATCGGCTTTTAAAGCCAAATTAGCCAAAAATCCACCTCCTGTACATAAACATGCAGCCTTAAAGGCACTAACGAAAAATTCTCTTCTACCTTTCATTTAATCAAAACCCTAAATTAAGCCTTATAAATTTTTACAGCACATTTTTTAAAGTCAGTTTGTTTTGAAAGCGGACAAGTCGCATCCAAAGTAACTTTATTGATATATACATTCTCATCAAACCACGGCACATACACAAGTCCTACAGGCGGTTTGTTTCTTCCACGCATATCTACTCTTGCTTTTACTTTACCACGACGAGATTCCACCCAAACCAAATCACCTTGATTTAAGCCTAATTTCTCTCCATCTTTCTCACTCATATAGCAAAGTGCTTCAGGCACAGCACGGTAAAGCTCAGGCACACGCATAGTCATAGTTCCACTATGCCAATGCTCTAAAACCCTTCCTGTTGCAAGCCAGAACGGATACTCTTTACTTGGTCTTTCAGGTGCTTTCATAAATGGCCTAAAGAAAATTTTAGCCTTATTTTTAATACTGTGCTCTTTTTCATCTTTAGGAGCTATTAAATCCCCATTTGTAAGCATTTTGTTAAAATCACCATAAAAAGCAAAATCTGAATTTGGAGCCGCTTTTTTAGCATAATAATCAAATTTAGTATTAAATCTCCACTGTGTTTCCTTGCCATTAACCACAGGCCATCTTAAACCCCTTACTTTATGATAGGTATCAAAATCCGCTAAATCATGTCCGTGTCCTAAGCCAAATTTACGATATTCTTCCCAAAGATATTTTTGAACGAAAAAGCCATAGCCTGTAAATTCTTTTCCATCACTGCCTTGAATTTTTCTCTCATCACCTTTAACATCGGTATTATCAAAGCCTTTTGCGATGGCATCGTTTGGATTAAAGCTTTTTGCTTCTTTATTGGCAAATAGTACATCAAAAAGTGTATCATCTTCGCTATAACCCATAGCTTTTGCCTCTTCTAAAACACTTGGCAAGGTAAGCTTATTATCCACTTTTTGCTCTTTCCAAACTTCTTTAAGCTTAAAGCGTTTTGCAAATTCTAAAATTTGCCAAGTATCACTCATGGCAGCACCTACAGGTAAGACTTGTTGTTTCCAATGTTGAGTTCTTCTTTCAGCATTACCATAAGCACCCCATTTTTCATAAATCATAGCGCTTGGTAAAATAAGATCAGCTACTTTTGCTGAAATTCCAGGATAACAATCACTTACAACAATAAAATTATCCATTTCTCTTGCTGCTGCAATCCAGTGATTTGCATTTGCAGTGTTTTGCCATGGATTATTCACTTGCACCCATGCAAATTTAATTTTTCCATCTTCTAAATCTCTCATGATATTAAGATAAGGAGAACCTGGTTTTGGGTTGATAGTCTTTGCAGGAACTTTCCAAATTTTTTCAGAAATTTCTCTGTGTTTTGGATTGGCTACAACCATATCTGCAGGCAAACGATGTGAGAAAGTTCCTACTTCCCTAGCTGTTCCACAGGCACTTGGCTGTCCTGTTAAAGAAAAGGCTCCACTACCTGGTTTAGCTTGCTTTCCTAGCAAAAAATGTACCATATAAGCTTGTTCATTTACCCAAGAACCTCTTGTGTGTTGATTAAAGCCCATAGTCCAAAAACTTACGACTTTGCGATTTTTCTCTATGTAAAGATTAGCTAATTCTTGAAGTTTTTTCTTAAAATCTTCCAAAGACTCATTATCATCACCTTTGGCTACTCTTGCAGTGTATTCTAAAGTATAAGGGGCTAAACCTTTTTTAAATTCGTCAAAAGAAATTTCCCAGTTTTTATCAGCCACACCTTGATGTTTCATTTCAAATTTATCACCCGCTTTAACGCCAAGATAAGATAAAGAAGCAGCCTCTTCATCGTCTAAAGTGATTACATTTTCTTTTTCAACCGTATCTTTTTCACTTTCTTTAAATTTTGGATGATTTGGATTATTTCTCATACCATAACCAATATCAGCATAACCAGTTGCAAATACGCAGTGATCTTTGATAAATTTCATATCCATAGCCTCTGGATGATTATAAACAATCTCTCTTGCTATGTAGTTCCAAATAGCCAAATCTGTATTTGGTTTAAAAATAATTTCAATATCAGCAATATTTGAAGTACGGTTAGAAAAAGTGCTTAGATTCACAACTTTAACCTTATCAAGATTGCTTAGTTTTCTATCACTTACTCTTGACCAAAGGATTGGGTGCATTTCAGCCATATTAGCTCCCCAAGTGATAATAGTATCTGTAAGCTCTATATCATCATAACAGCCTGATGGCTCATCTACACCAAAAGTTTGCATAAAACCAACCACTGCAGAGGCCATACAATGTCTTGCATTTGGATCGATATTATTTGTTCTAAAACCCGCTTTTGCAAGCTTTAAAGCAGCATAACCTTCTTGGATAGTGTATTGCCCACTACCAAAAATCCCTATACCTGTAACGCCGAGTTCATTGTAGGCTTTTTTAAATTGTTTTTCCATTTCATCAAAGGCTCTTTGCCAAGAAACTTGTTGAAATTTGCCTTTTTTATCAAATTCGCCTTTTTCATTCATGCGAAGCAAAGGCATAACAAGACGATCTTCACCATACATGATCTTAGCATTAAAATAACCTTTAATACAATTAAGTCCGCGATTTACGGGTGCTGCAGGATCACCTTTTGTTGCTACGATTTTGCCATCTTTTCTAGCTATCATAATTCCACAGCCAGTTCCACAAAATCTACAAACAGCTTTATCCCATTTCCAATCTTCTTCTTGCGCACCAAGCATAGAGCTTGGAACACTAAGCCCTGCAACACTAGCAGCACTTGCAATAGCGGTATTTTTAATAAAATCCCTTCTATTCATCCTTATTCCTCCAAAATAAAAAAATCATCTTATTATAAAAAATGAAGTATAAAAATCTCTTGAAATTTTAATAAAAATAATAATTTTAAAGCTCTATTTTATAGGAGTTTTATTGTCCTTTTTATATTATTCTTACACAAAATAAATATTAAAAATAATCAACTTAACAATTAAAATATAATCAACTTAAAATAATAAAAAAATGAAGATATAAAAATTAAGCCCTAAGAATGGGCTTAATCAAAATTAATGGCAACCACAACCACCGCAGCAGCTAGAACCACCAAAAAATGCATCAAGTTTTGCAATATCTGGCATTTCTGTGATTTCATTTACAAGTTCTTTATATGCCACTTTACCCTCTTTAATCACAAATACGGCACGAGCTAAAAGCCCTTCTAAAGCACCTTCATTTATCAAAACACCATATTTTTCACCAAATTCTTTTGCCACAAAATCACTTGCAACACTTAAATTTTCAATACCTTCCGTACTGCAAAATCTTCCCATAGCAAAAGGTAAGTCCATACTTACTACAACCACTTCAGCACCATTGTAACTGGCTACTTTTTTATTAAATTCTCTAGCCTCTGTAGCACAAACTGGTGTATCTAAGCTTGGAACACTTAAAATGATTTGAGTTTTACCCGCTGCACCGATTTCAATCACGCTTAAATCTTTAGCTTTAAGATTTACCTTAGGAGCATCTGCTCCAACTTCTACTGAATTTCCTTTAAGTTTTACAGGATTTCCTTTAAAATTTACTGTACTCATTTAATTTCCTTTTTTGATATTTTAAACATTATTGCAATTAATGTTTTAGGAGTGATTATATCCTATAAATATTAATTATTTTTTAATTTCACTCAAAATTATTTTACTTCTTTCCAAGTATATTTTTTCCACACTTTTTGAGCTTCCTTACTCTTAATAAAATCTACAAATTCTAAAGCTTTTTTATTTTCTAAACCTTTTTTTGTAGGAGCAATTTCAGCTGCACGATAAATCACTGCATTTTTATCTTTGATAAATAAAGCTTTATCATCGCCTAAAGCCTTTGCCCAATGAGACCAAATGATTAAAGCATCAATAATTGGATTGTTATTCCACTCATCTACAGCAGCTTTGGAATTTTTAGCATAAATTTTTATATTTTTACGTAATTTTACCAAATTTTCTCTTTTTGCACTTTTTAAAGCCATATCTTCATAAAGTCCAACTTGTCCTGCGCCATCAACCACCATAACATTTATGTCATCTTTTAAAATGTCTTCAAAATTTTTAATATTTTTTGGATTATTTGGACGCACGATAATACCTGATGGACGCACATTTAAAACGCTTAAATTTTCCAAACTTAAACTTGGAATTTTTTTAGCAAAATCATCCATCATTGAAGTATTGCCTGAAAAAATCAAATCTGCATTTTCTTTTGCTTTGTCTATCCAAGCTGGAGTTGGACCTGCGGTTACAATCACCTTTTCTTTTGTTTTTTCTTCAAATTTTAAAGCAAGCTCTTTTAGCACAGGAGCGGGACCACCTGGACCATAAACTAAAATTTCAGCATTTAAAAAACTTGCTGCTGCTAAACTTAAAATTAATATTTTTTTCATAAAATAAACCTTTCTTTATAATAATATAAAGGAAATTTTATCAATCTATAGTTAACTCTCCCTTGCAAAGCCCTGCTTCTATAAGAAAACGAGAAGGGGCGAAAGAAGTTTTTTTATTTTTATCATATTTAGCATAGCTTAAATAAAGTATATTTTTTGCCCTAGTTACTGCAACATAAAAAAGCCTTCTTTCTTCTTCTAAGCTTCCACCCATTCCCATAAGCTTTTGATTAGGAAAGCGACCTTGCGCAAGATCAATCACAAAAACAAGATCAAATTCCAAGCCCTTACTTGCATGTACGCTAAGCAAATTAACTCCTTTGCCACTACTCATTTCACTTGCACCTAAAGTTAGAAAATTATAATACTTATAAATATCGCTATAATTTTTTGTAAGCTCTTTTAAGACATTGAATTTTGTTTCTATTTTTTCTAAATTTTCACTCTTTCTTAATAAATCCACTTGTCCTGCTTTATTTGTTGCTCTTTTGGTTGCAAGTTCTTCACAAATTTCTCTATAAAAAGAATTTTCACAAATTAAATTTACCAAAGTCAAAGAATGTTTTATTTCCATAGCTTTTTTTAAAAAAAGATAAATTTTTTCTAAATTTCTAGCACATAAATCATTGATTTTTGAAAGTTTTAAAATAGGATGTGCATCAAATTCACTCTCAAATTTAAAACGAGTTTCGCTGGCTAATTCTTCTAAATCCGCAAAAAGCCCAAGTTGATAATTTCTTTTTTGATGATTTTGCAAATTTACATTTTTATCAGGATTTAAAAAACCTTTTATTAAATTTCCATGCCCTAATTTTAAAAGTGCGTCAAAAATTTCTTTTGCTAAAACCCCACCCACACCTTTGGTGTATTGAACCAAATGAATAAAAGCCATAATATCCTTAGGATTTACCACAAGAGCAAGCATAGAGCTAAAAGCTTTAACTTCTAAACTTTCAAAAAAACTTCCACTTCCCTTTCTCACACTTGCAATGCCCTGCTCCCTTAAAGCTACTTCAACCCCATCAGCACTTGAGTTGTTGCGAAAAATCACGGCAATTTCTTCCAAACTTACTCCGCTTGTAAGTATCATTTTGGCTATATTTTGATACTGATCAAATAATTCTTCAAAAGTAAGCAAAGATGGGGCTTTAAACTCATCATTTCTTGTAACAATAAGTTCTTTTGGATATAATCTTTCGTTATTTAAAATCACTTTATTAGCCAAAGCTAAAATACTTCTTGATGAACGGTAGTTTTTATTTAAAGAAAAAATTTTTGCATCTTTAAAACGATCTTTAAACCCACCTATGATATTAATATCCGCTCCATTAAAAGCATAAATACTTTGATCATAATCCCCTACGCAAAACAAACTTTTACTATGAAAAGCCTCTATTAAGGAACTTTGCAAAGTATTTGTGTCTTGATATTCATCTACTAAAATTTCATCAAATTCATATTTTTCTTCTTTTAAAAGATCTTTTAGATTGATAAGCAAGTCATTAAAATCTACATAATTAAAACGCTTTTTTTCATTATCATATTCTTTTAAAATATCTTCATAAATTTCAGCATAAATACTTTGATCTTCGTAGTTTTGGCAAAACCAAGTATAAAAATCTTGATTGTGCGCTTTGTTTTGAAACAAAGAATAAAGATCATATAAATAACTTGATTGATAAGGTTTTATATCACTTAAATGCCTAAAAGTTCTTTTTTCATAGACACTTTTAAGTAGAGTTTTTAACTCGCTTGCTTGCTTTAAGGCTATATTTTTATCCGCATTTCTAAGTAAGGTATAAGCCGTACTATGAAAAGTTCCTGCAAGTATTTTACTGGTAATATTTTTATCAAAAAATTTCCCTAAACGCCCTATCATTTCTTTACTGGCTTTATTTGTGAAAGTTAAAAGCATGATTTTTTGAGGTGCCACTCCCTTGCTTAAAAGATAAGAAATTCTTGCAACAATAGTAGAAGTTTTTCCCGTCCCTGCACTTGCAATAACAAGATTGTGTCCAAAATCAGCAGTAGCAGCAAGATATTGTTCATTATTTAATTTTGAAAGTGGCATTATTTTCCTTATAAAAGTTAAAATTATAAAAAAAAATTACTTAAAAATATAAAAATTTAAAATTACTTTATATTAGATTATAGTACAATGCTAAAATTATTTAACTTTCTGTTTTTAAGGGATAGCAAATGAATTTGAAAATTTTTTCTATTATTGTTGGCATATTAATTGCTGTTATTGTGATATTAGGTGGAACATATTATTATCTTTTTGAATATTCAAAACCAAAGAATTACACCTTAAATACCAACACTTACACCGAACAAAAATCATATACCAATAACTACGATAATTCCTATTCACCCTCGATCCAAACCAACAATAGTTCATCAGATATAAATATTAATAACAATACCATCCAAAAGCAAGAAACAAACCTATTAGATGAAAATCAAAGCTTAAATAACAATACATTTAATACATCAATAAGCGAAAACAATCAAAGCTTAAATAATAACACCAATACAAGTAATAATATTAATACAAATGAAAATAAGCAAATTTTAGATACGGATAAAGAAAAATTAAAACAAGAAAATAAACAAGCCAAAATAGAAGCTCTTAAAAAAGAAATCAGCAAACAACAAAAGATCTTAGAAAGAGAAAGAGCTGTAAAAAAAGAACTTCAATCAAACAAATCAAACAAAAATAAATATCTAAATACCGCTAGAGAGTATCTAAGCATAGGAAAAAACAGTCGTTTAGAACCTGAGCTTAGCACAGAAAATATGAAAGTTTACATTTTAGATGGAAAATTTTTAAGCCAATACAGAATCAATCTGTTAAAAGATATGCTAAGCGTTATACAAGATAATGCAAAAGATTATTATCTAAGTATTTTTGTTAAAATGCTACCAAAAGGGGAAATGAAATTAACTATCTATAACAAAGAAATTATCTTTTCAGATATGAAAAAAGCTTATAAATATATTAGTTTAGATAGATTAAGCCCATATTTAAACAATCCAAAAGAATTAAATGAACATGTAGCACGTGAAGAAATTTTAGAAAGACTTAAACTTCAAATTAAAAAAGACGGCAAAGGAAGTGATTTTTCTAAACATATCAAAAGTTTGAAAACTGGACTTAATACAGCACAATATTTCTTCCCGTTTTGTGAAATTATAGAAATTAGCTCTATTAAATAAGCTAAAACAATAAAGGCAAATAATGTATGATAAAAATTTAGAAAAAGAGTATTATCAAATTTGCGAAGAACGCGGATATTTTGAAATCGATGGCAATAAAACCATACAAGAAAAAGATAAAAATTTCTGCATTATGATGCCTCCTCCTAATGTCACTGGAGTTTTACACATAGGACATGCTTTAACTTTTACTCTACAAGATATTATGACGCGTTATAAAAGAATGGATGGCTATAAGGTTCTTTATCAACCAGGGCTTGATCACGCAGGTATTGCCACTCAAAATGTTGTAGAAAAACAACTCCTTGCTCAAGGCATTAAAAAAGAAGAACTAGGTAGAGAGAAATTTATAGAAAAAGTCTGGGAGTGGAAAGAGCAAAGCGGTGGAAAAATTTTAGACCAAATGAGAACTCTAGGCATCACTCCTGCATGGAGTCGCTTGCGTTTTACTATGGATGAAGGTTTGGTTAATGCCGTAAAAAAAGCCTTTGTAGAACTTTATGATAAAAGACTTATTGTACGTGGAAACTACATGATAAATTGGTGTACTCATGATGGCGCTTTAAGTGATATAGAAGTTGAATACAAAGAAAACAAAGGAAAACTTTATCATATTAAATACTTTTTAAAAGATAGCGATGAATTTTTAGTAGTAGCCACAACGCGTCCTGAAACTTTTTTTGGCGATACTGCAGTTATGGTGCATCCTGATGATGAACGCTATGCTAAATTTGTGGACAAAGAAGTGATTTTGCCTATAAGCAAAAAAGCCATTAAAATCATAGCCGATAAACATGTAGAAAAAGAATTTGGAACAGGAGTTGTAAAAGTTACTCCCGCTCATGACATGAACGATTATGAAGTAGGACTTAGACATAATTTAGATTTTATAAGTGTTTTTGATGAAAAAGGAATTTTAAACGAACATTGTTTAGAGTTTCAAGGTTTAGAACGCTTAGAAGCAAGAGAAAAAATCGTAGCCAAACTTGAAAGTCTTGGTTTTATAGAAAAAATAGAAGAGTATAACAATCAAATAGGATATTGTTATCGTTGCAACAATATAGTTGAACCTTATATCTCCAAACAATGGTTTGTAAAAAAAGAAATCGCCCAAGAAAGTATAGAAAAAGTTGCGCTTGGAGAAAGTAAATTTTACCCAAATCACTGGATAAATAGCTTTAATGCTTGGATGAAAGATTTAAGAGATTGGTGTATTTCAAGACAACTTTGGTGGGGGCATCAAATTCCTGTGTATTATTGCGAATGCTCTCATGAATGGGCAAGCCAACATACGCCTAAAACTTGTCCAAAATGTCAAAGTCAAAATTTCAAACAAGATGAAGATGTACTTGATACTTGGTTTTCTTCAGGACTTTGGGCTATGAGTACTCTAGGCTGGGGGAATGAAAATTGGGGTAAAGATAAAATTTGGTCTGAAAAGGATTTAAAAGATTTTTATCCCAATTCTTTACTCATTACAGGTTTTGATATTTTATTTTTCTGGGTGGCTAGAATGATGTTTCAAAGCACTAATGCCTTACATCAACTTCCTTTTAAAGATATTTATTTACATGCTCTTGTGAAAGATGAGCAAGGTAGAAAAATGAGCAAAAGCCTTGGAAATGTCATCGATCCAAATGAAAGCATTAAAGAATATAGTGCTGATATTTTACGCTTTACTTTAGCACTTCTTGCTATACAAGGACGCGATATTAAACTTAGCAATGATAAACTTTTACAAGTTAGAAATTTTACAAATAAAATTTATAATGCTACAAATTATCTGCTTTTAAATGAAAGTAAATTTGAAGATTTGGAAAATATCACACTTCATTCAGAATTAGCAAAATATATTTATGTCAAATTTCAAACTTGTGTTAAGGATGTAAGAGAAAATTTAGACAATTATCGCTTTAATGATGCAGCTAATACTCTATATAAATTCTTTTGGGATGATTTTTGCGATTGGGGTATAGAGCTTAGCAAAGCCGAAAAATCAAGCGTTAAAGAACTTGGTAGTATTTTCAAAGAAGCTTTAAAACTTTTAAATCCTTTCATGCCTTTTATCAGCGAGTATTTATACCACAAACTAAGCGATACAGAACTTAAAACAAGCCCTTCTATTATGATAAGCAAATATCCAAAATTTAAAGAACAAGATAAAAATATAGAAAAAATCTTTTCTTTGCTCATAGAAAGCATAGTTGGTATCCGCCGTGCTAAAAGTTTAATCGATCTTGGAAATTCTAAAATAGAAAAAGCTTATATCAAATTTAACGATAAAAAAATCAAAGATGAAATCAAAGCTTATATGAATTTTATCATGATGCTCGCAAAGTGCGAGCAAATAGAATTTAGTGAAGAAAAATTACCAAAGGCAATATGTGATGTTAGCGAGAATTTAGAAATTTTTATTACGCTTGAAAATGTTGATTTAAGTGGTATTTTAACAAGACTTGAAAATCAAAAAAATAAGCTTGAAAAAGAAAGTTTCAAGCTTAACTCCATGCTTTCAAATGAAAAATTCATCGCTAACGCACCTAAAGAGGTGGTTGAGCAAAATAAAGAAGCTCTAGAAAATTTAAAAATTCAACTTGAAAAAATATCAGTTGAACTTCAAAATCTAAGAGGTTAAAAATTTGATAAAAATAAAAAATTTAAAAAAATATTATGGCAAGGAACTCGTGATAAACGATGTTTCTTTGGAGATTAAAAAGGGTGAAATTTACGCCATAGTAGGTCATAGTGGAGCTGGAAAATCCACTCTTTTAAGATGTATTAATGGACTTGAGAATTATCAAGAAGGAAGTTTAAAAGTCTTTGATCAAGAAATTAAAGATTTAAGTCAAAAAAAATCAAAAGAGTTAAGAATGCTTAGAAAAGATATAGGGATGATTTTTCAAAATTTTGCCCTAATGGAGCGCAAAAATGTATTTGAAAATGTTGCTATGCCTTTAAGAACACACTATACTCAGTGTAAATTTCATGCCAAGCTTTTTAATAAAGAATACATGAGCGAAAAAGAAATTGCCCAAAAAGTCAATTCCTTACTTGAAATCGTAGGGCTTGATCATAAAAACAAATCCTACCCAAGAGAACTGAGCGGAGGGCAAAAACAACGCGTTGCTATTGCTAGAGCCTTAGCTTTAAACCCAAAAATTTTACTTAGTGACGAAGCTACTTCGGCTCTTGATCCAAACACTACAAAAAATATTTTAGAGCTTATATCTAAAATCAATGCTGAATTTGGGATTACTGTTGTTTTAGTAACTCACGAAATGGATGTGGTAAAAGACATAGCTCAAAAAGCTTTATTACTTGAACATGGACAAATCATAGGAAGTGGAGCAATTGATGAGCTTTTTTTAAGGCCTAATGCCAAAATGAAAGAATTTTTAGGAGAAAGCGACTTCTTGCCTGAGCACGGACTTAATATCAAACTTTACTTTCCAAAAGAAGTTGCCCAAAATAGCGTCATCACTCATATGGCAAGAACTCTAAATATAGACTTTAACATAGTTTGGGGTAAAATAGAAAAACTGAATGGAAAAGCCTTGGGAAATTTAGTTATAAATATAAATGAAAAGGATAAAGACAAGGTTCTTGATTACATAGAAAAAAGTGGAGTATTATGGGAGGTGGCATCATGAATGAAGAAAACATCTCTATCATCAGTGCTTTTTTTAGTAGAATTTCTCAATTTTTTAATGAATTTTCTTGGCAGGATATTAAAGAAGTGAGTTTAAGTTCTATTACAAGTTTCAGTGAAAATTATGAAAACATTTTAAAACCTGCACTTAATGAAACAATTTATATGAGTTTAATGGCTGTACTATTTGGATTTTTATTGGCTATCATTCCTGGAATTTTACTTGCTATTTGGGATAAAAATGGAATTAAAGAAAATAAAATCGCTTATAGTATTTTAGATTTTATTACCAATATATTACGCGCCTTTCCATTTTTAATTCTTATAGTTGTTCTTTTACCACTTTCTAAAATCATAGTAGGCACAAGCATAGGTACAAATGCTGCCATAGTTCCTTTAGCTATCGGAATAGCTCCTTATTTGGCAAAGATGCTTGAAAGCGCTTTTAAAGAAATAGACAAAGGAATCATAGAAGCAGCAAAAAGTTATGGTGCTAGCAATATTCAAATTATCTTCAAGGTTATCTTTAGTGAGGCCCTTCCTGCTATAATTAGCGGAATTACCCTAACTTTGATCTTTACCATTGGTTTTTCTGCTCTTGCTGGAACTGTCGGTGGTGGAGGTTTGGGAGATGTCGCTATTCGCTATGGTTATGAAAGATTTAACAAAGAAGTTATGATTCAAACTGTAGTTATTTTACTTATATTAGTTCAGTTAGTTCAAATTCTAGGTAATTTATTTTATACTTGGGCTAAAAATAGTAAAACTACATATATCATTGCCACTCTATTGATTTTACTTGGAGTTAGTATAGTTATCAATATAAAAAATGATGAAAATTTCTTTTGGCAAGCAATTGTTTTTATCCTATTTTTAGGAAGTTTACTTTATAAAGGTTTCAAAAAATAAGGAGATTATATCTCTTTTTAAGATAAATATAAGTTTTTTTAAGTAAAATTTAAACAAAAAATTAAAGGAATTAAAATGATGTATCAGATGCGTTAATCTGACTATCAACAAGTTTTTATATGCTTCTTCCTGATAGTCAGAGTGAATTTATTAAGATTAAAGCAAGCACAAAATGACTAAAAAGGAAAAAAATGAAAATCAAATCTTTATTTATAGCAAGTATTTTAACATTAAGTCTTAATGCAAATGCATTAGAAACCATCACAGTTGCAGCAACTCCCGTCCCTCATGCTGAAATCCTAGAACAAGTAAAACCTGATTTAGAAAAACAAGGTTATAAACTTGAAATCAAAGAATTTACAGATTATGTTTTACCTAATCTAGCTGTTGATAACGGAGAAGCCGATGCAAATTTTTTCCAACATACTCCTTATTTAGAAGAATTTAATAAAAACAAAGGCACCAAACTTATCAAAGTAGCTGCCATACACATAGAACCTATGGCTGTTTACTCCAAAAAATACAAAAGTCTAGATGATATTAAAGAAGGGGTTAAAATCGCCATTCCAAATGATCCAACCAATGAAAGTAGAGCTTTAGATATTATTGCAAAAAAAGGTTTGGTAAAATTTAAAGATAAGGCTTTAAAAACACCTCTTGATATTATAGACAATCCTAAAAAAATTAAATTTGTAGAATTAAAGCCCGCACAACTTCCAAGAGCTTTAAATGATGTTGATTTTGCTGTAATTAATTCCAACTACGCTCTCTCTGCAAATCTAAATCCTGCAAAAGATAGCGTATTTATCGAAGATAAAGAAAGCCCGTATGCAAACATTCTTGTTGTAAGAGTGGGACATGAAAACGATCCAAAAATCAAAGCCTTAATCCAAGCTCTACAAAGTGATAAAATCAAACAATTTATCATAGAAAAATACAACGGATCTGTTTTACCTGCTTTTTAATTTTGTCCCTTACCTAGGGACTTTTTTCTTAAATACAAAGGAGTTTTTATGAATTTATTTAAAATTATTATACTCGCTTGCATTCTAAATTTATCTAGTCTATTTGCACAAAACATTACTATAGGAGCCACTCCAAATCCTTTTGGCAGCTTACTAGAACTAATGAAAGATGATTTTAAAAACAAAGGGTATGAGCTTAAAATAGTAGAATTTTCAGACTATATTTTGCCCAATCGTGCATTAGAGGAAAAAGAGCTTGATGCAAATTTATATCAACACAAACCTTTTTTAGAAGAATACAACCTAAAGAAAGGTTCAAATTTAATTGCAACAACGCCCGTACTTATAGCTCCAGTAGGAGTTTATAGTAAAAAAATCAAAAATTTAGAAAATCTTAAAGAAGGTGCTAGAGTTGCTATACCTAATGATGCCACCAATGAAAGTAGAGCTTTAGAGCTTTTAGAGAAAGCAAAATTAATAGAGCTT
Source organism: Campylobacter jejuni (assembly GCF_001457695.1). NCBI lineage: Bacteria > Pseudomonadati > Campylobacterota > Epsilonproteobacteria > Campylobacterales > Campylobacteraceae > Campylobacter > Campylobacter jejuni. Next base: position 711,462 of record NZ_LN831025.1, on the reverse strand, counting down.
AACAAAAATACTCTAAAAACCCCATTGGACATAAACAAAAATCCAAAAAAACTTAAATTTATAGAGCTTAAAGCCGCACAACTTCCAAGAGCTTTAGATGATGTTGATATTGCTATAATTAATTCTAATTTCGCACTTGGAGCCGGTCTGAATCCAAGTAAAGATACTATTTTTAGGGAAGATAAAAATAGCCCTTATGTAAATTATGTTGTGGTACGCTCAGAAGATAAAAATAGCGAAAAGACCAAAGTAATTGATGAAATTTTAAGAAGCGATAAATTTAAAGCCATCATTAATGAACATTATAAAGATATATTAATCCCAGCTTTTTAGGAGTATAGCATGAATATTAAAAAAATATTTTTAAGTGTTTTATTTACAATTAGCCTTAGTTTTGGAGCAGATAAAACCATAATCATAGGTGCAACACCAACGCCTTATGCTGAAATTTTAAATTTCTCCAAACCCTTATTTCAAGAAAAAGGTTGGAGGTTAATAATTAAGGAATTTAATGACTATAATATACCTAATATCGCTTTAAATGAAAAAGATTTAGATGCAAATTTATATCAGCATAAACCTTTTTTAGATGATTTTAATACCCACAAAGGAACAAATTTAAGTTCTTTAGGTGCTATTGTTTTAGTTCCTATGGCTATATATTCTAACTCCATAAAAGATATAAAAGACATTCCCAATGGTGCTAAAATCGCTATACCTAATGATGCTACCAATGAAAGCAGAGCCCTTGATTTGCTAGCTAAAGCAAATTTAATAGAGTTTAAAAGTCAAAACACCCTTAAAACCCCTATTGACATAAGTAAAAATCCAAAAAATCTTAAATTTATAGAGCTTAAAGCCGCACAACTTCCAAGAGCCCTAAATGATACTGATTTGGCTGTTATTACCACAAACTATGCTCTTGGAGCAGGTTTAAACCCTTTAAAAGATGGTATTTTTATAGAAGATAAAGACAGTTTATATGCTATTGTTTTAGCTACAAGAAAAGGTGAAGAAACAAGTCAAAAAAGTCTTGTTATTAAAGAAATTTTAACAAGCGATAAAATTAAAAATTTCATCATAGAAAAATACAAAGGCTCTGTTATTCCTACTTTTTAACTCTATACAAAGCCTTCTAAAGGCTTTGTTAAACTTATAAAAGCTAAAATACTATTTATTGCATTATAATTCTTAGGATAAAAATGAAAATTATTTTTTTAACTTTTTTTATTGTGATAAATTATATCCAAGCAGCTAGTTTAGAAGAAATCAAAACAGCACTAGCTAAAGAATTTAGAAATAATTTTCCTAAAATTATAATTTCTCAAATTGATTTAAAAATAACATCACTGCCTAAAGATTTTGATCAATATGAATTTCTAAGAATCGCTAATGGGCGTTTTAATCAAGCACAAGGCTTTTTAAAGGCTGAATTTAAAACTCCGCAAAACATACAAAAAAATGTATTTTTTAGATATTTCATTCAAGCAAATTTAGAAGTTTTAAAAAGCAAACGCGCTATAAAAAGAGGAGATAAACTTGGAGCTTTTGACTATAAAAGCGTATTGATTGATTTTGATAAAGTTCCTTTAAATGCCTTAACCTTAGATGATGTGGATAATCTTGTAGCTAAAAGCAATATTAACAAAAACGCCATTTTAAGAGCAAATATGTTTAAAACCACAGCTTTAATACGCCGAAATGATCCTATAATCGGGGTTTTAAGCGAAGCAAATGTTGATGTTTTAATCGAACTTGTGGCTTTGCAAAGTGCAAATATGGGCGAAAGGATTCGTGCAAAAAACAAAGAAGGTAAAGTTATGCAAGGCATCGTAGTGGGTAAAAATAGGATGATTATACAATGAAGGTTTTATTAGGAATTTCTGGTTCAAGCAGTGTCAATTTAGGTTTAAAATTATTAAAAAATTTAGAAAATCAATGCGAACTTTATTGTATTTTAACCCAAGGTGCAAAACTTAGCTTCAAAGCTGAAAATCAAGCAAATTTAGAAGAAATGTGTCAAGAAAATTTTAAATATACTCATTTTTTAGATGATAAAAATTTAAGTCTAAGTGTAGCAAGTGGATCTTTTGGAATAGAAAAAACTATTATTGCTCCTTGTTCGATTTCAAGTTTAGCAAAAATTCACGCTGGTTTTGCAGACACTCTTTTAATGCGTGCTGCAGCAGTAGCCTTAAAAGAAAGAAAAAAACTCATCTTAGGTGTACGCGAAATGCCTTTTTCTACTTTAAATTTAGAACACATGCTAAAACTTAGCCAAATGGGAGTTATTATCGCACCTCCTATTATCGCAAGCTATTCTAAAGCAAACAATCTAGAGCAAATGGAAAATTTTATCGTAGGCAAATGGTTAGATCTTTTAGAAATAAAACACAATTTATATGAAAAATGGCAAAATTTTTAGTTTAAATTTGTTATATTTTTAAAAAAAATTGGAGCAAAAATGACTTGTTTATATCCTGGGACTTTTGATCCTATTACCAACGGGCATTTAGATGTTATAAAACGGGCTTTAAAAATTTTTGATGAAGTCATCGTTGCCATAGCAAAAAGTGAACATAAAAAACCTTACTATGATTTAGAAAAACGCAAAGAACTTACTTTACTTGCTACGCAAAATTTAAAAAATGTTAAAATCATTGCTTTTGATAATTTGCTTGTAGATTTAGCTAAAGAATTAAAAGTTAATACTATAATCCGTGGACTTAGAGCAGTGAGTGATTTTGAATACGAATTGCAAATTGGCTATGCAAATCACGCACTTTGGGAAGATATGGAAACCATTTATCTTATGCCAAGTCTAAAACATGCTTTTATTTCAAGTTCTATTGTGCGTTCTATAGTAGCACATGGGGGTGATGTAAGTTCTCTTGTTCCAAAAGAAATTCTACCTTTTTTAAAGGATCAATCTTGTATGTAGTTTTTGAAGGTATTGACTGTGTAGGAAAAAGTACGCAAATTTCACTTTTAAAAGAAATTTACAAAGATGCCATTTTCACACTCGAACCTGGCGGAACAGAACTTGGAAAACATTTAAGAGAAATTTTACTTAATAAAACTCATCCTATTAACAAAAGAGCTGAACTCTTGCTTTTTTTAGCTGATCGTGCTCAACATTTTGAAGAAATCTTAAAAACCAATCAAAACAAACTCATTATTAGCGATAGAAGTTTTATTTCAGGCATGGCTTATGCCAAAGATTTTGAAAACGATTTGCTTTTTGCTTTAAATAGTTTTGCTTTAGAAAATTTTTTTCCACAAAAAATTATCTTTTTAAAAGGAGATGCAAACCTTATCCAAGAACGCCTCAGTCAAAAAGAACTAGATAGTATAGAAAAACGTGGCATTGAGTATTTTTTAAGTGTACAGGACAAACTCGAAAAAGTGCTTCATTTTTTAAAAGAAAAAATTTCTGTAGAAATTTTAACACTTGACGCAAAAGAAAGTAAAGAAAAATTACACCAACAAATAAAGGAATTTTTACAATGATTAACGCTTTAAAAGGAATGAAAGATTTATTAGATAAAGATGCATATTATTATGAAAAAGTGATTAAAACCTGTGAAGAAGTAGCTAAAAACTATGGCTTTACTTTTATCAACACACCGCATTTAGAACTTTGCACCCTTTTTAAAAGAAGCGTAGGAGAAAGTTCTGATATAGTAGGTAAAGAAATGTATGAATTTATCGATAAAGGCGAAAATCATGTTTGCATACGTCCTGAAGGAACTGCTGGGGTGGTGCGTGCCTATATAGAAAAAAAACTCGATAAAAACACTAGTGTGAAAAGATGGTTTTATCATGGCTCTATGTTCCGCTATGAAAGACCCCAAAAGGGACGCTTAAGAGAATTTCATCAATTTGGCGTTGAAAGTTTTGGAAACGCAAGCGTTTATGAAGATGCAAGTATTATTTTAATGTTAGTAGAAATTTTTTCACGCTTGGATATTAAATTTAAATTACTGATTAACTCTTTAGGCTGTTTAAAATGTATGCCAAAATATCGTGAAAATTTAATACATTTTTTAGATAGCAAAAAAGGTTTTTGCGAGGATTGTTTGCGTAGAAAAAACTTAAATCCCATTCGTGTTTTAGACTGTAAAAATGAGCATTGCCAAAGCTTACTTAACGATGCTCCACTTTTAAATCAAAATTTATGCTCATCTTGTCAAAAAGATTTTGAAATTTTACAAAGCGTTTTAAAAGAAAATGGAGTGGATTTTGAAGTAGATTCTAAACTTGTTAGAGGGCTTGATTACTACTCTAAAACGGCTTTTGAATTCATTAGCGATGAAATTGGTGCAAAAGCTGCTATTGCTGGGGGCGGAAGATATGATAGACTTATTGAATACCTTGATGGAAAAAGTGGTTTTGGTGTAGGTTTTGCCATGGGTATAGAAAGAATTATAGCCATTTTAGAACAAAAAGAAGAAAAAGTCCAAAGAGAAGGAATTTATCTTTGTGCTATGGATGAAATTTATATCCAAAAACTTTTGCATATCGCTACAAATTTAAGAAAAGAACATAAAGTGCTTTTAAGCTATGAAGCAAGAAAACTAGCTAAACATCTCGAAAACGCGGATAAAAATAATGCTGAAATTTTTCTTTGTATGGGAGAAAATGAAGCACAAAATGAAAGTTTGTTTTATAAAAATTTAGCAAAAAAAGAAGAAAAAATGATTAAAATTTCAGACTTAAAGAAGGTTTTATGATGGATTATGGTATTGATATTTGGGGAAATGAAAATTTTATTATCAAAAATGGTAAAGTTTGTATTAACCATGAGAAAAAACCTGCTATTATTGATATAGTTAAAGAATTAAGAGATGATGGATATAAGGGTCCTTTACTTTTAAGATTTCCTCATCTTATCCAAAAACAAATTGAAAATATTTACGGAAATTTCAACAAGGCAAGAAAAGAATTTGGCTATAAAGGAGGATTTAACGCTGTTTATCCTTTAAAGGTAAATCAATACCCTGGTTTTGTAAAAAATCTTGTAAAGCTTGGAAAAGACTATAACTACGGACTTGAAGCAGGTTCTAAAGCAGAGCTTTTACTCGCTATGGCTTATAATAACGAAGGTGCACCTATTACCGTAAATGGCTTTAAAGATAGAGAACTTATCAATATAGGCTTTATCGCAGCTGAAATGGGACATAATATCACTTTAACCATAGAAGGACTTAATGAACTTGAAGCTATCATAGACATAGCCAAAGAACGCTTTAAACCTAAACCAAATATAGGCTTACGCGTGCGTTTGCATTCTGCTGGAGTTGGAATTTGGGCAAAAAGTGGTGGGATTAATTCTAAATTTGGACTTACATCCACTGAACTTATAGAAGCGGTAAATTTACTCAAAGAAAACAAACTTTTAGAACAATTTACCATGATTCACTTTCATCTAGGCTCACAAATTACCGAAATTCATCCCTTGAAAAAAGCCTTAAATGAAGCAGGAAATATTTACACAGAACTTAGAAAAATGGGAGCTAAAAATCTAAAAGCTATCAATCTTGGTGGTGGTTTAGCTGTGGAATACTCACAATTTAAAAATGAAAAAAGTAGAAATTACACCCTAAGAGAATACGCTAACGATGTAGTTTTTATCCTAAAAAACATAGCCGAACAAAAAAAAGATTTAGAGCCTGATATTTTCATAGAAAGTGGGCGTTTTGTAGCAGCCAATCACGCTGTTTTAATCGCTCCTGTATTAGAACTTTTTTCTCAAGAATACGCAGAAAACAAACTCATACTTAAAAAACAAAATCCAAAACTTATCGATGAGCTTTACGATCTTTATAAAAGCATAAAACCTTCCAATGCTTTAGAATACTTGCACGATAGCATAGATCATTTAGAGAGTATTTTAACTCTTTTTGATTTGGGCTATGTCGATTTGCAAGATCGTTCCAATGCTGAAATTTTAACTCATTTGATTACGAAAAAAGCCATCTTGCTTTTAGGCGATAAACAAAATCCTGCGGATTTACTTGCCATACAAGATGAAGTGCAAGAAAGGTATTTGGTAAATTTTTCACTCTTTCAAAGCATACCCGATTTTTGGGGCTTAGAACAGAATTTCCCCATCATGCCACTTGATCGCTTAGATGAAGAACCGACTCGAAGTGCAAGTATTTGGGATATAACCTGCGATAGCGATGGAGAAATTTCATACTCTAAAGATAAACCTTTATTTTTACACGATGTAGATGTAGAAAAAGAAAATTATTTTCTAGGATTTTTCCTTGTAGGCGCCTATCAAGAAGTACTTGGAATGAAACACAATCTTTTTACTCATCCTACTGAAGCTATTATAAGCATCAATGAAAAAGGCTATGAAGTTGAGGGGATTATAGAAGCACAATCCATACTTGATGCCTTAGAAGATTTAGACTATGATATACACGCTATCATGGATATACTTAATGAACGCATAAGTAATTCTAAGCTTGTAAATGACAAGCAAAAAAAGCATATTTTAGGGGAACTTTATCTTTTCTTAAATGATAATGGTTATTTAAAAAGCATAGGAGTTTAGATGAATTTTTGGGGTATTATAAAAGAAGATTTTTCTCAGCCAAAGGCACAAGATCCAGCTTTTAATTCTTGTATAGAACTTTTTTTTAATTACCCTGGAATGTGGGCTATAGTAAATTACCGCTTTGCACACTTTTTTTACATAAGAAATTTTAAACGCATTGCCAGAATAATTAGCGGAATTTCACAATTTCTAACTGGGGTAGATTTACACCCTGGAGCAGAACTTGGAAGGCGTGTTTTTATAGATCATGCCAATGGAGTGGTTATAGGCCAAACAGCGATTATAGAAGATGATGTTTTAATTTATCAAGGCGTTACTTTAGGTGGAACAAGTCTTGAAAAAGGTACTAAACGCCATCCAACCATAAAAAAAGGAGTGATCATAGGTTCAGGCGCAAAAGTACTTGGCAATATCACCATAGGAGAAAATGCCAAAATAGGCTCAAATGCTGTAGTGGTTAAGGATGTAGGTGCAAATTTAACTGCTGTTGGAATTCCTGCTTATATTATCAAAGAGCGTAAAAATAAAAACATTAGAGCTATAGATGCAAATTGCGATGACAAACTAGAAAAGCTAGAAAAGAAAATTTTAGAACTTGAAAATCTTATATTAAAACAACATGAATCACAAAAATAATAATTTTTTATAATACATAAAATTATATGTATTATTATGCGTATTAATTTTTCCTAAAAAATTAATACAAATTTTCACATTTATTAAAATTTATAACTCATTTTTAAATTAAATTTATTGTAAAAATGCAATTTTCTGCTAAAATTAAACAAAAACTATTAAGGATTGAAAAATGCTTACAAAAAGATCTCAAGTTTTAGAAGAATCTATCACTTTAGCTATCACTGCACTTGCCAATGAACTTAAAGCTAAAGGCGAAGATATCATTAGTTTTTCAGCGGGTGAACCTGATTTTGACACACCACAAACCATCAAAAATGCCGCTATAAGTGCTATTGAAAAAGGATGTGGAAAATACACTGCTGTTGCGGGAATTCCTGAAGTATTAAAAGCTATTCAAACCAAATTTAAAAAAGATAATAATCTTGATTATGAAACAAATGAAATCATCAGCAATGTAGGTGCAAAACACTCTCTTTTTGAATGTATAGAATGCTTAGTAGAAAAAGATGATGAAGTCATTATCCCTAGTCCTTACTGGGTAAGCTATCCTGAAATGGTAAAATTTGCAGGTGGAAAACCTGTATTTATAGAAGGCTTAGAAGAAAATGGCTTTAAAATTACCGCTGAACAATTAAAAAAAGCTATCACAGCTAAAACCAAGGTTTTAATGTTAAATTCTCCTTCAAATCCTGTGGGATCGATTTATTCTAAAGAAGAATTAACTCAAATTGCTAAAGTTTTAGAAGGAACGCAAATCACTGTTTTAAGTGATGAAATGTATGAAAAACTTCGCTATGATGGTTTTGATTTTGTAGCTTTTGCAAGTGTAAGCGAAGATGCTTTAAAACGCACTGTGACCATTAACGGACTTAGCAAATGTGGAGCTATGCCAGGATGGCGTTTTGGCTATATGGCAAGCAAAAATAAAGCCCTAATTTCAGCTGTTAAAAGACTTCAAGGACAAAGCACTTCAAATATTTGCTCCATTACTCAACATGCGGCCATTCCTGCTTTAAATGGAGAATGTGATAAAGATATAGAAAAAATGCGTCAAGCCTTTGAAAAACGCCGTAACTTAGCCTTAGATATGCTTAAACAAATCCCAAATATCAGTGTTTATAAACCAGAAGGTGCTTTTTATCTTTTTGTAAATATACAAAAAATAGAAAAAGATTCTATGAAATTTTGCCAAAAATTGCTTGAACAAGAAAAAGTTGCCGTTGTTCCAGGTATAGGTTTTGGAATGGATGGATATTTTAGGCTTTCTTATGCCACAAGCGATGAGCTTATCAAAAAAGGTTTAGAAAGAATAGCAAATTTCATTGCTTCTTATTAAGCCCTAAAGCCTTAAAATTACTTTAAGGCTTTTTAAGCACAGCATTTACTCTTTGAATACTATCTGATTTATTTAAACTCAATCTTATTATAGAATTTTCTAATCCACCTAAAGAATGCGCTACATTTGCCTCTAGGCTTATCATATCTAAAGCATTTAATTCAAATTTTTCCTTTTCCACTTCAAACCAAATTTTACCGCTTAAAACTTGAACATGTATAGCAAAAGGAGCTTTATGCTCTTTCATCACACTATCTTTAGCTAATAAAATTTGAATTTCTTTACCTTTTTCATTGTCAATTAAAACATTGATTTTCACTTCTTTTGGGCTAAATTCCGCCCTATTCCATTGAATGATTTTCACAAAATCTCCTTTTTTTAGTTTTATAAAACTATAGCAAAAACCAAAATATAAATTATAAACTTGTGTTAATTTATCCTTCTTTCCACCAAAAATCCTGTTTAAATTTAGCCCCTATTTCATAAGCCTCGCCCATTTTTGGTGTGATAAGGGGTAAATCTAAATTTTCATAAAGAAATTTTATCACTTCATTCCACGCGTGAGTTCCTGCTAAAAATCTCCCCCAATGTATAGGCATGACAGCCTTTGCATTAAGATCTTTTGCCTCTTTTAAAATTTGCTCAGGAAAAGAGTGCGAATATGGCCAAGCGATATTAAACTGTCCGCTTTCAAGACAAGCTAGGTCAAAACTTCCAAAATACTCAGCTATTTTTTTAAAATGCGTAAAATACCCTCCATCTGCGCTAAAAAACACTCTCTTATCTACACTTAAAAATTCCATCACAAAAGAAGCCCAAAGGGTTTTGTTTTTACCATCTCCCCTACTTGAACTGTGCTGTGCAGGTGTTGCAATGATTTTTAAATCACCAAATTCTATTCCACTCCACCAATCAAGCTCTATAATTTTTTTCTCGCTCGCCCCATAGCTTTTTAGATAATTTCCCACTTTTAAAGGAGTGATAAAAAATTTAGCCTTATCTTTTAAAGCTTTTACACTCTTAGCATCTAAATGATCAAAATGCGAATGCGTGATAATCACAGCAAAAATTTCATTAAAATCATTTATATTATAAACAGGAGCATTTTTAAAAGCCTTGTTGATAAAAGAAATGGGCGAAGCATGAGTGTTAAAAATAGGATCAATCAAAATTTTATACTCTTTAAAACTTATAAAAAGCAAAGAATGGCCAAGCCAAGTAATATGTGGGGTGCTAAAATCACTCAAATCAGGCTTAAAAAAGGTAATTTAAAAGAAGGAATGGCATTTTTTGGGTAAAGATAATAATACCTCAAAATTTCTCTAAAAGATACTTTAGGAGTTATAAGGCTTTGCTCGTTTTCATTAAGAAAAATTTCATATTTTTTACCCTGCACTTTTTTAGCTTTTGATCGTTGCACATTAGAAATATCAAAGGTTTTAAAAAAATCTACACTCACAAACATTTATCCTTTTTTGACAATTTTATACTTTAAAAATCATTACAAACCATATTAAACATGGTATTTGCTATCTTGTCTTTAAATTCTATATTTTGATTAAATTGTTTAAAAAGTTCTAAATTTAACTCCAAGATATCTTGAATTTTGTCTTCCAACAGCATATTAAATTCAATACGAGAATTTTGCATATCGGATTTATTTAAAGATTCGAGAATTCTTTTATTTTTTACCATATCATCTTTTATATCATATAAAATTTTAGCGATTTTATCGCTTTCATTGAAGTCTATATTTGTGTATTTGTTATTAAAGTCTTTGATGATATTTGAAAGCTCTTCTAGCTCAGTTTCAACACTCTTGCTTGATCCGTCTGCAAAAGAGGGTTTTAACTCTCCATTTCCCTGCAAAAAGATATCTTGTGTTTTATCAAGCTGTAAACGATAGCTATCAAAATCCACATTATCTAAAATTCCTTTAGCCAAATCTTGAGATTTAGGTAAAATAATCTTACTTGCAAGTTTTTTAAGCAGTATATAAAGCTTTTCAAGTTCAACATCTTCATAAGGTAAAATTTGAGCCAAAAAAGAATACTCTTTAAGATAAGTTTTTGCCTTACTATAAAAATCTAGTTTTTCATCATCGCTTTTTTCATCAAATCTAGCAAGCATTATATCTAATTTTGAGTGTATAACATTTTCTTTTTCTCTTCCTAAAATAGCATTTGTAAAATCATCTATTTCTTCTTGGGTGTAAATTTCATATTCACTAAGATTTGCTTTAAGATCAAAAATTCTATTATCATCAGTAGGTTCATTTAGATAAGTTTGCTCATAAAACACACTAAAAGCCTTGGCTATATCCTCATGAGTATTTGCAAAATCTAGCACAAAGGTATCTTCTTTATTTTTACAAGTTCGATTCAGCCTCGATAGGGTTTGCACCGCACTCACTCCACTTAAGGTTTTATCAACATACATAGCATGGAGTAATGGCTCATCAAATCCGGTTTGGTATTTTTCAGCAACGATTAAAAAGCGATATTCATCTTTTTTAAATTCGTCCTTTAAAACACCTTCTGAAAAACCATTCAAGCCACTTTCGCTATAAATTTCGCCCTCTAAATTGATTTCACCTGAAAAAGCCACGATAGCCTTAAAATGTGGATAATTTTTTCTCAAATACTCCCTAAAAACAAGATAATACTTCACAGCATTCTCTCTTGAACTTGTTACGATCATAGCTTTTGCTTTACCTTTTATCTTTTTAAAGCTGTTTTGGAAAAAATGCTCGCACATGATTTGTGATTTTTGCTCGATTGTTCTGATATTGTTTTGCACATAAGCTTTTAGTTTTGCGTTGGCTCTTTTTTTATCGTATTTTGGATTATCATTTGTGCAAGATATGATTTTATAGTAGCTTTTATAAGTCGTATAGCCTTTTAATACATCGAGTATAAAGCCTTCTTCTATGGCTTGCTTCATCGAGTAAAGATGAAAAGGGATAAATTTTCGCCCTTCATCAACCTCACAAGGCATACCAAACATTTCCAAAGTTTTAGGCTTAGGTGTAGCAGTAAATGCAAAATACGAGGCATTAGGCTGGAGCTTTTTGCTTTTTATGATTTCTAGAATTTCATCTTCTAAATTTTGGCTTTCATCGCCGCTTTTGTCTCTTATAGCTTCTGCCATTTTTTGCACATTGCTTCCACTTTGGCTTGAGTGGGCTTCATCGATGATGATAGCAAAAGTTTTGCTTTTTAAGCTTTTGACTTCATTTAAAATATAAGGAAATTTTTGGATAGTCGTGATGATGATTTTCTTACCTTCCTCTAAAGCATTTTTAAGCTGTTTGCTTCCATGAGTGATGGCTTCGACTAGATTTTTTGTCTGTGAAAAGGATTTTACATTTTCCCTTATTTGGCTATCAAGCACTTTTCTATCGGTTACTACGATGATAGAATCAAAGATATTTTTTTCAAGTCTATATAAGCTTACGAGATTATGTGCAAGCCAAGATATAGAATTGCTCTTGCCACTTCCTGCACTATGCTGGATCAAGTAGCGTTGCCCCGTGCCGTTTTCTTTTGCATGGGCGAGTAGCTTTTCTACTACATCGAATTGATGGTATCTAGGAAATATGATAATTTCTTCATTTTTCTTTTTTACAACTTGCACAAAATTAAAAAATAAATTTAGCAAAGTATCTTTTTTAAAGATTTTCTCCCACAAATAAGCTGTTTTTATACCATCGCTTGGTGGATTGCCTGCTCCATTTGCTAAGCCTATTTTGCCACTACCATTATTTAAACCAAGGTTAAAAGGTAAAAATGTAGTCGCATCTTGATCTAATTTCGTACTCATGTAACAAAGATCATGATCTAGCGCAAAATGCACTATCGTATAGTTAAATATAGCTTCTTTTGGGTTTCTGTCTTTTTTATACTGCTTTATAGCGTGAAAGACATTTTGTCCTGTGAAATGGTTTTTAAGCTCTATGGTGATAAGAGGCAAGCCATTTAAAAAGATCACTATATCAAGGGAGTTTTTATTTTGCGTGCTATAGTGAAGCTGGCGTATGATAGAAAGGCTGTTTTGCTCGTATTTTTTCACGCTTTCTTCGTTTGCATTGGTATTTGGCTTGGCAAAGGCTAGGTAAATTTTGATGCCTTTGATCTCTACATAGCCTTGCAAGGCTTTAACTATGCCTTTGGTTTTAATCTGCGAGAAAATACGATCAAAAAGTTCTTTTTTATAGTTTTGTCCGCAACGCTTTTTAAGCTCTTCAAGTGCTACACTTTGCGTAGCTTGTAAAAAATTTTCAAAAAGCTCTACATCTAAACATAAATTTTTATCGTAATTTTCATTTGTTCTTTTGATATAGGCATGGTTTTCTAACAAGTAAGACTCTATGAAATTTTCTAAATCTTTTTCTTGGTAGTTAGTCATTGTTAGTCCTTAGTATCTTTTGTGAAATCAAATAAAGTTGGTTCTAAACTTTCTTCTTTTTGTTTTCTTCTTTTCTGGCCAAATTTTGTAATTTTAGAAATATCATTAGCTTGTATACTATAAACTTTTTTTACTCTATATGATGTTTTAATTTCTTCTCCATAATCATCAAAAGTTTTACTGATTTCCAATTGACAATTAATAGTCGTTCCATTAATAAAATTATATTCTTGCCTAATGACAGCATTTTTAAAACCACTATCACCCATACTAAAATCAATTTTTTCTCCATTATAAATACCCCTCCATTTATATTTACCTTCTTTTAATACAGGTGATATGATTTCTATTTCAGCTTCTTCAATGGTTTCTATATCTTTATTCTCTTCAATAATAAAAGATTTAAATTGTTCTCGTTCAATAATTAATTCATTTGAATTGTTAAATTGATATCCTATTTTTTTAATTTTTTCATAATTTTCTACTTTTTTATAAAAATTTGATAATAATCTATATATTTTATGATTTTCTTCTATTTTTTTAATATATTCATTTTGAGTTTTTTTATTTTTTAATTCTTCTTCTTTTAATTTCAAATCAAGTTCTTTTAGCTTAAGCTCAAGATCTTTTAATTTCAAATCTGCATTTTGTAACTTATTTTGTTCTGTTAAGTAAAAAGTTAAAATATTATTTACGGCCGGAGCAAAATAACATAAAGCGGACCCTATTAAACATATTATTATATTTTCCTTTAGCCCACCTTCTTCTCTTGCTTGACTTTCAAGTTTAATTTTAATATCTAAAATATTTCCTATTTCATTAATAAAATTTAAAAAATCTTTTTCCATAGCATTACGAACAAAAGCATTCATTGAATGAGAGTTATCATCAAAATAATAATGAATTTGAAAATTTTGTTTTATATATTCTAAATTATTTTCTTCCATATTTCTCCTTTTATAAATCAATCCTACCACAAACCGCTTGGTTTATGAGTGTGGTTTTGTATTCTTTTATGAGTTTTATTTGTTTTTTGGTTTTTTCTATAATTTTATCTATTTTAGAAATTTCAGAATCTAAAAATTGTGCGATTTGCTCTTGTTCTTTTAGGGGTGGAAAAGATATAATAAAATTTTTAATATCGTCTTGTGAAATTTGCCCAATTCCATTTGAAGCAGAAAAACTAGCAATAGATTTTCTTAACATATTTGTTTGAAAAATCCAATAAAAATAATCATTAAATTGACTTTTGATAATTGCTGTAAAAGCTCCAAAAGAAAAATATCCATCTTGAATTTTTGCTGTTTTTCCTAAAAGATTTTCACTACCATTTCTGACGCACATTAATAAATCTCCACTGGAGATAATTTGTTTTTTTCCAATTTGTTTAGACTTTATATAAATTAAATCTTGATAATCTATTTTTCCATTTTGAATATTATTGGCACGCAAAACTGGATATCCTTCATCAGGATTTTCAATAATATCATCTGGAGTATAAACCAATCCTATGTTTGTAAAAGCTACATATTTAAGTTTCACAATCCTCCAATGTTGTGGAATTTCTCCAAGCCATTCTATGCCACTATCTTTGAAATTTATATTTTTATCAAGTCCTTTTGTGATAGTTTCATTTATCAGGGCTTGTTTTTGTTCTTTTAAAAGTGTGATGAGTTTTTCTTTTTTCTCTATGAAATTTGCTATTTTTTTGCATTTTTCATCTAAAAAATTTGCAATTTGCTCTTGCTCTTTTAGTGGTGGAAGTGGAATTTTAAATTCCCCTATTTCTTTGGTTGAAATATTTGGTTGTGCAGATCCATTACAAGCAAGCTCAATAAGTAATGAAAATCCTCTAGTTAAAAAATAATATTTTACAAGTTTTAATTTACTTCTAACAATGGCAACTCTTTGATTGATATAAGCTTTATTATCAGTATCACAAAATGCTATTTTTCCTGTGGTTGCTCCACTTAAAGCAATTAAAATATCATTATTACTAATTAAAAATTGTTTCAATTTTTCTTTTTCTTTTGTTTTTAGGCAATTGTCATATAAAATTTTTTCCTTTTGCATATCTCCGATACGAATCACAGGAATTTCAAAAATTGGATTAAAATCAAAGTTTTCAAAAGCATATCCATTTACAAAAGTTACTATCTTGTTGATTTTCACCACTTCCCAATGCTCCGGAATTTCCCCAAGCCATTCTATGCCACTCTCTTTGAAATTTTTCATTGCACAATCTCTCTTAAAAGATCTTGCACTTCTTTTTCTAGCTTTTCTAATTCGTTATTTATCTCTTCTAGCTTTCTTGGTGGTGTGTAGGTATAAAAATATTTGCTAAAAAGTATTTCATAGCCCACACTTGCACTCTCCCACGCTATCCAAGAGTTTGCTACATAAGGCTTTACTTCTGTGTCATAATAGCCTTGTATATTTGTTTTGAGTGGAATTTTTTCAGTATTGTTAGTTTTATCGCTATCAATGATGAGATTTTCTTCGCTTTTTTTGAGCTTTACGCCTAAAAATTTGATAAATTCTTCTCTGTTTTTAAAGTCTTGTGGATTTTGTTCTAATTCTTGTAATTTTTCTAAGATTTTATCTTTGTCTTTTAGTTTTGCAAATTTTTCATCATCTTTTAAAGCTTCTATGCTTTTTGGTTTTTCTATGATGATTTTAGTATAGCCAAAGTCTTCATTATCCAAAATCTTGCAATCTTTATTACTTGCATTTTCTAAAAATAATTTAGTGATTTTTTCTATATGTTCTTTAGTCATTTCATTTTGTTTAGAGCCTAAAGACTTTTTCATTTTTGAAAAATATTCTTCATTTGTAGTGTTTATAAGCTGGACTTTGCCTTTTTTGTGTTCTGACTTTTTGTTGGTGATGATCCATATAAAAGTGGGAATTCCTGTATTATAAAACATATTAG
Organism: Campylobacter jejuni; assembly: GCF_001457695.1. Lineage (NCBI taxonomy): Bacteria > Pseudomonadati > Campylobacterota > Epsilonproteobacteria > Campylobacterales > Campylobacteraceae > Campylobacter > Campylobacter jejuni. The sequence continues at coordinate 695,580 of NZ_LN831025.1, read as the reverse complement.
TAGGTAGGGCGACTATAGCTTCAAGATAGTCGTTTTCTATGATATGCTTTCTTATAGCTACCATACCGCTATCTGAGTTAAAAAGTGAGCTTCCATTATGCACGCTTGCGATACGAGAACCCAAAGGGGTGTCAAATTTCATCTTGCTAAGCATATTGAGCAAAAACATCATTTGTCCATCGCTTTTGCTTGTAATGCCTACACTAAATCTTGGATCATTACAAGTTGAATTTGAACCTTTCTTTTCCACGCCTAGAATTTTTTGATCATTTTCCCAAGACTTACCATAAGGTGGATTGCTAAGCATGAAATCAAATTGTAAGTTTTGTTGATCATTGCTTAAGGTAGAACCAAATTTTATGCGCTCTGGATTTTCGCCTTTTATCAGCATATCTGCTTTGCATATAGCATAAGTTTCAGGGTTGATTTCTTGTCCGTAAAGATAAATATTTGCCTTTGACTGTATAAGTCCTTCAGGATCTGTGATGAATTCTTTTGATTCTGTTAGCATACCACCACTTCCACAAGCATTATCATAAATAAGCCATGTTCCTTGTTTGATCTGCTCTTTTACAGGCAAAAATACAAGATGAGTCATAAGCTCTATAATCTCTCTTGGGGTAAAGTGCTCTCCGGCTTCTTCATTATTTTCTTCGTTAAATTTACGGATAAGCTCTTCAAAAACATACCCCATGCCAAGATTACTCAAGCCTTTATGGATAACATTACCTTTTTCATCTAAAATATCTTCTATACCGAAATTTACCTTAGGCGAGCAAAATCTTTCTATAACACCAAAAAGTATATTGGATTCTTCTAGGGTATCGAGTTGGTTTTTGAATTTAAATTTTAAAATGATATCTTTGATATTTTCACTAAAACAATCAAGATAATTTTCAAAATTTATTCTTATGTTTTTTGGATCGTTTAGAAGGGTTTGTAGATTAAATCGAGAATAATTAAAAAAGCCTAGTTTATTCCCTTGTTTTCCACCTAGCAAAGATTCTAAATTTTCAAATTCATCTTTATAGGTATTGTAGGTTTTAAGAACTTTATCTTTTGTAGGCTCTAAAACCGCATCAATTCTTCTTATGATTGTCATGGGTAAGATAACATCGCGGTATTTGCCCTTTACATAAACATCACGAAGCAAATCATCTGCCACACTCCATATAAAGTTGACAATGGGCTGGAATTGGCTTTGTTCCATGATGTGTTCCTTATATTTTTATTAATAATATATTATATAAAATCACTACTAAAAAATTTTTAAAAATTAAATAAGATAAAATAGAATTGAGTTCAAGCCTTTTAAAAAGGCTTGAATGGAGATTTTAGAAGATTACTCAACTTCAGCGTCGATTACATCGTCATCTTTTTTCTTTTTATCGTTTGCTGTGTTTGGCTCATCTTTTTTATACATATTTTCAGCTAACTTATGAGAAACTTCACTTAAAGCTTTCATTTTGCTTTCAATCTCTTCTTTGTTTGCATTTTGATTTTTCAAAGTCTCACGCAAATCATCAAGAGCTTTTTGAATATTTTCTTTATCAGCAGTGGCAACTTTTTCACCCAACTCACTTAAAGATTTTTCTACTTGATGCGCCAAGCTATCAGCTGCATTTCTAGCATCTACAGCTTCTTTGCGTTTTTTGTCTTCTTCTTTGTGAAGTTCAGCATCTTTTACCATGTTATTAATCTCTTCCTCGCTAAGTCCGCTTGAACCTGTGATTTTGATCTCTTGAGCCTTACCTGTTGCTTTATCTTTTGCGCTAACGGTTAAAATACCATTTGCATCGATATCAAAAGTAACTTCGATTTGTGGCATACCGCGTGGTGCTGGTGGAATTCCTTCAAGATTAAAATTTCCTAAAGATTTATTATCACGACTAAATTCTCTTTCCCCTTGTAAAACATTGATAGTTACAGCACTTTGATTATCTTCAGCGGTTGAGAAAACTTGCTCTTTTTTAGTTGGAATAGTTGTACCTTTTTCGATAATCTTAGTCATTACCCCGCCTAGAGTTTCTATACCCAAAGAGAGCGGAGTAACATCAAGTAAAAGCACATCTTTAACATCGCCTTTTATAACCGCACCTTGAATCGCCGCACCAATAGCCACAACTTCATCAGGATTTACAGACTTGTTAAGATCTTTATTAAAAGCTTTTTTCACTTCTTCTTGCACTAAAGGAACACGAGTAGAGCCCCCTACCATAACAATTTCTTTGATCTCATCTTTTTTAAGCCCTGCATCGCTTACTACTTCATTGATTTTAGTGATGGTTTCAGCTACTAAAGAATCAATCATACCTTCAAATTTAGCTCTAGTAAGTTTTTTAACCAAATGTTTTGGCCCACTTGCATCTGCTGTGATAAATGGTAAATTAATTTCAGTTTCATTAGCTGAGCTTAATTCTTTTTTAGCATTTTCTGCTGCTTCTTTCAAGCGTTGCAAAGCCATAACATCATTTTTAAGATCTATGCCTGTTTCATCTTTAAATTCATTAGCTAGAAAATCTATAAGTTTATTATCAAAATCATCGCCCCCTAAGAAAGCGTTACCACCTGTTGCTAAAACTTCTACTACATTATCGCCAGTTTCAAGCACAGTAACGTCAAAAGTTCCCCCACCTAGATCATAAACCACAATTTTTTCACTATCTTTTTTATCAAGTCCGTAAGCTAGAGCTGCTGAAGTAGGCTCATTGATAATTCTTAATACATTAAGTCCTGCTATCGTTCCCGCTTCTTTTGTCGCTTTTCTTTGTGCATCGTTAAAATACGCAGGCACAGTAATAACCGCATCTACAACACTCTCGCCCAAGAAAGCTTCAGCATCTTCTTTTAGTTTCATTAAAACTTTCGCTGAAATTTCTTGCGGAGTATAAATTTTCCCTGCAATTTCAATAGCACAAGCACCATTTCTTTCAGTAATATGATAAGGAAGTCTTGTTTTAGCTTCTTTAGCCGCGTCTTCATTGATCATCAAGCCCATAATTCTTTTGATAGAATAAATGGTTTTTTCAGGGTTAGTTACCGCTTGGCGTTTTGCACTATCTCCTACTAAAACCTCGCCTTTATCTGTAAAAGCTACCACAGAAGGAGTTGTATTTTTACCTTCTTTATTTGGGATTACTTTACTCTCACCGCGTTCATACACAGCAACACAAGAATTGGTTGTTCCTAAATCTATACCTATAACTTTACTCATTATTTATCCTTTATATTGAAATTTATATATTAAATTTTTATCTCTTTAAAAGTAAGAATCATATTCCCCATTTTCAATCCTCCAAGCACACATATAAAGAGCATGCCCTGATCTATCTTTTCCAGTATTCTCAAGATGAATTTCAGCATACTGATTTCCATCCTCGTAGGTTCTGAAACTTCCATTTTTGTCTATATAGTTTTTAATAGATATAATCTCTTCTTTAGTATATCTTTTTCCACTATCTTTTTTTTGTTTTGCCACTACAATTCCTTTTATTAAAATTTATTTTGCTACACTAACTTTGGTTGGGCGGATCACGCGATCGGCTATTTTATAGCCTTTTTGAAGCACGGTAACCACTTCACCACTTTGATGATTTTCACTATCTACATGAAACATTGCCTCATGTAAATTTGGATCGAACTCTTTTTCTTCTTTAATAAGAGCCACTCCATGTTTTTCAAGTTTCTTAAGAAATAAATCTAAAGTATTTTGCACTCCTTCTTTGATTTTTAAGCTAATTTCATCTTGGCATTCGACATTAACAGCAGCTTCTAAAGCATCTAAAACATCGAGCAAATCCTTAGCAAAGCTTTCATTTGCATAAGCCATAGCGCTTAACTTTTCTTTTTCCATTCTTTTTTTAATATTTTCAAATTCAGCGTTTGCACGCATATATTTGTCTTTTAATTCATCATAGTCTTTTTGCAATTTGTTTTGCTCAACATCTTCGATATTTTGCAAATTCTCATCTTGCAAATGTTCAGAATTTTCCGCGTTTTCGTTTTCAAATTCTTGCTTTTGCTCGCTCACGCCGCCTCCTTTATGTATTGTAATATTTTTTTATAATCCGTATAAACACTACCTGCTAAGATAATATTTACATCTTCGCCCAAAAACTGCGCATCCACCTTAAGCCCCATAAAACCTTCTTTAAATAAAGGTTCAAATTCAAGACTTTCTTTGAAATAACGATGAACTCCGCAATCTAAGAGCTTAACAAATTCATCATTTTGATAAATTTGATAAGCTCTTTCTTCATTGCTTCTATAGCAAATCAAATTTTGCCTTAAGCTAGCTATTTTTTCTACAAGATCCATAAAATGAACCCTCAAAGCTATTTTTTCTATACTAAAAAGATCCAATCCTATAAGACTTTGTAAAAAATTCCATGCTTCTTTTTCATATTTTAAAACGAGCTCTTCTTCTTTAAAATCAAGCACTATAAACTTAGCATTTAGATCAAGCACTTCTTTAAGCACTAAGCTTCTACCACCATAAACAAGACAGTAAATTTCAAATTCTTTACTCAACTCTTTTAAAAAATTCTCACTTTTGATATTGATATCTTGATCTTGTTCTTTTTTCCAAAAACTTTGCCAGTAATTTTGCATTGTCAAAATAGTAGGAATTCTACCACTACTTATATGAAGCTGAGTGATCAAACCCTCGTCGCTAAGCCTTTTAAGATAGACGCGTATAGTTGAAGCAGGGATGCAAAGATTTAAATTCAATTCATTTGAACCAATAGGAACATTATCTAAAAGATAAGTTTGGATGATAGAATCTAAAATCAAATCCTTTTTATCTCGGCTTTTCATAGCTCTTTCCTTAAATTTTTAGCACTCTATTTTTTGATTGCTAGAAGTATTATACAACATTGAGTGTTATTTTGTCAAGTATAAATATAAAAAAATATACTTAATTTTATTTAGTCTATATGACTAAACTTTTATTAGTTACTTTTTTATAAGAATACAATATATCAAAATAAAAATAACAATATATTTTACAAGATAATTATAAAAACTAAGCCCAAATTTTAATTAAATCAGCTATTTTTCCATAACTTGTAGAATTTGTATCAAAATAAGTTTGCTTCATTTCGTTGATAATTTCACCAAGATTGTCATAATTAAGTTTAGTTGCATCTTCAGGTTTTAAACCTAGCATTTTTGCACTTCTTTGTTTGAATAAATCCACAAAACCTTCATAGAAAATTTTAAATTTATCCAGATTAAAAACAAGTTTTTTATTACCAGTTTCTTTATCTTCAACTTCATCAAAAATTTTATCAGATAATTGCATTTTAAGTAGAGATTTTTCATCTTCACTTAAATCATCATATTTTACACCTTTACCTAATTTATCCAAGATATCTTTAATTTCCATTGTATTAGTTTGATCAAATTTAGTTAAAGTTAATATACCTACACTTTCAGTCCATCCAGAATTTGAAGCTTTGGTTTTTACTGCTTGCATGCCAGTTTCGCTAAAACTAAGCTCTCCATCAAAATCTCCATCTTTTCTTATCATTTTATCAAGCTCTAAACCTATAGTTCTACCAGCATAATCTGTATCTTTAGTATCATCTGGACGCATTTCTCTAAAATCTTTTTCAAAACCAAATAGAGTATCTACACTACCATTTAATTGTATATAAGATTGCACAAAAAGTCCTAAATTTGTTGCCTGTGCTACAAAACCACTTTTCGTATCTTCAAGCTCATAATCTTCTAAATATCCATCATTATTTCTATCGCTAGCCACATAAGCTCTAGTATATGCTATATCAGCATACCATCCAGCCACAAAATTTTCAGCTTTTCCACTTAATATATATGATCCATCAAGTCTTTTAGTCATATCTTCTTTATCAAATTTAATTCCCATTTTATTGATAGCTGTTGAACTTAAAGCACTACGAACGAGTTTATTTGTAATAGGATCTCTAAAATATATAGTAGTCATACCTCTTTCAGCTTTTTTTACTTTATCACTCACCTTTTGATTGAAAACTTTTTCATCTTCCAATCTTTGAAGCATAGTTTGAGCTACATCTGTTTTTTGATCTTGAAATGAAGAGGAATTTTCGTCTTTTTCATTAAGAATCTTTGGTTTTAAATTCAACTTAAAAGATTTATATACACTAGCTTGCTGAGAAGATTTAGATATGGGTTGAAAATGATTAAGAAATTTTATAAAATCCATTTTGATGCCTTCAAATTGTTCGACATCTTTTCAAAAATATTGCTGATATATTTTACGTAATTTTAACTTAGAAAATTTTAAATTTTTATCCTCTATTACCTTCCAAACCCCTAAAAACACCCTATTCTCTCTAAAAACCCTAACCAGCAACAAACTCTTTTTTAAACACGATTCTAAGCACCATCTAAAACAACAATAAAAATAAACATAGGATTTATGTATAAAGTAAGTAATGAAGATATTTAACAAGTCCGCAATGAGCTACTTTCCCCCTGCCAGTAAGGCGTAGTATCATCACCCACGATGTGCTTAGCTTCTTGGTTCGGGATGGAGCAAGGCGTTTCCACATCTGTATAATCACGGACATTGTTATTTAAATATTCTTTGAAAGATTGAATTTAAGAATAAAGCCTAATCTTTTATTTCTTTACTTTTTTCTTATCTTTTATCTTTGATAAGTTTTTATATAGAATACTTAAAAAACAATGTTAAGAGCAAGTTCTAATACAAACTCTACTTGAAAGATTTCTACTAAACTCTAAATATTATCTATATTTAAAGTATTCTTAAAAACCTTAACAAGGAAGTGATGCTTTATTAAAGATAAGCCAAACGCTCTATTAGTACTGATCAGCTAAAGGACTTTCATCCATTACACACCCAGCCTATCAAACTAGTAGTCTTCTAGAGAGCTTAGAGAAGATTCATCTTAGAGTTGGCTTCACGCTTAGATGCTTTCAGCGTTTATCCTTTCCAAACTTAGCTACGCTGCGATGCTCTTGGCAGAACAACAGCTACACCAGTGGTTTGTTCAACCCGGTCCTCTCGTACTAGGGTCAAATCTCTTCAATCTTCTTACGCCCACGGCAGATAGGGACCGAACTGTCTCACGACGTTCTGAACCCAGCTCGCGTACCGCTTTAAATGGCGAACAGCCATACCCTTGGGACCTGCTCCAGCCCCAGGATGCGATGAGCCGACATCGAGGTGCCAAACCTCCCCGTCGATGTGAGCTCTTGGGGGAGATCAGCCTGTTATCCCCGGGGTACCTTTTATCCTTTGAGCGATGGCCCTTCCACACAGAACCACCGGATCACTAAGACCGACTTTCGTCTCTGCTTGACTTGTATGTCTTGCAGTTAAGCTGGCTTATACCTTTATACTCTACGAACGATTTCCAACCGTTCTGAGCCAACCTTTGTAAGCCTCCGTTATTATTTGGGAGGCGACCGCCCCAGTCAAACTACCCACCAGACATTGTCCCACTTGAGGATAACTCAAGCTGGTTAGCTACCCAAATAAGAAAGAGTGGTATCTCAACAATGGCTCATATACAACTGGCGTCATATACTCAAAGCCTCCCACCTATCCTGCACATTCTTATCCAAGTAGCAGTGTCAAGCTGTAGTAAAGGTCCACGGGGTCTTTCCGTCTTGCCGCGGGTAGGAGGAATTTTCACCTCCACTACAATTTCACTGGATCCCTCTTTGAGACAGCTCCCATCTCGTTACGCCATTCATGCAGGTCGGTATTTAACCGACAAGGAATTTCGCTACCTTAGGACCGTTATAGTTACGGCCGCCGTTTACTCGGGCTTCGATCAAGAGCTTCGCTAATGCTAACCCCATCAATTAACCTTCGAGCACCGGGCAGGCGTCACACCCTATACATCCTCTTACGAGTTAGCAGAGTGCTGTGTTTTTGGTAAACAGTCGGGAGGGACTCTTTGTTGTAAGTTTCTTCGCTTTCGGAGTAAATCCTAATACAAAGCTAACCACACCTTATACCGAAGATACGGTGCTATTTTGCAGAGTTCCTTAAAGAGAGTTCTTCCACGCGCCTTAGAATACTCATCCCACCCACCTGTGTCGGTTTACGGTACGGGCAACATTAGCTAAACTTAGAAACTTTTCTTGGCTCGACGGCATCAGGGGTTCTTCTATCCATCCGAAGACTTCAAAAAGCCTTTCAGTTCTCGGAGTATTGTTATACGGATTTTCCTGTATAACCTCCTACGACCTTAGACTAGCACTTCCATCCGCTAGCCCCCTTAGCCCTAAGCGTCCTTCCATCGCACACTAATGTTGGTATTGGAATATTAACCAATTTGCCATCGTCTACCCCTTTCGGACTCGACTTAGGACCCGACTAACCCTACGATGACGAGCATCGCGTAGGAAACCTTGGGTTTACGGCGTTAATGATTCTCACATTAATTATCGCTACTCATGCCTGCATGCTCACTTCTATTCGCTCCAGCACTCCTTACCGGTATACCTTCGACGCAAATAGAACGCTCTCCTACCACTTAGTAAACTAAGTCTACAGCTTCGGTACTTACTTTAGCCCCGTTATATTTTCCGCGCAAAATCACTAGACCAGTGAGCTATTACGCTTTCTTTAAAGGATGGCTGCTTCTAAGCCAACCTCCTGGTTGTTTAAGTAACTTCACATCGTTTTCCACTTAAGTAAGATTTAGGGACCTTAGCTGGTAGTCTGGGTTGTTTCCCTCTTGACGACGGATTTTATCACTCGCCGCCTGACTGCTGTGATTACATATAAGGTATTCGGAGTTTGATAGGGTTTGGTACATTGGTGTATGCCCTAGCCCATTCAGTGCTCTACCCCCTTATATTACGACACAACGCTATACCTAAATATATTTCGGAGAGAACCAGCTATCACGAAGTTTGATTGGCCTTTCACCCCTATCCACAAGTCATCCCGGGGCTTTTCAACGCCTATGGGTTCAGTCCTCCACTAGTTCTTACACTAGCTTCAACTTGCTCATGGATAGATCACTTCGTTTCGGGTCTGCAGCATCTGACTAAGCGCCCTATTCAGACTCGCTTTCGCTACGGCTTCGCGTTTGCTTAACCTTGCCAGACACCACAACTCGCAGGCTCATTATGCAAAAGGCAGTCCATCACACTGTATTGCTACATAGTGCTCTGAATGATTGTAAGCAAATGGTTTCAGGTTCTATTTCACTCTGATCACCTCAGTTCTTTTCACCTTTCCCTCACGGTACTTGTGCACTATCGATCTGGTATTAGTATTTAGGGTTGGATCGTGGTCGACCCGGATTCAGACAGGATTCCTCGTGTCCCGCCCTACTCAGGATACTGCTAGCTAAGCTTTGTTTTTCGCATACGGGACTATCACCCTCTATGGCTATACTTTCCAGAATGTTCTGCTAAACTCAGCTCTTGCACATTGCAGTCCTACAACCCCCAGTGCAAGCACTGGGTTTGCCCTCTTGCGCTTTCGCTCGCCGCTACTGACGCAATCTCTATTGATTTCTTTTCCTGAGGGTACTAAGATGTTTCAATTCCCCTCGTTCGCTCCTATATAGGTAATGTATATCTCTATACATTGGGTTGCCCCATTCGGAAATCTACGGATCAAAGCTTCTTGACAGCTCCCCGTAGCTTATCGCAGTCTAGTACGTCCTTCATCGCCTTTACCAGTCAAGGCATCCACCATTCGCTCTTAGTAGCTTACCTTTTTTTACCTTTTATTATTGATTCTAAAACGCATCACTTCCTTGTTAAAGTTTTTATGATAAGACTTCTTTATCTTAAGACGGAAAGCATTCAAACACTTAATATAAAACTAAATGATTTAGTCTCAACTAAGCTGTGAGTTTGAAACTTGTCTTTAATTTATAAATCTTAAATCTAATATTCTCTTTATTATAGAAATAAAGATAATTAAAAGATATAAGTTAAACCAAAGAAAAGATAAATAGGTTTTATCCTTTAACAAGTCCTGTAAAATTGTTTTTATTAAAACTTGCTTGTGACTCTTAACAATGATAATTAAAAAGAACATTTAGGTTTAAAACCTAAAGGAAGCATATATATTAAATAATCTCATTATAAATATAAATACATAATGTATATGTTATTTATATTTATTAAAGTATATTCTTTTATAGTTAAAGATAAAAATAAATCTAAGTATAGAGTTTGTATTTTATATTTAATCTACTTTATATACTTGCTTTAGATTTTAAAGCTTTTTTATTCAAATCTTTTTTATGGTGGGCCTAACAAGACTTGAACTTGTGACCTCACCCTTATCAGGGGTGCACTCTAACCAGCTGAGCTATAGGCCCTTAATAGATGGTGGAGAATAGCGGGATCGAACCGCTGACCTCCTGCGTGCAAAGCAGGCGCTCTCCCAGCTGAGCTAATTCCCCATAAACAATTAGCTTTATCATCAATCTTTGAAATCTAAACAAGAATCAATTGAGTTTATATATTGAAGTAATAGTTGTGAGACTTATTACTTTGTACTCTAGAAAGGAGGTGATCCAACCGCAGGTTCTCCTACGGTTACCTTGTTACGACTTCACCCCAGTCGCTGATTCCACTGTGGACGGTAACTAGTTTAGTATTCCGGCTTCGAGTGAAATCAACTCCCATGGTGTGACGGGCGGTGAGTACAAGACCCGGGAACGTATTCACCGTAGCATGGCTGATCTACGATTACTAGCGATTCCGGCTTCATGCTCTCGAGTTGCAGAGAACAATCCGAACTGGGACATATTTTATAGATTTGCTCCACCTCGCGGTATTGCGTCTCATTGTATATGCCATTGTAGCACGTGTGTCGCCCTGGGCATAAGGGCCATGATGACTTGACGTCGTCCACACCTTCCTCCTCCTTACGAAGGCAGTCTATTTAGAGTGCTCGGCCGAACCGTTAGCAACTAAATACGTGGGTTGCGCTCGTTGCGGGACTTAACCCAACATCTCACGACACGAGCTGACGACAGCCGTGCAGCACCTGTCTCTAAGTTCTAGCAAGCTAGCACCCTCATATCTCTATAAGGTTCTTAGGATATCAAGCCCAGGTAAGGTTCTTCGCGTATCCTCGAATTAAACCACATGCTCCACCGCTTGTGCGGGTCCCCGTCTATTCCTTTGAGTTTTAATCTTGCGACCGTACTCCCCAGGCGGTACACTTAATGCGTTAGCTGCATTACTGAGATGACTAGCACCCCAACAACTAGTGTACATCGTTTAGGGCGTGGACTACCAGGGTATCTAATCCTGTTTGCTCCCCACGCTTTCGCGCCTTAGCGTCAGTTGAGTTCCAGCAGATCGCCTTCGCAATGGGTATTCTTGGTGATATCTACGGATTTTACCCCTACACCACCAATTCCATCTGCCTCTCCCTCACTCTAGACTATCAGTTTCCCAAGCAGTTTAATGGTTAAGCCATTAGATTTCACAAGAGACTTGATAATCCGCCTACGCGCCCTTTACGCCCAGTGATTCCGAGTAACGCTTGCACCCTCCGTATTACCGCGGCTGCTGGCACGGAGTTAGCCGGTGCTTATTCCTTAGGTACCGTCAGAATTCTTCCCTAAGAAAAGGAGTTTACGCTCCGAAAAGTGTCATCCTCCACGCGGCGTTGCTGCGTCAGGGTTTCCCCCATTGCGCAATATTCCCTACTGCTGCCTCCCGTAGGAGTCTGGACCGTGTCTCAGTTCCAGTGTGACTGATCATCCTCTCAGACCAGTTAAGCGTCATAGCCTTGGTAAGCCATTACCTTACCAACTAGCTGATACTATATAGTCTCATCCTACACCGAAAAACTTTCCCTACTCAACTTGTGTTAAGCAGGAGTATAGAGTATTAGCAGTCGTTTCCAACTGTTGTCCTCTTGTGTAGGGCAGATTAACTATACCTTACTCACCCGTGCGCCACTAATCCACTTCTAGCAAGCTAGAAGCTTCATCGTTCGACTTGCATGTATTAGGCACGCCGCCAGCGTTCACTCTGAGCCAGGATCAAACTCTCCATAAAAATTATAGATAGTTTAATCTTTTTCTTCAAAGAAAAAGTTATGAAAGATTAAAAGAAAAGTTTTTAATCTTTTTAATTATTAGATTGAATAGATTTTACATAATTGCTTATGCCTAAATCTTTCTGGCTCAATCGATCACTTATTTAGATTTCAAAGATTGACTAATAAGATTTGAATAACAATACTAATTTAAAAGAACAAAACAAAAAACCATTTTTAAAAGAAAAGTTTTTAAATTAAAAAACAAGATTTATAAAAAAGCTTTTAGTTTATAAGATAAAAACCAAAAGAGTTAATTTATAAAATCTACTAAGCTAGTGAAACTTTATAATTTAAAAGATTTTAAGTCCTTTTTTCAAAAAAGGAAATGAAAGTATAACCAATTAAACTTAAAAGGGGATTAAATAAAGGATTAAATAGTATAAATATTTGTGTAAGTATTTATATTAAGTATTTGGTGGGTTGAAAAATGGGGGGGGGGTAGAAATTTCTCCAATCACCCCACAAAGTTAAAAGTATTTTCCTAGGCTTACATAAACTCTTGCTCGATGTTCTCCATCGTGTTTAAACCGATGAACAGCTCTTGCGGCATCCATTTTTACATAAAAATTAGCACTTCTTGTATAGAGTATTTGCATACCCATTGCATCCATAAAATAATGATTTTCGCTTTGATATTCTTTATTTTCATACCAAGAATATCCTATATCATAAAAAGGAGTCAAGTAAAGCCCTTCTAAAGGTGTTTGAAATCTTATTCCTAAGGTGCCAGAAACAACATTATCCGCACTCCCCTCGCCTTCTAAATAAGCACGCACACCATAAGGTCCACCTAAAGACACGGATTCACTACTATCTAAAACAGCACCACCGATAACTTTTTGATAATTGAGTTGAAAAATGTGAGTTAAGCGTTCTTGGAATTGATATTCGTTGCTTAAATTTAAATTCATTTTTCCAAAATTCCCTAAATTTACTCCATTAAATCCAGAAGAATCACCATCGTTTTCAACATTGCCATATGTAAAATTTAAGGTATAACTTAGGACATTATTCTCTAAACCTTTATAGGTTCCTTCTATGCCTAAATTTACACTATTGCTCGCTTTTTCATTACTTACTAAACCATCAAGATAATAATCTTTAATCTTTTTATGAGTAAAACCCGAAACAAGATATAAAGAATACTCGGTATATAAAAACACGGGATAAGAAAAATTTACCCCAACATTCATAGAGTCCCCATAAAAACCAAGATTTCTATAAATTCCACCAAGAACATAATGTCCTTGAGTTGCAAATGGAGTAATTTTTAAATTTCCTATAAAAGTACTATAATTAATCCCATAATCTATTTGATTTTCATCGCTATCTTGAAGATAAAAATTTAAGTTATCCCCTTGTCTTGCTATATTGTTTAAACTTTGACTCATTCCTGCTCTAAAACGACCTGTTTCTTTAGTCCCATAGTTGTTAGAATATAAAGTTAAAGTTGCACTATCACCTTTGTTTACTTCTATAATAACATCGCTTTCTCCATAACCATCACCTGATTGTAAATTAGCATTGGTTTAGATTCCGTATATTTCATTGATTTTGTAAATTTCATTTTCCACATTTTTAGTTGTGATAACTTTCCCTTTAAGATTTTTGTTCAATTTACTCTCTAAAGCATAATCTCTCACACCTGAGTTGTTTTTAATGATTACTTTTCCTAAAGTTCCAAAAGCTATGTTAATTTGCACTTTGTTAGAACTTAAATCTTGCGGTGGTATATAAGCAGTTGCCGAAGGATAGCCACTTACTTGACAATAATAAGCTATAATGTTTGTTATATCTTTTAAATTTTGTAAGCTTAATTCTTGGTTGCGATATTCAGCTATTGCATCTTGAATTTATTTTTCGCTAATTCTTAATTTTTTAAATGTCAAATCTTTATTATCGATATGCAAAACATACTCTCTTACAAAAACCTTAGCTTCATTTTGATCAGTTTGTAAATTTGCAATATTTGTAGTATTTTGCTCTTTAAAATTTACAGGGCTTTTTTGATTTTTTAATGTATTTTTTAATTTTTATTTTGTGGTCCATTTGCTTCAGAAGAGCTTTCTATAAGCTCTCTTATTTTATTATTATTTAGCTCTTCAGCATGTGAAAATACTTACAATAAGATTAAAACAACTAAAATTTTTCTCATTTTTATTTCCTATTTTGCATTTACACAAATGTTCATTGTCTTAAAATTATCACTTACAATACAACGCAAACCACTACTTCTAGCATCTGCTTCTCCTATGTCCACTTGATCATCATCTTCTTTTTTTGTGTCTACTTTAGTTTGAATTTTTATAGGAGCTTCTACAACCTTTTCAGGAATTTCAGGCGGCAATACAGAAGGTTTGTCTGGATCTTCACCCCCTCCCTCTTTTTTTGTTTATCTGGCTCATAGATAGATATATTTGATTTTTCTGGCAATGAGGCTAATTTTCCTTCGAATTTATAATTTCCAGTGTATACTTTACCATCTACATCGCTTCCATTTATAGCAAAACCTTGAGAATTTAGAATCTCATTTTCAAGCTTATAGTGAAATCTTTCATTTCCACTAAGATCCGCAAACTGCTTTTCAAGAGCTTCTTTTTGTTCTAAAAGTTTTGCATACATAACTCTAAGCGTTTCATCGCTAACTAAGCCTGATTCTTTGATTTTTTCATAGTTTTTATTTTCTTTGTCAAGTTGAGCTAAGGCTTCTTGGTATTTTTGTAATTCTTCTTTAAAACTAGCGAAATAACCTTCGCCGGTTTTGATTTTATCCATAGCAGTTTTCTTTTGCGTCCATTTTTCATAAAGATTGGTATAATTTTTATAACTTTGTTCTTGCGAACCTTGCCATAACTTTAAAAATTCTTGTTCTACTCCAGTATCTTTAAACGCATTTAAGAAATTTAAACTTTGAGTGATCTCACTGGCTTCATCTTTTCCTACCACACCCTTACTATCTGTGTAAGTCCAAGTTTTGGTATCAAAATCATAAGTGCATTTTCCATTCATCAAATCATCTAAAATTCTTTGAAGCAATTTTGGATCAAAGTCGTCTTTGGATAATACAGGATCTTTAAAATCAGGCACTTCTGGAGTAATTTTTGCATTACCATCATAATAAGAAACATATCCATTGTTATAATCTTTACTAATCACTCCATCTTTTTCAAGAATAGCTATAATTTGTTTATTTATCTCCCTATCTTTCATTATATTATAATCATAAAATTCATATGATCTACCATCTTTATAAGCATAACCATTTATAGCACTCCCCTCCCAAAAAAGCCATCTTTAATATCTTGATAATACCAATTATATTGCTTAGTGTTATATTTTTTTTCATAATAGATAGCAACATTATCCGTTTTCATAATTCCATCATTCCAATTTTTCACAGAATACCCATAAAATAAACTTGATACTTTTCACTAGGATTTGAACGAAACTTTTGAGCAATAATACTCACATCTTGCCCAAATTTAAGTTGAATATTATTAAAATTTGCTCTCCCAACTTTTGATGTAAACAATCCCCAAAAAATCCACCAAAAAAATTATACTCCCAGTTATTTAAATCTGGAAAATAGCTCGAAGCTCCATCTCCAGCTTTAGCGTAAATTTGCATTTTTTGATCAAAGTTTAATAATATATTTTTAAAATCAACATATAAAATTTTATCATCTAAAGGATTTAAAAGTCCTATAAAACCGCCAGAACCTACTTTAAAGTTACCGTTAACAACCCAAACATATCCTCTTTTCGCAATAATATCTCCAAAAATTTATTAAAGAAATTTTTTCAAAAGAGTTAGTTCCATTTATAGCTCCAGCAAAACCTCCTGCGCCAGCATGCTTGACAAAAGTTTTACCATCTGCTTGAACACTACCTATATTTTTTAAATCAATTTGAGAAAAATATGATTTATCTCCAGCATAACCTACAAAACCACCTGCAAAAATATTACCACCTGTTTCCGAACCTAAAATCGTTACTCCGCCAATATTGTTTAATAAAATATTAGAAAAATTACTACCTTCTGAATAGCCAGCAAAACCACCTAAGTAAATATCAATGATACGCACTGCTAAATTTACCCTCTGGCTGTAGTGCGATTTTAGAAAAATTATCTAAACTAATACGATTAAAACTAGAACCACTTTTGGCATAACCTACAAAACCACCACCATAAAGAAATCCACCGGTTCCATTTTTGGAATTTGGGTCAAAGAAAATTAAATCTCCAATATTTTTTAAATGAATATTGCTAAAATCTGCGTTAGAGCTTTGCCCAACAAAAGCTCCTCCAGAATTTGTTTTTCCGCTAAATTTCAAACCATCGACATTAAGATTATAAATTTTAGCCTTATTATTACCATCTTTTCCTTCAACTTTACCAAAAATACCAGTATTCCATCCTTTGTCCGTGTTTTGAGCATTGATAAGTATATTTTTTAAAGTATAATTTCCACCATCAAAAATTCCACTAAAGGCATATTTACTTGCACCCACAGGATCCACTGCATTTTTATATCCAAAATCTATATTGCTAACCAATCTTACAGTTGTTAAATCATCTTTAAAAATTCCATTTAATTCATCTTTATTCCAACCATTTGAAAATAAAATCCATGCTTAAATATTTTTATCATTTTCCCAACCGCCAATAGTGATGGCTTTGTAAAAATTTTGACTCTCTTTTCCATTGCAAGATGACTTTAAAATAGTACCAAAATCTCCAAATTGATATTTATCATTTGCAAAACTTGTCATATCCCTTTGCATAAATCCCTCAACAATAGCCGTGCCTTTGAAGCCATCTTTATCAATTTTAATAGTATTTTTATTCTCTTTATCTTTTCCTACGCTAACATAAACATAATTTCCTATTAAAACAATATTATCTGCATTGATCTTTCCAAGATTTATAATATTTCCTTGCTTGCTTGCTTACATCAAATGCTGGAGAAAAATTCATCCCTTGAGAAATAAAATTTTGGATATCTGAATCTTTTAAAGCTGTCGTGCTAGCTACAAATTTTCCCGCAGTGATAGTTCCTGTTTTGCCAATCAAAACTCCCATGGGATTAACTAAAAAGATATTGTTATTCCCGCCATTTAAAGCTCCGTCTATCTTAGAAGCATCTTTTTGATAAGCAATGTTTAGGTAGTTTTGATTTTTGCCGTTAAAATTTACACTTTCATTTTGTCCTATATTAAAACCGCCACCCCATTGGATAACAAAGTTATTTCCACCAGTTCCAGCTCCTTTGTTTCCTGTGATATTCATCGTGCCATTGCTTGAACTTATACTTCCTGTTGAACCATGAGTAAATTTACCTCCACTTGGTAAAGCATAAGCTTGAGAAAAGAGCAAAGAACTCACCACAAATGATAAAACTATATGTTTACTCATCTTTTTCATGTTACTCTCCTTTAAAGTATGTTGATATAAATTATTTTTGCATCATCTGAAACTTCAAAGCTAAAATTTACATTTTTCAATGTACTTTTAGCTAACTTTTCTATCTTGTTGTAATTAAATTTATTTTTATTATTTTTCATTTTTTCTAACAAATTTTCTAATTCTTGTTGATTTAACAATCCATTGTCACCATCATAAATTCCAACATCACTTTGTATGAGAATATATTTTCCTTTTGTTGGTTTATTTTTAGTAAAAATTTCCATACTTCCATTTGCAGGAAGATTGATAAGTTTTTCTATAGTCAAGATAGGATTTTTTATTTTATTTGGTAAAATAAGTAAAATTTTCAAAGTTATTTACCACTTCTGATTTGACATCTTGAGTATCTATAATCAAACGATTGTTTTTAGAAAAATCTTCTTGATGCGGTAGAATTTGAGTGATTATTTTACCTTTTTTATTTACTTCATGAAAAACAGAACCAGAAAGCAAATCGATATTTACATCTTTAAAGAAATTCAACTCTCCACCTAAATATAAAGTATTGTTATAAGATTTAAAATTTGAAATATCCGAAGTTCCAGATGGAGCTAAAAATATAGCATCTTGATTTTTATACTCATCTATGTTTAAATTAACAAATTCCATGATATTATCATGAGAATTTGCAGACACTCCAGCTATCAACCCCACATAACCTTGTCTTTTATCTGAGGCAGTGCTAAAAGCTGTGTTGTTGATGATGATTTTATTAAAAGCACTTTCTTTATCTGCTTTTATAATGCACGAACTTTCCACGGCAGCCGAAGAACAATCTTTAAGCTTTATAAGATTGTTGTTTGCATTTTGAGTTGCTTTTAAAATAATTTTTAAACCCTTTCCTAAAGAACTCGCTTCGATTAAACTCTGAATGAGATTATAATTTATTTTATTATTTGAAACATTTTTAGCATTGATCATCAAACTTAAATTTTTAGATGATTTAATATTTTCAAAATTTACTTCATTATTGTTTGATTCATCGGCGATATAGTCTAATACCATCTAGCGTAGTTTCACTTGTAATAAAAGCATATAAGGGCAATGAAATAACAGAATCTTTTATACTTAAGGTATTATTATTTGCTTTTCCGCTTAAAGTTCTTGCTGCATATACGGTAAATTTATCAGAATAATTTTGTGGAACTTTTTCATAGGTTAAATCATTTTGTATATCAAAAACATTAAAATTCGCACCCTCCGTAGCAAAACCTCCGTAAAGATTGTAATAATTTTTTCCATAAAAATTATCACTGATTTTTAAAGGTTTTTTAAGACGAAATACAATTTTATTTCCATTAGCTTCACCATCATTAGAATACCCACCATAGAGGTTTAACGATGCATGTGTTTTAATGTTTTTATTAAGATGATCTAATGAGTTAAAATGATAAACTTCTATAGAATTTTTCTCTGCATTACCCTGTAATGTTCTTCCACCGTAAATTTCTCCAAATAAAACAGCATCATAAAAAGTTATTTTATTTTGCGAATTTACCATTAAATCTAAATTTAAATTTTTAATTATTACGGAATTTTTACTTACATTGTATTTTTTAAGATTATTTACATCAGCTAAAGCACCTAAAATTTCAAAGGTCGAACGAGCTGTATACTCACCATCTGGCCCATGAAGGACGATATTGGCTGAATCGATAAGAACTTTATTGTTTTGTAAATTAGAATTTATGCCAAAAGCTCCCATTAAACGAGTAATTCTTTCATCATAAATATCCTTACCTTCTTCATCTGAAAAATACTGGGAATTATGAAGGTCAATTTTTGTATTTGACTCTAAGATTAATTTATTGTCTTTAGCTTCACCATCAAAAGCTACAGATCCTGAAATATAAGGAGCTCCATTTAAGGGCAAGGTGTAGATATTTTCTACACCCATATTGATATAGGAGTTTTCTTTTAAAATGGTTTGATTGTTAAATCCCCCTCCCTGTCAGTAAACGCCGCAGTAATTAAATACTTAAAACGATCGCCTTTTTGAGAATTATTAGGTACTCCACAATCCCCTATGCTTGGTTTGCAAAAATACACAGAAGACAATTCTCCATTTTCTAATATAAGTTTATTATTTGTTGCATTTGTATTTTGAGCATAAGCTGTTACAATAAAAGGTATAAAAGAACTAGGAACGGCTTGAGTATCTGAAGATACGGTTCCTAAAGTACTAAAAGCTGTTATGATCTCTTCTTTTGAAGTATCCGGAGTTAAAATTTCAAGCTTGGATAAATTTTTATTTCCAGATTTAGGGTTATTATAAATCATAGTTAAATTTGATATAGGGTATTTTGACTTAGAAGCATAGAAATTTTTTCCATTAATTTTTTTAAAAATTTCTGCTTGAGGATCATAAACTTGATTATCCTTAAAAGAATGTTCAGAAATATAAAAAATTTTTCCATCCTTGCTTGTAGCCTGAACCGCCGCAAAACAAACCGAAGAAGATAAAACCACACTACAAACGCCCAAGCCAAATTTTGAATTTGTCTTATTTGTAAAAATTTTAAAAATATTAAAATATTTTTTCATCTCATTTCTCACTAAAATAAAACCTTTTGATTTATCGCAAATTGATTATTTGCAACACTATCCCGTATGTCCTGAGTTGATTATAAAATATTAATTTGATATTTTATTTTTCAATATTTAAATTTAATGAAAATTTAACAAATTTTATATTAATATATTATTAAATAAAATTTTATTTTAAATATTAAAAAAATACTTTTATAATTATTTAAATATTATCTGAAAGCACAACATTAATATAACTTTTCTAAAAATTGATCCAGACTTAATTAAATATAAATTTAAAATAAGTATAATTTTAAAACATTTTATATCAAAGGAAAAAAATGAAAAAAATATTAAGCATTGCTCTAGTTGCTTTAGTTGGTTTATTTTTAGGTGCTTGTAGTGATTCTAAAAATAAAGAATCAAATGCAAGTGTAGAATTAAAGGTTGGAACTGCTCCAAATTATAAACCTTTTAATTATAAAGAAAACTCAAAACTTACAGGTTTTGATACTGATTTGGTTGAAGAGATTGCCAAAAAAAATGGTATTAAAATTGTTTGGGTTGAAACCAATTTCGATGGATTGATTCCTGCTTTAAAAGCTGGCAAAATCGATATGATTGCCTCAGCTATGAGCGCAACTGATGAAAGAAGACAAAGTGTTGATTTTACCAAACCTTACTATATGAGTAAAAATCTTTATCTTAAGCTAAAAAACAACGACTCTCTTCAAACAAAAAATGATTTAGAAGGTAAAAAAATAGGAGTTCAATTAGGAACTTTACAAGAAAATACTGCAAAAGCTATCAAAAATGCACAAGTACAAAGCAATAAAGATTTAAACATAGCTGTTTTAGCACTAAAAAACAACAAAATCGATGCTATTGTAGCTGATCAAGATACTGCTAAAGGTTTTTTAGCTGAAAATCCAGAATTGGTAAGTTTCTACCAAGAAACAGATGGAGGAGAAGGCTTTAGTTTTGCTTTTGATAAAAATAAACAAAAAGATATTATTGAAATATTTAACAAAGGCATAGATGAAGCAAAAACTGATGGATTTTATGATACTTTAATTAAAAAATATGAATTAGAATAAGCGTGAAAATTCACGCTTATAGCTTAAAAAGTTAAAATTTCATATTTTCTCTCTTTTGCAATTTTTAAAATTTTTTCATCACCATTACATACAAAGGCTTTGCTAACAGACTCTAGTAAAGGTAAATCATTGATAGAATCACTAAAAAAATAAGAATCTTTCATCCATTTTTCATAATCTTTACCCAAATATTCCTTAAGTCTTAAAACCTTGCCTTCCTTAAAGCTATAAATCCCATAAGCTTTTCCACTAAATTTATCACCCACACGCTCGCATTTTATGGCTATGCTTTCTCTCACTCCCAAAAAAGAGGCGATTTTTCTAACTAAAAATTCAGCCGTAGCTGAAATTATAATACACCTCTGATCTTGATATTTGATTATAAGTTCTTTAGCTTTTTCATAAGGTTTTATATAAATTTTTATAAATTCATCTACTAAAGATGAAATTCTATCTTCATTTTTACCCTTAACGCTTTGAAGAAAAAAGTCATAAATTCATCCATATCGAGCTTTTTTTCTTGATATTGTTTTTGATAAAAAACGATTTTTTCTAAATATTCTTGAGGTAAAAAACCTTTTTCAACACAAAATTTAAGCCAAAGTTTAGCACTATCGCCTTGTATTAAAGTATCATCTAAATCAAATAAAACAAGTTTCATTTTAACTCTTTTGCTAAAGAAAGATTGAATTTTAAAGCGATTTTATCACCTGCTTCATAAGTACTATGAGTGCTAAAATTTAAAGTATCTACCTTAAATTCAATTTCTTGCACTCTAACCCTATAGCGTATGATATTGCCTAACAATGATTTTTCTTTGATCTTAGCCTCTAAGCCTTCGTTAGAAATTTCTATGGTTTCAGGACGTAAGGCTATATCTTTTTTAAAATCGTGTTTTAAACCCAAGCTATCAAGCTCTTTAGGGCTTAAAATATTGTAATTTCCTATAAAGCTAGCCACAAAATGAGATTCTGGTAAAAGATAAAGATTATTTGCGTTGGAATTTTGTATGATTTTACCCTCATTCATTAAAATAATCGTATCGGATAACTCTAAAGCTTCTTCTTGATCGTGCGTTACAAAAATAGTGGTGAGTTCAAGTTCTTTTTGAATTTCTTTAATTTGCACCCTTAAATGCTTACGAATTTTAGCATCAAGTGCCGATAAAGGCTCATCAAGTAAAAGTAAATCAGGTTTAGTCACCAAAGATCTTGCTAAAGCCACTCTTTGCATTTGTCCGCCTGAAAGCTTATGTGGATAAGTTTTAGCGTATTCTTCAAGCTCGACGAGTTTTAACATTTTTTTCACTCTTTTTTCTATGTCCTTTTTATCCATTTTTTTGATCTTTAAACCAAAAGCTACATTTTCAAAAACATTAAGATTTGGAAAAAAAGCGTAATTTTGAAAAACCATACCTATATTTCTTTTTTGAGGACTTAATTTGGTAAGATCTTTATCATTTAAAGAAATTTTTCCTCCATTAATTTGGCTAAGCCCTGCTATACACCTTAAAAGAGTGGATTTTCCACAGCCACTTAGACCTAAAAGGGTTATAAACTCACCCTTTTTAGCACTAAAATCAATATCTTCGAAAATAATTTTATCCCCATAAGCTTTTTTAAAATTTTTAATCTTTAAATAAGCCATTTTTCACTCCTTAATCAAACTAGCTATAAAAGTTGTTATAAAAATTAACACAAAATAAACTATTACCAAAGCACTAGAATAATGCCCACTTTGATTTTTAATATTATAAAGATAAACTTGCAAAGTCTCATAAGCACTTCCTACAAGAATATTTGCGTATAAAAATTCGCCTATTAAAAAAGAAAAACTTAAAAAAACTGCCACCAAAATTCCATTTCTTAAGTTAGGCAAGACAAGTTTAAAAATCGCTCCCATTAAAGAACCTCCAAGCATAGCATTAGATGCGATGAGTTCATTTAAATTGACATTAGATATAGCATTATCTAAAGCCCTATATATAAAAGGTAAAGCTATAGTAAAATAAGTAAAAATGAGTATCCAAGCTGTGCCTCCTATATTGTCAGCATAAAGTTGCAAAAGCCCCACACAGCTAACTATAGGAGGTACGGCAAAAGGCATGATAATAAGTATATTTACAAAGGCTTTTAATTTTAAAAAATAATAATTTAACACAAAAACCAAAGGAAAAACAAGAATCACAGAAAGTAAAATACTACCCACACAAACAAGCAAAGAATGCCAAAGAGCAAGTAAAAATCTTTCGTCATGAAAAAGTTCTTGATACCATTTAAGCGTAAGATCATCAGGCAAAACACTTACACCCCAAGAAGTGGAAATAGAATATAAAAAAGTAGCCATTAAAGGCAAAGCTAAAAACAAAAAAACCAAAAACAAAACTGCATAATGATAAATTTTAGCTTTTAAACTCAAATTTTCATTCATTTAAAGCACCTTAAAATTATATTTTTTAGAAAGGAAATTGGCTATAAAGGTAACAACAAGCATGATAAAGGAAATTGGCTATAAAGGTAACAACAAGCATGATAATAGTTATAATGATACTTAAAGCACTAGCCATATAAGGATCAAGATTGATATCGCCTGCGATTAAAGCAGCGATTCTTACAGGAGCGACATTAAAATTTCCCGAACTTAAAGTATAAATAGTCGCATAAGCTCCAAAAGCATTGGCAAATAAAATCACAAAAACACCAAACAAAGCAGGAGCGAGCAAAGGCAAAGCTATTTTTAACCAATATAAAAAATTGCCTCCACCTAACATTTTACAAGCATTTAAATGTGAATTTTCAAGACTTTTAAAAGCTGGAAAGCAAAAGCAAGATTGCCAAAGGAATTTGAAAATACACATAAACAATATTTACCCCGAAATTAGCATAAACACTAACAAAAGGCTCTATGCCTAAATTTTTCAAAAACACATTAACTACACCATTGCTTCCAAGAACTATAATGAAAGCAAAAGCTAAAGGAACTCCTGAAAAATTACTTATCATGGTATTTAAAGAAAAAAGAAATTTACATATTTTTGATGGAGCTAAAACAAATAAAGAATAGCTCGCCAAAAGCCCTATTAAAAGTCCAAAAATACTAGAAATAAAACTGATTTGTAAAGAATTTATAATGCTTTGTAGATAGAATTTGGACTCAAAAATATGTATAAAATTGGCTAAAGAATAAATTTCATCCTCTTCTATATAAAAAGCATTAAAAACAATCCAAATCAAAGGTGCTATCATAAAAAAAGTAAAAACTATAAAAAAAGGTAAAATACTTAAAAATGCTAGAAATTTTTCTTTCATTTTTTGGCCTTTAAAATTTCATCATTATATCTCTTATCGTGTTTAAGTCCTAAAATTTCACAGATACTGCCACAAATTTCATCCTGTTTTATCTTGGCATTTTCATACGAAAAAGCACTACCAAAAGTGAAAAAAGGCACTAAAATTTCATCTTCGCTTAAGCCTCCATGACTTTTACCCTCTGTCATACCATGATCGCTTGTGATGATTACATTAATACCTTGTTCTAACCAAGTAGGCAAATACTCAGAAATCAAAATATCAACTTTTTTGGTTTTATTAGCATACTCAATAGAGTGTGAGCCAAATTTATGTCCTGCATCATCTATATTCATAGAGTGTATAAGAGTAAAATCTAGATTATATTTGTTTCTTAAATGCTCCCCATCTGCAAATAAATGAGAATCTAAATAATCATCTTCATAATAAAAATGTCCATAAGGCAAAGTTAAATTTTCATCTTCTATATGGCGATGTAAAGAAGGAATAAATTCTTTTTTATTATAAAGCTCAAAAACCCAATGATAAGCTGCGCCTCCAGCTTTTAAGCCTTGTTCTTTGCAAAGGTCAAAAATGCTTGTTTGTTTTGAAAAACTCAATTTATTATTAATTATCCCACTTAAAACAGGCTTTACGCCTGTTAATAAGCACTCGTATAAAGGACGAGACATACTAGGAAGTTCGCATTCTAAAGAATAAAATTTGCCCAAATTCTCTTTGCAAAGCGCATTTAAATATCCCATATTTATACTAGCGCTTTTACAATTTAAGCCATCAAGCACAACTAAAATAACTTTGGATATCATTTACTCTTTAAAAAATCTTTTACTTCAAGTAAAATAAACTCATTATCATCAGTTTTATTAGGTTCTCTGCTTGAAGAATAAGGAAAGTTATTGTCGTTTTCTACGACTATGTGAGAGTCATCTACTATATCCACACCTTCTATGGTTTCAAAAGGAAAAACAAATTTATCATTTACCAAAGGCTTTTTAGAAATTTTATTTCTATCTTTAATATTTAAAAGATCTATATAAGAAATTTTTTGAGCTTCATGGGTTTTATCATCTAATTTAACCTTATAAATTCTTTTAAATTGAGCTACATTATTAAAACAATGCTTAGTATCTTCATCTTCTTTGCAAGCTTTATCTTTAGCGCCTTCTTTTTGATCTCTTTCTATGATGATGCCGTATTTATCATCTATCATATTAAAATCACCTATGGAATGGCTTTTATCTTCTAAGAAATATTTATTAAGTTTTCCGGTGAATTTTTTATTTTTTACATCAAATTCTATGATTCTTAGATATTCTTTACCTTTTTCATTCTCATAAGCGTTGTTATTATAAATGCTTCCTTCTAAAAGCAAATAAAGTTTAGAACCATCTTTAGAGCTTGCCATAGCTTCAAAGCCTTTAGAACGCTTGATATTAAATTTCTCATTTTCTCCATCAGGCTTATCGCTAAATTTTAAACTTGGATTATCAGGAGAAATAAGTTTTTTACCCTCCACATACACATCAAAAACTTCTTTTAAATTCCCATTCTTATCAAAATGAAGCAAATAAGGACCAAATTCATCACCTATATAAAATTCATCATTGATAACCTGTATACTCTCAGTATCAAAATCAGCCCCACTTAAATACCTCTCTTTAGTTGTTTCGGTGGTTATAGGATAGGGGTATCTTTTATCACTATCTTTAAAAAAACTGTTTTTAAAAGTTCGTATTTTGAGTTTTTAAAATCAAATTTAAACTCGTGAGCATAAAGCATAGCATCATAAGAATTATACTTTTTACCCAAGCCATTATCACTAATCACCCAAAAAACATCTTTTTTTGGAATATATTTTATCCCACTATGTCCTTGTATAGGTTGATTTTTAAAAGGTAAATAAAAATCTGTTTCCCTGTTTCCCTTGGATTTAAAAGTTCCAATTTTTTCTTCTCTAGTGATATTTGCAAATTTCCCATAAGTTTTAAAAAAATCAGGAGCATCCTTAGGAGGTTTTACTGTACTTTTAGAATCTATGATAATATGCCCTGCTAAATTGGCCTCATACTCTTGAACTCCAAATAAAACACTGCAAAGCATAGCACTTGTTAAAATAACCTTTTTCATCCAATCTCCTTTATTTCATATCCACTATAACTTTTTCTTGCCAAAGTTGTGGCAATTCTTTAGCACTTTTTTCCCAAGCTTTTTGATCTTTGATTGCTCTTGCATTTTTGTATTGCTCACTTGGTAAAAGTTTAGCTTTTATATCATTTGGCAAGGTAATATGATCAATTCTTATTGGCCTTGCATAACCTTTTGCTAGATTGATTTGTCCTTTATCAGAAAGTATAAACTCACGGGCTAATTTAGCTGCGTTTGGATGTTTTGCGTATTTATTGATAATAGTTGTATAACCCGAAATAACACTACCATCAGCAGGGATTAAAACTTCATAACGATCTTGGCCCACTTTATCTCTATAGCCTAAACCATTAAAATCCCAAACTAAACCCACTTCAACTTCACCTTTTTCAAGATTGGCTATACTTACATCATTATTTACAAGTCTTCCTTGTTTGGCTAAAGTATTAAAAAAAGCTAAAGCAGGACTTAAATCTTTTTCATCTCCACCTAAGGCATAATTAGCTGCTAAAACTGCACTCACAGCTTGAGCTGCTACGCTTACATCACCCACGGTAATTTTATAATTTCCCTTAAGCAAATCTTGCCAAGTTTTAGGTATATCTTTTACTACATCTTTATTGACTATAAAAGCTATGGTTCCTGTATAAGCTAAAAGCCAATTTCCATCTTTATCTTTAGCCCAAGTTGGAATTTGATCCCAATAGCTTGTCTTAAAAGGCTGAGCTACTCCTTGTTTAACCGCTATCTCTCCAAAAGAAGCTCCTACATCCCCTATATCACCGCTTGCTTTTTTCTTTTCGGCTTTAAATTTAGCAATTTCTTGAGCTGAACTCATATCTGCATCACTATGTTCTATACCATAAAGACTTTTAAGATCTGCCCAAGTATCCTTCCAATTTGCCCAAGTATCAGGCATAGCTAAAGAATTTACCCTACCTTCTGCTTGCACAGCTTTAATCAAATTCTCATCAATAGCTTGTGAATTTGAAAACAATAAGGCAACAAGACCTAAACTTAAGAAAAATTTCTTACTCATTTTTTTCCTTTCAAAAAATATTTTGGAAATTTAATGAGTTTTAGAAACATTTTAGAAACAAGTTAATTTTTAAGCAAACAAGGTTATAATTTTAAAGTCATAAACAAGGAGCAATCATGCTTTATATTTATATCAAAACTCAAAATGCTTTAGTTCAAAGAATCAATTTTAATCTCGATAGTCAAGAACTACCACAAAATATTTTATGGATTGATTTACTTCATCCAAGTGCAGCAGAAATTGCTTTTATATCAAGTGAATTTAATCTTGAGTTTCCTACAAAAGAAGAAAGGGAAGAAATAGAGCTTAGTGCAAAATATTGGGAAGATAATGCGACAATAACCATCAATGCTCATTTTTTAGTAAGAGATCTTAAAAGCGATGAAGAAGATAGGAATTTAATCAAGCTTCGCACAGAAATTGTTACTTTTGCTACAGCTAAAAATATCTTATTTACTATAAGATATAACGAATTTAGCACTTTTGAAGAAATTCAAGCAAGGATTTTAGCTAGTCCGAAGAATTTTGAAGATGGTTTTGATATTATTGATAAAATGTTTGAAGTGCGCGTTGAAAAAGATGCGGATTTACTAGAATGGATAGATAAAGAAGCAAGACGCTTAAGAACAAGTGTTTTAGAAAAAAAAGATGAATATAGTTATGATGAAATGCTAAAGGATATTTCAAGTTTGCAAGAGCTTAATATGCGCGTAAGAGATTCTTTATTTGATAAGCGTCGCGCTATGACTTCTTTGCTAAAAAGCGATAAAATTGATAAAGATATAAAACAAAATCTCACTATAGTTTTAAAAGACTTAAATTCTTTGGTTGAATTTAGTGTTTCGCAACTTAATATCTTAGATAATATCCAAACCATTTTAGCCAGCCAAATCAACATAGAACAAAATAAAATCATTAAAATTTTCACCGTTGCAACTGTTGCCATGATGCCACCTACTTTAATAGGAACTGTTTATGGTATGAATTTTAAATTCATGCCCGAACTTGAACTTCACTATGCTTATCCCATAGTGCTTGGCGTGATGGTAATTTCTATCATCTTGCCTTTAGTTGTTTTCAAGAAAAAAGGATGGTTATAAAAATTTATTAAGGAGAAACAATGGATACAATAAACATAGGAATTTTAACCCTAAGCGATAGAGCAAGTAGTGGTATATACGAAGATAAAGCCACTGCTGAAATTGAAAGAGTGTTAAATTCATATATAAAAAATGATATTATTTATCATAAAGAATTAATCCCTGATGATTATGATTTGATCATTAAAAAATTACTTTATCTAGCAGATGAAAAAAAATGCGATTTGATTGTTACAAGCGGAGGTACAGGTCCAGCACTTCGTGATGTAACCCCAGAAGCCACGGAAGCCGTGTGTGATAAAATGATGCCAGGTTTTGGAGAACTTATGCGCTTAGAAAGTTTAAAATATGTCCCAACAGCTATACTTTCAAGACAGAGTGCAGGAATTCGCAATAAATCTTTTATCATTAATTTACCAGGAAATCCTAAGGCTATAAAAGAATGCCTAGAGCCTGTTTTTCCGGCTATACCTTACTGTATCGATTTGATAGAAGGTGCTTATATAGAAGCAAATGATGAAGTTATTAAGGTTTTTCGCCCTAAGAAAAAATGTCAAAATTAAAATTTATTAGCCCTAACAAGTCTGCTTAATTGTCTAGCAAGCAGACTTGCTGAAGCCTCATCTTTACTTATCTTTTGCACTTTATTTTTAAACTTACAAAGCCTGTCATCTAAAATCACATCATTGATTGGAATTTTAGGCTTTTCTTTTTGCTTTTGTGAAATCTTTTTCTTAAAAAACATTCTTTAATCCTTTTTTATAAATATACACCAACTTAGTTGAAAAGAATATTATTTTAGATTTTAAACTATTAACTTTATTTCATTATTTTAAGCTAGAATTCGCAAAAAACCAATCAAGGAAAAATAATGACTTTAATTGCAATTTTATGTCTTTACACAGCACTTTTATCTTGGATTTCCTATGCTCAAATTTGTTTCTTAGAAAGAGAAAAAGACAAACAAGCTCAAATTTTAAGCGAAAAAGACTATCAAAATGCAGCAGATATTGCCATCGAAAATGAAAAATTTAAACTATTTTCCAATTTTTATAATTTAATCATCAATATTGCATGGATAGGTTTTGGATTTTTATATCTTAAAGAATTGCTTATCTTAAACAACACTCGTTTTGAAAATACTTTATTTTTATTATCTTTTTTAATAATCACAAGTATTTTAAATCTACCTTTAAGTATTTATGAAAGTTTTATCAAAGATAAAGCCCATGGTTTTTCAAATATGACTGTAAAACTTTTTATCAAAGACACTGTAAAAAGTCTTATTTTAACTTTAATATTTGGATTTTTAATCCTTTATGCTTTGCTTTTTTGCTATGATTTTTTTGGAATTTTTTGGTGGATTGCGGCCTTTATTTTTGCCTTTTGCATTATAGTGATTATAAATCTCATCTACCCTACCTTGATAGCACCTATTTTTAATAAAATGGAAAAACTAGACGATGAAAATTTATTGAAAAAAATCAGCTCTTTAATGAAACAATGCGGGTTTAGTGCAAATGGGGTTTATGTTATTGATGCAAGCAAAAGAGATAAGCGTTTAAATGCTTATTTTGGTGGACTTTTTAAAAGCAAAAGAGTGGTGCTTTTTGATACATTATTAAAAGCCTTAAATGAAAGAGAACTTTTAGCTGTTTTAGGACACGAGCTTGGACATTTTGTTCATAAGGATATTATCAAAGCTTTATTTAACGGCGCTATAACCATGTTTTTACTTTTTTTTGTTTTTGCAAATTTACCTGAATTTATTTACTTAGAAAGTCATCTAGAAGGAGTAAATGGTGGCGTGTTTGCTCTTTTGTTTATCTTGGCGAATATTTTTAGCTTTTTAATCTCTCCTATGCTTAATGCCTTAAGTAGAAAAAATGAATTTGCGGCTGATCAACACGGAGCTAAAGTTACAAGCAAAGAAGATATGAAAAATGCATTGATAGCCCTAGCAAGAGAAAATAAAGCTTTTATCAAAACAAGTAAAATATATGCATTTTTTTATCTCAGCCATCCAAGTATTAGTGATAGAATCAAGGCTCTTTCTTGACTATAAAAAATGCTCTTATGGAGGCTAAATCTAGCTTAAAAGGTTATGAAAATGAAGCAGTATTTATACTCTGTGAATATCTAAAAAAAGATAAAGCTTGGTTATTTTTAAACCAAGATATACAAATAGATCATGAACCTTATTTTAAGCTTATAAGGCGTTTTAAATCTGGAGAACCTTTTGAATATATATTTGAAAAAGTGGATTTTTGGGGATTAGAATTTAATATAAAAAAAGGTGTTCTAATCCCTCGCTACGATAGTGAAATTTTACTTTTTCAAATTTTAAATTTATGCAAAAAAAATACTTTTAATGGGATTTTAGAAATAGGATTTGGAAGCGGAATTTTAAGCATTATTTTAGCCAAAGAACTTGGGTTAAAAATCACAGCCTGCGATATCAATCCCAAAGCCTTAGAATTAGCTTTAGAGAATGCCAAATTACACAAAGTCGATCACTTGATTGACTTTAAACTTTGTAATTTTAAGCAAATTAAAGAAAATTATGATTTTATTTTTTCAAATCCACCCTATATTAAAAATTCATATCCTATAGATATTTGGGTGCAAAAAGAACCCAAAGAGGCTTTATTTGGTGGAGAAAAAGGATATGAAATTCTAGAAGAAATCATACATTTTTCCCTTGATAAAAAAGTTAAATTTTTAGCTTGCGAATTTGGCTATGATCAAAAAGAAATTTTGGAAAAAATTTTATATCAAAATAATTTCATTGTTGATTTTTTCAAAGATGAACAAGGTTATAATCGTGCTTTTGTAGCTAAATTTACAAATATGCGTTATGATAAAAAATAAAAGGAGAAACTCTTGAAAGCTATTAATTTATTTTTACTTGCCTCCATCATAGGGGTTGAACTCATACTAGGAATAGTTGTTGCACCAACAATTTTTTTTCCTCAAAATCTTATAGGAGAAGGAGTGTTGAGCCATTTTCAAAGTGGCTTAATGATGACGCGAATTTTTATTAAGATGGGATATTTACTGGTTTTTGTTTCAGTGGTTAATTTTTTATATGAAATTTATTCTCTTATAAAAGATGAAATGAAATTTCAAATAAAATTGTCAAAATTTATGCTGAGTTTGCTTATTTTGATCTTAAGCTTAATATTTGTTTTTTATTTTACTAATACCATAATTGAACTCCAAAACTTAGGCGAAAACGCTACAAAAACTCAAGAATTTATCAGTATCCATAATGCAAGTGAAATAGTGATTAAAATCATCTTGATAATGCAAGTTTTTTTATATTTCTTAAGCTTTAAAATAGCAAAAAAATGATAGAATATTAAATAAATCCAAAAGAGAAGGAGTAGGCCATGATGATCTCTGATGCAACTATGATGCAACAAAATTATTATTTAAACAATGCACAAAAAGCTAGTGATAAAGCTTTAGAAAATATTGCGGCTGTTCGTGCAATAAGTGGAGTTGATAGTGCCAATTTAGCTATTGCTGATTCTTTAAGATCTCAATCAAGCACTATAGATCAAGGTGTCGCAAATGCTTATGATGCTATAGGGGTTTTACAAATTGCAGATGCTAGCCTTACCAATATCTCTCAAAGCGCAGATAGACTTAATGAACTTTCAGTGAAAATGAACAATGCTGCACTTAATGATTCTCAAAAAGGAATGCTAAGAACAGAAGCAACACGCATACAAGAATCCATCAATGATTCTTTTAATAATGCAACTTATAATGGAAAAAATGTCTTTCAAACTATGAATTTTGTAGTAGGTAGCGGAACTGAAACTACAAATTTAAATCCATTAGCAACAGGTGGATTAAGCATAGATAATCAAGATAGTATTACAAATTTTATGGATCAACTTGGAAGTTTAAGAAGTGAAATAGGCTCAGGTATCAATGCCATTACATCAAATATTAATACAAGTGTTCAAAACAGCATCAACTCAAAAGCAGCTGAAAATAATTTACTAAATAATGACATGGCAAAAAATGTTAATGATTTTAATGCCAATTATCTAAAAGAAAATGCTGCTGCTTTTGTTGCTGCACAATCCAACATACAGCTTCAAAGCAAAATTGCTAATTTGTTACAATAATATAAGCCCTAAATAAGGCTTATTTCTTTATCAAAATGACTTTAGAACAAATTTTAGAAAAAACCAAAAACATTCGTCTTGTAGCCGCAAGCAAGTATGTCGATGCAAGTATAATTGAAAAGCTTTTTGATCAAGGTATAGTAGAATTTGGAGAAAATCAAGTCCAAGCTCTAACACAAAAAAAAGAAAATCTTGATGAAAAAAAACTAGACATAAAGTGGCATTTTATAGGAACGCTACAAAGCAACAAAATCAATCTCTTAATCAAACAAAAACCTATATTATGGCACTCTTGCAATGGTATTAAAATAGCTAAAGCTATGGACAAAAGACTTGATTATAAATTAAATACTTTATTAGAAATCAATAGTGCAAATGAAAATAGCAAAAGCGGTCTAGATCCAAATCAAGCTGTAGAAGAATATTTACAAATACAAGAAGAATGCTATAATCTAAATCTTTGTGGCGTAATGAGTATAGGATCACACAGCCAAGATAAAGAAAGTATTATAAAAAGCTTTGAAACTACATTTAAAATTTATGAAATTCTTCAAAAACATGGGGCTAAAATTTGCTCTATGGGGATGAGTAATGATTTTGAAATTGCTATAAAATGCGGATCTAACTTAGTAAGACTCGGAAGCATTTTATTTAAAAATCTTAAGTAAGAACAATCTTACTTAAGCATATTTATTAGAAATTTCTTCTACTATACTATCAGAGATAATAAAATCTGTATGATAAAGCAAGCAAGATCCCGCGCTAATAACTTTTAAAACAAGTTTTTTATTATTTTTTTCATTAGGATTATGTGCATTTCTAGCAATTTCATGAATTTCATAGATTAATTCTCTATTTAATCTTGTCAAATCTAGCTCTATGATATTTTTTTCAAATTCCTTAGGTTCTGCGGTAAAATGATTTTCTTCTTTATTTTTGAAATCTTTTTTTGCTCCAAATTTTTTTATAGCTTTAATCTCGCCATCTTCAAGACTTTGTAAATCTTTAATTGCCTTTAAAAAAAAGCTAGGCTTCTCCCCTCCCTCAGCTTTAAATCCCAATACAAAACCATAGGCATTATTTTTTAAATTTTCATCTTTGATGATGTTTTCTATTTCTTCTACATTGCTTTCAAATACAGTAGCATCAAACGAAGAATAATAATCCAAAATTTCAATTCTACCATAACGCTTATTATTTTTACTCATCATGGATTTGAAATCTTCAATTTTACCTATACTTAAAATTTCTCCATTGTTTTTTAAACTTTCAAAATCTAAACTTTTAACATAATCTATGGCATTAATTTGTTCATAAAATCGATCTAAAGGATGGCCTGAAACATAAATTCCTAAAATTTCTTTTTCATATCCTAATTTTTCCATCACTTCAAATTCTTCATTTTTGGGAGTAAAATTTACTTGAACACCTGAAGTTAATTCCTCTTCACCAAAAAGAGAACTTGCAGCATTTTTTCTTACTTCAGCCATTTTACGCGATGCTTCGCTAAGATTTTCCATATTATCAAACAAAGCTTTTCTAGTAAAACCAAACTCATCAAAAGCCCCTGCCTTAATAAGACTTTCTAATGTTCTACGGTTTATTTTGGTAGGATCTATCTTACCTAAGAAATCATTAATATCCTTAAATTCTCCATCTTGTCTTGCTTCAAGTAAATTTTCAACTGCAGGAATACCCACACTTTTTATAGCCCCAAGTCCGTATATAATAGCATCCTTGCCATCTTGCTCTAAAGCACTAAATTCACGGATCGCTTTGTTAATCGATGGAGGTAAAAGTTTAATATTTATTTTTTTCATCTCATCAATATAAACAGCAATTTTATCCACATTGTTTTCTTCGCTTGTTAAAAGCGCTGCCATAAATTCACTAGGATAATAAGTTTTTAAATAAGCTGTTTGAAAAGTAATCAACGCATAAGCCGCAGAGTGAGATTTATTAAAACCATATCCTGCAAATTTTACGATAAGCTCCCATAAATCCTCAGCTTTTGCTCTATCATATCCTTGTTTTTCTGCTCCATCTGCAAAATCAGTTTTAAGCTTTTTCATCTTCTCAGGATCTTTTTTACCCATAGCACGACGCACTACATCAGCACCTCCTAAAGAAAAGCCACCTACAATTTGAACAATTTGCATAACCTGTTCTTGATAAACAATAATCCCATAAGTAGGCTCTAAAACCTTTTCTAAACTGTCAAAAGGATATTCTATACTTTTTAAACCATGCTTTCTGTCGATAAAATCATCAAGCATTCCTGATTCCATAGGGCCTGGACGATAAAGCGCAAGAACCGCAATGATATCTTCAAAACGCTCTGGTTTTAAGCGTGCATTTAAGCTTTGCATACCGCCTGATTCGATTTGAAAAATTCCCAAAGTATTTCCACTTTGTATGGTTTTATAAACTTTGCTATCATTTACATCTATAGTTTCCCAAATAATGTCTTTATTGTAACGCTTTTTAATAAGCTTGATCGCATTATTGATTACTGTTAAGGTTTTAAGACCTAAAAAGTCAAATTTTATCAAATCCACATCTTCTAAATGATCTTTAGAATACTGCGTTACCAAATGTCTTTCATCATTTTTACTTTGTCTAAAAAGCGGAGTTTTCTTCCATAAACTTTCATTAGAAATTACAACACCTGCTGCGTGCATACCCGCATTGCGATTTAATCCTTCTAAAGCTCTTGCATACTCCCAAACTTCAGGACCTTTAGGATGACGATCAATAAATTCTTTGATTTTAGGTTCTTTTTCATAAGCAGCATCAAGAGTGATTTTAAGCTCTTCAGGCACAAGTTTAGCAAGCTCATCAGCATCTTGAATACTCATATCACAAACTCTAGCCACATCACGTATCACCCCTTTAGCCAAAAGTTTACCAAAGGTAATCACCTGTGCAACCTTATCCGCTCCATATTTATCAATCACATAGTCAATCACTTCAGCACGTCTGTCTTGACAAAAATCCACATCAATATCAGGCATGCTCACACGCTCAGGATTTAAAAAACGCTCAAAAAGTAGACTATAAGGAATAGGATCTAAATCCGTAATCCTTAAACAATAAGAAACCAAACTTCCTGCAGCTGATCCTCTTCCAGGGCCTACTGGAATACCTTTATCTTTAGCCACTTTAATAAAATCATGAACAATAAGCATATAACCTGAAAATTTCATATTTTTAATGATGTTAATTTCTACTTCAAGTCTTTGTTTGTATTCTTCATGCTTGCTTTCATCGATAAATTTTAATCTCTCTTCAAGTCCCTTTTTACAAAGTTCTTCAAAAACTATGTCATCATTATCAAAGCTAAATTCTTTTGTTTCTTCAGGTAAGATAATATTATGATCTTTAGCATATTCTCTTGTAAATTTAAAATTCGGTGGAGTGGGATTGCCAAGATTAAGCTCTAAATTACATTTTTGCGCGATTTCTTGTGTATTTTCTATAGCTTCTGGAATATCTGCAAAAAGCTCACTCATTTGCTCAGGGCTTTTAACATAAAATTCATGCACACTATGACGCATTCTATCAGGGTCATTAAGTTTTTTTCCCATAGCTATACACATAAAAACCTCATGGGCAGCCGCTCTTTCTTTAAAAGTATAATGCGTATCATTTGTAGCAATGATTTTTATATTTAATTCTTTAGAAAGTCTGATAATATCATCATCTATCATTCTTTGATCACCTATACCATGACGCATGATTTCAAAATAAAAATCATCTTTAAAAACTTTTTTATACCATAATGCTGCTTCTTTTGCTGCTTCATAGCCTTTTGCACCAAAACGCACATTTCTTTCACTATAAGTATTTAAGTGCCAATTTACTTCACCTTGCAAGCAAGCAGAAGAACAAATAAGACCTTCGCTATAATCTTCCAAAAGCTTTTTATTGATACGCGGATAATAATACAAACCTTTAATATAACTTTGAGAACTTAAATACATTAAATTTTGATATCCGATCTCATTTTTTGCATACAAACAAAGGTGAAAACGCTGACGAGAACTTTTATCATCTAATTCATCGTGATTATGTAAATACGCTTCCATACCAATGATAGGTTTTAAACCTTGTGCTTTCATTGTTTGATAAAAATCAATTGCCCCAAACATATTTCCATGATCTGTCATAGCCACACTTGTAGCACCCTGCTCTTTTAAAGTCAAAGCTAATTCTTTAAGCTTATTAGCTCCATCAAGCAAAGAATATTCTGTATGTAAATGCAAGTGTGTAAATTGACTCATTTTCTTCCTTTAGTTTTTTAAAGCTTATTTTAATTTTGATAAAAATTATAAATTTTTCTCGCTGAATTTGAAAGAAATTGACCCTAAATTTCAACTTAAATTTTACAAAAAAGGCAAAAATTCAGCCAAAATAAACTATAATAAAATCTAAGATTTTAATCTTAATAAAAAGAACTTTTCAAAGGATGAAATGATGAAAGTAAAAATTGCTTATTGCAATCTTTGAAATTATCGCCCACAAGCTGCAAGGGTTGCAGAAGAACTACAAAGCGATTTCAAAGATGTTGAAGTAGAATTTGAAATTGGCGGCAGAGGTGATTTTATCGTTGAAGTAGACGGAAAAGTTATCTTCTCTAAAACAC
The DNA here is from genome assembly GCF_001457695.1 of Campylobacter jejuni. Classification (NCBI taxonomy): domain Bacteria; kingdom Pseudomonadati; phylum Campylobacterota; class Epsilonproteobacteria; order Campylobacterales; family Campylobacteraceae; genus Campylobacter; species Campylobacter jejuni. Next base: position 658,039 of record NZ_LN831025.1, on the reverse strand, counting down.
AACTTATTAATTGCGAAAGTGAAAGATTTCCATATCAAAATGAAATTAATCAATTAATAAAAAATAGAGTGTAATCAAACACTCTATCATAATATTTTCTCATATTCCTTACCAATATATATGTTTTGCTCATACTCGATAATAGGACGCTTAATACAACTTGGATTTTCTAATACAATTTTTTCAAGTTCTTTTTCATTTAAATTTTTAACTTTTTCTTTGTTTAAACCAAGTTTTTTAGAAGTTAATCCAGCAGTATTGATAAGTTCTTCAAAAGATTTTTGTTTTAACCATGTGTATAAAATATCTTGATTAATCTTTTTAATATCCATAAAATCAAACACAATGCCTTTTTGTGTTAAAGCATCCATAGCTTTTTTTACAGAATTACAATTTTTAATACCATAAAGTTTCATTTTCTAGCCTTTTTTACCAAATCTGCGATTAAAAAAGCAAGTTCTAATGCTTGATCCGCATTAAGTCTTGGATCGCATTGAGTCTCATAACGATCTTCCAAGCTTTGAGCAGTAACATTGCTTGCACCACCTGTGCATTCTGTTACATCTTTCCCAGTCATTTCAAGATGCACCCCACCTGGATAAACTCCTTCGCTTATTGCAATCTCAAAAAAAGATCTCACTTCTTGCATGATTTTATCAAACTCACGTGTTTTAAAATTACCTGCTTTTACTGTATTTCCATGCATAGGATCTATGCTATATACTAAATTTAAACCTTCACTTTTAAGTTTAGAGAAAATTTTTGGCAAATTATTGATAATTTTATCTGCACCCATGCGGATAATAATATTTAATCTTCCTTCTTCATTATTTGGATTTAAAACATTTGCTAAAGCTATGATATCATCTGCACTTGCACTAGGTCCTATTTTAACCCCTAAAGGATTTTTTACTCCTCTTAAAAAATGTACATGAGCTTCATCAAGTGCCCTTGTTCTTTCGCCTATCCAAAGCATATGAGCTGAACAATCGTAAATTTCCCCACTTAAACTATCCACTCTAGTTAAAGCTTCTTCATAAGGCAAAAGCAAAGCTTCATGTGAAGTATAAACACTAACTTCTCTTAGGCTTGGAGTATTACTTGTATTAATTCCACAAGCTTCCATAAAAGCTAAAGCTTGTGAAATTTTTTCACTGATATCAGTATATTGCTTATGAAGTTCACTCTTTTTTAAAAAGCCCAAATTCCAACGATGTACTCCATGCAAATCTGCTAAACCACCCTTAGCAAATCCACGCAACAAATTTAGCGTTGTTGCACTTTGATAATAAGCTTCAAGCATTCTATGTGGATCAGGAATGCGTGCTTGTTCGCTAAATTCAAAACCATTAATAATATCACCACGATAACTAGGAAGACTTATACCATTTAACTCTTCAAAATCACTACTTCTTGGCTTGGCAAACTGCCCTGCAATACGACCAATTTTTACAACAGGACATCCACCGGCAAATGTAAGCACTATAGCCATTTGAAGTAAAATTTTAAACATATCACGGATATTTACAGCACCAAAATTTTCAAAGCTTTCAGCACAATCTCCACCTTGAAGTAAAAAAGCTTCTTTTTTACAAACTCTTGCTAAAGACTTTTGAAGATTTCTCACTTCTCCAGCAAAAACCAAAGGAGGAAGTTTCTCAAGTCTTGCTAAAACTCTATTCATTTCCTCTTGATCTGGATAGATAGGTTGCTGTTTTATAGGATAGTTTTTCCAAGAATTCTTAGTCCACATGGTTTTTTCTTTCGTTTTATTTATCAGCTTCCTCTATAAGTTGAATAACCAAAAGGAGAAAGGGTTATTGGAACATGATAATGTTTTCGATCTTTAGAAAGCTCAAAACTTACCTCTACAAAAGGATAAAAAGTATTTATTTTGTGTGATGTGTAATAGTCTTTTGTGAAAAATTTAAGCTTATAAATTCCAAAAGTCCTATTTTCAGCTTTTTCATATGGTAATAAATCTCCTATTCTACCATTTTCTTCGGTAAATTCTTCACTTACTTTTTTCCACTGTTGATTTGCTTCCAACTTATAAAGCTCAACTTTTACTTTAGGAGCAGGTTGTCCAGAAGTAATATCCAAGACATGAGTACTTAATTGATATTCAGTAGCACTCAAAAACATTGGCACGCTTGCTAATATTAATAAAGTTTTTTTAATAGAAAACATTTTCTCTCCTTGTACAATATTTACAAGGAATATTATACAAGAGTATTATTAATAATTAAAATCAAATAATAAAAATTATAAATTAATTATAATTATTTAATTGTTAGATTTATAATAAAAAATAATTATAAATTATTTTTTAAGCTCTTTAATACGCGCTGCTTTACCGCGTCTATCTCTTAAGTAGAATAATCTTGCACGGCGTACACGACCACGACGCAAAACAGTAATACTTTCTAAACTTTCACTATAAATAGGGAAAATTCTCTCAACGCCAACATTATTAGCACCCATTTTACGCACGATAAAAGTTTCACTTACGCCATTACCTCTTCTAGCAATACAAATACCCTCAAAATTTTGGATTCTTGTTTTATCCCCTTCTTTGATGCGAATTGCAAGCTTTAAAGTATCACCAGCACGAAAATCTGGAACATTTTTACCTTCAATTTGTTTTGCTTCAAATTGTTCTATATATTTATTTTTCATAAAAAATCCCTTATTTTTTGCGTTCATGCTCTAAAAATAAATCTGGACGAAAAAATTTCGTTTTGCAAGACGCCAAAGTAATTTTTAAACTTGCAATTCTAGCGTGATTACCCTTTAAAAACTCTGAAGGAGTATAAAATTTTTTATTTTTTTTCTCAAAAATAAAAGGTTTTGAAAAAGCAGGTGCTTCGAGTAAATTATTTTCAAAGCTTTCTTCTTCCAAACTTTCCATATTTCCTAAAACCCCGTTAACATTTCTTAAAATCGCATCACACATTACAAGCGCAGGTAATTCTCCTCCTGTTAAAATAAAATCCCCTATGCTAAAAACTTCATTCGCAAAAATTTCAAGCACTCTTTCATCTATACCTTCATAGCGCCCGCATACAAAAACTATATGTTCTTTTTTACTTAAGCGTTTGGCGTCTTTTTGATTAAAGGTTTTACCACTTGGATTTAAAAAAATAAAATAGGGATTTTCTTTTTTTTCTTGAATACTTCTTAGCACCTCATACATAGGTTCAGCTTGCATCAAAAGTCCAGCTCCGCCACCTATTTTATAATCATCGACTTTATGATAAGAATTTTTAGAAAAATCTCTAGGATTATAAAAATTAAGTTTGAAAAGTTTTTTTTCTTTTGCTCTTGCAAGTATAGAATCTTGAAAGTAAAATTCCATAAGATTAGGGAACAAAGAAACGAAACTAAATTTCATGAATTTTCTAAAATTAAAAAAGCATCTTGCGTGCAAAAAATCTGTCGTTTTTCTATATCTATATTTTTAACAAATTTATCTAAATATGGAATAAAAAATATTTTAGGATATTTTTTTTCCACCCATTTTTCATCACTTTGAATTTCAAATAAATAAGAAGCTCCAGTTTCCAAGATATCAACCACTTTACCTAATCTTTTATTTTCTTCAAAAACTTCACACTCTAAAATATCAAAATAAAAAAACTCATCTTTTTTTAATTTACAAGTTTGTCTGCTTTTCTCGATACTCTGAAAAAGAATAAGATTAGTTAATTCTTTGGCCTTTTCTATATCTTCATAATTTTCAAATAAAACAGTAGAATTGCTTGCATTATAATGCTTAATCTTTAACATTTCTTTGGTGTTTTTTATAAAAAAAGTAGCATCTTTTTTAAATTGAGAAGAAAAGTCGCTCAGGTTATGCAATTTTACATAACCCTTAAGACCCACAGTTTTACCAAGTTTTGCAACTTGAACAAAATCTTTTTCACTCAAGTGCTTTTACCGTTACTCTATAAGAACTTGCATCCTTACTCTTATAAGCAGAGATTACGGTTTTTATAGCATTGATCATTTTTCCATTTTTACCTATAAGCTTACCTGTATCAACCTTATGTGCAAAAAGAACAATCTCAAAAAAATTTTCACTTAATTCAATTTTTTGAGTGTCAATCTGTTCAGGATAATCTGCAATTAATTTTGCGTATTCTCTAAGAAAATTCTCTACCATAATTATTTGCTAGTGATAGAAGTAACTTTATCGCTAAGTTTTGCACCAACACTTTTCCAATAAGCTAAACGCTCTGCATCAACTTTAATTACCTCAGGTTCTACCATAGGATTATAATACCCAATACTTTCTATCCAACCACCATCACGACGTTTTCTACTGTCTGTAACTACAATACGATAAAATGGTCTTTTAGTTCTACCCATTCTTGTAAGTCTAATAACTGTCATTTATACTCCTTAAAAATTAAAAATTTTATTTATAGATACTATAAAAAGTATTTATAAATAAAATTTAAAATTGTCTTCTAGCTTGACTCATCATTTGCGTCAAACTCTCCATTCCTTTTTTACCTGAAAATCTTTTTGCAAGTTTTGCTGCATTGCTAAATTGTTTTAAAAAACGATTGACTTCTACCTGAGAAAGACCCGCTCCATCTGCTATACGACGTTTTCTAGCATTATTTAACAAATCAGGATTTTCTCTTTCTTTTGGAGTCATTGAAGAAATCATTGCTTTAATGCGTATAATTTCTTTAGAATTATCCAAATCTATATCTTTTACCGCATTTGCCATTCCGCCAAGTCCTGGTATCATGCCAATTAAAGATTTCATACTTCCTAATTTTTTAATACTTTCCATTTGATTAAGAAAATCATTAAAATTAAATTCACCTTTTTTGATTTTTTGATTGAGTTTTTTAGCTTCTTTTTCATCAATCACTGCAGCAGTTTTTTCAGCTAAAGTTGCCAAATCACCCTCACCCATGATACGACTTACTATACGATCTGGTATAAAAACTTCTAAATCTGCTACTTTTTCACCTACACCAATAAATCTTAAAGGAATACCGATTTGTTTTGCTATACCCAAGGCTACTCCACCTTTAGTATCTGCATCAAATTTTGATAAAATTACCCCGCTGATATTCAAAACTTCATTAAAACTAGCCGCAGTCTTGACCCCATCTTGACCACTCATTGCATCAGCAACATAGAAAATCTCATCAGGATTTAAAACATCTTTAACCGCTTTTAACTCATCCATCAAAGCTTCATCTATAGCCAAACGTCCAGCAGTATCCACAAGCAAAACATCTACCATAGAACTTTCAGCCTTTTTCAAAGCCTCTTTAGCAACTCTAATAGGATCTTTTTCATTTTCTATGAAGAAAAGTTCAATTTCATTAGCTTCACAAAGTTGTCTTAGCTGCTCCACTGCCGCTAAACGCTGTAAATCACAAGCTGCAACTAAAACTTTTTTATTGCGTAATTTTAAATAATTTGCAAGTTTGATAGTGCTTGTAGTCTTACCGCCCCCTTGCAAACCTGCCATTAGAACTACTGTTGGGGGTTTAGAAGCAAAAACAAAACCTTGATTTTTGCCATTGACACTTAAAATATTTTCTAAATTTACTTTAATGGCATTTAAAAATTGTTTTTGACCTATTCCGTTTTGCTTTACATCTTCTTCTATCAAAGTCAAAAGCTCTTTAGTTACCTTATGGTGAACATCTGCTTTTAAAAGAGCTTTTTTTAAGGTTTCTAAAGCATTCTTAAGTGCTTTTTCATCATCAACAAAACGTAATTTATTAATCGCTGATTTAAAAGATTCGCTAACTAACTCAAACACTTTATCACCTTTCTATAAAATAAAATTTTTAAATTAAACCTTGCATTATACAAAATTTTTTCTTAAATGGCTTTAAAAATCTAAATTTTTTATCTCAAAGCCAAATTTTGTAAAACCACTATCCAAATTAGCCTTAAAATGATAATCAAAAATTTTAATTTCATAGCTGTGTAAATACATTCTATCACTTGAAATTTTAGCATATTTTTCATCGCCTATAACACCATGTTTTATAAATTTAGCATGTACTCTGATTTGATGAGTTCTACCTGTTTGAATGACTATTTTTGCTAAGGTTTTTTTTGACTGCATCATAATAGGAGTAATGATACTTAAAGCACTTAAACCATCTTTTGAAACTTTACTTAATGCCCCGCCTTTTGTTTTTATGGTAAACATAGGCTCATTCACTTCAACCTCTTCAGCCAAAACCCCATCTAAAACCGCAATATAACTTTTATAAACTCTGTGTTTTTTAAATTCTTCTATACAAAGCTTTCTAAAATCTTCATCTTTGCAAAGCAAAATCACACCGCTTGTTTCTTTGTCTAAACGATTTAAAAGCTTGGCGTTAAATTTTTTCTCCAAGTCTTCACTCACATAAGCATAAGGTTTATTAATAGCAATAATCTTATCATCTTCAAAAATAATTTGAGGATTTTTAGCTTTTATCACATTAAATCTTGCCTTATCGCTCATCAAAGCTCTAGCAACCACAACTTTTTTCCCATGTGAAAAAACACAACCCTTATCAATCAAATCTTTAGCTTCACGATTTGAAATTTTTTCTTGCAAAGCTAAGAGTTTATAAGCTTTTTCTTGCATCAATTCCCTTTTGTATGGCTTGTATGATAAGATCTAAATTTTCTTTTTTGGAAATTTTAGCTTTTAAATTTAAATAATGAATTTTATCATTTAAATCTTTTAAATTTTCGCAAAAATATACATTTTCTACTTCTTCAAATAAAGCCTTTTGATTATGAATAAATTTCCCGCTGATTAATACATTGTCAAAATATGCCACTTCTATAGGATTGTGTCCTCCTATGCCTTCTATAAAAGAACCTCCAAGCACAACAACATCAGAAATTGCATAAAAATTTACAAGCTCCCCTAAAGTATCTAAAAGCAAAATTTTTTTAGAAAATTTCTTATTTTCATCTTTTAAAGAACTAAATTTTTCAAATTCCAAACCTTTGTTTAAAAGCAAATTTTCAACTTCTTTAAAACGCTCAGGGTGTCGTGGGGCGATAATGAGTTTTTCATTTTCTTCTAGTTTAAAATGATCAAGCAAAAGCTCTTCTTCGTCCTTATGAGTACTGGCAAAAATGATAAGTTTTTCCTTAGGTTTGGTATAAATTTTATTATTTTTAATTTCTAAATTTGCCTTAATATTTTTAAAAATTTTAACATTTTTAGCTCCCAAACTTTCAAGTCTTACTTTGTCTAATTTACTTTGAACAAAAACTTCATCAATATAAGAAAAAATTTTTTTATAAAAAAAAGAAAATCTTTGATAAGAATGATAAGATTTATCAGATATTCTTGCATTAAGCAAAATAATCTTAGCCTTATAAATACGTGCCATAAAAACAAGCATAAGCCAATATTCTGCTTCAAAAATTACCAAAACCTTACAAGGCTTGAACCAGAAAGGCAAAAAATTTTCAAAAGCAAGATAATTTACCTTTTTACAAAATTCTTTTGCACATTCAAAACCTGTTTGAGTAATAGTAGTTATTCTTGAATCAAATTTCAAAACCAAAGTTTTAATACTTCTTACCTCCCCGTAAGAACAAGCATGAAAATGTACATCAGCTTTTTCTTGATGTAAATTTTTATAAAGAAAAAATCGGGATTTTAAACTAGTTTTGTATTTGGATTTTAAAAAAGAAAGCAAAAGAATAAAGACGGCACAAAATAAAAATGCCGTCCAAGTTAAAAAATAATAAAAAAAGATCAATTTTGTTCTTCTTGCTCTTTATAAAGAATTCTTCCACAATGAGGACAAGTTACAATCTCTTCACCTTTTACAACAGACAGATAAGTCTTATCGTAAATTTTCATAAAACATCCATAGCATGCTTGTTTTTTAACAGGAACTACAGCAGTATTCTTCGCCCATTTGCGAATTTTTTCATAAAAACTTAAAACTTTTTGATTCATCTCGCCCACAAGTTTGGTTTTTTTATCATAAACACTCATTCTATCTTTTTCAAGAACTTCCATTTCAGATTTAATGCTTACTCTAATCTCATTAATATTTTGCTTTTGTTTGATTTTTTCTTCTTCAAGTTCTTTTTTATAAGTTTCTTTATTCTCTAAAATTTTATCCAGTCTTACAATCTCATCATTTGCAGCGTCTAATTGCTCTTTTGCAATATCTTCTTCAATTTTTAAAGCATTAGCTTCTTTTTCTGTTTTTACTGCACCACTTTTTTTAGAAAGCTCTTTAATTTTTGCCGAGAACTCGGAAATATGAGCATTATTTTGCACTTTTTGATTTTCTATATCTTTGATTTCTTCATCGATTTTTTCTAAATCTGTGTTGATTTTTCCTATTTTTAACTCAGCATCTTTTAAAGTCTTATTAATACTGTCTATTTTTGGTTCATAACTATCAATTTCTTGATCTATTTTTGATAAAAGCACTAATTGTTCGAGATATTTATTCATTTATTTTCCTTAAAAATATTGAAATGGATTTTTTGAAACTGTTATTATAACTTGTAGCGGCAAATTTTTCAAGTCTTTTGCTAAACATTGAGAAAAATATCTCTCACTTTCAAAATGACCTAAATCAATAAGACTGATTTGATTACTAAGCGCCTCTAAAGCTTGATGATATTTAAAATCTCCACTTAAAAAACAATCCGCATCTACTTTAGAAATTAAATCCCCACCACTTCCAGTACATATAGCAATACGCTTAATGTCTTTTTTACCACAATCACTTACACGTAAAATTTGCAAATTTAACTTTTTTTTCACCCAGTCACACAAAGCTTCAAAAGACATAGAATTTTCTACATAAATTAAAAATTCGTCTTTAAAAGAAATTTTAAAACCTAAAATTTCTTCCGTAAAATAAGTATTTAAATGACTTAAATCGTAATTTGTATGCATACTGATTAAAGAAATATTTTTACAAATCATTTCTTTAATAAAAGCTCTAGGATAAGTCTTGTCATATAAATCTTTTAAACCTTTAAATATCAAAGGATGGTGTGTGATAATTAAAGAATTTTCACTCGCTTCTTTAATGATATTTTCATCAATATCTAAACTTAAATAAACAGTTGAAATTTCATTATCCCTATCTCCAAGCAAAATTCCACTATTATCCCATGATTCTTGGATATTAAAGGGACTTAATTGATCTAAAAAATTATAAATTTCACTCAGCTTCATTTAAATTTTTCTTATAAATTTCAGCACAATTTTTCGAAAGCTCACGAATTTTTAACATATAATCTTGTCTTTGTGCTACAGAAATTGCTCCTCTTGCATCTAAAAGATTAAAAGTATGTGCAGCAAGCATACAATAATCATAAGCAGGTAAAGCTAGTCCTTGTTCTAAAATATTTTTACATTCTTTGTAAGAATTTTCAAACTGCTCATTCAAGATTTTAACATCACTTACTTCAAAATTGTATTTACTAAATTCATATTCACTTTGCTTATGCACATCTGCGTATTTAATTTTTTCTCCATTAAATTCACTCCAAACTATATCATAAACATTATCAACATTTTGAAGATACATGGCTATTCTTTCAAGACCATAGGTAATTTCAGCACTTACTAAATCTACCGCTATACCACCAACTTGCTGAAAATAAGTAAATTGAGTGACTTCCATACCATCAAGCCATACTTCCCAGCCTAAACCCCAAGCACCCAAACTTGGACTCTCCCAATTATCTTCAACAAAACGAATATCATGACTTTTTAAATCAAAACCCAAATTTTCAAGACTTTTAAGATATAATTCTTGGATATTATCAGGACTAGGTTTAATCAAAACTTGAAATTGATAATAAGCACCTAAGCGATTAGGATTTTCACCATAACGTCCATCAGTAGGCCTTCTACTTGGAGCCACATAAGCAGCTGCCCAAGGTTTTTTTCCTAAACTTCTTAAAAAAGTTGCTGGATGAAAGGTTCCTGCACCTGCTGGCATATCATAAGGTTGCATAATCGCACAACCTTGCTCTTGCCAATAATTTTGTAAATTAAGTATCATTTGTGAAAAAGTCATTGTATCTCTCTTTATTGTTCCATATTTTCAATAGGTTTTTCTAAATTTTTATTCATTTCCAAATCAGGCTCTGTCTTAGCTCCAAAAATTTCTGCGGTTTTACTCCACATTAATTTATATTTACGCTTGAGAAATTCTATCTCTTCACGCGCATGTTTTAGCTCATTGTTTAAGGTTTCTATAGTTTTTCTATCTTCATCATAAAGTTCTTGCATAGAATAAAGGGCATCTTTTAAAAATTTATTCTCATTTTTTAATGCTTCAAGTGTTTCATCTTTAGCATCTAAAACTTTTTCATGTAAATTTAAAATAGTTCCTATTGTTTTTTCAACAAAACTTTCTCCTGCTAAAGTCATTGAATTTACCATTGCAGTTTGAGATTTTGCAGAACTAGGCACTACACTAAAAGTACCTTGATGAGCTTCGATGTAAATTTTACCCTCTTCTTCTTTAAAATTTAAAGCCCCATTGGCCATCATACCCTTAACCACATCTTCATTTAAATGCACAAGTTTACAAAATTCTTCAAGTTCAAGATAGGTTTGCATTTTTATCCCTTATAATAAAACTTCTACTTCTTTTGAATCAGATACAAGTTTTTTTTCTTTTTCAAGACGATCTTCTTTAAGCTTTTGTGCTAAATCAACATCATAAATAGCTAAAATTTGCATAGCCAAATAAGCAGCATTGATTGCTCCAGCCTTACCAATAGCTAAAGTTCCCACAGGAATTCCGCTAGGCATTTGCACCGTAGAAAACAAAGAATCCATACTTGCAAGATTACTTCCTGGCATAGGCACTCCCAAAACAGGTTTTGTTGTATAAGCTGCAACAGCTCCAGCTAAATGTGCTGCCATTCCAGCTGCTGCTATAAAAACTTTCGCACCTTTTTCTTCAGCATTTGCAATATACTCTTTTGTTCTTTTTGGACTACGATGAGCTGATGAGATGATAAGTTCATACTTTACCCCAAAACTTTCTAAAGTTTTAGCAGCCTCTTTCATAGTCTCATAATCACTCTTGCTTCCCATTAAAATAGAAACAAAATTCATCTATATTTCCTTTCTTAAAAAACTTAATGCACTGATTTTATTTGGTAATTGGATTTCATGTTCATTACCGCTATGAATTTCGCTAAATTCTTTATTGTTTTTAGCAATGAGTTTTTTAAACTCTATAAAATATTTATCCTCTTTTTGATAAATTTTACCTAGTTCATTATCGCAAGTTTGAATCACATCGCCTAAAGGGGCTAAAATTTCATAAGGCGTGTTTAAAACGATTTTCCCTTTACATTTAAAAAAGCTTCCATCTTCGCTTATAGCATGCACTTGATGAGAACCTTCTTCTATGCTTGTATTATGATTTTGCGTGTCGGTTTTTTCCAAAGGACGCGAAACAAGATAGCCATCTGTAAAACCACGATTTTTAAGTGTAGCAATCTCTTTTTCATACTTACTTGACTCAAATTTACCCTCTAAAGCATCTTGTATGGCCATTTTATAAGTCCTTGTTGTAAGCGCAACATAATATTCGCTTTTAGTACGCCCTTCTATTTTAAAAGCACTGATACAATTTTCTTGCATGATTTTTTCTATATAAGAACAAAGATTTAAATCTTTAGAATTAAAAATATGAGTACCATTTTCATCTTCTTCTAAGCGAAATAAAGTGCCATTTTCTGGATTTTTAGCATAAAGCTCATAATTAAATCTACAATCATTTGCACAAGATCCACGATTGCTCATTCTTCCACTTTGCACAGAGCTTATTAAACAACGCCCAGAATAAGCAAAACACATAGAACCATGCACAAAAGCTTCTAATTCTATATCACAATTTTGCTTTAAATTTTTAGCATCCTTAAGCCCTAGTTCTCTGGCAATTACAACCCTTTTAGCACCCATATCCTTATAAACTTGAGCATCTAAATAATTTAAAATATTTGCCTGAGTAGAAACATGTAAAGAAATTTCAGGTGCAAGTTCTTTAACAAGACGCATAGCTCCAACAGAAGCTACAATAAAAGCATCGGGTTTCATCTCGCGTAATTTTAATATATGTCTTTTTAAGCCTTCAATTTGAGAGCTTAAATGAAAACCATTTAAAGTAACATAAATTTTCTTACCACGCTCATGAGTATATTTGATAGCTTCTTCAAAACTTTCATAATTAAATTCTCTTGCAGTGCGTGATCTTAAAGAAAAATTATTCACACCCGCATAAACTGCATCTGCACCATAAGCCAAAGCAATTTTTAATTTTGTGAAATTTCCCGCAGGAGCTACTATTTCAGGAATGATCATTTTTGCCCTAAACTTGCAATTAAAGCTTCTATATCATCATTACTTACAACATCAGCAGTACTATCACCTTCAATATGCACTGCAGAACTTACGCGTTTTTTATCATCAATTTTACCTTCAAATAAAGAACTCATATAACGGCTTAAAGCACGCATTACATTAATAACACGTTCGATTTTTTGACGATGTATATCTTGATACTGCATTGCATCCATTGCCATCATCACTTCATCTTGTCCGCTTTGAAGATTTCCGACAATCTCCTTAGAACTTTTTTTAGCTTGATTGTTTAATTCTAAAGCTTCACTGAAACTTTCCACATTAGGAAATTTTTCATTAAGCTTAGAAAAAATATCAATATTTTTTTCTATTGCTTTATTTATTTCTTTGAGTAAACTTTCAGAATCCGCAAAAAAATTATTAATACTTTCAAGCTTATCCATCATTTCCGTTGCTTTAAGCTCGCTATCTTTTGTAACATCATCTAACTGATGTACAACTTTATACTCCTGATTTGGTGGGGGTGGTGGCCATACTACATTAGAATTAGGTTTGTAATCAGCTATTTTGACATCTTCTAACATCAAAGCATCTTCTTCGGTATTTGATTCTTCGGTTTTTACCTCTGCTTCTGTCTCTGAATCAAGATCAACATCACCATTCATCAAAGCATCAAGCTCTTCTTGAGTCATTTTTTTCCTTTTTTAAATCTAGATTTTCAATAATTGCTCAAAATTATAATCAATTTTATCTAAAACAAAAATATAAATTTTTATTTTTTAATCTTTTTAAATTAAATTTTTAAATTTATTAAAAAAAATATATTAATTAAATCTTAATTAAAAATTTTATGATATAATTTTATAAATTTAATTACATAAAAGGAGTAAAAATATGGGAAAATTTGTTAATAATATAGATGATTTTTTCAAATTTTGCAAACAAAATGAAGTGCTTTTTGTTGATTTTCGTTTTACAGATATGATAGGAACTTGGCATCATATTACCTATAATCTTCATGCAATCAATGAAGAAACATTTCAAACTGGTATTCCATTTGATGGAAGCTCAATCCATGGATGGCAACCTATAGAAAAATCAGATATGATTTTAAAACCTGATGTACAAAGTGCTTTTTTAGATCCTTTTACAGCTGACCCTACTATCATAGTGTTTTGTGATGTATATGATATTTACAAAGGACAAATGTATGAAAAATGTCCAAGAAGCATAGCAAAAAAAGCAATGGAACACCTTAAAAATAGTGGCATAGCTGATACTGCTTACTTTGGACCAGAAAATGAATTCTTTGTTTTTGATAGTGTAAAAATAGTTGATACTACTCATTGTTCTAAGTATGAAGTTGATACCGAAGAAGGAGAGTGGAATGATGATAGAGAATTTACTGATAGCTACAATACTGGACACAGGCCAAGAAACAAAGGTGGATATTTTCCAGTTCAGCCAATTGATTCTTTAGTAGATATTCGTTCTGAAATGGTTCAAACTCTTGAAAAAGTAGGCCTTAAAACTTTTGTTCATCATCATGAAGTTGCACAAGGACAAGCTGAAATAGGAGTAAATTTTGGCACGCTTGTAGAAGCAGCTGACAATGTTCAAATTTATAAATATGTTGTAAAAATGGTAGCTCATTTAAATGGCAAAACTGCCACTTTTATGCCAAAACCTTTATACGGAGATAATGGCAATGGTATGCATGTTCATATGAGCTTATGGAAAGATGGGGTAAATTTATTTTACGATAAAGATGGATACAGTGGACTTAGTCAAACTGCTATAAATTATATAGGTGGAATTTTAAAAAATGCTAGAAGTGTCGCAGCTTTTACAAATCCAAGTTCCAACTCTTACAAAAGAATAGTTCCTGGCTTTGAAGCTCCTTGTATTTTAACTTATTCTTGTCAAAACAGATCAGCAAGTTGTCGCGTTCCTTATGGCATAGGTAAAAATTCAGCTCGTATAGAAATTCGCTTCCCTGATAGCACTGCTAATCCTTATTTAGCTTTTGTTAGTCTTTTAATGGCAGGTCTTGATGGAATCAAAAATAAAACCATTCCTGTAGGTCCTATGGATGAAAATTTATTTGATCTTACTTTGGATGAAATACGTGAAAAAGGGATAGAGCAATTACCGCATACTCTAAGAGGAAGTTTAGAAGCTTTAATCCGACATAATTCTTATTTAAAACCTGTAATGAGCGATATTTTTATCGATGACTATCAGCATTTAAAATTTGAAACACAAGTTTGGCCAGTAGAAGCTCGTCCAACTGCTTATGAGTTTAAAACTTGCTACTCTTGCTAAAAATTTAATGGCGTTTAACACGCCATTAAACAAAAAAGAATTAAAAATTATTTATTTTATATCAACTATCGCTTAAGCTGATTTACAATTCCTAGCATATCATCGCTTGTTGTAATTGCCTTAGAACCCGCTTCATAAGCTCTTTGTCCTGTGATAAGATCTGTCATTTCTTCAACAAGCTGAACATTACTAAGTTCTATAAATCCATGTCTTATTGTTCCAAGCCCATCTTGTCCTGCTATACCCGCAACAGGTGCACCACTTGCTCCTGTTTCGAGATAAAGATTATCACCCATAGAATGAAGACCCGCTGGATTTATAAACTGAACTAGCTCCACTTGGCCAATTTGAGTTTCTTGTTGCTCCCCTGGTAGCATTACAGAAACGGTTCCATCTGTAGCAACATTAATTGCTGTTGCGCCTTCAGGTATTGTCATTTCAGGTAAAAGTCTATAACCATCTGAATTTACAATATTACCTTCATTATCTTTTGTAAATTGCCCATTTCTAGTATATCCTATAGTGCCATCAGGAAGTTGTATTTGAAAAAACCCATTACCTGCAATAGCCATATCAAGACCATCAGTACTTGTTGATTTTAAATTTCCTTCAGTAAAAACTTTAGTTACCGCTGTTGGACGCACACCCACACCCACTTCTATACCCGAAGGAGAAAGAGTAGTAGCTGAAGTTGAAGTTCCTGCATACTTCATAACTTGATACATAAGATCAGCAAATTCTGCGCGACTTTTCTTAAAACCTGCTGTATTAACATTGGCGATGTTATTTGAAGTAACATCAATTTGTGTTTGCTGCGCTACCATTCCCGTAGCAGCAGTATGAAGTGATCTCATCATTTTTAATCCTTTTTTATTTTATTTTAAATTATTTAACAGCTGCAAGCTTATTGATAGCTTCTTGATTTAAGTCATCCATATGAGCTGTCATAACTTTTTGATACATTTCTACCATTCTGTTTGCTTCAATCAGTCCTACCATTTCAGTAACTGGATTAACATTTGATCCCTGAGAAAAACCTTGGCGAATAGCATTGGAGTTTTCCAAATCTCTAATGCGGGTTAGATCATCTATTTTATAGACATTATCCCCATCTTTTTGCAAAGCTCTTATATCATCTACTTGTGCTACAAATAATCTTGCATTTTGAGCTCCATCAACCTCAATGCTTCCGTTTTTATCAACGCTAATTTGAACAGCACCATTAGGAATGCGTATGCCAGCATTCTGAGGATTATTAAAATAATCACTACTTAATACCTTGTATCCTTGCTTATTTACCAAATAACCCTCATCATCAAGTTGAAAATTTCCATCTTTAGTTAATCTTACTTCTCCATCTTTGGTTTGAACCAAATAAAAAGCATCTTCTCTAGTCATTGCCAAATCCAAAGGATTGTTTGTGGCCTTTAAAGAACCTAGGCTAAAATCCGTATATTCTTGAGAAACTTGTGGGATTCCATCTATTGTAGTATTTACAAAACGAGATGCATCTCTTGTGTGATTTTCTATAGGCAACTCATCCTGAGTTTCTTTAAAAATCCTTTTAAAATCTGCAATAACCACATCATCTCTTTTGTATCCGCTTGTATTAATATTGGCAAGATTATTAGTAATCACATCAAGTTTATTAAACTGAGTTACCATTCCGCCAGTTGCTTGATAATATCCATTTTGCATATTTTCACCTATAAAATTAAGATTTTATAGCTATAAAAGCAAAGAGTGTTCCAACTTTTAAAAACAAAGAAAAATAAATATTTGAAAGATTATTAGGAGAGAATTTTAAACTATAAAAAGCAAGATTTGACTCAATCTTGCTTTAAAAATCAATTTTAATCCATTTGACGACGCAAGAAAGTTGGTGTTTCAATTTGCGCCATTATCTCTTCATCATAACCACCGCTTACCTTTTTAAGACTTAAATAAGGATTTTTCTTAGAAGCTTGAGCTTCTTCGGTAGATTTTTTAGCTACTGTATCTTTATCTTCAAACCCTGTCGCAATAATAGTTACTTCAACTCTATCTTCCATGCTATCATCTGTAGTAGAACCAAAAATAATCTTAGCATTTTCATCAACAATTTCTTGTATACTATTTGCTGCTGCCGAAATTTCAAACAAAGAGCAATTAGAACTTGTTTTAAAATGCAAAATAACTCCCTTGGCACCTTTAATATCCATTCCATCAAGCAAAGGAGATTCTATAGCGTTTGAAAGAGCCTCTTCTATAGCATTTTCACCACTAGCGCTACCAACACCCATAAGCGCGAGTCCGCGATGACTCATGATGGTTCTTACATCCGCAAAGTCAACATTAATATCTCCATTATCAAGCAAGATAGACACCATACCTTTTACAGCACGAGCTAAAATATCATCAACCAATCTAAAAGCATCTTTAATGCCTGCTTTTTTATCAATAATGCTCAATAATTTTTCATTTTGAATTACAAGAATAGAATCACTTTCTTTTTTAAGCTCAAGGAGACCGCTTTCAGCAAGTTTTTTTCTTTGTTTTCCTTCGAATGCAAAAGGCATAGTTACAACAGAAACAGTTAAAGCTCCAATCTCTTTAGCTGCTTGTGCAATAACTGGAGTGGCACCCGTTCCAGTACCTCCACCAAAACCTGAAGCAATAAATACAATATCACTTTGACTAAGACTTGCTTTTATTTCTTCAAAACTTTCTCTAGCACTTTCTGCACCTACTTCAGGAAGCATACCAGCACCTAAACCTTTAGTTTTTTTCTCGCCAAGTTGAATTTTAGTTTTTGCTAATGAAATTGAAATAGCTTGTGCATCAGTATTTGCTGCAATTAAATCAAGATCATTCAATCCCATTTTAACCATATGGTTGATCATATTACCGCCACCGCCACCGCAGCCTATAACCTTAATTTTTGCACCTTTATTATGTTGCATTTCTTCTACTAAAAATTCACTCATAAAAATTTCTCCTTGTTAAAATTGATTCATAATTTTATGCCAGATATTTGAAAAAACGCTAGGTTTTTTTTCTTTTGGCTCTTTAAAATCTAATTGTTCTTGTATTGCAATTGTATCATTTTCTTGCAAATTTTCATCAAAAAAATCAGATTTTATTTCACTTTCTGCATCTTTTTGCAAAACAATATCTTGTTTAATTTGACGATTAAAATTTTCAATTTCCCCTTTATATCTTAATTTTTCATTAGAATCAAGTTCATAAGGCGTAAAATACCCCGCTCCATATAAACAAAGTCCTATAGCACAAGTATTTTCAGGATCATTAAAAATTTCACTAAAACCAGTAATCAAATCTTTTCTTGCAGTAGCCAGTCTAACTGAGCGATTATCAAATGTTGCAGGAGCTAGCTCATCAATACCTGCTAACTTAGTCATTCCACCTGTTAAAACAACTCCACCGCCTATAGCATTGGCATAACGATTATCACTTAAGATTTTTGCCAAAATCATCAAAGTTTCTTCCGCTCTTGCATAAATTACGTTTGAAATAATATCCAAAGAAACTTCATTAACCTTTCTTTCATCACCCATTGAAGGAATTTGTATAAGGGTATTAGGCTGTTGCGAAAGAGCTGCATAATTAAGCTTGATTTTTTCTGCTTCTTTTAAAGGTGTATGCAATGCCATTGATAAATCTTGGGTGATATTAATCGAGCCAATTTGCAAACAATCATTATATCTAATTGAATTTCCAGTATGAACAACCATATCGCAAATCGCTCCACCCATATCAATCAAAACAGCACCTAATTCCTTTTCACTATCATCTAAACAAGCTATAGCTGAAGCATATCCTGAAAGAACTATATTATCCACTCTTAAATCAGCTAATTCAACTGCTTTCTTAAGATTTTTAATATGAGATTCTTGTGAAATCACTATATGGGTTGAAACTTCTAAACGATTGCCACTCATTCCCAAAGGATCATCAACATGTTCAAGATCATTAACCTTAAAATTATAAGGCAAAACATGGATAATTTCATAACCACTTGGTAGATTGGCAGTATGCTTAGCTGTACTTACAGCACGATGAATTTCTTTAATGCCTATTTCATGATTTGGAATATTAACAACACCTATGCTATCAACGCTTTTAGTATAAGCACCTGATATAGACA
Source organism: Campylobacter jejuni (assembly GCF_001457695.1). Lineage (NCBI taxonomy): Bacteria > Pseudomonadati > Campylobacterota > Epsilonproteobacteria > Campylobacterales > Campylobacteraceae > Campylobacter > Campylobacter jejuni. The sequence continues at coordinate 639,203 of NZ_LN831025.1, read as the reverse complement.
CCACAACCTTATCATAATGAACTCCGCTCATCATCTCAGCACTTCTAACAGCTTCTTCAATAGATTTAGAAGCAAGCTCTATATTGGTAATGGCACCTTTTTTAACCCCGTTGGTTTTCGACTTGGAAAAACCAATAATTTTTAATCCATCTTCATCTTTTTGAGCAATAATGGCACAAGTCTGGGTTGAGCCTAAGTCAATTCCTAATATATTCAAAATCAATTCCCTTTATAATAAATTTTTATCGGATATATCTTTTTAAGTTCATCAACAAGTTCTTGCTTAAGCTCATTTGCTTTTAAATTTTGCAAATTTTGCTCAAGCATAGTTTTGTATTGTTCAAATTTATCGGAGTTCATATCTAATTTTTGTTTATTTATTTTATATAATATTGCTTTATTGTTGTTAATGACCACATAAGAACTATTTTGATCAGCATTAAATACATTCATTAAAAAATAAGCAAATTCAGGATCATTTAATATCTTATCACTAAGCTTTACACTCTCGCGAGAACTATCTCGACTTACAAAGCCTATATCATCGCCTTTAAAATTTACTAAACTATTTTTGGCTTTTTCTTCTAAATTTTTTCTAGCTTGTTCGCTTAAATACATAGGTAAAACTTCTTCTCTAGCTTCTTCAAAAGTTTTATTTCTTATAGGATCTACTTTATTTAGTTTAACTATGATATATCCGTTATTATAAGGTGCCGGTCGTAAAACATCTCCATTTTTAGCTTTATTCAAAAGATCAATTGGATAATAAACATCAGATTCACTAATATTTTGATCTTTTTGAAAATTATCTTTCCCGTTTTTTAAATCTAAAAATTTAGCATTAGCCACATTCTTTAGTTGCATTAAGGCGTAATCTTTAGCAACTTCATTTTTAGTAGACTGAAAATCCATCACTTTACCTGCAAAATCTTTATATTTCAGTTTATTTTCATCTTGATTATAAAATTTTTCTAATTCTTTGTCGTCAATTTTCTCATTGCTAACTGGCAAAAAATAAGTTGAAATTTCATATATTTTTTTAGTTTTATAATCTTCTTTATGTTTATTCCAAAGCTTTTTTAAATCCTCTTCGTTAATCTTAATATTTTTTTTGTCATAATCAATTTTTGCAATACTTAAAGCATCTTGCATGAAATAACTAGAAGCTAACATTTTTAATTCCTCATCTTTGCTAGGAATATTAAAAATTCGATTAAGTTTATCAGTAATTACTTCATTTGCAAGTTGTGTTTCATAATCTTTTGGAATTAAATTATTGGCATTTAAAAGTTCATAATAAATTGTTTTGTTAAATTCCCCTGTAGGATCTTGAAATTCTCTAGTATTTGCAAGTTTTTGTAAAATTTCATTCTCGTTTACGCCAATACCCAAATCTTTAGCAAAATTTAACAAAAGCTTATCTTCAACAAGAGAGCTTAAAGCTATATTTTTAATGCCTAGTTGCTCAGCATTTTCTGGAGTTAAAGCACCATTGCTAATTTGATTATAATAACTTAAAATTTGTCTATATCTAGTATCAAATTCGCTAAAACCTATCTTTTCATTTCCTACGGTTGCAACACTTGAACTTCTATTGAGATTAAAATCATAAGCACCCCAACCTAAAAAGCCGGCGCCAACAAAAGCTATAGTACTAACCCATATAGTAACAACAAGATATTTTTTGTGATGTTGCATCCAAGTAAGCATATCATTCCTTGATTAAATTTAAACTAGATATTGTATCGTAGAAGTGTTTAAGTGGAGTTTAATTATAAAATTTTTACCAAAAAATATTTGTTCTTTAAATTTTATGATTTTTACAATGAAATTTAGTTATAATTATAATTTATAAAAATTTATTAGGATTGATTTTGGAAATTCCTCATATCCCAGTTTTGCTTAATGAAGTTCAAGAGATTTTTAAAAATCTTAAAACAGGTTATTTTTTAGACTGCACTTTAGGATTTGGCGGACATAGTGAAGCTTTGCTTAAAAATCATCCTGATCTTAAATTCATTGCTTGCGATCAAGATCAACAAGCTTTAGAATTTTCTAAAAAACGTCTTAAAGATTTTCACAATAGGATAACTTTTATACAAAGTAATTTTAGTGAAGTTTTAGAAAAAATTTCACACAAAGAAGAATTAAGAGGTATTTTAGCAGACATTGGAATTTCTTCATTTCAGCTTGATAATAACGAAAGAGGTTTTAGTGTAAATTCTGACTTTTTGGATATGAGAATGAATCAAAACTCCAAAATATCAGCTTATGAGATTATTAATACTTATACAAAAGAGCAATTAACTTCCATTTTTAAAGATTATGGAGAATTACATGATGCACATTTTATTGCTGAAAAAATTTGCCTAGAAAGAAGTAAAAATCCAATCAAAAGCGCCAAAGAGCTTTATCAAATCATAGGAAAAGGTAAACAAAATCATAGAAAAATTTCCAAAGCTACTTTAGCATTTCAAGCCATTAGAATAGAAGTAAATCAAGAACTTAAAGTGCTTAAAGATTTTCTTGAACATTTAGAAAATTTAAAACCAAAAAATTGCATTTTAGCTATCATTAGCTTTCATTCTTTAGAAGATAGAATAGTAAAACAATTTTTCAAAAAATGGTCAAAAAACTGCATTTGTAATGAAAAAATAATGCGTTGCGAATGTGGAAATAACCATAGCCTAGGACAAATAATAACTAAAAAAGCTATAAGTGCGAGCAAGGAAGAACTTTTAAAAAATTCTCGCTCTAGTTGTGCTAAAATGCGGGCTTTTTATTTTAATAATTTGGACAATAAATAATGCTAGAAGATGATTTTATAAAAGAACGCCAAAACATACGCCAAAAAATGCTGAAATTTTCTCGCGCCATAAATCAAGGCAAACCGCTTGATGATGATTTAAGAGATGAAATTTCTAGCGATGATATTTTAAGACGTCGTTTTAAAAAAAAGACTCCTAATAAATTCTTAGAAGAACTCGATGAAGAGTATGAGTCAAAACATACTAAAAAATCAAATATATATTTAAAAGAAGATCTGATCAATGTTAAATTAGAAGAAAAGCAATCTCTTGCTAAAAAAATTTTTTCCAAAATGAAAGAAAGAAGAAAAGAAGAAAATAAAAAAACTAAAAAAAAATTTTTATTTAGCAGAAAAAAAGCAAACGAAATAAAAAATATCCAAACCAAAACACAAATTCAAACAAAAAGCAATCAAGCTACCACTCAAACAAAACAAGAAAAAAAGGGACTTACAAATTCTATAGAAAAAATTCAAAAAACTGAACCTAAGATACAAAATTCTCAAACTATAGAAAAACAACCCGATATTAAACAAAGTTTGGAAAATTTACAAAAAAAAATAACACCACAAGAAAATAAACAAGAACTTCCAAAACCATCTAATCAAGCTCAAGAAAAACAACAAAATGATGAAGATGCTCAAAAGGCAAAAAATGTTTTACTAGAAGGCTTCTCTAATGCCACTAAAGAAGATAGAAACCTAAATTTCAATCATCTTCTTTTTGCGGCTTTACTTGTTAGTTTTGCGTTATTTTTATTTGCTCCACAAATTTATATTAGAAATCAAATTTATTATCTTAGTAGAGAAATTGCTACATTAAGAACAGAAGAAAGTGTTTTAAACGAGGAAAATAAAGACTTAAAAAGAAGACTTGAAAATATGCGATTCCAAAATCAAATTTTAGATTATTTAGAATGAATAATCTTATCTAAAACATACTGCTCTAAATTTGCTTTTGGAATTTCTTCTTTTAAAGCTTCTTTATAAAATTCACCCGCCATTGTAGAGTACTTTTCATAAGCAAAATAAGGAAAGTGTAAAGCCCAGGCTTTTTGTATTATTTTTTTTGAGATTATTTTGCGAGTATAAACTTTAAAAATATCATATCCTATAAATACACAAGCAGTAACCATAACAGCACTCACTATGCTTATATGAAAGTCAAGCTTTGTTAAAAAATAATGAGTAATCAAAAGCAATGGCAATAAAATCACAGCGCAAAAAACACCAAAATAAATATAAGAATTTAGAATTTTGAAATTAAAATTTAGCTTAGAAGGATCTACAAGCATTCCATCGTTTAAAAGTGCATTTGCCTCTAATAAATCTCTTATAAGAACAGGTTGCTCTGATACTTTAAATAAAAAACGAAGGCTAAATTCTTTAAATTTTTTCATAATCCACGCTTTATTTTTTAATTAAAATTTTATCCAAAGAAAATTAATTCCAACTAAAAAATCATTTTCATAAATAAGCACAAGTCTTTAAATTTTTTAGATATAATTTAAAATGTCAAATTTTTAAAAATACTTTAGAAAGAAAGCCATGAATTACTATCAAGAACTTAAAAAATACCTCAACAATAATCTTTTTACAAGCTATTCTTTAGAAATTGACTTTCCTAAGATTTATAATTTCAACGCAAATCAAAAAGCCTTTAGAGATATTTTAACTAAAATTACAAAAATTTACGACAAAAACAAATTTATAAAACAAAACGAACATCAATTTGAAGATGAATTTATATCAAAAGTATTAGAAATTTTAGGGTGGTGCTTTGTAAGACAAGATGAAAAAATCATACAAGGAAAATTGGAAAAACCTGATTTTCTACTTTTTAGCAATGAAAAATTAAAAACAAAATACGAAAATTTAGACAAAGAAACAAAAAAATCAAGCAATGATTTCACAATCATTTTAGAGTCAAAAGCTTATAATATAGAAATAGACAATAAAAAAGTAAAAGACAACCCCCACTTTCAAATTCTAAGATATCTAGGCAATCTTAAGAAAAATTATGGTTTTTTAACCAATGGTAGATTTTGGCGTTTTTATGATAATTCTATACTGAATTCAAACAAAGTTTTTTACGAAATCAATCTAGAAAAAATCATTGAAGATCAAAATATTGAAGCTTTTGCGTATTTTTATAGTGTATTTAGCGCTTTTAATTTCACAGAAAAAGAAGATCATTTAGAAATAACTCTACAAAACAATAAACTTTCAAAAATCAAAATAGAAGATGATTTAAAATCTATCATTTACGGAACCAATGGAAATGAATCTTTATTTGAATTCATAGGCTCTAGAATTTACAATAAAACAAAGGCGGATTTAAAACTAATCTATGAAAATTCTTTATATTTTATCTTTAGGCTTTTATTTATTGCTTATTTTGAAGATAAATTTGAAATTATACTAGAAAAACATAAGTATTTTAAAAGTAAAATCAGTCTTAGAACCTTACTTGAAAATTTACAAGAAGATGAAAGCTCAAGTGGTGGCTTTGGAGAACTTGAAAATATTTTCAACATTTACAACAAAGGCAAAGGCAATTTTGACATGCCTGTTTTTAATGGCGGTTTGTTTGATGAGAGCAAAACCGCTCTTTTAAGCGCGCCAAAAATCTTTAACGATAAAGATTTAAAATTCATTTTAAACCAATTATTAAATTTTAAAGATAAAAATCTAAGCTTTAAAAGAGATTACAAAACTTTAAGTGTAGAACATTTAGGCACGATTTATGAAGGCTTGCTTTCTTATTTTTTTGAAATAGCAAATGAAGATATTTACTATGTAAGCTATAAAGAAAAATCAAAAGAAATAGAATGTTATTTTGATAATTATGATTTCAAAATTTTAGAAAAATCAAAAAAAGTAGAAAAATACACCTTTTACAAAAAAGGACAAATTTACCTTAAAAATACTAGCAACTCAAGAAAAGCAAGCGCAAGCTTTTACACACCTCAATCCATAGCTAATTTTTTAATCCAAAGTGCTTTAAAAGACAAACTAAACAATGAAAATATCTTGAAATTTAAAATACTAGACAATGCTTGCGGTAGTGGACATTTTTTAGTTGGAGTTTTAAATGCTATTACACACATTGTTTTATCAGATTTTGATCATTTTACAAATTTAAAAGAACTTTACGAAGAAGAAAAAGAAAATATTTTAAACTATATAAAAGATTTTGTGCAAGACTATGAAGTAGATGAGAGTGATATTTTAAAACGACTTTTACTAAAACGCATTATTTATGGGGTGGATTTAAACCCTTTTAGCATAGAGCTTACTAAACTTAGCCTTTGGATAGATAGTTTTATCTTTGGAACCCCACTTTCTTTTATAGAACACCACATAAAGTGCGGCAATGCTTTGATAAATTCTAATCTAAGTGATTTTAAAGATTTGATAAAACAAAACTCAAGCAACCTTTTTACAAATTCCATAACACAAGAATTTGAAATTTTACAAGAAGTATTTGAAAAACTTGATAATCTAAAAGATACCAACGAAGAACAAATCAAACAATCTAAACAAATCTATCAAAATGAAATCACACCAAAACTTAAGAAACTAAATTTATATCTAAACTATATCAACACGCTTCATTTTGTCAACAAAGAAGAATTACAAATTCTAAAAGCCCTAAGTCAAGATGATATACAAAATTTAAGCCAAAATGAACAAGCAAAAGCTATCATTAGCAAATATCAAAAAGAATTTAACTTCTTTAACTATGAGTTAGAATTTCCTGAAATCATAGAAAATCAAGTCTTTAAAGGCTTTGATATCATCATAGGTAATCCACCTTGGGATAAGTCAGAATTTAGCGATAATGATTTCTTTCCACAATATAAAAGCGATTATAGAAGCTTAATCGCTAGCAAGAAAAAAGAAATTCAAGACAATTTGCTAGCGAAAGATTATATAAAGCAAAATTATGAAAAACAAAAAGCACATATAGATGCAATTAATGTTTATTATAAAAACACATTTATGTCTAATTCTTTAACAAAAGATATTAATTTATTTCGTCTTTTTGTAGAAAAAAATCTTTCTCTTTTAAAACAAGATGGAAATTTAGCTTATGTACTTCCTAGTGCTTTGATGTTTGAAGATGGAAGCTTAACTTTAAGAAAAGAAATTTTAGAAAATAAAACTTTAGAATATTTTTATAGTTTTGAAAATAGACAAGCTATATTTGCTGATGTGGATTCAAGGTATAAATTTGCTCTTATGCTTATAAAAAATACACAAGCAAATCACACTCACAAAATCAAAACGATGTTTTATAAAACAGATATGAACTCATTAAAAAACAAAGATGAAATTTTAACTCTAAGTTTAAAAGATATCAAAAAGCTAAGCCCAACTCACCTAGCTTTAATGGAGTTAAAAGACAAGCAGGCTTTAAAAATTCTAAGAAAATGCTACAATGCTTTTCAAAACTTGTCTTTTGATTATATAGATTTTAGACAAGAATTAAATATGACTAGTGATAAAGATTTGTTTATAGAAGAGTTTAGGGAAGGACTTTTACCCTTATATGAAGGTAAAATGATACATCAATTTAATGCAAATTTTAGCCAAGCTACTTATTTTTTAGAAAAGGCTAAATTGGATGAGCGTTTAAAAAGTAAAGAACTTTCAAGAGCTAAAAAAGCTACTGGGAAAGAATTAAATCCTAAATTGATAAAATACGATAGAGAATTTTTTAGACTTGGATATAGAGCTGTTGCAAGTGACACTAACGAAAGAACTTTGATAGCTTCTTTATTGCCAAAAAATTGTGGTTTTGGACATAGTATGTTTGCAAATGCACCAAAACAATATATTGTAAAAGATGATGAAATTTGCATGGATATAATGCCTTATGAAAAGATTTTATTTGTTTTGGCTTTGTTAAATTCTTTAGTGGTTGATTTTATCATAAGAAATATGGTGCAAATCAATGTAAGTAAAACCTATCTAGAAAGAATTCCTCTGCCTCAACCAAGTGATGAAGAAAATCAAAACAATGAAATTTATAAAACCCTCGCTAAAAATGCTTTGCTTTTACAGCTTTACAATGATAAAAATCATCATTTTGATGAGCTAAAACAAGAATTTAATATAAAAAATGAAGAAATTCCAAAAACTAAAAAGGCTTATGATATCTTAAGAGCAAAAAATGATTTATTGGTTAAAAAACTTTATGATTTAAGTGATGATGAATTTTCTTACATAATAAGCACTTTTAAAGTTTTAAATGAAAAGCAAAGTGAATATACAACCTTGCTAAAAACTATATAAATGAAAGATTTATATAGTTTTTAAAATTTAATTTTTACCGATAAGTTCTCCTGTGATTCTAGCGATTTCTAATTCTTCATCTGTAGGAATAACAAGCACTTTAACTTTAGAATTTGCATGATTTATCATTCTTTCGCCCGAAATCCTTTGTTTGTTAAGTTCAAAATCTAACTCGATACCAAGATGAACTAATCTCTCGCATACTTTTTGTCGAACCAAACTATCATTTTCTCCTATACCACCTGTAAAAATAATAGCATCGGTTTTTGGCAACACAGCAAAGTAGGATCCTATATATTTAACAAGACGATAACAAAACATATCAAGAGCCAAGCGTGCTTTATCATTACCTTGTTCTATCTCTCTTTCTATATCTCTAAAATCATTATAACCGCAAATTCCATATACTCCACTTTTTTTATTCATCAGTGTATCTATTTCTTCTATAGTTAAACCCTTAAGATGACTAATAAAAGGTAAAATAGCAGGATCTATATCTCCACAACGCGTTCCCATAATAAGTCCTTCAAGCGGAGTAAAGCCCATAGAAGTATCCATACTCTTACCTTTTTCTATAGCACATACACTTGCACCATTTCCAAGATGAGCAGAGATGACATTTAATTCATTTTGATCTTTTTGAAGAAATTTTGCCGCTCTAGAACTGACAAAAGCATGAGAAGTCCCATGAAAACCATATCTTCTAATATTATGCTTATCATAAAAATCATAAGGCAAAGCATACATATAAGCAAAATCAGGCATAGTGCGATGAAAAGCTGTATCAAAAATAGCTGCATTAGCAACACTAGGTGCAGCTTTGATCATTGTTTTTATACCTGCTAAATGGGCAGGATTATGCAAAGGAGCAAAAATACTAACCCTATCTATCTCTTTAAGAACATAATCATCTACTAAACAATGCTCACTTAAATTTCTTCCCCCGTGAACTATACGATGACCACAGCCATCAAGCGCATTTAAATCTGCTAAAATTCCTGATTCTTTAAAAAGCTCGTTGACTATACTAAGTCCTTCTTCGTGATTATTTATTGTTAATTCTCTTTCAAAACTTTCGTTATTTAAAGTATTTTTTAATACAACCTTTGAATTTTGCTCTCCAATTTTTTCTACTAAACCACTTGCTTTAATGATTTTATTATCAAAAAATTTAAATTTAATCGATGAAGAACCTGAATTTAAAACTAAAATTTTCATTTATTATTCCTTTCTATTGAGCTTGTATAGCACTTAAAATAACAGTATCTACAATATCATCTACCAAACATCCACGACTTAAATCATTAACAGGTTTTTTAAGACCTTGCAAAATAGGACCGATTGCTAAAGCATTAGCAGTTCTTTGAACTGCTTTGTAACAAATATTTGCTGCGTTAAGATCAGGAAAAATATATACATTTGCATGGCCTGCTATCTTAGAATTTGGCATTTTCTTTGCTGCAGTCTTTGGATCATAAGCGCAATCAAACTGCATAGGACCATCTATATTTAACTCAGGGTATTTTTCTTTAGCAATCTTTAATGCTTCTTTTACAAGATCTACGCTTTCCCCTTTACCACTATCGCCACTAGAATAAGAAAGCAAAGCTATTCTTGGTTCAAGTCCAAAAGATTTAGCAGTCATAGCACTTACATAAGCACTAGTTGCAAGCTGTTCGGCAGTTGGACTTGGATTTACAGCACAATCAGCAAAAGCTAAAACTTGATCTTCAAGCCCCATAAAGAAAATTCCTGAAACGGAACTAATACCTTCTTTGGTTTTAATAAGCTGTAATGCTGGGCGAATCGTTTCAGCTGTAGTAGTTGATGCTCCACTAACCATAGCATCAGCTTTTCCAGTATGTATAAGCAAAGTTCCAAAATAAGTTTTATCCTGAACTAGCATCTTAGCCTCTTCTAAACTCATGCCTTTAGATTTTCTTGCTTCATAAAGAATAGAAGTAAATTCTTGATTATATTCTGAATTAAGTGGATTCATAATTTGCATAGCACTTAAATCAAGACTTAATCTAGTAGCATCTTGTTTGATTTTTTCTTCATCGCCCAATAAAATAAGATCAACAAATTTACTTTTTAATAAAATTTCAGCAGCTTTTAAAATTCTCTCATCATTACTTTCTGGCAAAACAACGGTTTTTTTATTTTTTATACTTTGTTTGATTAATTCATATTTAAAACGATGAGGAGTTATAAAATCATATTCTTTAAGTTTTTGCACTTCTTCAAAATTAAAATTTTCATTAATCAAAACATAATTACGACCATCTAGAGCATGATCAAAATATTTTTGAGCTATAAGTTTATCTTCATCGTTAATAATAGCAGCGATAGGGGTATTAAGATTTTTAGCCAATTTTATACTAAGATCAAATCCATCAAGTATTCCAAATTCGCAAAAACTATTTACAAGCACAAAATCGTATTTGCGTTTTAACTCTTCGTATTCTTCTAAAATAACATTAAAAAAATTATGAGGATCTTTGCTAAATTCCTCCATTGCCTCTCTAAAGGTAAAACCATAAGCGCTTTTTACGGTTTGATTGATATTAAATTCTTCCAACCAACCTTGCAAAACAGGGACGCGATGTATGTATATTACAGGGCAATAAATTGCGATATTTTTGTAAATTTTGCTATAATTTTTAAGCAAATTTGTACTAATAATAGTATTTAACTCATCACTTCTAGATCTCATCAAATAAAGATTTGCCATCATTTTCTCCTTGAATTTATAAATGTGGAACACTCTTTGCTTTTTCTAATTTTAACAAAGAAAAATAAAAATTCATATTTTAAAGGACGAAAATGAAAAAAGTTTTATTTTATGTGTTACCGTTTGCATTTTTTGGTTGTTCTGCAACGGTTGATCCGCAAATTTCAATGAAACCACCTGCTTATGTAGAAGAACTTGCACCAAAACAAAGTAATAATATAGAAAGTGCACCAGGATCGCTTTTTGGCAAAGGGGATAATCCTTTATTTTCAGATAAAAAAGCTATGAATGTAAATGATTTAGTTACAGTTGTTATACAAGAAAGTACCACTCAAAGCACACAAGCTAATAAAGCAACAAGTAGAACTAATACCTCAAATTTAGGCGGAGGTGCTTTAACAGGAAGTTCAGGAGTGGTAGCTAATGCTCTTAATAAAGTCAATGCTTATTCTAATATAGGCTTTCAAACCAATAGTTCAAACAACTACACAGGAACAGGCTCACAAAGCAGAAATGAAAGTTTCAAGACTACAATTTCAACGCGTGTAATTAAAATTTTATCAAATGGTAATTATTTTATCGAAGGCTCAAGAGAGCTTTTAATCAACGGAGAGAAACAAATCATACAATTAAGCGGTGTTATTCGTCCTTATGACATCGGTCAAGACAATACTATAGATAGTAAATATATAGCAGATGCTAAAATTCTTTATAAAACAGAAGGTGAAGTGGATAGAAGCACAAGAAAACCTTGGGGTAGCAAAGTTATAGAAGCGATATGGCCATTCTAAAAGCAAGGTTAAACTTGCTTCTTGGCTTTTATTCTTTTACAGCCCTACTTTTAACCTCATCTTCAACTTCAGCTAAAAATCTATCTACAAGTTCACTTTCTTTCAGTTTAGCTACAACTTCACCATGTCTTATAACAAGTCCTTGATTTTTCCCAAAGGCTATAGCCACATCAGCGCCCTTAGCTTCACCTAAAGCATTTACCACACAACCCATGACACTGATATTTAAAGGTTCTTTTATATGCTTGGTTTTTTCCTCTACGATTTTAATCGCACTTAACAAATCACTTTGAATCCTACCGCAAGTTGGACAAGAGATGATATTTACTCCGCTTTTTTGCACTCCGCTATCTTGTAAAATCGCCCTTGCTACACGAATTTCTTCTTCAAGTTCGCCCGTCATAGAAACACGCATAGTATCGCCTATACCTTTAAGAAGTAAATTTCCTAAAGCTATAGAACTTTTTACAGTGCTATGAAATTTGGTTCCTGCTTCAGTTACCCCTAAGTGAAAAGGATAATCACAAAGCGGTCTTAATCTCTCATAAGCTTCTATAGTTTTTTGAGCATCTGAAGTCTTCATGGAAATTTTAATATCAAAAAAGTCTAAATCCTCTAAAAGCTTGATATTATACATCGCACTTTCTAGCATAGCATCGACACCATAGCCAAATTTATCGCTAAATTGTTTTTCTATGGAGCCGTGATTTACACCGATGCGTATAGGGATATTACGTTCTTTACATGCTTTTACCACTTCTTTGATATTTTCTTTAGAACCTATATTGCCAGGATTTATACGCACTCCATCGATAAATTCAGCACAATATACAGCCAAATTATGATTAAAATGAATATCTACGATTAAAGGCAGGGGGCTTTTTGCTTTAATCTCCTTTAAAGCCCTTGCATCTGCCATATCCAAACATGCTAAACGCACTATATTTGCCCCTGCAAAATAAAGACGATTGATTTGCTCTAAAGAAGCTTCTATGTCTCTTGTCTTAGTAAAAAGCATAGATTGAACTGAAATGGGTGCATCACCGCCTATTAAAACATTTCCTACTTTGATTTGTCTGGTTTTAAATCTTTTATACTCCATAACTTCACTCTTTGAAAAATTTTAATATCAAATTTTAACTTTTTATTGCTTTAATTAAAGTTTATTTTTGATAATATATTTAAATTTCATGACATTTAAATATTTATGAATTATATATAAATTAAATACAATTAAAAGAGGTTATATGCAAAATCTTTTACTCTATATAAAAAATAACCTAACTCCAACCCTAGCTCAAATTCTTTTACAAGCTTTAAAAAATTCGAATAATGAAAAATTTTTTACCTTTGTTTTGGAAAATATTGAAACAATTTGCACTTGGCTCAATTCTAGCGAATTTAAGAATAGATATTTATCAATAAAACATCCTTATCCACCTTTAATCAATCCTAATTTTATAGAAATAGATGCAAGTAGGCATTGTGCAGAATTAGCTTGGGATTTAAATTTACCCCTACCTAAACACTATAAATTTATCTATATTTCTCCACATGGCGTTGGAGCAGCAGCATTTTTAAGATACCTTAATCAATGTTGCGATGTAACTTGTTTTGCCTCCTGGGTTTTACCGCCTGATGCCAAAGAAAGATATTGTCTTAATTACATGTGTCTAAATGACAATACGATTACTCAATATGCTATTAATATATCAGAAATTAATCTACCTTATTTTGATAAATATCTATCTTTATTGGATTTTAACTCTAAAATTATTTGTGGAGTTCGCGATCCAATAGGAATTTTAAAGCATAATTGGGGAAGAGATTGGAGTAAAGTTTTAAGAAACTATCCCTCTGAATTTAATCTAACTTATGATTGGCGTTATTATATTGACTATCTTACTCATCAAAATCATAAAATTAAAATCGATATAAACGAACTACAACAAGGAGTTTTTATCATCTCTTATTTATTAAAATATTTTAACAAAGACAATGTATACTATCTTGATATGGAAGAAATCCGCCAATCAAAGGCCTTCAATACTATGAATTTACTTGCTATAAATTTTAATTTTACCCCCCCCCCATAAAGATAAATTAGATTTATTTAAAATTAAAGAATTTAGAGGTTATATTCGCTATCTTTTTCCTATCACGCTCTATGCAAATTCTAAAGATATTAATAACACCTTTTATCTTAATACTCCTAAAAATAATAAAAATTTTAATATTGATAAAACTTCTAGCATTCCCATAATTTTAGACAGAAAACATATCAATCATGAAAAAATAGACATAATACAAGAAATTATAAAAAACGACCTATGTAATGATATGGGTGTATATATTGACAAAAATGATTTTAAACAATTAGAACAAAACAATCTTTTATTTTCAACAATTAAACATTATTTGTATGATTTTTTATATCAAATTAAAATAACTATAGATGAAACAGAATCAAAAATGATGAAAGAAAAAGATGTAATAGATTATTTTATAAAAAATAAATCACTTATTCACACTTTTTTTAATATTTTTGAAAATGATCTAAATCATTTAAAACAAACACATCCTCATATTATTGACTCTTGGAAATACTATCAAGAATTTGAAAAAATGTGCAAAGATAAATAATTATATCGCTTACGCAAAATCAATAGGATCAATATCCGCACTTGCATTTTTAAATTGCAAAATATAATTTTCAATTGCCACTAAAGCTTTATGATTTTCACTTCTAAGCAATAAATAAAAACGATATTTTCCATGCAGCATTTCAACTCCGCAAATTCCATAGCCTACCAATTCTACCTGTTTGATATTTCTAAATTGAGAAGCAAATTTTTCACAAAGTTTTTGTGCACTTTTTTGATCTTTATCTTCTATAAGAACTCTTAAAAGGCGTTTAAATGGGGGGTAAAGATCTTTTCTATTTTCTAACTCATCTTTTAAAAAAGCATCATAATCCTCTATATACCTTTCAAAAAAAGCTCTATTTTTTGTTTGCAAAAGCACTCTTGCTTCGCCTTTACGCCCTGCCCTACCAGCAACTTGCATAGCTAAAGCTAAAGTTTCTTCACTCGCTCTAAAACTAGGACGCAACAAATACTCATCAAGCCCTAAAATCACACTCAAATCCACGCTATGATAATCATGCCCTTTAGCAAGCATAGAGGTGCCAATAAGTATATCGATCTTATTTTCATTAAAGTCTTTTAAAATAGTATTAAGCTTTTTAACACTTGTGATTTCATCGCTATCAAATTTTGCTATTTTTGCTAAAGGCAAAGCATTTTGCAAAAGCTCTAAAAGTTCAGCAGTCCCCATTTTTCTAGCTTCTAACATTTCTCCTTTGCAACTTGGACAATTTTGCTCTATTAAAGAAGTATAATTACAATAATGACATTTTAAAACATTTTTCTTTTTATGCATACTCATAGCAATAGAACAAAAAGGACATTTTATCGTTTCTCCGCAATCCTTACAAATGATTTGCCTAAAATTAGCCCTTGTAGGTAAAAACACTATAGCTTGCTTTTGATGTTTTAAACTTTTTTCTAATTCACTTAAAAGCATAGGCGTTATACCAAGCTCATTTTCATCATATAAAAAATGTTTTTTACTCTCAAAAAAAGTTCCTTTTAATCTAAAACTTTTTTGTTTGTAAAAGCTCGTTAAAGATGGGGTTGCAGAACCTAAAACCACTTGAATATTATTTTTTTGACCCAAAAAAAGTGCTAAATCTCTTGCATTGATAAAAGGCTGGTTAGAAGCCTTATAAGAATTATCATGTTCTTCATCTACTACAATAAGTCCTAAATTTCTAAAAGGTAAAAACAAAGCCGATCTTGCACCCGCTACTAAAAGCACTTCTCCCTTGCAAAAACGCTCTAAATATTCTTGCTTTTTTTTCTTTGAAATTTTAGAATGCCACAGGAAAAAATTATCCTTAAAATACACTTCTAAACGCTTTTGCATTTGTGGAGTAAGTGCGATTTCTGGCATCAAAAGCAAAGCTTGCTTACCCTGTTCTAAACACTCTTTTATCAAAGAAATATAAATTTCAGTCTTGCCACTACCCGTATCAGCAAAAAGCAAGGAATTATTTTCTTTTTGAAGAAAACTTAAGGCATTTTGTTGTTGATTGCTTAGTTTAGGAGTATCTTTAAAAAACATTTTGTGACATTCATACTTAGGACTAGTTTCAAAAAAACCCAAAACAAAACCAAGTTTTGAAGCATAATAATAAACAATAAAATTTGCCAATTCAAACTGCAAAGGAGTTAGAAAATACCCTGTAATTTCTTTAATTTCTACGGTTTTAAAATCAGGTTTTTGACATTCTTTAAGCACGATAGCTTTAAGGTTTTTTTTAGTTTTTAAATCCACTAATACTTGTGTTAAAGGTTTGATTTCATCAAAACTATGAAAAGTTAAATTATCCAAATACAAACCACAAATTGCAAGTTCATAATATCTTATATCAGATCTTTGCATCTAGAACTTCCTATACACTTTAACAAACCTTCTTTAGAATCATAAATAAATTCAACCATCTCTTTGGCGTTTAATGCAAATCTATAGTGATTTTTACCTATTTTTATCCAAGATTTAAAATCAGAATAAATAGGTGTATCAAGCAAAGAATAATCACAATCATTTAAACAATAAAAGAGTTTTTCTTTGGCTTGATTGTTTTGTGCATTATCTAAAATTTCTGGAAAATTTAAATTTTTAAGTCTCATTTGACTACGCATTAAAGCAAGAGCTGAGCTTAACATTTCATAGTCCATTTTTAATTTTAAAATTTTAACCTCATCTTTTGTAGTATTGATAAAAGATAAAGACAAGCTTGATAAAATTCCCAAAATCAAAATCACAAAAACAAGCTCAAGCAGAGTAAAAGCTTTACTCATTTTGTCGGGAGTTCTTCATTGATAGCTTTTATTAGTTTCTTAAGTTCTCTTTCTAAAATATAATTTTCATAACTTCTTTTAACAAACGCATCTACAAAGCGTTTAAGTTCTATTTTTTTAGTGCCGCCAGAAATCAAAGCGATATCATCTTCTAAAAAATTTGCAAATTCTTCACTGCACTTAACAATGAAATCTTTTGCATTAACATTAACAATGACTTGTTTTAGATTATCTGCCAAGAACAGCCTCTATTTTCTTATAAATATCTTCGCTTTCTATATTGCGAGATTTAAGTTCTTCTTCTAAACGCATGATTTGATTACTTTTTGCTTCATTTTGTGCTTTAACGCTTACAAGCTCATTTCTTAAAGCCTCATTGGCTTCGCAAACTTCGTTATACTTTTCAATTAATTCATTTACTTTATCTGTCATAGTATTGATTATTTTTTCATCAAACATATTTTTGCCTTCTTAAGAAATTTGTAATTTATGGAAAATATTGTTTGATATTGTAGCAGAAAAAAATTTAAATTTAGGTTTTTATTGTCAATTAATTTTTAATTAAAGCATTTTCTTTTAAAATTTTTTCAAAAATAAAAATAAAGTAGAAAAATGTTAGAACTTACCAGCGAATTTAAACCCAGTCCCGATCAACAAGAAGCCATAAAAGACATAGTAAAAAGTATAAAAAAAGGCAACAAATATCAAACCTTACTAGGCGTTACAGGAAGTGGAAAAACCTTTACCATGGCAAATGTCATTAAAGAACTTAATACACCTACTCTTATCATGAGTCACAACAAAAGCCTTTGTGCACAACTTTATAGCGAATTTAAAGGCTTTTTTTCTAAAAATCATGTGGAATATTTTATATCTTATTATGATTATTATCAACCTGAAGCCTATATCCCACGCACTGATGTTTTCATAGAAAAAGACAGCTCCACTAATGAAGACTTAGAGCGTTTAAGACTGAGTGCCACTGCTTCTCTTTTAAGTTATGAAGATGTAGTTTGCATAGCTAGCGTTTCGGCAAATTATGGACTTGGTAATCCAAATGAATACATAGGCATGGTTTTAATCTTTGAACTAGGTATGCAAATTTCACAAAAAGAACTTTTAAAAAAACTTGTAGATATGGGTTATAAAAGAAATGATAATTTTTTTGATCGTGCAGATTTTAGAGTTCAAGGAGATATTATAGACATTTATCCAGCTTATTATGAAGATGAAGTAGTAAGACTTGAATTTTTTGGCGATGAGCTTGATGCTATGTATCATTACAATGTTTTAGAAAATAAAAAAGGTAAAGATTTAAAACGCTTCATACTCTATCCTACAAGCCAGTTTAGCGTGGGCGAAACAAGATTAAAACAAGCGATAAAAGACATAAAAGCAGAACTTAACGAACGCCTTGCTTATTTTGAACATGAAAATAAACTCGTAGAATATCAACGCCTTAAACAAAGGGTTGAATTTGATCTTGAAATGCTTACAAGCACAGGAATGTGTAAAGGAGTTGAAAACTATGCAAGGCATTTAACAGGGCTTAAAGAAGGTGATACTCCTTATACGCTTTTTGATTATTTTGCGATTAAAAATAGAAAATTTCTTGTCATAGTCGATGAAAGCCATGTATCTTTACCGCAATTTAGAGGTATGTTTGCAGGAGATAGAAGTAGAAAACAAACCTTGGTGGATTATGGTTTTCGTTTGCCTTCAGCCTTGGATAATCGTCCTTTAATGTTTGATGAATTTATCCATAAAAATTGTCAATTTCTTTTTGTTTCAGCTACACCTGCACCTTTAGAACTTGAACTGAGTAAAGAAAACATCTTTCATCAAATCATGCGTCCTACGGGACTACTTGATCCTTTAATAGAATTAAAAGATAGTGATAATCAGGTTGAAATTTTATTTGATGAGGCTAAAAAAGTCATACAAAGAAACGAACGGGTTTTAGTAACTGTACTGACTAAAAAACTCGCTGAAGAGCTTACAAGGTATTATTTAGAGCTTGGTATAAAAGTCAAATACATGCACTCAGATATCGATGCTATAGAACGCAATGAAATCATAAGAGGTTTAAGAAGTGGTGCTTTTGATATGCTAATTGGCATTAACTTACTTAGAGAAGGACTTGATTTGCCTGAAGTTTCACTCATTGCCATTATGGATGCAGATAAGGAAGGCTTTTTAAGAAGTACTACAAGTTTAATCCAAACCATGGGAAGAGCAGCTAGAAATGTCAATGGTAAGGTTTTGCTTTTTTGCAAAAAGATTACAAAATCTATGCAAGAAGCTATGGATACTACCAATGAACGCCGCAA
Organism: Campylobacter jejuni; assembly: GCF_001457695.1. Classification (NCBI taxonomy): domain Bacteria; kingdom Pseudomonadati; phylum Campylobacterota; class Epsilonproteobacteria; order Campylobacterales; family Campylobacteraceae; genus Campylobacter; species Campylobacter jejuni. The sequence goes on along the minus strand of NZ_LN831025.1, from coordinate 620,316 downwards.
ACTTCAAATGGCTTATAATAAAAAATACAATATCACGCCAACTTCAGTCAAACGCCATATTGAAGAAAGTTTGAAAAATGAAGAGGATTTAGGTGAAATTTATCGCAAAGGTAAAAAACTAGAAAAAATGCCTGCTAGCGAAAGAGCAAAACTTGTCAAAGAGTTAAGAAAACAAATGCTTGAAGCAGCTAAAGCACTTGAGTTTGAAAAAGCTGCTGCAATTAGAGATGAGATTAATAAATTAAGGGATTTATAATAAAAATATATCCCTTGTTCTAACTCCTGCCTCATTAAGTAAAGCACTTAAAATTTCATACTGAAAGTCTTGTAAGGGACGTTTTTCTTTTAAAACTATACCTATGACCCCTTTAGTTTTTTCCCATCTTCTATAGGTAAATACATAGCATTAGCATTAGGCAGGGTATTTGTACAAACACCTGCTCTTTCTTTATTTGTTGCAACCCATTGAGCAATAGCAATCTCATCAGCACTAAAACAATTTTTTAACATTTGCTTATCATCGTTAAAAAACAACAAAGGTTTTGATAAAATATTGTTTTTATTTATAGGATAAATAATAATAGGTAAATTTAATAATTTTAAAGCTTGATTTCCAAGTTGTTCCCAAAGCTCTTGTTTGCTTTTCACTCTTGCTAACTTTTCACTATTTTCAAGCAAAATAGCTGTTCTATAAGCTCTTTTAGTGAGTTCTTTAGATTGCAATTTTAATCTTCTAGTAAAAACAGCTGTTAAAAATCCAACTATAAACATGGTTGTAAAAGTAATAATATTTCCACTATCATGAACTTTAAGACTAAAAATAGGTTCTAAAAAGAAAAAATTATAAATCAAAACACTTACCAAAGAAGAATAAAAGGCGAAAATTTTATTATCAGAAATAAAAGAAGAAGCAAAAACTGCTAAAATAAAAATCATAACCATATTACTTGGCTGAGTATTAAATTTATGAAATACAAAAGCTATAAAAGTTACTAAAAGCAAAACTCCTGTGATTTTTAAAAAACCTAAAAAATCAAAACCTTTTTTACTTCGTATTTTAGGAGTAGAAATTTGATTTTCATTAACAAGATATAAATCAATATTGGGTGCTTTTTTAGCAACAGCTTCAAAAATCTCTTCTTTAAACTTTTTTATCTTTATTTTTACCTAAAACAATTTTAGAAACATTGCTAAGGCTTGAATACTCTGCAATTTGTCTTGCTATATCATCATATACGCTAATGATTTCAGCATCAAAACTTTTAGTTGGGATTTTTTATATAAAGTGCACTCAATTTAGCATGAAAAGCTAAAGCAAGTCTTGCAGCTGCACGAATAACCTTTGCATTTGAAGCATTAATACAAACTAAAATATGCTCTCCAGTATGATAAGCTAAATCATCATTAATAAGCCTTTGTTCACTTGCTCTTAAATTCACTCTTGAAGCAAGTCTTCTTAAGGCAATCTCACGCAAAGCTATAAGTCTTTCTTGACAAAAGAAATTTTCAAGTGCTAGTTTAGCTTGTTTTTCCTTATAAATTTTGCCATCTTGCATTCTTTTTAAAAGCTTATTAGGTTCAATATCAACAAGTTCAACCTGATCAACCTCATCAAAAATACTATCAGGAGTACACTCTTTAACTTCTATCTTGCTAATATTAGCTACTAAATCATTTAAACTTTCTAAATGTTGTATGTTTAAAGTAGTATAAACATCAATCCCTGCTTTTAGAAGTTCTTCTATATCTTGAAAACGCTTTTCATTACGCAAGCCTTTAGCATTAGTGTGTGCAAGCTCATCTACTAAAACCAAAGCAGGTTTTCTCTTAAAGGAATTTGTTCTTTTGTAATTTGCGAATTTTCATCTAAAAATTTTTGCAAATCTTTTTGCACACGCTCTTTTAAAGCAGGATTTGACATAGCATAATTAAATCCACCTGAACTTACACTGCTTTCATTTGTATCACTTGTATTGTAATTTGATACAATAGTATCAACATCACCACAACTTTCAACAGCCTTGCCTGAAAGTGCGATCACATTAAAACGCGTTACCCTGTCCATACCTGCTATTCCTATAGCTGATAAAAAGCCCCCTATAGTTGTAGGAATAAGACATACAAGCAATGCTACTAACCACTAAATAGGCAAACTCACGCCTAAAAATTGCATAAAAGGATATAAACTTACAACCACCACCAAAAAACTCAAACTAAGCACAATTAAAAGAGTATTAAGAGCAATTTCATTTGGAGTTTTTTGACGTGCAGCACCTTCTACAAGATTGATCATTTTATCTAAAAAACTTTCCCCAGCTCCAACTAAAATTTTAATCTTTAAAAAATCAGTTAAAACCGTAGTCCCGCCTGTAACAGAAGAAAAATCACCGCCCGATTCACGCATAACAGGTGCACTTTCACCTGTAATAGCTGATTCATCAACACTTGCAGCACCTTCTAGAATTTCTCCATCATTAGGTATAAGTTCACCTGCTTTAACTAAAACTATATCACCTATTTTTAACTCGCTAGAATTAAGCATTTCTTCACTGCCATCACTTTTTATGCGTCTAGCTTTAGGATCCTTTTTACTTTGTCTTAAGGTAGCTGCTTGGGCTTTACCCCTTCCTTCTGCAATACTTTCTGCAAAATTTGCAAAAAGCAAGGTTACAAATAAAATAAAAGTGATTAAGATGTTATAAATTCTTTCATCAGAATTTCCATTAAACAAAGTAGGAAAAATACTTAAAATTAAAGTAAGAATCAATCCAACTTCCACCATAAACATAACAGGATTTTTTACCATAAAGCGTGGATCAAATTTTAAAAATGCTCCTTTTATGGCATTATTTAAAATTTCTTTTGTAATGAGTTTATTTTGTTTTTTAGACATTGACTCTCCTTAATGCCATAAAGATAAATATTCTGCAACGCTTGATAAAGTAAGCACTGGAAAAAAAGTAAGTGCAGCAAAAATATATATAATACAAACAAGCACAAACATAAAAGTTAAATTATCCGTTTTTAAAGAATTTGCAGTATTTTCTTGTGTATTTTTAACCAAAAGCGATCCAGCTATAGCAAGCTGAGCTATTAAAACCAAATAACACCCACAAAACATAGCAAAAGCTGTACTTAAATTCCAAAATAAATTATCATCTTTTAAACCTTCAAGTCCTGAACCATTATTTGCTGCCGAAGAACTAAATTCATACAAAATTTGAGCCAAGCCATGAAAGCTAGGATTGCTTATACTATCTTTTGCAAAAACAACAGCTAATGCACTTAAAACAAGGATTAATAAAGGATGGATAAGAATTACCAAAGCTATAAGCTTCATTTGTGCACTTTCTATTTTTTTACCCAAGAATTCTGGAGTTCTGCCTATCATTAATGCACAAATAAACACGGTTAAAAGCACATAAATATCATATTCATAAGCCCTACTCCTTCGCCACCAAAAGCCACATTTAACATCATATTTAGCAAAAAAGAATTTAAACTATCGTGTATATTATTGACGCTTCCTGTAGTAAAAGCAGTAGTTACAGCACTAAATAAACTCGAACCATCTGTGCCAAATCTTATTTCTTTACTTTCTAAATTTCCCAAATTTGCATTTAAACCCAAAGAATCCAAATTTGGATTTGACATTTTTTCGCTAAAATAAATTAAAAGCAAAGAAATGATAAAAATAATCCCCATTGCACCAAAAATAACTCCCCCTTCTTTTCCCATAAGAGCAAAACCTTGTCTTTCTTTTCTATGATAAACCATCAATCCAAAAGCTACAACACAGGCACTAGGAATAAGCATCATGGATAAAATTTGCAAAAAATTTGTAAGTAAAGCAGGATTTTCAAAAGGCATGCTTGAATTAGCACCAAAAAAACCACCCCCGTTTGTCCCTAAATGTTTTATAGACTCAAGAGCTGCAACAGGACCTGTGGCAATGCTTTGAAATTTATTTTCTAAAGTAAGCACGCTAAAATTTGCGTGATAGTTTTGCACCACGCCTTCAGAGATAAAAATTACAGCCAAAATAAAACTTAAAGGCAACATCAAACGCGTAATAATACGCGTAAAATCTTCATAAAAATTTCCCATTTGCATACCACATAAAGCACGACAAAAAGCCATACAAGCAGAATATCCACTCGCACTTGAAACAAACATAGCAAGTAAAATGCCTGTATTTTGCGAAAGCAAACTTAAAGCACTCTCTCCACTATAATGCTGAAGGTTTGTATTTGCAATAAAACTAATTACAGTGTTTAAATTCAAATCCCCTTTCATAGAATCTATCGAATTAGGATTTAAAAAAGTTTATCTTGTAAATAAAAAATCACGAAAGAAAAAATAGCCACTAAGGCATTAAAAGCAATTAAATGCAAAGAATAATTTTTGCCAAGTCATATTTCTTCTATCAATTGCACAAATTTTATAAATTAAGTTATCAATTGGATTAAAAATAAAATCAAAAATAGTTTTTTTACAGCTTGCAATTTTATAAAGATAATTTCCAAAAATTAAAGCCAATATAAAAGCTATAATCAGTGTTATTAAAATTTCTAGCATATTTTTCCTTTAAAATTTTTCAGGATATAATAGAGCATAAAATAAATAAAGAGCAAGTATTAAGCTTAAAACTAGTAAAAATATCATCCGCGTGTCCTAGTTTGAATTTCACAAAAACGGATAAAAAACCATAAACTACCAAAAGCTAAAAGCAGAAGCAAAGCAAAGATAACATCCATAGGATAGCCCTTTCTCATTGATTCAAAATAGGATTTATTCTATCCTTGTTAAGCTTATATTTTGATTAATACTAATTTTATGATTTATTTATAATTTTTATCTATATTAAATAAAAAGACAAATGAAGAATTTAGCAGGAAAAATCCTGCTAAAAATTGTTAAAGATAACCTGCTGCCATAGCGATAAAATATCCTGCTATACAAGAAGTGATTACACCTATAAGACCTGGTAAAATAAAACTATGATTGATAACAAATTTACCGATGTGAGTAGTACCTGATCTGTCAAATTGTATAGTAGCTAAATCGCTTGGATAAGTTGGTAAAATATAATATCCATAACAAGCAGCCGCAAAAGCAACAATTACACCAGGTTCAACACCAATTCCTAAAGCCAAAGGAACAAAAGCCGAAATAGCCGCTGCTTGAGAGTTTACAAATTTTGAAATTAAAAGAAGCATTACAGCATAAGTCCAAGGATGCTCTTTTACTATATCTCCAAGCGCTGCTTTCATCATAGGAGTATGAACTGCAAACATAGTATCAGCCATCCAAGAAATTCCAAATACCGCAACAAGTGCTATCATACCTGATTTAAAAATTTCATTAGAGCCGATTTTCTTTGCATCTGTTTTAGTAAAGATGATAATCAAAGAACCTGCTAAAAGCATAAACATCTGAATAACTGAAACCATGGATAAAACATCCATTTTAGGATTGCCTAAAGCATCTACTTGAGGAATGCCATTTTTTACAACTTGCCCCCAGTTTGGACGCAAGAAATCAAATACACCTAATAAAGCCACTAAAGCAATAGCTCCTAAGAAAATCCACATTGCAACCCAATTACTTTTTGGGAGTTTAACACCTAAAAGTGTTTTAGAATCCCCATAAACATATTTTTTAAATTCAGGATCTTTAAGTTTTTCTTGAAATACTTCATCTTTATCCAAATCTTTTCCTCTAAACCAAGAAAAAATTCCTATACACAATACACCAAATAATGTACTAGGTATGGTAATTTGAAGAAGATTAATATAACCATCAAAACCTGCTAATTTATGATTAGCATTTAAAAGCAAAGCAGTCAAACTTACAACAGCCACAGATACAGGAGATGCAATAATACCCATTTGTGATGATATAGAAGCTGCTGCCATTGGACGCTCAGGACGAATACCGTTTTTAATCGCTATATCATAAATAATAGGCATAATAGTATAAACCACATGTCCTGTTCCACAAAGTATGGTCAAAAAGCAGGTTACAAAAGGCGCTAGTATTGTTAAAAACTTAGGATTGCGTCTTAAAATTCTTTCTGCTATTTGAAGCATAACATCCAAACCACCGCTTGCTTGCAAAGTTGCACTCGCAACCACTACCGCTAAAATCGTAAGCATAACATCTATGGCTGGTTTTCCAGGCTTTATATGAAAAGCAAATACAAGCATTAAAATACCTATACCACCAAGTAAACCAAGCGCTATGCCGCCTTTTTTTGCACCGTAAAAAAGACAAATTAAAACGATAATGATTTGGATTGCAAATTGCCCTCCCTCACTAAGGCTTGTTAAAAAGTCCATTTTAACTCCTTTGAAAATTGATATTTAAAAACAGTTATTATTGTATCACATTTTTAAATTAAAGAATAATATTTCTAAAAATAAAACAATAATTTTTTATATTATTTAAATTAAATTTAAATATAAAACAAAAGTGTAATGGGTTTGATAGATTGATAGAATTTTATCCTTCAAGTTCATATAATTTTTTTCTATCCGTAGAACTTGCTATATTGAGATGTTTGCGATATTTTGTAATAGTTCTTCGCCCTATATCGATTTTAAATTCTTCTTTGATTAATTCTAAAATTTTACTATCGCTTAAAGGTTTATTGCGATCTTCATTCTTTACTAAATTTGCTACAAATTCTTTAACACCTACATTTGAAGTCTCTCCCTCTTCATCAAGAGCAAAAGCAAAAAAATCACGCAAGGGGATAAGTCCTCTTTCACAACTTAAATATTTATTTGCCACAGCTCTTGATATAGTCGAAGCATTGCGTTCTAAATCAAGTGCTAAATCCTTAAAAGTCATAGGTTTTATCTCTTTTCCCATGAAAAAATCATATTGATATTCTACTATCATAAGCCCTATTTTATAAAGAGTAGCTTTTCTCATCGCTAAAGCATCAACTAAATTTTTTGCTTCTTTGATGTAATGACTTAAAAAATCATGCTCTAAACCATCAGTTTGGATTGAAATTTCAGGATAATAATCATCATTGATTTTTACTTTAATTTCACCATTTTCTTTATAAACAAAAATATCAGGAACAATTATACGAGAATCTTCAAAATATTCCAAAAAAGGAGGAGTGCTAAAACGCTTAAGTACAGCCAATGCTTCTTTATATAAAGGCTCTTTGGTATAGTTTTGTATATTTTCAAAATCCATAATCAACATTCTACAAAACTCATCAATATCTTCATCTAACTCCATATTTTCAAGAGCAAATAAAAATGCTTCTTTATAATCTTTAGCTCCCACTCCTACAGGATCTAAAAATTTAAATCTTGCTCTTACTCGCTCAATTTCTTCCAAAGAATACTCTTTTAAAAATTCTTCATCGTATTCAAAATATCCTTCCTCATTTAAGCATTCTATAATTTTTTTTGCAAGTTCTTGAGATTTGTTTGTAGGAAACAAAGGAGGAAGAATCTGTTCATTTAAAAGCTCATAAACACTTTTTTTGGCAAGTCCTTTACTATCCACAAAAGCCGAATTTACATTATGTTTATAAAATGAATCAAAATAATTCTTACCCTTATCATGAGTTTGTATCGAATCTTGAACATTTAAGAAAGGATTATCCTCAGCAAATTTATCTAAATTTTCTTTTAAATCCTCTATATTTGCTTGTAAAATCGGCAACCAAGAGCGTAAAGTTTGAGAAATTTTAGTCTTGGGTGCTTGGGTGATTTTTTGCTTTAACATCAATCAAGGAGTTTAAACTCCGCTCCTAAATAATACTTTTTCACGTCTTTATTGGTTGCAATTTCATCAGCATTTCCACTAGCAAGCAAAGAACCTGATCTTATAACATAAGCTCTATCACAAATAGCCAAAGTCTCACGCACATTATGATCGGTAATTAAAACCCCAATCCCCAATCTTTTAAGCTCTTTAATTAAAGTTTGAATTTCAGCCACTGCTATAGGATCAACACCTGCAAAAGGCTCATCAAGAAGCAAAAACTTAGGTTCGCACATCAAGCTTCTAGCGATCTCACAACGCCTTCTTTCACCTCCACTTAAACTTAAACCTTTCCTTAAACGAATAGGCTCTATACTTAAGAGTTCAAGCATTTGCTCAACTTTATCATGTAAAATTTTTTTATCTTTATAAAAAATCTGAGCCGCTAAAAGCAGGTTATCTTCTACGCTTAAATCCTTAAAAATACTACTTTCTTGAGGTAAATAACCTATCCCTGATCTAGCTCTTTTATTTAAAGGATCTTTTGTCACATCTAAACCATCTAAAAGAACTTTTCCACTACTTGGGGAAATAAGTCCACATATCATATAAAAAGTTGTCGTTTTTCCTGCACCATTTGGCCCTAAAAGTCCTACAACTTCTCCGCTATTAACCTCTAAAGAAATTCCATGTATAATCTTAGTTTTTTTAATAATTTTTTCTAAATTTACAATTTCTAATTTACTCATAAATTTCATACTTTCTTTTGTCGTCTTTAATGCTAATTTTAATCTGGATAGTAGAAATTCCAAATTTCATTAAAGTTTTTTTCAAATTTTCACCGCCCCATTCAACCAAATGCAAACCTTTTTCAAAAAAATTTTCAAATAAACCATTCGCTAAAAGTCCTTCTAAACCTTCTTGATAAATATCATAATGATAAATGCAAATATCATGATTTTCATATTTTTGCATAGTGGAAAAAGTTGGAGAATCTACCCTTGCATCAAGACCAAGAAATTTAACCCAAGCTTGTACTAAGCTTGTTTTTCCGCTAGCCAAATCTCCTTGAAGCAAAACAACACCTTCTTTAGGCATTATTTGAAGCATCGTTTTGATCTCATCTTTTGCTAAAATAAATTCTTTCATAATTTTACCACATATTCATTTTGTGCGTTTTTAGGAATGCTTTTCGTGCTAGGTATAGCTAGGACTTTATATTTTTGAGTGTATTCAGTAAAATGTAAAGTGATGATATCACCCACCTTAACCTCTTTACTCGCCTTAACAATAACGCCATTAATCCCCACTACACCACTTTTACACATATCTTCAGAAATAGCTCTTCTTTTCGTGATATTAACTACATTTAAAAATTTATCTACTCTCATAAAAGCAATTTTAGCAAAAAAAATCAATTTTTGGAACAAAATTTGCTTATGCCTTTGCTTTATTTTTTAAGAAAATAGCAAGTAAAAACTTTTCTTTAATGAAATTTGGATACAATTTTACAATTTTCAAATCTATTTTAACAAAGGATATCTTATGAAAAATGAAGTAAAAAAAGTAGTTTTAGCGTATTCTGGGGGGCTTGATACGAGCATTATTTTAAAATGGCTTCAAGATGAGTATAATTGTGAAGTTGTAACTTTTACAGCAGATATTGGTCAAGGCGAAGAACTCGAACCTGCGAGAAAAAAAGCCCTTTCTTTAGGCATAAAAGAAGAAAATATTTTCATTAAAGATTTAAGAGATGAATTTGTTAAAGATTATGTATTTCCTATGTTTAGAGCCAATGCAATTTATGAAGGAGAGTATCTTTTAGGAACAAGTATAGCAAGACCACTCATAGCAAAAACTCAAGCACAAATTGCCCTGCAAACAGGTGCTGATGCGGTAAGTCATGGCGCCACAGGCAAAGGAAATGATCAAGTGCGTTTTGAACTTGGTTATCTTGCTTTTAGTCCCGATTTAAAAATCATCGCTCCATGGCGTGAGTGGGATTTAAACAGTCGTGAAAAACTCCTTGCTTATGCGCAAAAACATGGCATTGATATTTCTAAGAAAAAAGGAAAATCCCCTTATTCTATGGACGCAAATTTACTTCATATTTCTTACGAAGGACTTGTTTTAGAAGATCCTGCACACGCACCTGAAGAAGATATGTGGAGATGGAGTAAAAGCCCAAAAGACGCTCCAAATGAAAGTGAAATTATAGAACTTGATTTCCAAAAAGGAGATTTAGTAGCGATAAATGGAGAAAAACTAAGTCCTGCAGGACTTTTAACCAAACTTAACGAACTAGGCTGCAAACACGGTATAGGACGCCTTGATATAGTAGAAAATCGCTATGTAGGCATGAAAAGCCGTGGTTGTTACGAAACTCCAGGCGGTACTATACTTTTAAAAGCACATAGAGCGCTTGAAAGCATCACGCTTGATAGAGAAGCAGCACACTTAAAAGATGAACTCATGCCAAAATACGCGAGTTTAATTTATAATGGCTATTGGTTCTCGCCTGAAAGAATGATGCTTCAAGCCTTAATCGATGAGTCTCAAATTCACACCAATGGCAGAGTAAAGCTCGAGCTTTATAAAGGCAATGTGATGGTTATAGGACGCGAAAGTGCGAACGATAGCTTGTTTAACGCAGCTTATTGTACTTTTGAAGAAGATGAAGTGTATAATCAAAAAGACGCAGCAGGCTTTATCAAGCTTAATGCTTTGCGTTTTATCATCGCAGGAAAAAATGGAAGAAAATTTTAATAAAGGAATGAAATGAAAGTATTATTAATCAAAGATGTAAAAGCACTTGGAAAAGCAGGAGAAATAAAAGAAGTAAAAGACGGCTATGGACAAAATTTCTTAATCGCTAAAGGCTTTGCTAAAGCAGCTACTAATGAAGTTTTAAGAAAATATGAAAGCGACAAGAAAAAAGAGGCTGAAAATTTACGCTTTGAAATCGCAAATTTAGAAAAACTCAAAGAAGAACTTAGCAAAATCACTCTTGAAATTTCAAAACCCGTAGGTGCAAATGGAAGTTTGTTTGGTGGCGTAACCAAAGATGAAATCGCTCACGCCCTAAAAGAACAAAGCCATATAGAAATCGATAAAAAAAGTTTAGAATGTGATACCTTAAAAAGCTTAGGAATCCACGAAGTAAGCGTAAAACTTGGACACGCAATCCATGCTAAATTTAACATAAATATAAAGGCAGAATAATGTTTCACGCAACAACGATTTTAGCTTACAAAGGTAAAAATAAATCCGTAATTGGCGGAGATGGACAAGTAAGCTTTGGAAATACGGTGCTAAAAGGCAATGCTGTAAAGATTAGAAAACTCAACAATGGCAAAGTTTTAGCAGGTTTTGCAGGATCAACAGCTGATGCTTTTAATCTTTTTGATATGTTTGAAAATCTCCTTCAAAGTTCTAAAGGCGATCTTTTAAAAGCAGCAATTGACTTTTCTAAAGAATGGAGAAAAGACAAATACCTAAGAAAACTTGAAGCCATGATGCTCGTACTTGATAGAAATCACATTTTTCTACTTTCTGGTACAGGCGATGTGGTCGAACCTGAAGATGGACAAATCGCAGCCATAGGAAGTGGTGGAAACTATGCGCTTTCAGCTGCTAGAGCCTTAGCAAAACATACCGATTTAGATGAAGAAGAACTTGTAAAATCAAGTCTTCAAATCGCAGGTGAAATTTGCATTTATACCAATACCAATATCAAAACTTATGTAATTGAGGATGAGAAATGAATCTAACTCCAAAAGAAATCGTTAAATTTTTAGATGATTATGTTATAGGACAAAAAAAAGCTAAAAAAATCATAGCTATAGCTTTAAGAAATCGCTACCGCAGAATGCAACTTAGCCCTGAGTTGCAAGATGATATAGTGCCAAAAAATATCTTGATGATAGGTTCTACAGGTGTAGGAAAAACAGAAATCGCTAGGCGTTTAGCTAAAATGATGGGTTTTCCTTTCATCAAAATCGAAGCAAGTAAATATACTGAAGTAGGTTTTGTAGGTCGTGATGTAGAAAGCATGGTAAGAGATCTTGCCAATGCGGCTTTAAATTTGGTAAAAAATGAGCAAAGAGAAAAAAACAAAGATAAAATCGATGAATTTATAGAAAATAAAATTTTAGAAAAACTTTTACCACCTTTACCAAAGGGTATCAGCGATGAAAAACAAGAAGAATATAAAAACAGTCTTGAAAAAATGAGAACTAAACTAAGAAATGGCGATCTTGATGAAAGCACCATAGAGATAGAAATTTCACAAAATATGTTTGATACCAATCCCAACCTACCTCCTGAAATGGGTGCAATGCAAGATATAGTTAAGGTTATAGGCGTTGGCAGTAAAAAAGTCAAAAAAGAAATGAAAATCAAAGACGCTAAAAATGCTTTAAAAAATGAAGCAGGAGAAAAAATCCTCGACCAAGAAAGCATCAAAAGCGAAGCCTTAAAAAGAGCGGAAAATGAAGGTATTATTTTTATTGATGAAATCGATAAAATCGCTGTTTCAAGCGGAAATTCAAACCGCCAAGATCCAAGTAAAGAAGGGGTGCAAAGAGACTTACTTCCTATAGTCGAGGGATCAAATGTACAAACAAAAATAGGTACTTTAAAAACCGATCATATTCTTTTTATCGCTGCAGGGGCTTTTCATCTTAGCAAACCAAGTGATCTTATCCCTGAACTGCAAGGACGCTTTCCTTTAAGAGTGGAATTAGATAGTCTTGATGATAAAGCTCTTTATGAAATTTTAACACGCCCTAAAAATTCACTTTTAAAACAATACTCTCAGCTTTTAAAAACTGAAAATTTAGAACTTGAATTTGATGATGAAGCCATTAAAGAAATAGCAAAAATAGCTTCAAGAGCCAATGAAGAAATGCAAGATATAGGTGCTAGACGCTTACATACTGTGATAGAAAAATTACTTGAAGATCTAAGTTTTGAAGCTGATGAGTATGCGGGTAAAAAATTCGTAGTGGATAAAAAAATGGTAGAAGAAAAACTCGGAGATATCATAGAAAATAAAGATCTTGCAAGGTATATTTTGTGAAAAGTGGCTTTGTTAGTATCATAGGGCGTACTAATGCAGGAAAAAGTACTTTAATCAATTCCTTACTAGAAGAAAAAATCGCCCTAGTTTCTCACAAACAAAACGCCACAAGGCGTAAAATCAAAGCCATAGTGATGCATGAAAAAAATCAAATCATTTTCATCGATACCCCAGGACTTCACGAAAGCGGTGCTACGCTTAATCAACTGCTTGTCCAAAGTGCTATTAAATCCATGGGGGATTGTGATGTGATTTTATTTGTGGCGAGTGTTTTTGATAGTACAAAAGACTATGAAAATTTTCTTAGTCTAAACCCACAAGTACCACATATCATCACTTTAAATAAAGTAGATTTAACCGACAATGCTACACTTTTAAAAAAACTTAGCGAATATGCAAAATTTAGCCAACATTTTAAGGCTATCATTCCTTATTCTTCTAAGAAAAAAAGCTATAAAAAAGGCTTGTTAGATGAGATAGTAAAATATCTTGACGAACATGAATATTTTTATGATCCTGAATTTTTAAGTGCGAGTAGCGAAAAAGAAATTTATAGAGATTTCATACTTGAAAGTATTTATGAAAATTTAAGCGATGAGCTTCCTTATAGTAGCGAAGTGCTTATCCATCGCACCAAAGACACACCTAATCTTTTAATCCTAGAAGCCAATATCATCACAGATACAAACTCTCACAAGGGTATGCTTATAGGAAAAGAAGGGGCAACTTTAAAAAGAATAGGCAAAGATGCACGCTTTAAAATTTCAAAACTTGCCCAAAAAAAGGTACTTTTAAAGCTTTTTGTAACAGTGAAAAAAAACTGGCAAAAAGATGAAGAATTTTTAAAAAAACTTCTAAATGATGAAAATTAATTCATTAAATAAAATAAATTTTATAAAATCTACAGATTTACTTTATGCTCAAAGAACGGGAATATCCAAAGAAGACGAACTTTTTAACAATTTAACTGCAGATTTTAAGCTAAGCAAACCCTTTGACTATCAAATAGCTTTTTTTAAACATAATGAAATTTATCATTGTTTTTTAGCACCTGTTTACAAATTGAAAAAAAGTCGTTTTTGCTTTCCCGAGCCTTTAATTTTTCAAGCTTTATTTGATGAAAGATTTATTGAGGAAAGTGATTATTGTGTTTTAAATTTATATGATCAAACTTTATATTTATATTTTTACCAAGAGGGAAAATTTATCAATCTTAAAAAAATCGAAAATTTCAACCCAAGCAATATGGATTTATTTTTTAAACAAAATCGATTTATAGAACTTTTAAAACACTATGAAAGCAAATTGCTACTTTATCAGGATTTGGATACAATCAAACATTACTTCTCATCTCAAATAAAATGTTTAAATCTAAATGATATTCTTGATAAAAATAGTTTATTGAAATTAAGTTCATATAGTATAAAAAATCTAGATCAAAATTGTAATTTTATCAAGCATAATAAAATAAAAATATCTATTTCTTTTAAAATTATATTAATATTTATTTTTAGCTTTAGTCTTAGCATGATGATTTTATTATTTAAAGATTTTATAGAGTACAAACAAAATAAGGAAATTCAAAATAAAAATTTTATCATACAAGAAGAAATTTCTAAACTAAAACAAGATAAGCAAAAATTATTAACAAACATACAAGATTTAAACTTTACTCTTTCCAATAAAATATCATCTACACAACAACAATTTCATATTTTATCCACCATAACAAAAGAAATCAATTTAGATAAAAATAAGGCAATCATTCTAAATCAAATCATATCATGGCTTAATTCCAATGAACTTAAAATCACAAATCTTGAATTTGAACAAACAAAAATCATTCTTTCTTTTATCGATGAAAACCACTTTAAAAGAGCATTAGAAAATCTAAATTCTACTTTTAAATTCCTTGATAAAAATGAAGAAACATTGAATATCATATTAGAAGTCATACATGAATAAAATAGAAGTATTTTTGCAAAATTTAAATCCTAGGGAAAAATTTCTTTTTATTTCTTTTATCTGCCTTTGTGCTTTGTTTTTAGCTTTTAAAATTCATGATCGCTTTTTGGAAGATATTTTTCAAAAAACATTAGTAGAACATAATTACCTTGCATTAAATGAAGCAAAAATAGAAAATTCACATCTTAAAGAAATAGAGACAAAGCTAACAAAACAGATAAAAACAGAGGAAGAAAAATTAAAATACTATAAAGAAAAATTGCATTTATTTTTTTATGATAAAGATTTTTTCAATAAAAAAATCAATAATTTATCCAAAAATTTAACCATTAATGAAATAAAATTTTCCCAAGAAAACAAAAATTTTATCCACTATAATTATGTTTTTCTAAGTTTAAATGGCAACTTTAAAGACTTACTCAATTTTATACAAAATTTAGAAAATCTTCCTATAGCTTTAAAAATTGATAAAATAAAACTATACAATACACAGGGTTTAAAATTAAAGCTTGATTTAATGTTTAAATTTGTTAATTTATAATAATATTAAAATATTATATTTTTAAATATTATTATAAAAAAAATATTTAAAAATATTGTAATTTAATTATTTTTCTATTACTATTAGTTAAAATATTTTAAGCATAAAAAAAAGAAAGGTATTGGGAAGTGACTAAACAAGAAATACAAAAACTCGATACAAATTTCCTAGGTCATCGCAAGCCCTTATTCTCTTTATCAATGGTAGAACTTTGGGAAAGATTTGCTTTTTATGGCATACGATCTTTACTTGTGCTTTTCATGGCAACAACCATAAGCAAAGGTAGACTTGGAATAAGCACTGAATACGCCTCGGCAATTTATGGCATTTTTGCAGGATGCTTGTATTTAGCAGCACTTCCTGGAGGCTGGATTACTGATAATTATTTAGGGCAAAAAAAGGCTTTATTTTTAGGTTCTTTTATTATAGCTTTAGGACATATTAGCATAGCCTTATCTATTTTAAGCACACCTATGTTTTTCCTAGGGCTTACTTTTATCGTTATTGGTACTGGATTTTTTAAAACTAACGCTTCTGTAACAGTTGGAATGTTGTATAAACAAAATGATACAAGATGCGATACTGGCTATACGATTTTTTATATAGGAATTAACATTGGAGCATTCATTGCTCCTCTTATATGTGGTTTTGTTCAAGCAAAATGGAATTATCATTTAGGATTTGTCATAGGAGGTTTAGGTATGCTAATCTCTTTGCTTATTTTATATTTTAAAGCTGCCCTTGAGCTTGAAGAATTTCATAAAAATTGAACCTTAAAGCAAAACTGGGAATAACCATTTAAAAAAGTAAAAAATTTAACTCTTATACTAAGTATAAGCTTGTTAAGTATTATTGGATTTTTTCTAATGTTTATTAATCTTGTAAATATTAATCCCATATAATACTATCAAAAAAACTTCTAATTGTAATTTTACTATGTTTGGTAATTTATTTCATATATCTTTTTGTTTTTAAAGCTTTAAATAAAAGAGAAAAACAGCAATTAACAATTTTAATTGTTTTATTCTTTGCAGCCACTTTTTTTTGGAGTGCTTTTGAACAAAAACCTACTGCTTATAATCTTTTTGCGCAAGATTTTACAAATAGAAATATTTTTGATTGGAAAATTCTAACAAACTGGTTTCAATCTTTTAATCCAATTTTTATCATCATACTTGCTCCTATAGCAAGTTATATTTGGATATTTTTAGAGAAAAAAAATATATATTTTTCTTCCATTGGAAAATTTACTTTAGGAATATTATTTGCCGGTATTGGTTTTATGATGATGACCTTTGCTTCACAAAATCTAATAAACAACAATGGTTTGCCAATATCCATGGCTTGGATTATCATAAGTATATTCTTTTTAACACTTGGGGAATTATGCGTGTCTCCTATTGGACTCTCTATAATGGCTAAGGTTGCCCCTGATTTAATCAAAAATCAAATCATGGGACTTTGGTTTGTAGCAAGTGCGCTTGGAAATTTTGTTGCAGGACTTATAGGAGGAAATGTCAATATTAAAAACATCGATCAACTTCCTAATATTTTTGGACAATGCATGTGGATGCTTTTTGTTGTAGCACTTTTGCTTTTTATTGCTAAAAAACCATCTTAACAAAAAAAATAAGCAATTATCTAACTAAACTTAAAATACAAAATACACCAAAGTTGAAAATTGATCTTAATATTTCTTTTTTTTATATTTGCAAAAAAGTAACATTATGATATAAATCATTTAAAAATATTACAAAGTTATACATATTTTTTAATTTCTTGTCTATAATTTATAAATAAAAATACACAAAGGATATAAATTGAGTAAAAATGTAAAAAATTTAGATACTTCATTTTTTGGACATCCAAAACCACTTTTATCTCTTTCACTTACTGAGCTTTGGGAAAGATTTTCTTTTTACGGAATTCGTCCCTTGCTTTACCTTTTTATGATAGCAAGTTTTGAAAAAAGTGGAATGAACTTAAAACCTGAAGAAGCAAGTGCAATTATGGGAATTTTTGCAAGTTGTTTATATCTTGCTGCTTTGCCAGGTGGATGGCTTGCGGACAATTACTTAGGACAAAAAAGAGCAATTTTACTAGGTGCTTTAACTATAGCATTTGGACATTTGTGCATAGCCTTTTCTTATTTTAACAATAAAATGATTTTTGTTGGTATGGTTTTTTTGGTTATAGGTACAGGACTTTTTAAAACTTGTGCTTCTGTAATGGTTGGAATGCTTTATAAAAAAAATGATGCAAGGCGTGACTCTGGTTTTACTCTTTTTTATATGTGCTTTAATTTTGGTGCTTTTGTAGCTCCTTTAATTTGCGGCTTTTTACAAAAAGAATACGGATGGCATTTTGGTTTTGGTGCAGGTGGGATTGGTATGCTTTTAGCGGTAATTATTTTCTACCTAAAAACTATGCCTGATTTAAAAGAATTTGATGAAAAAGTTGGCATAGACTCTACTTGGGATAGACCAAGCAAAAAAAGCAAAAACGCATTTTACATCATCATTGTATCAGGTATTGTTTTGCTTGGAGCAATATTTTTAATCCTTGGTGGTTTTATAAAATTAGATGCACAAGTTATTAATAAAAATATTATTCTAACTATCTTAGCTTGTGCTGGAATTTATTTTTTATATCTTTTCGCTTTTACTTCTTTAAAAATAGAAGAAAAAAGAAATTTAATTATTTTTATTGTTTTATTTTTAGCGGCTGCGTTATTTTGGTCAGTATATGAGCAACAATACACTTCTTTTAATTTTTTTGCAGAAAAATTAACAGATAAAACCATATTAAATTATGAAATTCCTACAATATGGTTTCAATCTCTTGGAGGTTTATTTGTTATACTTTTTGCACCTTTTAGTGCTTTTATATGGACTATATGTGCCAAAAATAATAAAGAAATTTCATCTATTATTAAATTTGCATTAGGACTTTTGGGTGCAGCTTTGGCATTTTTAATAATGGCTTTAGCTTCAAATCATGCAATTAGTTTAAATGGCGATGCTAATACATTAAGAGAAAATTTAGAAAATTCATCACAAATTATTTTAGTTTCACCTTGGTGGCTTGTCAGTAGCTTTTTGCTTATGGTTTTAGGAGAGCTTTGTCTTTCCCCTGTGGGACTTTCTATAATGACAAAAATTGCACCTAATTTAATTAAATCTCAAGTCATGGGACTTTGGTTTGTAGCAAGTGCATTAGGCAATGCTTTAGCTGGATTCATAGGTGGTAAAGCAAGTGAAGAAAATATAGCTTATTTGCCAAATTTATTTTACCAATGTATGTGGATATTACTTGGTGCTGTTATAATTTTACTTATACTCAAAAAACCTATCAATAAAATACTAAAAAATTAATATTAAGGAGAAAATATGAGTATTTACAAACAAAGAGTATTAGAACTTAGAAGATTAATGAAAGAAAATAATATTGACGCCTATCTCATCTTAAGCGCGGATCCGCATTTGAGCGAATATTTACCAGAATATTACAAAAACAGAGTCTTTATCAGTGGCTTTAAGGGTTCTGTTGGAACAGTTCTTATCACACAAGAAGAGGGCTTTTTGTGGGTAGATGGAAGATATTGGCTTCAAGCACAAAAGGAATTAGAAGGTAGTGGCATACTTTTACAAAAGCAAGATGCTAAAAATACTTTTACCAAATGGTTGGAAAAAAATTTAAGCGAAGATCAAATTTTAGGCATCGATTTTGCACTTTTACCTTTATCTTTGCAAAAAGATTTAAAGATTAATTGCAAGGCAAATTTAAAACATATAGATTTGATAAGTCCACTTTGGAAAGATCGTCCCACTTTACCACAAGAAAAAATTTATGAACACGAACTAGAATACTGCTCTTACTCAAGAAAAGAAAAATTAGCATTAGTGCGTCAAAAAATGAAAAATTTAAATGTTACCTCTCATTTAATCTCCAGCCTTGATGATATAGCTTGGCTTACAAATTTAAGAGGGAATGATGTAAATTATAATCCTGTATTTTTAAGTCATTTGCTAATCTTGGAAGACAAAGCCTTGCTTTTTGTTGATCAGAAAAAAGTAAATTCAGAACTTGAAAAAAAATTAAATTTAGATGGGTTTTGGCTTAAAAATTATGATGAAATCATCATGGAGCTTGAAAAACTTGCAAATACAAATTTGCTTATTGAACCTTCAAAAATGACCGCTTTACTCATAAATTCTTTAGATAAAAGCGTAAAAATCATTCAAGAAATTAATCTAAGCACTCACTTAAAAGCAGCTAAAAATACAAAAGAAATAGCGCATATACAAGATGCTATGATAGAAGATGGAGTGGCTTTATGTAAATTTTTTGCATGGCTTGAAGAAGCAATAGAAAATAAAAAATTAATAAGCGAATTAGACATAGATGCTAAAGTAAGCGAATTTAGAGCACAAAGCAAGTACTACATAAGTGATAGTTTTGCCACTATAGCAGGTTTTAACGAAAACGCAGCATATCCACATTATAAAGCCACAAAAGAGAGTTTTGCTTATCTTAAAAAAGATGGGCTTTTACTTATTGATTCTGGTGGACAATATAAAAACGGCACAACAGATATTACACGCGTTGTACCAATAGGAAAGGCTAATGCAGAACAAATTCATGACTATACCTTGGTTTTAAAAGCACATATTGCCATTTCCAGTGCAATTTTTCCAAAAGATATAGCTATGCCCTTACTTGATGCAATCACACGCGCACCTTTATGGAAAGAACAAATTGACTATATACACGGCACAGGACATGGCGTGGGATATTTTTTAAATGTCCATGAAGGTCCACAAGTTTTATCTTATCTATCCCCTGTGCTTGAAAAAACAAAAGCCAAAGAAGGTATGCTAACCTCCATAGAGCCAGGTATTTATAAAGTAGGTAAATGGGGCATAAGACTTGAAAATTTAGTTATTCATACCAAAGTAGAAAATCCTAAAAATAAAGATTTTGGAGAGTTTTTATA